>JAAYAY010000407.1 GCA_012719125.1 Planctomycetaceae bacterium | reverse complement strand
GCTGGTGATACTTCCACATTAAAGGAACAGAAGAGAAGAGGCACCGGTACTCTGAACTGACAGGAGACGTTGCCTCACCCATAACCCAAGCACTTGGAGTGTCTGTCAAACTGGAGCCACCTCAGTGACCCAATCGTCAACGGCCACGGACGTATAAGAGAGGACATCGAAAGTGATCGTCGTCCCCCAACTATGGCTGATGATATTGATCTTGTCGTAACCCTTCGACCAGACGGCGTACATTGCCAGGCGGTGAGAGATCACAGCCAGGGTGTGCACCGTGGGCGACAGGGGAAGCATACCCAGGCCGGTAATCTCGAAGCCACTCCAAGCAAACTCGATAAAGTCGGTGTTGTCAAGACCAGCGGTCACAAACGGCGGCGTCAATTGCTGCTCCTCGAGTCATCCGTGATGGCCACCTTCGGCAAAGCCGAAGAAGCTCGGTTGCACACCATGGGTGAATATGGTGGCGTTCTGCCGTACCTTGGGCTAATTCCGGGAACACGAAGCGATATTGACACACTGGGAGAGCCTCGGCAGTGTGAGAACCGATGGCCCTGCGTAATCGTGTGAACCATTCATCGTGTGCCACTGCTCGCTTGCCAAGCGGTGCCGAGTGACGATAGATAGTCCACCCCATCACGTGCTGCAGCGCCATCCCCTGACTCGCTTTCCCCACTCAAGTCCGCAACCCAAACCCGTTCCATCCTTGTCCCACCCACCGTCCAACAGGGGGCTCACAACCGATTAATGCAACACACCCCCCGCCAGACCACGCGAGCTTGCGCTCGCCGGCATGGGTGTAACCACATCCGACAACGCCACTTCCGACCACGCCCCGCACCCGAACCGTTCTGCAACAAACTCAAAGGCGGCGCAAAACCCCATCCAGTGCAAAACACCTTGCATCCCCGGCCGCCGAGTCCCACAACCGATCGTCCGGCAGTCGACTCAAAGAAATCCGCCCAAGTGTTCAATTCTTGTATTGACTTTCTCCGCGAGATATGTATACTGCTGTACACGTATCCGCAACTCCGTACCAACGCCCGCTCTTTGGCAATTCCCTTGTCGTTTATTCCCTTGTCCAATACCTTCCTCCCACCACGCACCCGTTTCGTGTCCTTCGTGCATTTCGCGCGCTCCCTCACTCCAAGCCCGGAGCCCCGATCATGACCGCCGAAAGAAACCGCCGGCCCCGTTCGACGTCGGCCCCACTGCAAATCCCGACCCGCAAAACGCCCACCACCGGTGTAGATGCCGGCCCCTGCCGACTTTCTGAACGCCCCCCGATGGACGTAATTACACTTGCGTTCGCACCTCCCGTCAGAAGACACGCCCATGAAACTACTTACACGCCAGCCCATCGTTCAACATCCACCCAACCGCAACCCCCAAACGCGTTCAAAAAGTCCTGGGACTCGAGCCGATTTGGACGTTGATTGCAGATGCCCAGACCATCCCCAATTCCCTTGCCCCAGAATTCCCCTGCCCGATTCTCCTTCTCAAATCCGCGCGCCCGGTGAATCAACTCAGACTGAGCACGCAGGTTCCGAGGCAGGCAGGAAACGGCCACAAAAAGCGACACTTCTCGCTCATCCCGACACTACATAAGGAGGCTGCGCGACACATGTTAAGTGTGTTGTGTGGTGTATACATGCTATAGGAGTGTTTCGCGGTCTTGAATTCGTCGGAGCACTCTTGGACTCGGAGGGACGATGCTCACGCCACCAGTGGTCTATCGCCAAAAGGAGGAATCGCACAATGCTCCGCCGTTGCCCCGGCTTTCGGGCATGGTTGCCTCACGTCCTCGCCGTGCTGATGATCTGCCTGCTCGTCGCGCCGAGCATCCTCGATCGATTCTACAGGCACTGTTGTGCTTCTTGCGGCTGCCTCCCCCCAGACAATTGGGTTCCGGCATGTTCCTGATCCTGAGGGAGATCTACCGAACATCAAGCAAGGACAGTGCCGACGCCCGGGCACGTTTCCGAATCGAAGTGGACGATTGTGCGGCAGATGCCGAAGTGGTCGTCGAGGAGGATGAGAAGGAGAAGGTCGCCAGGGTCATCTTCGAGTCGGAGAAGCCCCGGCAGCAGTGGAGCGCTCCACGAGCGTACTTCGAAAAGGCACTTTCGCGAGTGGCGGGGAGCGACATCTTCGATCCCACGCCGCGAGAAACCACTTGGAGAAGATTCCCGCGATTCCTTCCCGTGTGGGCACTTGCCGGGATCAGCCTGATCGCTTTGGCCGCTGGAATCGTGGGGATCGTCAGCCTTGTCTTGTCGCCGTTCAACCCGGCCGGTGCACTCGTCGTCGGCTTCTTTGTCCTTGCAGCAAGCACGCTTCTGCTGAAAGCGCACCGCCGTTGCAGCCACTGCGGGACCGCCCTCTGCCAATTTCTGGTGGAACTCGACCGGCGTTTCGGGAAGAAGTCAGGAGACGACGTGGCGACGTTCTCGATCGTCGGTCGGCTGTACCGGGCAACCGCGACACTTCGTTTGGAGGACGTCGAAGGTGGACGCCTCGCGACGCTGCATCTCCAGTATCCGGAAGCCGCTTTGAGTGACTCGCATCATCAGCCCGACTGCTGACGCCGAATCAACGGATCGGTTCGACGGCGTAAGGGATGGAGAGTTCAGCGGTGGGGTTGACGTCGGACCTTCAATCCCCACCCAAGATCTCCCCCAGAATCTTCGGCTTGCGTCCGAAGGCGATGTGGAACTCGCCAAACGTCGGCCGCAGACGCGTTTCCAGCTTGGTTTCGTGATGGAGCGCGATGTCGGCCAGGCGGTGTTCGAGGAACGGGTTGGCGAATCGTTCGAGGACACTCCGAGCGAAGGACTCGGGATCCTTGACGCGATCGGCGATGGTGGGCACGATCTCTTCAAACAGCAGTTCTTCGAGCCAAGGCCGGATTCTCGAATCCTCGACGGCTTGACGCACGGTTTGGATGTTCATGGGCAAGGCCTTGGCGACCAGGGCCGTGTGGGCCCCGTTGAGGATTCGCACTTTTCGCAAGTGGTAGGGTTCGAGGCGATCCACGAATTCAATGGCAGGGTGGCTCGCCAGCGGTTGCTCGCCCGATACGCCCTCAATCACCCAGGCGGCGAACGGTTCGGCCACGGCGAACAGCGGATCGCCCTGGGCCGCCTCGTCGCCTTGAGGCGGTGCCGCCACGATGCGATCGACCAGCGTGCTGTGCCAGGAGCAGCCGTCCCGAAGCCATTCGACCAGATCGGCGCCGACTCGCCAGATCGCGGCCTGCTCCAGGACCAGGTCGCGGAGACGCTCGGCGTTTCGCTCGACAAGTTCGCAGGGGAGGACCGTTACGCCTTCGAGGCCCGATTCGTGACGCGAGGCAAGGACGGCCAGCAATTTGGCCGGATAAGACACTGGTATCCCGCTTGGCGTCGCGTCCTCCGGGGCCAGCGACAATCCGGCTTCCGTCGTGTTCGACACGACATAGCGAAGCGACGCCGAGCGGGCCACGTCGAGTAGCGCGTCCCACTGCTGCCGTGCGGCTATCGCCCGGGCGATGCTGCGGATCTCCACAATCCGATCGACGGGCCGGCCCTCGACCAGCCCCCGGATGGCGCCCCGCAGGAGTCCGTCGCGGGCGTTGATCTGCTCCGCCCGATCGGCGCCCGTCGATTGAACCGCAACGATGGGGCCGATCGGGTTCGGCCCGTCGTTGAGTTCCTGGGCGAAGATCCCGATGAAACAGCGGAGGAATCGGCCTGTGCCGAATTGGAGGATCGTCTCGTTCATCCCGATAGGGTACGCGCTCGCCGCCGGGATGGCAAGCAGGACGCTTGGTAGCCGGTCATGTGGAAATGAGCATGCCGGCGATGGTTGCGGTCATGTAGGCGGCCAGGGTGCCGCCGATGAGTGCGCGGAATCCGTACTTGGCGAAATCGCGCCGGCGCTCGGGGACCAGGGACGCGACTCCGCCGATCTGGATGGCAATCGATCCGAAGTTGGCGAAGCCGCAGAGTGCGTAGGTCGCGATCACGAAGGAACGGGGCGAGAGCGTGTCGCGGATTTCCGTCAGCTTCTCGTAGGCGAGGAACTCGTTGAACACGGTCTTCGTGCCCAGGAGGGCGCCGACCGTGGGAGCATCCTGCCAGGGAACGCCCATGACCCATGCCAGCGGCGCGCAGATCCAACCGAGCAGCATTTCCAAGGTGAGCGGTTCGCCGAAGAGGCGGGCAGTTGGAGTGAGCATCCAGTTGAGGCAATGGATCAGGGCGATGAAGGCGATCAGCATGGCGCCCACGTTCAGGGCCAGTTGCAGTCCGGTCGACGCACCGCGGCATGCCGCATCGAGGATGTTGGCGTCTTCCTTGGGGACTTCAATCCGGACAATTCCCTTGGTCATGGATTCTTCCGTCTCGGGCACCATGATCTTGGCAATCACCAGCGAGGCGGGGGCCGACATGAGCGAGGCGACCAGGAGGTGCCCGGCTTCGACGCCCAGGCCGACGTAGGCGGCCATCACGCCTCCGGCGATCGTGGCCATGCCGCCGGTCATGAGGGCCATGATCTCGCTTCGCGTCATCGATGCCAGGTAAGGACGAATAACCAGCGGCGACTCGGTCATGCCGATGTAGACGTTGGCGGAAGCCGCCAGGGACTCTGCTCCGGATACATCCATCACCCAGACCATCACCCGTGCCATGAGTTTTACAACCGATTGCAGGATTCCGAGATGAAACAGAATTGCGGTCGCCGAGGAAACGAAGATGATCGTCGGCAATACGGAGAACGCCACATAGTGCTCCCGGAAACCGTCGCCGAACACGAATCGGGCGCCTTCGTCCGAGAAACTCACGATGTTGCTCACGAAGACCTTGGCCCATTCGAAGGCCTTCTCACCGAAGCGGGTCTTGAGGAAGAGCAGTCCGAGGAGCAACTGCAGAACAACGCCCGAGACGATGAGCCGGAAGTTCATGCGCCGGCGGTTCTCTGAGAGAAGCCAGGCCAGGGCCATCATCACCAACAGTCCCGCAAAGCTCACAAGGCGATCCATTTGTCAGACCTCCGGACTCTGATCGTGCCCACGCGTGCAGAGAGAAGACAGAACAACCGGCGGAATCGAGAAAACCGTCATGTTAGTCTGCCGTACACTCCGGGGAAAGAGAGATGCTGCCGGGACTCGCAGCGGCCGGACCTGCCGCCTGTCGCAATTGCCGCCAAGGTGGCGGTTCTGAGCAGTTTGCGGATTCTCTGTGCGCCGACGGTTCGGCAAAGCAACGGGAAACTGCGATTTGGGGAAATGTCCATCGTGGTTGTTGCCGGCCCCGAATCCACGACCTAGGTTTCTATGAGCTTTGGTCAGAAAGACAGGTGCATGATGCCGATGGATGGTTTGCCCGCCGGAGAAGCGGACGCCGAATCAGCTCAAACCAAGTGACTCACCGGCGCGACCGGCTTCCGGCCTGCCGGGAACCGTCGACGCCGAAGAACCAAGTCATTCTATGACGAACCAGGAGAGGCCGAAACATGTCCACAGTCGCCCAAGATGTTGCCAGTGTCGATATCACAACGACCGAACCGACCGGTTCCATGCAGCTCGTCAGCTTTCACCTGGCCGATGAAGTCTATGGCATCGAAATCACCAAGGTACGTGAGATCATTCTCATGTGCGACATTACGCAGGTCCCGCAGACCCCTCACTATGTCAAGGGTCTGATCAACCTGCGAAGCACGGTGATTCCCGTGATTGACCTGCGGGCCCGATTCGGCCTGACGGAGTCGGACTTGACGAGCGAGAGCCGGATCATGGTCGTCAACGTCGGCAACAAGACGGTCGGCATCATCGTCGACGGAGTCGACGAAGTGCTGCGGATCTCGAGCGATCAGATTGCCCCTGCTCCGCCCACGGTGGCCAGCGTCGGCAACGAGTATCTCAACGGGCTGGTGAAGCTCGACGACGCTCTGCTGATCCTGCTCGATATCGACAACCTGCTCGGCGAAGAAGGCACCGAGGCGTTGGAGACCGTCATGGCGGAAGCCTGATCGGCCGACGCAAGGACCGGACCTCCCCTGGCCACTGGAACACAGGACCAGCGGCCACGTCGCAGCCCTAAAAGAAAACACGACGCCATACGGCACCCGCACGCCCCCAAAACGTGGGAGCGATCACGGGTGCCGTTGCTCTTTGCATGGCAAGGGTCGTCGCGATAGAATACCCGGTTTGCGGCTGGGCTGATGAAAAAGGGGACTGCCATTCTCACAATGCGGATCAGGAACGGATGACGAAATCTGGCGATGAAGACCTACCGCTGGTGGTACGTGCCCGGTCGGGCGACTACGAGGCCTTCGAGTCGCTCGTGCAGAAGTACGAGCGGCGGATGCTGACCCTTGCCATGCGGATCGTTGGCCGCCAGCACGATGCGGAAGAGGTTGTTCAGCAGACGTTTCTCAGCGTCATCGAGCACATCCAGGAGTTCCGGGAAGAGTCGAGGTTCGGTACGTGGCTTACGCGAATCGCCACGAATCACGCTCTGGCACTGCTGCGGAAGCGGGCGGTACGCCAGACGGTTCCCTACTCGGAGCAGCCGTCCGACGACGGGTACGGGGAGATTCCGCACCCCCATATGATTGCCGAGTGGAGCGAGACTCCCGAGCAGATTGCCTCTCGCCGCGAGACTCGGCGTCTGGTCGACGAAGCCCTGGAAGAACTCGACGAGAAGTACCGGCTGGTGTTCCTGCTCCGCGACGTGGAAGGGCTTTCGACCGCAGAGACGGCAGAGACCCTCGGTATCTCGCCGAGCAATGTGAAGGTTCGGCTGCTGCGAGCGCGGCTCATGCTCCGCGAACGTCTGACCGAGGTCTTCGGTGACGAAAGCACGCGCGTGGAAGGGGGCGACCACGAACACCTGTGACAGGAATGCCTCTATAGAGGGGTACAGTTTGGGTCTCTGGGGCCTTGTGGGAGTGTCCTAGGAAGCGTCGGAAGCTACTTCCCGGCCCCGGTGCCCGGCCCGCGGCACGGAGCGGTGGCGAACCCTTCTAGAATACCGAGTGTCTGAGTTCAACTCAGATTCTGGAATGCCTCACGGATTCCCGGTTCACTCTGTCGTTTCATCGCAGAGTGGCTTCATTTATCAGCAACACGAGTGATCCCAGACAGGAACCCCAGCGAGTTTCTCCGATGGCTGAAATAGAGCATTGCCGTTTCGATAGCTGGCCCGCCCAAGTAGCGTCGATTCTCAGTTCCGCTCCGAGCGTCACATGGGCCGAATCGCGGGACCAACTTGTGCGATTGGCGCTCAACGGGAGCGATGGCGACAAGTACGAAGTTGCCTTCGACGTCAAAGGCCGCGGGCGCGTCGTCGAGGCGGAGGTCGTGCGGTGCAAGAATGGGCTGGCGGTCAATTACACCGACCCCTACATGCGGCGGCGCGATCCCGGCTGCATGGTCGTTGCGGACGAGCTTCCCACGGACAAGCCCACGTTCCTGGAGCGGTTCGGTTATCCCTTTGACGACCTCAGCGACGAAATCCATCAGTGGCTGGCATCGCAGGATCTGGTCGTCCTGGCGTTCCATGCCGGGGGCCATTCCTTTGGTTACGGCGGAATCCTCCTGGCACCAAAACAAGCGGCTTTCTTTGCCGCCGGCTTGTCGGCACTGCAGACCATGATTCCTGCGTCGGAGTTGCCCGCCGATTTCTCCCCCCGCGTGATCGTCTATCTTGCTCCGCCTTTTCGCCACACCCACTGCGAGGGGAGGCAGGTGGTGGTGCATCGGCGATCCCCCAACCTTCATGAGATGTTTCCCCTCAACCTGTATCCAGGTCCCAGCGCCAAGAAGGGCGTCTACGGGGCGTTGATTCACATCGGCGAGCAGGAAGGTTGGACCACGCTGCACGGTTCCACCGTCGAAGTCGAGACACCCTACGACAACCTCGTGACGATCATGCACGAAGGCGCCAGCGGCGGCGGAAAGAGCGAAATGCTCGAGTACCCGCACCGCGAAATCGACGGGCGGTTGTTGTTGGGCGAGAACCTGATCAGCAAGGAACGCAGGTACCTGACCTTGACGCAGGGGTGCAAGCTCCACCCGGTCACCGACGACATGGCCCTGTGCCACCCGACGTTGAAGAGCGATTCGGGGCGCATCCGCGTCACCGATGCCGAAGACGCCTGGTTCGTCCGCGTGGATCACATCACCGGCTACGGCGTCGCGCCCGACCTGGAACGCATCTGCATCCACCCGCCGGAGCCGCTGGTTCTCCTCAACATTCAGGCGGTGCCGGGCGCCACTTCGCTGATCTGGGAGCATACCGAAGACGCGCCAGGGGTGCCGTGTCCGAATCCGCGAGTGATCTTGCCCCGCCGTATCGTTCCCGAGGTCCTGACACGTCCGGTGGACGTGGACGTGCGAAGCTTCGGCGTTCGCACCCCGCCCTGTACCCGCGAAGCTCCCACCTACGGAATCATCGGCGTGCTTCACCATCTTCCCCCGGCGCTGGGATGGTTGTGGAGGATGGTCTCACCGCGCGGCCACGCCAACCCCAGCATCACGGATAGCGAGGGAATGTCGAGCGAGGGAGTCGGTTCGTACTGGCCGTTTGCAGCGGGCCGCCGAGCGGACCAGGCAAACCTGCTGCTGCGTCAGATCGTGGAGACTCCGAAGACCCAGTTCGTCTTGATCCCCAACCAGCACGTGGGCACCTGGAAGGTCGGATTCATGCCGCAATGGCTTTCACGCGAGTACTTGGCTCGCCGCGGTGGGGCCCGCTTTCGCCCGGAGCAACTCGTACCGGCTCGCTGTCCGCTCCTCGGCTACGCGCTCTATTTCATGCAAGTGGAGGGGACACAGATTCCGCACTGGCTCCTGGAGGTCGATCAACAGTCGGAGGTCGGCCCCGACGGCTACGACGCCGGTGCGGAAATCCTGCACCGGTTCTTCGTCCGCGAGTTGCGCGGCCTGCTGGATGAGAAGGACCTCGACGGGCAGGCGCGCAGGATCATCGAGTGTTGCCTCGACAACGGCGATTTGAACGACTACTCGGCGCTGATTTCCTAGGAACGGCTCAGCCGTTCTTCTTGGCGAAGTCGGCCATGAACTCGCACAGGGCGACCACGCCTTCGCGAGGCATGGCGTTGTAGATCGAGGCCCGGCATCCGCCTACGGAGCGGTGTCCCTTGAGGGCCGATAGCCCGACCTTCTCGGCCTCGCTAAGAAACGTGGTCTCGAGCTCCGGCGCGGGCAGGATGAAGGGGACGTTCATCACCGATCGGTCTGCAACTTCGGCATGGCCCCTATAGTAGCCGCCGGATCCGTCGATCGCCGCATAGAGCAGGCCCGCCTTCTCCTTGTTCCGCTCATACATCTTGTCGAGGCCGCCGATCTCGTTGATCAGCCACTCGGTCACGAGCTTGACCATGTAGACACCGAAGCAAGGCGGGGTGTTATACAGCGACTTGGCCTCGGCGAACTTCTTGTAGCTGAGCATCGAGGGGAGATTGGCAGGGGCGCGGTCGAGCAGGTCGTCGCGAACGATGCCGACGGTCACGCCAGCCGGGCCGGCATTCTTCTGGGCACAGGCGTAGAGGATTCCGTAGCGTTCGACGGGCACCTTGCGATAAAGGAAATCGGAAGAGCTGTCGCAAACCAGGGGCACGTCGCCGCAATCCGGCTCCTGCTGGATCTGGATGCCCTGAATCGTCTCGTTGGAGGTGATGTGCAGATAGGCGGCCTCGGGGTTGAGATCGAGTTCGTCCTGGCGGGGCATCCGGCGATACTGGCAGTCGGCCCCGTCCCAGACGACGCGCGTTTCACCTTGGGTCGAGGCCTCTTTCTTCGCCGTCTTGCCCCAGGTGCCGGCGACGACGTAGTCGGCCGACTTGCCGGAACCTGCCAGCAGGTTCATGGCCGTCATCACGAACTGAAGTTGGGCGCCGCCCTGAAGGAACAGGACGCGGTAATTGTCCGGAATCCCCAGCAACGTCCGCAGGTTGGCTTCGGCGGCTTCGATGATGGCCGTGAAGGTCTTCGAGCGATGGCTGATCTCGAGCACGGAACATCCGGCCCCCGGCAGGGTCACGAGTTCACGTTGTGCTTGTTCCAGAACGGGCAAGGGCAAAACGGCCGGTCCGGGCGAGAAGTTGTAGACGCGATCTGCCATCGTAGTCTCTCACAGGTAACAGGGCGGACGTCCCAGGAGGGACGAGTGATCGAAAAACGAATCCTTTAGTTTACCGGTTCGTGGGGCGTTGTCCAGTGGGCGGGCGACCCGCCGGCCCCCGGAACGGGGTGGCCCTTTTCGCCCGCTTACCTCGCCTGATTCCCCTTTTCCGGCGGCCCCATCCAGCCCGCTTCGCTCGCCAGGCGATCCTGGACCGGCTCGTCGCTCAACTTGATGGGGAGGCTGGTGACGTAGCCCGGGAAGCCCATGGCCGTGTCGGCCACTTCGATCATGTAGGCATCCGGATTGCGGCCGGGCACAGAGGCTTCGTAGTAGTCACCCCGTTTGACCATGAGCCACTCGAACCACATCAGGTCGCGCCATTGCGGGTTACGGGCGTAGGTGTACCATACCCGAACCAACTGGACTTTGGCCTCGCTCTCAATCCTGGCACGATAGCGGTGACACCCGTCGCGGTACTCCTGGCCCGTCTCCACGATCTTGCTGATCGGCCGGCCGTCGAAGATGTGAGCGACCCACATCATGAAATCCGTGTACTGGACGTCGTGGAAGTTGTAGTGCCTGTAGTTGGGGATCATCTCGACGGTCATCGGGTCCTTGAGACGTTCCTGCATCAAGTTGATACCGAACATGTTGTAACCGCCTTCGTTGGTCGCCCCGATGTAGAAGACGGGAACGGTAACCTGATCCTGAAAGAAGGCGTGGTGGAACGAAAGGTGCCATTGAATCTGGTCGGTGCGATAGACGCTTTCGTTGCCCATGATGATGGACGAGGCGACTCGCGAGTCCATGGCCGCGGCGACCGTGGCGCTGCGTCCTCGCTTGGAATGTCCGCCGATGACGGCCGACACGCGATCGACGCCGAGGATTTTCTCCAATACGTCCATCGCCCGGATGTAGACGAGCGCCAACTGGCAGTTCATGTTGTAGAAATTCGTTCCGGTCTTCTCGCGCATCCGGTTGAGGACCTTCAAGTTCTCCCCTTCGATTTCCGAACCGTCGGGGTGGATGCCGGGGTTGTTGAGCACCATGGTCGGGTACCCGGTTCGTGCGGCGATGGGCTCGCCGTATTTCTCCACGTGCGCCGGAAACATGGCCCAGCCCGGTGAACCGACGATCACGACTCTGTCCTTTCGCACCGGCGCGGCGTTGAACGAGGCATCGGCCGGCATGAGAATCACGCAGGGATGACACCAGGTGCGGCCCTCCAACTTCAGGCTATTGAATTGGGCCGCGATCTTGCGAAGCTGTTTGGAGGGATCCGTGTCGCTGGTGACAATCTCATCGGAGATGATCCTCAGTTCCATCGGGACCATGTCCCGTTTCACATACTGATAGATATCTCGCGGCTTCGGCACGTCCCGTGAGGCCTCTTCGAAGTTGAAGGGCGTCGCTTCCTCCTTCGGTTCTTCGGCATCCGCCCGGCATATTGACAAGCATGCCGCAGCGCTGAGAAAACCAATCGTGGCGAATACGGGTAGCCGCCAGTTGCCTATCAGTCGTATCACGTTCTCTCACCCATGGAAGGTTCGGGCCCAAGACTCGGCCCGCATTTCGCCAGTATCGGCAGTCGATCATTTCAAGTCAACGAGCGGGGCGAAACTCATAATGTCGTCTAAATCGAACTTGGCCAGACCGGCGGCAACTTCATCCGCCCTGCCGTGGGGTATTGTCTCCGTCGTGCAAACGCCCTTTGATCCGGGTGGTCGGGTCGACTTGGAGAGTCTCGAACAGCTCGTGGACGACGCGATGATCCCCGAAAGCTTGATGGTCCGCGTCTATTCGGCGATTCAAGCTGCCTACGCGGAAGGTAGCCGGGAGCGGGCCCAGCAAATCTTTCGCCGCCTGCTACCGATCCTCGCTTTCACCAACCAGGAGCTTGCCACATCGATCGCGTTCTTCAAGCGACTGCTGGTTCGCAAGGAGATGATTGTCTGCGATGCCATGCGCATGCCGGGCTTCGCCTGGGACCGGTACAACCTTCGGATCGCCGATGAGTTGATCGAGTGCTATCTTGAACTGGAGCAAACGGTGTGAAGAGACGAGTGTCCGACCAGTCCCGGTTCCTCGGCGAGTTCGAGGGGCGGCGGGCCACGTTCCAGGCCGCGGGTGAAAGTGGGGTCCCAGGGCGGCCCGAACTTGGGGCCAGAAACAGACGACACTTCCGTCGGGCTCGTTTGCCTCAGCGTGCGAATCAACTCGCCGGTGGCCGCATCGAGCACATTGACGGGTGCCGCGAGTATGCACGAGAGCGCCGCCTGGAAGGAATGCCAGGCTGTGTGTCTGTAGCATCGAGTCATCATGATTCCGCTCTTACCATTTACGACCGCTTGTTCTTCTTCCACCCCAGAACCGTCAAGGCAATCACCAGCGGGATTGCGATCACGGCGAGACGCGGCCGATAGGCGATGGTAATAGCCGCAACCAGGATCACCGATCCGATCCAGCGCGGCAGTCTCTCCAGGTCGCGATAGGCGAGCCACAGTGCGGCGCAAAGTGTTCCCACTCGCGTACAGGCGGCATAGAACGTGACGGTGAAGTCGGACTCCGGCGGCCGGATGCGAAAGTAGACGGCACCGGCCAGAAGAAACAGTGCGCAGATTCCCAGAATATGACGTTGCATGGAGCCTCAAGAGGACAGGTCCCAATTCCGGGACGGGACTGGGTCGGGGGTATACTACTAACAGTCAAGGTCCCGCGCGGCGTTCGCGACCCACTAAATCTGGTCGAGCAGATCGATCCATCGCGTGACGGCAGCCATGTCGCCGCCGGTCAGGCGATCGGCGGCGCCGTCGCGACGCACGACGACCACGGGCAAGCCGGCTTTCCGCAGCAAACCAAGATCGCGTTCAAGACGTTCTGCCAGCGTACTCTTATCCGATCGCCCGATCAACAGGCTGAATCGGTTGTCCGGCTGATCGGTGATCGGCGGCCCGGCAAGGCGAGCGTCGAAAACAACGCATCCCCTCAGGTCATCCCGCTCGAGGGCGACAGCACGGTAGGCGAGGGCCCCGCCGCCAGCCTGGCCTCCGACGACAACGCGCTCGGAGTCCAGTGAGAACCGCTGTCTGCAGAGTCGCAGCACGTCGCGAGCCAATTCGGTTTCGCCAGGAAGCCAGCGTTCTGCCGACGAGGGCTCCACGAGCACGATGATCAGGCCGCGATTGTCGGCGTGCGTCTTCCACAATCCCAGGTCGCTCTTCGCGTCTGTGATCGCACGCATCCAGAGCAGGCAACCATAGCGATTGTCGCTTGAATATCCCCAACTGTTGCATAAATCGAGTGGTTCTGCAACGGGCTAGTTGAGGGGGTGGCGGGGTCAGAGGAGAGCTGATCGACGATTCGGGGCTTCGATAGCGCGTACGGGTAGCGTTGATAATCGTTATC
>JAAYAY010000040.1 GCA_012719125.1 Planctomycetaceae bacterium | reverse complement strand
GTTGAGCCTGATCAAGCAACATCCCGGCAAGCAAAGCAACATCATGAAACGTCGCATGGCAGGCTGGAGCGTTGACTTCCTGATGCAAATCCTTACTGGCAAAAGCAGTTAGTGTGCGCTGGCCCTGATCCGAAGGTGAAGGTGATTGCCTTCTATCAGAACGACAAGCCGCTCGCGGCGCTCACCTACTACGCCTGCCATCCGCAGAGCTACTACCGGACCGGCGGGGCCAATCCCGACTTCCCCGGCATCGCCCGGCAGATGCGCCAGGAGGCGACCGGAGCTTTCCACGTCCACTTCAACGGCGCCGGCGGCAACATCGGGGCGGGCAAGTGGAACGACGGTACGCCGCCTTACCGGCAGATCCTGGCCGATCGCCTGGCCGCGGGCCTGCAGCAGGCCTGGGAGTCGATCGAGCGGGCGCCCGTCACGGCCGACGATCTGGGCTGGACCGTCCAGCCGGCCGCCTTGCCCCTCGGCAAGCATGTCGTGCCCGAGGAGCTGGAGAAGCAACTCGCCGATCCCGCCACGAAGGACCGGCCCGAGGTGGCCAAGACGCTCACCTGGGCCCGCCGTTGCCTGGCGGGCGAGACGATCGACATCCAGTGCCTCCGTCTGGGCAAGGCGCGAGTCCTCCACATGCCGGGCGAATTGTGCGTGGAGTACCAGTTGGCGGCCCAGAAGATGCGCGAAGACCTGTTCGTCGCCATGGCCGCCTACGGCGAATACGCCCCCGGCTACATCTGCACGGCCGTCGCCTACACCCAAGGCGGCTACGAAGCCAGCGAAGGCGCCAGCCACGTGGCCCCCGAAGTGGAGGCCGTCCTCACCCAGGCCATGGCAAAGCTGCTGGAGGTTCCGGCCGATAATAAGGATTGAACGGCCTTGCGTGATTCCCGGACGAATTCGCGGGGCCCTTGGACCGTCATTCCCGCGCAGGCGGGAATCCAGAAGCCGACCGTCATTCCCGCGCAGGCGGGAATCCAGAGCAGTCTGCCGACTGTCTCGATTTCCGCAGCAATTCGCGGGTCCCTTGGACCGTCATTCCCGCGCAGGCGGGAATCCAGTGCGATCTGCCGAGTATCTCGATTCCCGTCTGCGCGGCAAAGACGTGCTGATTTGCCCAAGATGCCCGCAATACCGTTCACCATCAAAACTCCCCCAGTGGGTCGCACTTGCCGAGTGCGACTTCGAACCAGTCACCGATACCTCCAATCCATCCCCCTCCGGCACAAGCTCTCTTCATGATCGTGAACCGCGGGCGTCCTTTGTCATTATGGCCCAGCCCGCGCAGCGTGGCGGCACGCCGTAGCCCCCGGCGGAGCAAGGGGCCTCTGTGACGCGACGGTTTCCAGTTCCATCCAGCCAAGCGACCGCGTGCCCCTCGTTAGTCACCGATTCACTTCACCAAACTCTCGTTCTTGTCTTGCTGCCTATCAGCCTGATCGCCGCCTACCTCACCGGACGGGACGATACAAAACGGACGGAGATCCCCAATCTTAGCCTTGGGACCTCCGAATGCGGCATTTCTTCCTTTCCAACCGACGAGACGGGCAAACGCTGCTTGCAGAAGGCGGAAGGTGAATGTACATTATGGCCGGAATACTTCCTCTTGGAAGAAGACCCCACTCACGATCATTCCCTGAGGTCGGCAAGCCGCGTACTGCTCGATGAGAGCCTCGGCCGGAATGCCCCAACAGAAAACGGACTCCCGATGCCCGACCGACACACTTTCCGCACCCGTGCTCGCGCAATTGATCACCTCGGCCGAGGTCAGATTGCGGATTGCCCGACTGCCGTCAGTGAGCTTTGGAAGAACTCGTTTGATGCTTATGCGACAGAAGTGTCTCTCCATCTCTTCGATGGCGAGCCGACAGTCGGCGCCGTCTTTGACAACGGCTGTGGCATGACAGCCGACGATCTGATTACGAACTGGCTGGTCGTGGGAACGGAATCAAAGGTGGAGAGTCCCAAGGTGCCACTCCGAGATCGTTTCGGCCTCTCCGAGCGTCCTCGTCTCGGCGAAAAAGGGATTGGCCGACTCTCTGCCGCATTTCTGGCTCCAATTACGCTCGTTGTGTCGAAGAAGAAGACCGCTGATTTTGCGGCTGTGATGGTTGACTGGCGCCTATTCGAAAACCCGTTCTTGTCAATTGATGACATCACGATTCCTGTCGAAACATTTGCTGACGCTGAAGAACTCTTTGAGTTGATACCGTCCATGTCCGCCGTACTACAAGGAAACCTCGACGGCAAGGGACTTCCTGTGAAGCGGAGCAACGAAGTCAGACAAGCTTGGGCTAGTTTCTCAAAGCAGGAACGCTCCGCCGCGCACTCACCGACTACACAACAACAGATTGCGAAGGGTGCTGAACACGCCCTGCTGGAGGAACGGCATCTCGCCGAATGGGACGTATTCGCCGGCAATTCGGACCACGGCACCGCCTTCTTTGTGATTGATCTGAATCACGAATTGGGCATCTGGGTCGATTCCTCTATCCATCGTCATAACGAAGAGGCTGATGGCGTCCGACAATCTCTGAAATCCACCCTTACAGCGTTTACAGCGCCCGACGCCGATTTTACAGAAGCGTTTTCGTATGCGTTCTTCGTGCATCAAGAGACAAACACTGAAGAGGTCCTGAGTTCGACGAACGAATTCGGTGACGACGAACTAAGCCTGCTTGAGCACTACATTCGCGGGAAATTCAATGAACAGGGTTACTTTCATGGCACTGTTCGAGCGTTCGGAAAGGACTTGGGGCACTTTAGCGTTGCCCCGAAAGTACCGGGACTCCGCGATGCACACGCGAATAATCGGATCGGCCCCTTTGAAGTGAGAATCGGCACATTTGAGCAAGACAGAAAGGCTACCACACACTCACCAGAAGAGTATGAAGCACTGAGGGCAAAAGCCGAGTCATACAGCGGTTTGAAAGTTTACCGCGACGGCCTGCGAGTGCTGCCCTATGGCCGGCCGGACAGCGACTTTTTCGAGATGGAGGAACGCCGCTCGATGCATGCTGGACGCGAGTTCTGGGCGCACAGACGGACATTTGGGCGAGTCAGTCTCACTCGCGCAGGAAATCCAAACTTGCGAGACAAGGCAGGGCGCGAAGGGCTTGTAGACAACGAAGCCAAGCGGAAAATGCAGCTCCTCGTCATCAACGTGCTAAGGGACACTGCTCACCGTTACTTTGGAACCGGTTCAGAACCGCGAGCAGACCACAAAGCGGAACAGACGCGGCGTGCCGGCAAGGAGGCGCAAGAACGGGCGCGACGGCTCCGCCGGACCGAGTTTCGTTCCGCATTGCGCCGGAATGAAGACCCACTTCAAAGAACCCTTGAACTGGCCAAGCCCCTAGAGAACGAAATCGAATCAGCAACACGTCAAGGAAGCCAAGACGTCTTGCTCCGAGTTCAAGAGACCGTCAGTGAACTACAGGTGAGGCTTGACGATTTGCGTCTGCCGCCCGTCCCCGCCAACCTCGGAGATTACGAGGAAAGGTATCGAGATTATCGTGACGGGTTTGAGGATCTCTGCTCGATTGTTGCTCGCGCCAACAAGAAGGTTGCCGAATCACTTCAGAAAGTCGTCAAGAAGACGCCTAGACAGATTGCCGAGGAGTACCTTGAATCGTACACGAAACGTCTTTCAGAGAAGCTCGATCGGTATGTGTCCTCCGGTAGCGAAATCCTTGGAGAGCTCCGCGCCGGTTGGTCGAGTCAGACCGAGCAAGACAAGGCTCAGTTTGTCGAACGCGGGAAGGAATTGCTGAAGGATCTTGTACGAGGTTCACGCCTTTCAGCAGTGCTCAGCAGTCTCGATGCACTGTTCGCCGAGAGCGATGATGCCGTAAGCCTCCGCTACGAGGCTGCGATTCGAGCACTCCGTCAGTTAGTCGACAATATCGATCTCGACAGCGCCTTGTCTGTCACGGAGGATGAGCGTTTGGAGTTGGAGAAGAATCTGCGCGAATTCTACGGACTTGCTCAACTTGGTATCGCCATCGAGATGATCGGGCACGAACTTGAGGCGATGCAGGAAACGGTCAACAAGAATCTCAAGCGACTGCCGACCGACGTTCGCTCGTCGAGGACCTATGAACGAGCCTACGAGAGCTTCCGCGCACTGGTGGACCGCCTCCGCTTTCTTGCTCCGATGAAGATGGCCGGGTATCGATCACGACAGGAGATTACGGGCGAAAGCATTGCCGGTTATGTCCAGTCCTTTTTCGGGAAGCGACTTGATGACTGCCGAACATCGCTTTCGGCGACGGGAGCCTTCCGCAGTATAAGCGTCACCGACCTTCCCTCCCGTATATACCCGGTTTTCATCAATCTGGTCAACAATTCATTGTACTGGCTGCAATTTGTATCGAACAGACGAATTGTGTTCGACTACCAAGACGGCAAAGTCATTGTCGCAGATTCGGGACAAGGCGTCGACAAAGACGACATCAAACACCTGTTCCAGTTGTTTTTTACAAGGCGAGCGAACGGACGGGGCGTCGGGCTCTACCTCTGCCGCACGAATCTTGCAGTTGGTCACCACACGATTCGGTACGCAGAGAAGAGCGATCCAAAGGTTCTGGAAGGGGCAAACTTCATCATCGAGTTCAGAGACCTTGAGCATGCTTGAGCTGTCAGATTACGACGATCTTGTTGTAGAGAGCTTTCGCAAGGACGCAGTACGCACGGTCGTGTTGATCGACAATGCGTTTCCGAACTACGCCGACATCGCGTTGCGATGCAGGAATTTGGAATCGGACCGCGAGGCCAACGTGAATGACAGTCCTCGCGAGATCGACAAGGCATCGGAACTGTACTCGTTCTTTCGGAGACACGATGTTACGTGTGATATCGACAACGACATAGCAAACCTCGCTACGAGTGGATACGAGAGAGCGAGGAAATGCGACTTGATTGTACTCGACTACCACCTCACACAGAACGACGACGCCACGCCTGCGATTGAACTGTTGGCAAAACTGGCAGATACACAGCATTTCAACCTGGTCGTCGTATGCACAAATGACGAAGACCTGTCGCGAGTTTGGCTCGAAATCGCAGCCAACCTCCGCGGGGGCTGGAGGCCACCGGATGCAATTCTGGACGAGGAAGCGTATGAAGAATGGGATGAACTTCTGAACGTGCACAGTTTGACAGCGTGCAGTCGAGAAACATTGGCACAGTTCATCTGCGGCAATAGGCACGACCAGAAGCATTGCGACGAACTGCGGCAGTGTATCAAGGACACTCAGCACCTGGGGCGCAATTTCAAAAAGGCGCACGAGGCGCATATTGCCCATTCAGTTGCAGCATTGGTGGGTACGCACATCTACAGAGGCAACAGAGAGCGCGCTGTATATCAAGGCCAGATGTCAGCGAATGATCCGTGGCTGATCTGCGAGAACGTACTTCTGGCAATTACGACCAAGAAGAGAGACCTCAGCGAGGGAGATGGTATATTCGAACCGCTGGATGCCGCGCTGAGAACATGGCACCCCAACCCGGTTCGCCTTCTCATGTCACAGCTTCAGAATATCGTGGAAGACTTTGCGCCTGCGTACGATCATCGACTGGGGCATGACGACGCCACGCAAGCCGGATGGCTCTTTCTCGCCGAGAAGGAGAGAGCGACTGTACCAAGAGGAATCCCGTCTTCAGCGATCGAGAATCTGTGCGGTCATGTGGCCGGTGCTTTTCACGACCTCCTTGTGAAGCACCCCAAGCTGACTCCATTTGTCGAACGACTGCTTGAGTCCATCAGCGATAAAGGCCTTGTGAACGGTTCGGAATTTACACGTCTTGCCCACGCGATGAAGCAGGCTGGAACTCGTGCGACGCAGGCGCAGGTGATGCATGCACTCAATGCGTTCTTGTCGAGTGTCTCGTTCGTTGGCCCGCATGTCACTACCGGAACCATATTGTATGACCGAGATGCGAATGTCTGGTGGTTATGTGTTCAGCCAGGGTGCGATTTGGTCCCAGAGCAACGGAAGAAGAATGCTCGGCACTGTGAGATGGCGGCACTTCGATTAGAGCCTATGCCCCAATGGAACCAACAGCTTAATGAAGCAACCAAAAGTAGGACGATCTATGTGAAATACGAAGGTGTAGAAAGGTGCTTTGGAGTGCTGCATAGGCAGTCACAACAGATATCTCCGGAGGTGCTTCTGCTCACGTATGGCCTGGATCAGCCCGGCCAGAATGGCAACAAGTCCAGCTACTATCGGGTTAGGGTATTCCGGTTGAGGTATGAAAAGGACGAACCTGTAGCCGAGGAACACGAGATGTTTGCCGTCGCACAACTACGTGAACCGTACGCAAGCCGATTTCTTCACCAAGCAGGCCATCACGCATCGAGAATCGCTGTCGATTTTGTGGACTTGCAGGTCAAGGATGAGCTGGATCGCACGTAGTGCGAACATCAGCCCGAGGGAAGGTCAATCCTGTAGGAAACGCTCCAAACAATGTGTTAGTCGATCGACGTCCCTCGTCTGGCATTGCCACACAACGAGGACTTCCCAACCCATCCGACGCAGGTTGCGTACCGTCCGCTTATCCCTCACTCGATTCTTCCCGATCTTTTCTTGCCAGAATGTGACATTCGATGTCGGCAAGGCGCTCCGTTTGCATCGCGGGTGACCGTGCCAGAAGCAGCCGTGTACGAAGATGACCTTGTGATGGCGTGGAAGAACAAGATCCGGTTTACCCGGCAACTGCTTGCTGTGAAGCCGATAGCGATAGCCCAACGAGTGAACAATTCTGCGGACAAGCAATTCCGGCTTCGTGTTCCCCCCTTTAATGCGGGCCATGATGGCGCTTCGCTTCTCAGGAGAGAATACATCAGCCACTGCAATTCGCCTCCAACGCAGCGGCGATTCGTTTTCCGACTCGCTCCGCGAACTCCGGCGGCAGGGCGTTGCCGATCATCTCGGCTGTCGGGTACTTTCCGCGCCGGAGTGAGAATCGATAGCTCCGGGGAAATGTCTGCAACAGAGCCGCTTCAAGAAGTGTAATGGCACGGTTCTGCTCGGGGTGAACAAAACGCCCTTTGCTTGCATTGATGCAACCGCCGGTGATCGTCGGGGAAGGTTCATTCCATGCCATTCGGCCATACACATCCTTGAACCCCGAACACTTCTGATGACATTCGAGAACCAACTCCTTCGGCCAGTCGCAACGGCTCCCACCGTCCTTCGGCACAGCACGAATGCGTTCCAGCATGGCGGCGCTGTGGTCGGCTGCCACATGAAGCGGGTTGCTACTTCCCTCAGGGACCGACAGGTCGCCAATCGCGCTTCTGACTGTCCGCCGTGCCTTAGCCGGCTTTGGAAACTCAATCTTGAATCCCAGCCCTGCCAGTACGACGACGCGCTGTCGTCTCTGGGGCACCGCATAGTCCTTCAAGTCAACGGTCCGCCATTCTACCTGATATCCCAGTGTGCGAAGGGCCGTCAGAAATGACTTGAAACGGTGATATCGCTCAATTCCCGGCACGTTCTCCAGAAAGACAGCGAAAGGGCGTAGTTCCTGAAGAAGGCGATGGAAGTCATCGATGAGCCAGTTGCGTTCGTCGAGAGCGGGCCGATTCGCGTTCCGACGCCGAACCCGCGAGAAGCCTTGGCAAGGGGGACATCCGGCAAGAAGATGGACCTTGCTGAGCCCTCTGCCAAGCAGTTCTCTCGCTGTCACTTTCCGGATGTCGGTTTCCAGTAGCGTGACCTTCGGATGGTTCAGCCGATAGGTTTCAGCCGCCAAGGAATCGTGCTCTACAGCCGAAACGACGTCGAAACCCGCACGCTCCAGCCCGGTCGTCAGGCCCCCGCAGCCCGAGAAGAGGTCTACCGCCTTCCATGCATTTGCCATTGAAACGCTCCGCCGTAACGCTTTCGTCCCTCCCGTTCAATCGACCGGACACCCCCCCACTGGACATGGAAAACGCGAAGAAGCGAGAAAACCGTAAGAGCCGCAAACACCTCCGTAGCAACAACGTGTCACGATAGGAAACATTATGAATGGCCTACCCATCAGGCGTCAAGACGCTCCAGCACTTGACGTCGCCGAAGAAGCCACCCGCTACGGCAACCTCGTCGTCCTTCCCACCAAAATGAACCCCGACCTGGCCATGGGCGACGAACTGCTCAAGAAGACCGGGGCCGGCAATCTGTTCATGGTCTTCGGCGAACCCGACCTCGACGTGACCACCAACAACGACAATCAACTCGTCGTCGAGATCCGCGGGCTCGACGTCTACGACCCCACCACCGGCGAGATCCGCTCCTCCAGCACCAACGATATCGCCTGCTGGTTCATCGACACCAACTACAACGGCGAGCGTTTCTTCGTTCGCCACGCCTACTTCACGGGCGCCGACGAACCCTACGAGAAGCTCAAACGGGCGCTCCTCGCGGACATCCACGAGGACGCCTGGAGCCAACTCTACAGCATCACCACCCGCCCCTTCCCCAAACCCGAAACCGGCAAGATCGCCGTCAAGGTCATCAACCACTACGGCGACGACGTCCTCAAGGTGTATCGGGTCTAGCGGCGAGGCTTGAGGCGGTTGGGAAGTCGCCCGCCGTGGAGAAGGGTCGGCTCGGGAGAGCCAACCTACGGCGTGACGCCGCGCTGCGCGGGCTGTCGCGTTGGAGGATCACTGACGTTGTTGGTGTCTTCCCGTTGATTCCGAAGACACAGCCTTGCCGCCAGTCTCCACCCCCTCACCAGAGAGATTTCTTCAACGCCCCCCTGCCGGCGGACGCCAACTTACGCCCACGCCATCAGGTGTAAACACAGTCGATACAAAAACTTGTGCCCACCCGCCCGGCTCCACTCATTTCGCAACACCCCAAACACGGCGCAAAACTCCAACGCCGCGGCAAGAATTCATCCGGAAAAATCTGCCCAGGTGTTCAATTCTTGTATTGACTTTCACCGCCACCTGTGTATACTGATGTACATTTGACAATAACACCCCGCCTTATCGCTTCGGCGTCCATTCCGCCGATACCCGCGCGGCCCGCTCTTTGACATCCTACCCACCCCCTGGCCCCAACCGCCCGCGCCGGCCTCGGCAATTCCCTTGTCCCCATTCCCTTGTCAACGGGACCCGCTCCAATTCCCTGGCAAATACCCTCCTTCTGAGCCAGAAGTGTCAGAAAACGTGTTTTCGAGGAAAAGTTGATGTTCGTGATACTGCCGGAAGGGGACAGCCCCCCTCATCGGCCCCAACTCGTTCAGGAGGAAATCCCGCGACCGATCGGCTAGAATGGTAGGCCTGCTCTGCCAACCACCCGCCACGCCTGCCAGGATCCCTCCTATGCCGTCCCGCCGTCGCACCACCCTTCTTGCCTTTTGTGTCACCGTCCTCGCCCAAGCCGTCGCCGCCGCTGCCGACGACCTGGAAACGATTCGCGCCCGCGTCATGGCCCCCCTCCTCGCGGCCCCGGAAGCGAAGGCGGCAGAACGGTTGATCGATTCGCTGAGACCGGACGGCACCTGGCCCGATATCGACTACACGCAAGACAGCCGGTCCGCTTGGTCGGTGCCGGCCCACCTGAGCCGGGTCGAAACACTGGCTCGCGCCTACCACGCGTCCAAGAGTCCGCTGCACGGCGACGCCCACGTCCTTGCCGCCACTCAAAAGGGGCTCGACGCCTGGCTGCGGCTCGATCCCCAGAACCCCAACTGGTGGTGGAACCAGATCGGCGTCCCCCGCTCGATCCTGCCGATCCTGCTCCTGCTCGACGACGACCTCTCCGACGAGCAGCGGGCCGGCGGCCTGGAGATCCTCCGCCGGGCCAAGATCGGCATGACCGGGCAGAACCTCGTCTGGGTGACCGAAATCACCGCCGGACGCGGCCTGCTCGAACGCGACCCTGAACTGACGGCCAAGGCCTACGCCCGCATCGCCGAAGAGATCTGCGTCAGTCTGAGCGAGGGGATCCAGCCCGATTTCAGCTTCCACCAGCACGGCCCCTGCGTTTACAGCCACGGCTACGGGGCTGCCTTCATCGTCGACTGCTCGCAGATCGCCGCGCAACTCAACGGAACCTCCTTCGCCTTTCCGCCCGAGAAGATCGAGTTGCTCTCGCACCTGATTCTCGACGGCACCCAGTGGATGACCCGCAACGACGCGACCGATTTCGGCGCCGAGGGCCGCGAGATCACCCGCCGGGGCCAGTCGGCCGGCCACCTCGCCACGGCGGCCGGCTACATGCTCCAACTGAAGACCGGCCGCGAAGACGAGTTTCGCGCACTGGCTGCCCGGGCCGCCGGACGAGCCGATGCTCCGCCGCTGGTCGGCAATCGCCATTTCTGGCGCGGCGACTTCATGACCCATCACCGGCCGAACTTCTACGCCTCCGCCCGCATGCACTCGAAGCGGCTGGCCAACACCGACGGTCCGGCCAACAGCGAAGGCCTCCTGAGCCACCACCTGGCCGACGGCTGCTTCGTGCTCGTGCAGACAGGCCGCGAGTATCGCGACGTCTACGGCGCGTGGGACTGGCAGAAGATCCCCGGCACGACCGTCCGGCAGAAGCCCGAACTGGCCGGCTCGCCCCGCCGCATGGGCACGACCGAGTTCGTCGGCGGCGTGTCGGACGGCACCTTCGGGCTGGCCGCTTTCGATTTCGAGCGCGACGGCCTGACTGCCAAGAAGAGCTGGTTCTTTTTCGACGACGAGATCGTCTGCCTCGGCGCCGGCATCACCGCTTCTGCCGGCGATCCGGTCGTGACCATCCTCAATCAGTGCCGCCTGAATGGCGACGTGCTGGCCGCCGGCGCCCGCGTTCTCGACCGCGGCGAACACGTCCTCGACAAGCCCCAATGGCTCTGGCACGACTCGGCCGGCTACGTCTTTCTCGAACCGGCCGGCGTGCACCTGCAAAACGACGCCAGGTCGGGCAGTTGGCACGCCAGCAATCGCCGCTATCCCGAGCGGCCGGAGACCCTCGACCTGTTCACCGCCTGGATTGACCACGGCGCCGAGCCCCGGGCGGCAAGCTACGGCTACGTCGTCGTTCCGGGGATCGACCGCGACCAGGTGGCCGGCTATGCCGCCAAGTCGCCCGTCCGCACCTTGGCGAACGCGCCGGAGCTACAGGCGGTTGCCCACGACGGGCTGGGACTCGTCGGCGCGGCCTTCTATGGGCCGGGCAAGATCGAACTCCGCCCCGGCCGCACGCTTCAAGTCGACAAGCCGTGCCTGCTCCTTGCGCATCGGCAGGATGGACAGATCGCCGTTACGGTCGCCAATCCGGAGAACAAGCCGGCCCAAGTTCGGGTCACGGTCGTGGCCGGTGACGGTCAGCCCGCCTCGAAGGAATTGGTCATCGAGCTGCCGGAAGGGTACGACGCCGGCAGCAGTGTGACCCGGACGGTTTCGTTCGATTAGCCTGAATTATTCGCGGGTGGAACGCTCAGAGCGGAGCGATGGGCGTGGTGATTCGACCATTCACGCCCATCGCTCCGCTCTGAGCGTGCCACCCAAGATGCGCCCGGCGCGTCATTCCCGCCCTCCCGTCCGTTCATTCCTCAGGTGCGGGGGAATCGTCCGTCGGCCCTTTGTCCGGCAACTTCTCCGTGCCGGCGGCTTCCACCGCTTTCTCCAAATCGGGCGATTCCGCTTTGAGTTCGGTGATGAGCTTGTCTGACTCGGCGTCGGTCGGATTCGCTTCGTGCTCTTCGACAATCACTTTCTTGCCGCGAGAATTGGCCCAGGTGACGGCGGCCAGGAAGTAAACGCCCGTCAGCCACACCAGGTGCGCCACGAATTCAGGATGCGGCATGTAGTTCTGAAAAGCGCAGTACGCGAAGAACAGGATCAGCACCAGACACGCGATCGCCAGCAGACCGGCGCCGTAGGCAGGCGTCTTCTGCCCACCGATACGCTTCGTGAGGATCGTCCGGCGTGCGGGGGTGACGGGTCGCACGGGTTCCTGCAACTCGGGGAGAGTCTCTTTGGCGCCCGCTCGTGCCGCCAGCACGATATAGATCGCCGCCGTGAGAATCCAAACCGGGATCGCCAGGAAGAAGAGATGGATCCAACCCAACTGCGAACAAAGCAGGGCGACGCCGATAGCAACCACCCAGGCGATCAGTGCCGGCGCATTGAGCGTTTGCCCCTTTCTGGTCGACCAGAATTGGGTGTAGCCGATTCTGGGAAAGATCCAGTGCTCGACCACCACGATCGCCCCCACGGGCATGAGCAACAGACCGTAGAGCCCCACGAAATCGAGCAACTTGATGAACACGAAGGGGAAGCAAGCGACGATCGTGGTGATGACGCCGGCGAGAAGCGTGACCAGCCATCGGGGCCACCCCGGTGTGATCACCTGGAGTGCCAGGCCCGCACGGTACAACGTCGGATTCGACGTCGTCCATCCGGCGATGACTACGGCCAATGCGCCGGAGTAGCCGAGAGCTGCAAAAGCGATCTCTCCGGTGTCCAACGCCGTTCCAGTGGCCGCATCGTAGAGCGGTCTGCCGAGCATCTTGGCGGCAGCCGCTCCCATGATTCCGGCGCAGATCCAGGCCAGGTAATGCCCCAGCAGCATGCCGAACGACGAGTAGAGCCCGTACCACGACTTCTTGGCATAGCGGAACAGGGCCATGTCCGAGAGGCCGATATGCATTCCCAGGTTGCAGATCCAGGCGAAGCTGACGATGTGCCAGAAACCGAGTTGCTTCTCCGGTTCCGGAGCCTTTCCGGTCCAGATCGCAAAGTCGGCCAGGTCCCAGAACGACTCGAGATTGGTGAACTGGCCGAGTTGGCGGACGGTGACCAGCGCCCCGGCGATGAACATCAGAAACATCCACGGAGCACAAAGGGAGGCAAACTGGGCCAACCGCTTGAAGCCCAGAATCGCCAACAGAACGACCACGGCCCCGACGACGGCGACGACCAGCACGAACCAGGGATCGGTGGGATACAATCCCGTCTGGGGCTGAATGCCGAAGGGGATCCGCACGGCCGAGGCAGACACCGTGATCATGCACCCCGCAAGAACGCAGAACAGCACCGCGTTGAGGACGTTGTAAATGACCATCAAGGTCGGGCCGCCGATCTTGCGGAGGTACCAGTAGAGCGTCAACCGCGTGTTGACGGCGATCGGGGCGCAGATGAGCGTCCACGACAGGACGGCCAGCAGGTTGCCGATCAGGAGCCCGACCAGGACGTCGTAAGTAGACGCCCCCCACATGACAAAGGATGCTCCGATGACGAACTCGGTAGCCGCCACGTGTTCGCCGGAAAAGCTGCCGGCGAAATAACCGCCCCCGCACAGTTTGTCTTCAGAAACCGGTTCGCGATCGAACTCGTTGAGCTGATCCAATCGCTGAAAAACGCTCGCCTTGCCTTGGGTCGCCGCCATACGTCACTCTCCCGTCATTGGAAGTCGTCGTGGTTGCCGGTCGCCTCTCTTCTGTTTCGAGCGTGGTATCCTTCTGCTTCTTCCGCTCCGTTCTGTGTCCGAACTACAGTCCTCCGTCCCGATCCCGCGATCCTATCCCCGTTTGCCGGTCACGTCCCGCTCGTAGGCTTGGACCTCTTCCAGCCACGCCCCGCCGACCGGCACGTCCTGCTTCGCACAGTATTGGTTCCAAACCGCACCGAAGGGCAACGTCTTGATTTCCTCGATCATCGCCAGCCGGCCCGTCAGATCCCCCGCCTCCTCCAGTCGGCGGAGCATGCCGGTCGGCTCCAGCAGCGCCAGGAGCAAGGCCTTGATCATGGCTCGGGTGCCGATGACCCAGGCCGCCACGCGGTTGATGCTGGCGTCGAAGAAGTCGAGGCCGATGTGAACTCGCCCGAGCAGGTCGTTGCGAACGATCTCCTCGGCGATCGCCCGCAGATCGTCGGTGAGGATCACGACGTGGTCGCTGTCCCAGCGGATCCCACGGCTCACGTGGAGGAGGATCTCGTCCAGGAAGAGCATGACCGACGAGATCTTGTCGGCGATGGTCTCCGTGGGGTGGAAGTGTCCCGCGTCGAGACAGAGCAACTTCCGGTTGGCCACGGCATAGGCCAGGTAGAACTCGTGGGAGCCCGCCACGTAGGTCTCCGACCCGATTCCAAACAGTTTGCACTCGACCGCGTCCAGATTGAACTTCGGATCGATCGGTTCGGCGAACATCTCATCGAGCGACCGGATCAGACGCTGCCGAGGCCCCGTCCGGTCGATCGTCACGTCCTTGTACCCGTCGGGGATCCAGACGTTCGTCACGCAGGGCGAACCCAACTCGCGGCCGATGGCCTCGCCCACCTTTCGGCAGGCGATGCCGTGGTCGACCCAGAACTTGCGGATCCCCTCGTCGCGGTGCGTTAGCGTGAACCCGTCGTTTGCCTTGGGGTGGGAAAAGTAGGTCGGATTGAAATCCATGCCGATTCCCAGGCCCTTGGCCCAATCGATCCAGCGTGAGAAATGGGCCGGCTCGATCCGGTCGCGCTCGATCTTCTTCCCACCCGCCTCGAGATAGATGGCGTGGAGATTCAATCGATGGGTGCCGGGGATGAGGCTGTAGGCCTTCTCGAAATCGGCCCGAAGCTCGTCCGCCGTTCGGGCCTTGCCCGGATAGGCGCCCGTGGCCATGATTCCGCCGCCGGTGAGTCCTTCGTCCGTCTCGAAGCCGCCGACGTCGTCCCCCTGCCAGCAGTGCATGGAAACCGCGATCTGGGCGAGTTGGTCCATGACCGCGTCTGTGTCCACTCCATACTCTGCGTACTGCTGTTTCGCGATTCGGTAGGCGCTGTCGATTGTATCCGTGGCCACGTACAAGACTCCTCGTTCACTCAGATCTAGCTACTGGCTGGTCGGGACAAACTTGCCACGATTGTCGCCTGCCGGCGTCGGAAATGCCAGTGGGGGCCTGCGGGCAATTTCCGGGCCAATCGGCTCCCTCCCAGCCATTCAAACTCGTGACCGCGTTCTTTTCGAGCGCCTCGCGGGGCTGACGAACTGGTTCTCTAGAGGGGAAAGATATGTTGAAATCGACCTGGACGCCCTCGTCGAATTCTGCGACACTCCCGCGCTCCAAGTTTCGTGCGCCCGAGGTCCGCCCAGCGCGGGAGCGACGGGCCGTGGTTGGTGCCGAGCGGGTGAAACATCAGAAACCTGCTGAGACTGGCTCACCCGGATGAACGGATGATCGCAGACTCGCGGGTGTGAAAGGGAAATGCCATGTCAAATGTGGCAGGAAGATGGAGACGGCGGGTCGGTGGTGCAGTCGTCGCGGCCCTGCTGGCGGCTGCCTTCACGCTGAGCGGTTGCAGCACGTTTCACGAACGGCCCGGGCACCGGCCGTTCGCAACGTCCAAGGCAAAGAAATCCAGAGAGGAGCGGAAGACGTCTCGGAATCCGTTGTCCGGCGTCGGTTCCCTTTTCAAGAAAGAGGAACCGAAACTGGCTCAATCCCCGGAAGAGTTTGTCAGCATGCCCCGTCCTGAATGGTAATGTCGGGGGAAAGCCGGATCTTCTCTTATCCAAGTTCTCTGCCGCGCGGGCCTAATCATGAGAAAGCAAGCAAGCTGGATCTTCGTGTGGTGTTTCGCCGTCGTATTTCTCGGGGGCTGTACGACAGGCGGCAGTCTCTTCCACTCGCCGCTCGGCAAGGGCTCCATTGCCAAGCAGGCCGAGGAGGATCCTTTCCCGACCGCCTCCCAAGTGGGACTCGCTCAGAAAGAGAAGAAGTAGGACTACCGAGGGTTGTCAGCAACACGCCAACTGCGCTGCTAAGCCCCGGTGAGTTCCTCGCGAAGTCGCTTCAGGATCCGGTACTTCGCCTGGCGGACCGCACTCTTGCTCATACCGAGCGACTCGGCAGCTTCGGCGGAGGAGCGGTTCATAACCGTCATTTGCCAGAATGCGTCCCAGGTCGTGTCGTCGAAGTCCGGCCGAATGTGGTGAAGCACTCGATGCACCATGGCAACGTCCAGAGACGGCGTTTGCAGATCGTCGGGCTCCGGAAACTCGGGTTCATGAGCCACGGTGGCCTCGAAGGCGTCCTCACCGCTGCCGGCGGCGCCGCTCTGTTTGCGAAAATGGTCCGTCAGGGTGTTCTTGGTTATTGTCCACAGCCAGGCACGAAACCCTTCCGACAGTCGCTCGGCTTCAAACTCGGCGATGTACAGGGCCACGGCACGAAACACTTCCTGGACGATATCGGCGGAATCGGCCGGCTGTAAGCCCGCTCGTCGAGCCCAGCGGTAGATCATGGGACCGTAAAGCTTGACCATTCGTTCCCAGGCCCGGGGGTCCTTGGCCTTCACCTGGCCCAGAACGCAGCTCGACAGGGATTCCGAGTCAGGCGATTCGGCCTCCTTGGGATCGGGTATCAACGTACCGGGAACGGTCGACTCCGGCTTGGCGCCGCGGGTCTCGTCCGGCGGGCCGGGATCGGTTGACTCAGGCCGGTTCCCGGAATCGGGGCTGTTCACAGATTGGGTCTCGCTCAACGGATTCCCGGAAGATCTTACTGTCTTGGTTCAGGACTTGTGCGCATGGTGCGCGCATGCTCATGTGAAAAAGTGGGCTGCGGGCTTGCCCCGCTCTGGGATTCGTCTGTATGTATCCAAGCCCGGCAGACTCGAACCCTCTTTCTGTTCGGCGTTCACCGCGGCTCTCCCGAGAGGGTAGAACTCCATAATAGCAAAGATGCGGACAAACCTGAAGCAACTCGCAGTGCCTCAGTCGGTTTTGAGACCCTCCATGACGAAAACTCCAAGCCTGTGGGCCGAACGGGGGGGTGGTCTCCAAACCAACTCGAAGCACCGATCCCCACGATGGTTGTTTCATGTCGGACTTCGCCGACTCGAGGTTCAATAGGCACCTCGCCGAGCAAGGACCGCCACCGGGGTTTTTGCCAGGAGACACAGATCCGTCCAGAAGCCCTGGTTCTTGACGTACCAGAGGTCCATGCGGACCCAGTCCACGAACCCGATCTCCGAACGGCCGCTCACTTGCCACAGGCAGGTCAGGCCCGGTTTCACCGACAGGCGGCGTTGCTGCCACCATTCGTACTCGGCCACTTCCTTGGCGATCGGCGGGCGGGGCCCGACCAGCGACATCTGACCGAGCAGAACGTTCAGCAGTTGCGGGGTCTCGTCGAGACTGGTGCTCCGCAAAAAGGCTCCCAGGCGCGTGATCCGCGGGTCGCGGCGGTTTTTGAAGATCGGGCCGTCCTTTTCGTTCTCGACGACGGCCTGTTTCCGGTCGGCGTCGACGATCATCGTGCGGAACTTGATCATCCAGAACGGCTTGCCCTGATAACCAAGACGCTTCTGGAAGAACAGGGGTTTCCCTTTCGTCGTCACCAGCAGGACCGCGAAAACGGCGACCATCACCGGCGCGAGCAGGGTCAGCAGGGCCAGTGCCCCGACAAGATCGAACGCCCGCTTCGAGAACAGGTACCCGCGACTGCGAGTTGCTTTGGCCGGCACGAAGGCCCGTTCGTGCTCGATGGCGAGACGCGACAGCGAGACGTTCCGAGCGGCGACCGGCCGGATCGAGCGGCGAGGCTGAGGAGCGACTTTCGTTGTTCCGATGGCGTTTTCGAGCAGGACGACCATGACGGCTTTCTCCAGGAAGCGTCTCAATGTGCAGAGCCGACTTCCCTATGGAGCAAACCGTGCGCCTTCCAGGCCCCCAAGGCCGAAATCGGGCGATTTGGGACGACCTGTGCGGGTTGTAGCGAGGAGTGGGCCCCACAGCGTTCCAGCATGAGCCGTCGCGATGATGCGCCCCGTCAACCAGGAGTTGCCGAAGGGCAACGCCCGGCTAGCGAGTGGCGGGAGCTCGATCGCGGATACCTGGGATTGCAAACTGGCCGCAGAATTCGGCAATCTCCGCCCGGACTCCGGGAGTGACCTCGTCCAGGTTGCCCATGTTGCGGCACACTTCGTCGATCCAGCCGGCGACTTTCTCCATTTCCGGCTCTTTCATGCCCATCGACGTCAGGGCGGGCGTGCCCAGACGGACTCCGCTGGTGACGAAGGGTTTGCGGTGATCGCCCGGCACCATGTTGAAATTGCCGATGATGCCGGCCCGGGCCAGGGCCTCGGCAACGTCCTTGCCTGTGAATTCGGCTGTCCGGAAGTCGAGGATCAGCAAATGAGTGTCGGTTCCACCCCCTGCAAGTTGGATGCCACGTGCCATGAGCGATTCGGCCAGATGCTTTGCGTTGGCGGCGACCTGGGCCCCGTAACGTCGAAATTCGTCGGTATCGGCCTCCTTGAAACAGGTGGCCATGGCCGCGATCGTGTTCATGTGCGGCCCCCCTTGCAGTCCAGGAAATACGGCCCGGTCGACGCGTTTCGCCAGATTGAACTTGCTGCTGGAATGATACTTCTCTTGATAGCGGTCTTCCTCCTTTGAGAGGATGAACCCGGCACGGGGGCCGCGAAGCATCTTGTGGATGGTGCTGCTGACCATATCGCAGTGAGGCACGGGATCAGGATGCACCCCCGCCACGATCAGGCCGTTGATATGGGCGATATCGGCCACCAGGTAGGCGTCGATTTCCGCCGCGATCTCGGCGAACTTCTCGTACTCGAGTTTGCGGGGATAGGCCGTTGCTCCAACCCAGATCATCTTCGGGCGTTCTTCCCGAGCGATCTTGCGGATCTTGGCGAAATCGAGCAGGCCCGTCTCCGGGTCCGGTCCGTAGGGGACTTGGAGGTAGTCGCGTCCCGAGAAATTGACTTTCCAGCCGTGGGTGAGGTGGCCGCCTTCCGGGACGGGCATCCCCATCACCTTGTCACCGGGTCTGAGCACAGCGCGATACACGGCCTGATTGGCCGGAGAACCCGAGTAGGGCTGAACGTTCGCGTGCTCGGCGCCGAACAGTTTCTTCGCCCGATCGATGGCCAACTGCTCGATCTGATCGACGACCTCGTTGCCTTCATAGTAGCGTGCAGCAGGGTAGCCCTCGCAATACTTGTTGGTCAGGATCGATCCGCTGGCCTCGAGCACCGAGAACGAAGCGTAATTCTCCGACGCAATCATCTTCAGCGTGGTCGATTCCGCCTCGGTCTGCTTCTCGATCAACGCAAAAAGATCCGGATCGGTTTGCCTCAAATGGGGGTGGCGCTGGCGGCAATCGGACATTCGTCGGGCTTTCGTAATTGAGGCCTGCGGTCGAGCCAAACGCTCTAGGATACCTATGGGTTCGTCAAGCGGCAACCCGCACCCGTCCTGTCGGGGGATTCGCCGTGGGTACCACGACCGTCTTCCTGTCGAAGTCTGCCGGTTGATCGGATCTGCGCTTTTTTGGCCCGTCGACCTTCTGCGGCATCCGCTCAGAGGGAATCGGTTGGCACAGGAGGGACTTGAAAAAAACTCTCAGAACTGCCGGAAAGTGAACAGGAGGATTTTTCTCTGGGACGATGCTGGTTGTGGTACGAACTGTACTGCCCCATGGGACTCAAGGAGTTGGAAGATGCGCTGTGTCCACATGACGATGACCGCATTGGCCGTGCTGGCCTTGGCCACCCAGGCCCACGCGCAATATGGCCTGTATGGAGCACCGTCGACGCTGCCGCTGGTATCCCCCCAGCCTGCATCTCAGCCGGCGTATCCCCAGCCTGTGTCTCAGCCGACATACCCCCAGAATCCGCCACTGTACGTCGACACGAACACCGCAAGCCCGCCGCTGATGGTGAGTCCCGTCGGGGGGGCTCCCTCGCCACAGTGCCCCCAACCGGCATACGGCAACCCGGGATACGGCAACCCGGCGTACGGCAACCCGGCGTACGGCAACCCGGCTTATGCCAACCAGGCTTATGCCAACCAGGCTTATGCTTCATCCGGTTACGGGATCTCTCCCTATCCGATGCCGATGCAATCGAACGAGACAGTTCCTAGCGTCTTGCCCGGAGTGACCCAGGTCCCCTACGATCCGGGCTATTCGAGGCCGATTGTGCCGACATCGGTGATGCAGACCGGTCCGAAGCCTACATTGCCGCCCGCTCCCGCTCTGGCTCCAAGCCTGCCCCAGCCGGGTGCCCCGGGACCGATCACTCAGATGCTCAATCAGGCGGATAGCGTCCAATACCCAGTCTACGGGCCATCGGCAGGCTGTGGCGGCCAGTGCGGCGGAAGCTGTGATTGCTGCGAACCCTGCTGCGAGCCCTGTTGTCCTTGCCCGATCTGGTTCGGCTCAGTGGCTGCTCTTTATATGGGGCGGAACGAGTCAAACCGCCTGTGGACGACCTACGAAACCGGCAACAACCCAAACCAGTTGCCGACCGACGCCTTGACTGAATGGGCCGTCGGTGGCGAGGTCAGTGTGGGCCGCTGCTTCTGTTGCGGAGCCTTTGCCGTCGAGGCGACCTATTGGGGCCTCGACACGCTGGGAGGTTACACATGCCAGTCCGTGCCCGGCGGAACCGTGAGCACGCCTTTGCTGGTCGACGAAATCGCCTTTGGCGGGAACCCGGGGACCGACTACTTCGACAGCGCCACCGCACATTTCGTCCGCCGCCGGAACGAGATTCATAATATCGAAATCAGTGTTCTCGGTTCTCCAGAAGCCGCCTGCGGCGGAATGGGATGTGCCGACTGTGGGGGCTGCGGCTGCAGTGGTTGCTGCGGACTTGGGGGCGAGCTGGTGTCGTTGGACTGGAATTTCGGAGTGCGCCACTTCCGTTTCGAGGAGAACTTCCTCTTCGGATCGGTGGCGTCTCCCCACCATTTCGGAGAGAACGGAGGCATCCACGAAGCCTACCTGGAGGACAATGTCCGCAACAGCCTGCTGGGATTTCAGTTTGGATGCGACTTCAACTACCGCCCCTTCTCGAAGTGGCGAGTATACGCCGCTCCAAAAATCGGCATCTACAACAATCACGTCGAGCATTACTTCAGTCTGCGGCGCGGCGACGGGGTCGTTGCCGCTCCGACGGCGGTCGGCGTGACCGGGACCTACCCCGTCCGCAGTACGGAAGACGCCCTGTCTTTCTTGTCGGAGATCGACCTCGGTCTGGACTGGCAGGTGGCGCCGAACTGGAGCGTCTTTCTCGGTTACCGCGTGATGATCGCGACGGGAATTGCCCTCGCCGACCACCAGATTCCGACGTACGTGGTGGATATTCCCGAGATCGCCGACATCGATACGAACGGCGACCTCATCCTTCACGGGGCGTTTGCCGGCGTTTCCGCGCGTTTCTAAATGGCCCTTCGCGGGGATGACGGACAACGGCTCGTCAGGCCACGAGATTCATGAGCGCGACAAAACCGGGGTCCGATCGAATCGGATCGAAGTCGAGTTCGTCGTCGACAAGATCGCGCAGTTTCGGATCGAGGGTGAACGCGCGCGACAGATGATTGAGCGATCTGCGTACCCGCTGGGCGAGACTGAGATAGCATGCCAGGTTGTAGTGCAGAATCGCGCAATCGGCGGAATACTGAAGGGCGCGTTCCATCGAGTTGATGGCATTTTCCAGACGTCCCACCCGCTTGTAGCACCAGGCAAGAGCCAGGGAGACGTGTGGATCCTCCGGGGCGAGAGTCGCCACTTTCGATAGCGGAACCAGGGCCTCGCAATATCGTTCCATCGAGCGAAGGGCCTCGCCGAACAGATAGAGACCATGGGCCCCCAGAACGTCGGAATCGCCGAGCTGATTGAGCACCTTCAGGGCCGCCTCCGGCATATCTAATTCGAGATAGCCTTCGGCCTGACGAAGCGTATGCATTCGTCGAATCTCATCTCGATCGCTCAACACGGCAATTCCTTCGACAGAAAGACCCTGATCGTGGGATTTCGCACACTCCCAGGGGAACCGACAGTCAACGGATAGCGCCTTGGGAGGGCCCCAAAGAATGGTACGCTGACGGGACGATCAAGTCACCACCTTTTCCGGGCCTTTTGCTGTCTTGTCCACCGCAACGGTCCAAACCGCACTGCGTGACCGGGCAGCGCGCAGGGCACGCGATCGCCTCAAGAGAGGGGGAGGTGGCGAGGTGCACCACTCAGACTGAGGGTGACGTGGCAGACTCGAGAATCTCGACGAGCGACTTGCTCGGCGATGACAGCTTCAACACGGGTGCGAATTCCGTGAATTCCTCGTCGATCTGGGCCAGGATCTCCGCCGGACCGGGGCCCGTGGGGCCCACGGCTTGCTCGAAGCTTGCGACAAACCGATCGCAATCGGTCCACTGAGAGTCGCTTGCGGCCGGCAGCAACGCGGAAAGCCCCACCGCAATGGCAGCGGCCTCGTTCGCCGGGGACTTCAGCCGTTCCTCCAGATCAAGGTGGGCTTCGATCAACACCGCAAACTCGTCGGGCAGATTCCACTGCCGGGCAATCATTGCTCCGGCTTCGGCGTGCGTCCAACCGAATACGCGGCGCTCCAACTCGGACAAGCGTACGGTGCCGTCGCGCCGAGCGTCGAGCAGCCTGTTGTACGCGGCGGGGGCTTCTTTGGCCAGCAAGGGAATCGCCATGTCCTGCAGCAAAGCCGCCGAGAACGGTTCTTCGGCTTCCCTCATGCCCAACAGTTTGCCCGTGGCTCGGGCAAACAACGCCCGCCGGAGCGAGTCCTGCCAGAGATTCTTGAGGTCGAAGGGGCCGCATTTCGGGTTCGGCATCAGGCTGAACACGGCGCTCCAGAGAGCGAAGTTCTTGATCGTGCGGATTCCAACCAGGGTGATGGCCAGCTTGATGCTGGAGATCTCGCGGGAGAATCCGAAGTAGGACGAGTTGACGAAACGGAGGACTTGCCCGGTAAGCCCCGGATCGGATTCGATCGGGACCGCGAACTCGGCCGGGCCGTTGGTCGGGTCCTGCGACAGTTCCAAGAGGCGAATGGCACTTTGGGGGAGTGCGGGGAGTTGCGCGTTGGCCAGGACTTTCTTGAGATCGATTTGCGTGGCAGCACCGGCAGACATAGTATCACCGTTCTTGAAACCCATGGACTCCAAAGCCAGATTGTGTAACAACTCTAGGACACATCTGGGGAAGTGGCAATCGAATCCGACGCCTCACGGGCCCGTCGACGAGAGTCACGTGGCGAATGTGCCGATCGTGGCGTTGGAGCCACATTTTGCCAACGGAAACGATGTCGAAAGACAACGTAGCTCCGCCGTGTTCACGCTCGCCTTCGACAGCCGCAACTTCTTTCAAAATCCAAAGTTAGGTTATTCAGCAAACGACGGAAGCTCCCGATGGTGCAGCGTTTGCGTCACCTGGCCAGCGTATCGCCGGCATAGTCCGCCGAACCGTGTGGTGCGGCGGATTTTGCCGACTCTCGAAATGGGAGCGACCCGTTGCGCTGGATCGGCTGGATTCTCGCCGCGTTGTTTGTGGTTGGTTGGATTGCCACCGAACTGCCACCCATTATCTCTCCGGCCGAATCGATGACGCCGGACCTCTGGCGTCGAACTCGCGACGGGTGGGAGCGTGCCGAATGGCTCCGACCTGAGTCGGCTCCGGCCCCATTCTGGCTCCACCCGGCTATCCTGGCGACCTTTCAGATCGCCGTCTCGGCCTCCGGATTCCAGGTGCTCTCACAGCGCCGCATGCGTGCTTCCCGGCAGGCCCCGGTCTTGACCGGACGGCACGACCGTCACGGTGGCAGGCATGCTTGGGCCGGAAGGAACCGCCGAATTGAACGCGCTCGGTGTTTGCGGTATGGTGGGGTAAAGTCGACAGATCACCCCACGACACCGACTCACTGCCCCACGCCGACGTGACCGCGCCCCGTAGCCCAATCGAGAACGAGCCTGCGACCCCGCCGAATGAGCAAACATGCACGCAGCATGGACAGGAGCCACGGTGCGAGCTTCCGGAGGCACCTCCCAGGCGGGCCGGTGCCGTCGGCGAGCGGTTCAGACAACTCCTCGTCATGTGTGCCGTAGCCCTCTCGGTAATCCTGGCCCTGGCGACGTTCTTCGCCTGGGGCGCCCGCCGGCACTGGTTCCTTGATCTCCTGTCACACTTTCCCGTTCAGATTGCCGCCACAGCGCTTGTCCCCCTGGCGGTTCTGATCGGCTTCCGCCGATGGAAGGCAGCGATTCTGCCCGCCGTCGTGCTGACGTTCAACGCGGTGCAGTTCTTGCCCGCCTATTCCCCCGCCAAACAGCCGTCACACTCCGGTACGGTGGTTCGTGCGATCTCCGCCAACGTTCTTCGCAGCAACCGGCATCACGCGAAAGTCATCGACTACATCCGAACGGAGCGGCCCGATTTCTTCCTGGTGATGGAGATCGACGAAACCTGGCTTGCTGATCTGGAAACGTTGCGCGAAGACTATCCACACTGTGTCGCCCAACTGCACCGAGGCGCCTTCGGCATCGCCCTGTTCAGCCGCTTGCCGATCGAGGATCACGAAGTGGTTCTGTCCGAAACGGCGGGCGTGCCCATGATCCGCGCCACGCTCCTGATCGGCGGTCATCGACTCAATGTCGTCGGCGTGCACCCACTGCCGCCGGTTGGAAGCGGCAACACCAGAAAGCGGAACGGCCAACTCCGGGAAATCGCCGCGCTGGCGGCCTCACTCCGCAATCCGAAACTGGTGCTGGGCGATTTGAACATCACGCCGTGGTCCCCCTTCTTCAGCGATCTGCTGCAGAACGGCGGCCTGCGCGACGGCCGGAAGGGCTTCGGCATCCAGCCCACCTGGCCGATGCGCCCAGGCTTTCCGAGACTCATGCAAATTCCCATCGACCATACGCTCGTTTCAGACGACGTGGAGGTGGTCGCCCGCCGAGTCGGACCCGACGTGGGGTCGGATCACCTCCCGGTGGAGATTGAGTTTAGAGTCTTTGTGCTGGATTTGCGCGCATGTTTGTGAAGGTTGGGTTGCGGGCTTGCCCCGCTTTGGGATTGCGGAGTGATCTTCGCGTCGCCTTGAGCGTTCGGGCATTTCGGACCTCGCACCCTCACGCTGATTTCGTCAACGGTACTTCTGCTTCGTGAGTTCTATCACCCTCTTAGCGTCCTTCTGGGTAACGATGCCGGCGCCGGCGTCGATATTTGACGGCTTGATCCCGTAGCGGCAACACAACGTCAACTGCACCACCGGATAGAAGCCCTGGGTGTAGGGTTGCTGGTCGATGGTGAACTTGATGACGCCGCGGTCGACCATGCCCAGGATCTTGGGAGTCAGATCGAACCCTGCGATGACCAGGTCGCGACCGGGGAACCGTTTTTCGGCGGCCACGCCGGCAGCCTCCGTGTCGGTCAGTCCCGTGCAGAGGACGGCCTTGATCGCGGGATCGCCGGCCAACTCGCGGGCCACGTTTTCGGCGGCCGTCTCCGGATCGTTGCCGCTGACGATGACCTTCCAGTTGATCTTCTTGTCCTTCAAGGCGTCCTGGATTCCGCGAAGCCGATCGTCGAGGGCCGAGATGCCTTCGTTGTGGAGCGTGGCCAGGACCTTGCTGCCCGGGGCGATGAACTGGCCCGCCCTGCGGCCGATGGTACGGCCCGCCTCGTAGAAATCCTGGCGGACGGCGGCGAGCCGGACATTCTCGGTGGTGTGGTCGTCGACGTTGAAGGCCACCACCGGCACGCCCTTGTCGACGGCCTCCTGAACCACTTCGTCAAATGCCTCCGGATCGATGATGTTCAGCGCGATCCCGTCGCAACCGTCGGCGACTGCTTTGCGGACCATCTCGGCCTGGGCCTTGACGTCCACTTCCACCGTACCGATGAACGAGCACTCGACCCCCAGCATGGCGGCCGCGTCGTTCATGCCCTTCTTGACCGGTTCGAAGAAGGCTTCGTCACGGCAGGGCGTGATGAAGATCAGTTTGAGCGGTTCGTCGCCAACCGACGGAGCTGGAGAGCCGCACAGGAGCATGAACGCCAAGGTCGGAGGCAACGATTGCGGTAGGGTCATGATGCATGCCTTTCTGTTGGGACAAGAGCTTTGCCGACATCCGCACATTGTACCGATACGTCGAAATCGGTGAAGCGGATGCCCTCGGCGGCCATGCGGTCGACGCGGGGCGTGTTGATCTTCTCGGCTCCGTAGCGGCCGAGGTCCTGGTAGCCCTGATCGTCGACGAAGATGAGGATGAAGTTCGGGGGCGTTTCTCGGCGGCGGCCGATGTGGGACAGGCGAAGGCCAAGACTGACAAGATGAACAGGAGAATCGAAACAGTACGGATGATTGTTGGGGTTAACCGCCTATTACTCCACGGTGAATCAAGGCTGCGGGCGTGCTTCCGGGATGTTGCGGGTGTCGATCGATAGGTGCATGTGCCATCTTGCGCTATGGTATTGCGGGGCAAGAGGTTACGGTGATTCTCGGGGCGCCTGTTCATTGGGCCCTCTCCATGGGGGTATGAGCTTTGAGCCGGAGTTGGTCAACGGAGGGTTGGTTTTGCCGGTATCGTGGTGGCGGAGCGGTTTTGGCTGGCTGGGTGGGGCTTATGCAGGGTTTTGGTTTAGTATACACATATACAGTTATTTGTCAATACTTTCTTGGACGGTTTGGCGGGGTTTCTTGGGGGGATTGCCGGAGAAAAGGGGGGTAGTGAGCTGGTGAGTGGAGCTTGCGGGTCGGTGTTTGTTGCGTGGGTTGTGAATGGCGACGAGTGCAATGAAGTCACCGTCCGGCGCCTCGGTCGATGTGAGCGAGGCGCGCAAGAAAGGTGCGATTCGTAGCTTTGGTGGGGGCGACACCTGAAGTTCTTGATTGTGGCAGAACTTCCGAGGTCGGGGCGACCCGAGTGAGTTGGCGGTTCGCCTCTCCGCTCTTCAGGGGGAGGTTCCCGGGATACCGATCCGCCCCTTCGTTGCGCGCCCCTGACACGGCCTCCTTGGTCGTCTCACAAACTCGCGTTCGCGACCGAGCTCATTTTGTCATGAGTCACTTAGCGGCATGCGGTTTCTGCACGCGGACGGTTAGGCCGAGGGCAACTGCCGGCAATGGTGGTCAGAGCAACAAAAGCGGCAGAATCAACCGCAGAATGGAGACGCAGTGCCAGCCAAATCGAAACCGGCCGAGGTCGAAATACCGAACACAAGACCTACCCTCACCGAAGGCACCCCACCATCTTGTGCACTGACGGTGATCGCCGTAGGATTGTAGCACTCCGTCGGCAACACGCCGCGGTGCAGTGGATATGACAGAATACCACTTATGGCGGCTGAGGGAACGGACGCTTGAACGCAGTTGAAATTGAAGAAGCAGTCAGCAAGCTGGCCGAACAGCCGTTTGGGGCGGCGGAGTTTCCGTATGCGTTTCTCGAAGCGTTTGGAAACAAAGCGAATACGATCAAGCGGCTACGCAGCACCGGCAAGAGCACGACCAACAAAACGGACGTCGATGGTCATGGCGTCGTCGCCGTCTTGCAGCGGAACAACATTCATATCGCGGCGATTGACGGCGGCGGTCCGGATGCGGTTGGCGATCTGCTGAAACAACTGACCGGCACTCCCGCGACCGCAAAGCACAAAGCCAAGTTCGCGCTGGCCACCGATGGGCAGTGCATCCACGCCGAAAATCTGAACACCGGCGAAACCCTGGTTTGCGATTACGCCGAACTGGCCGATCACTTCGGGTTTTTTCTGGAATTGGCCGGCATTTCGACCGTACGGCAGATTCGTGAGAACGCCTTCGATATCAAAGCCACCGGACGGCTGAATCGGCTGTACGTCGAACTGCTGCGCCATAATCCGGAATGGGATGGCGACGAGCACCGCGAGCACCTGAACCACTTCTTCGCCCGGCTGATTTTTTGCTTCTTCGCTGAAGACACCGGCATCTTTCAGGGCAGTGGCGTGTTCACCGAAACGGTTCGTCAGATGAGCGAGCCGAGCGGCGCGAACACGCACTTTGTGTTGGCCGAGATCTTTCGCGCGATGGACGTTCCGATGAAGGATCGCGAGGGCGCGGGGCTGCGATCGTGGGCCGGCCAGTTTCCGTACGTCAACGGCGGACTGTTCGGCGGGGGCGCAAGTGAAGACAACGTCCCACAATTCACGCAGATTGCGCGCTCGTACCTGCTGCACATCGGCTCGCTTGATTGGACGCGGATCAATCCCGACATCTTTGGGTCGATGATCCAGGCGGTCGCCGATGACGAAGAACGCGGCGCGCTCGGCATGCACTACACCAGCGTGCCGAACATCCTCAAGGTGCTCAATCCGCTGTTTCTGGACGAGTTGCGTTTGCAACTGGCGGAGGCCGGCGACAACCGGCGGAAGCTATTGAACCTTCGCAAGCGGCTGGCCCGCATCCGCGTCTTCGATCCGGCTTGCGGGAGCGGTAACTTCTTGGTGATCGCGTACAAGCAGATGCGCGAGATTGAAGCGGAGATCAACCGGCGTCGCGGCGAGGCCGACCGACGGACGGACATTCCGTTGACGAATTTCCGCGGCATCGAGATCCGACACTTCGCGGCCGAAGTCGCCCGGCTCGCGTTGGTGATTGCCGAATACCAGTGCGACGAACTGCATCGCGGCCGGCGTTTGGCACTCGCCGAGTTCCTGCCGTTGGAAAACGACAATTGGATCACGCACGGCAACGCCTTGAGGCTGGATTGGACGAAGGTCTGTCCGCCGACGGGGACGGGCGGCGTGAAGCTGACGGAAGACGATCTTTTTCAAACCCCGCTGGAGCAAGCTGAGTTTGATTTTGAGAACGAGGGCGGTGAGACGTATATTTGCGGCAACCCGCCATATGTCGGTGGAAAAAAGCAGGACCCGAATCAGAAGGAGGACATTGCCACGATATTCGCTGGGCGCCAGCACAAGAACCTAGAGACTATGTATGCGGCTTCCTGCTAAAGGCGTGCCGGTTCCTTTCAGGTTCTTCGGCTCGTGCGGCACTGGTAGCAACAAACTCTGTCAATCAAGGAACACACGTTCCGACATTTTGGCCCGCCGTATTTGCCAGTGGTTGCGAAGTCGACTTCGCGTACCGACCATTCAAATGGGCAAACTTAGCCGCTCACAATGCTGGAGTTTCGGTCACGATTCTAGGACTAAGAAGACGCTCTGGAGGACCGAAGTATTTGTTTGACGGCGACTCACGAAGAGAGGTATCAAACATCAGTCCATACCTCGTTGAGGGAACGGACGATATTGTGCAGCCACGAAGCTTCTGTTCAGATCAGTTATCGCCGATGATTACAGGCAACGCTGCCTACGATGGCGGGAACCTCTTTTTAACCAGTGACAGCGCACGAGAAATGATTCGAAACCACCCTGACCTGGAAAGTAACATCCGTCCGGTCTTGGGAACAAGCGAATTCATTGACGGAAAGACGCGTTATTGCCTGTGGTTTGCCGATAATGAACTCGAATCTGCAAAGTCGCATCCTGGAACGAAAGAGCGCATAGATGCGGTTCTAAAATATCGGAAGTCAGGTGGTCAAGTCGCTCGAACCCTGGCCAGTCGTCCCCATCAGTTTCGGTATCGCCACACCTGCGAGACATCGCAAATACTTGTTCCACAAGTGTCGTCAGAACGTCGAGAATTCTTGCCCGTTGGATATCTGCCTTCAAAATACATCATCACTCATCTAGCTCATGCTATCTACAACCCAACCTTGATTGACCTTGCGATTCTGAGTTCCAAGCTCCACTTAACTTGGGTCACGATCATATGCGGCAAATTGGAAACGCGAATCCGGTACGCAAGCAATCTCGGCTGGAACACCTTCCCCGTTCCACCTCTCTCGGATCAAAACAAGTCCGACCTGACGCGTTGCGCCGAGGACATCTTGCTGGCCCGCGAGGCTCATTGGCCAGCGACCATCGCGGAGTTGTATGACCCCGAGACGATGCCCGACGATCTGCGAGCCGCTCACGATCGCAACGACGAAACACTCGAACGCATCTACATCGGCCGCCGCTTCAAGAACGACACCGAACGGCTGGAAACGCTATTCCAGATGTACACGGAGATGACGGCCAAGGTGAACGCGAATGAGTGATCTGATTCTGTATGCCTCCGAAGACGGAAAGAGCCGGCTGCAATTGAGGGTCGACGGCGGGACGATTTGGCTCAGTCAGGCCGAGATCGCGGAGCTATTTCAGACGAGCAAGCAGAACGTCTCGCTGCACGCCAACAACATCCTTGAAGAGGGGGAATTGCAGGCGGAGGCAACTGTCAAGGAATCCTTGACAGTTCAAATTGAGGGGAAACGCGAGGTTAAACGCACAATCCAGTTCTACAATCTCGACCTGATCCTGGCCATCGGCTACCGCGTCCGTTCGCCGCGAGGCACCCAGTTCCGGCAGTGGGCGACGACCCACCTTCGCGAGTACCTCGTGAAGGGTTTCGTGATGGACGACGAACGCCTGAAAGACCCCCGCGGCTGGGACTACTTCGATGAATTGCTGGCTCGAATCCGTGAAATTCGGGCGTCGGAGAAACGATTCTACCAGAAGGTCCGCGACCTGTTTGCGCTCAGCAGCGACTACCGCCCCGACGACTCGGCGACGCAGCTTTTCTTTGCTGAAGTGCAGAATAAACTGCATTACGCCGCCACGGGACAAACGGCCGCGGAATTGATCGTCAGCCGCGCCGACCCCGCCCAGCCGAACATGGCCTTGACCAACTGGAAAGGGTCGCGGGTGCGGAAGCAGGATGTCCTTATCGCGAAGAACTATCTGACTCATGATGAAATCGACACGCTCAACCGGCTGGTCGTGATCTTCCTGGAGCAAGCGGAACTGCGGGTAAAGCAGCGCAAGGATCTCACGCTCGACTACTGGCGGCAAAACGTCGACGACCTGTTGCGGTTTAACGACCAGGCTGTGCTCAGCGGCCCCGGTTCGATCAGCCATGACGAAATGAAACGCGTGGCCCATGAGCGGTATGAGGCATTTGACGCCAACCGTCGCGCGGCCGAGGCGATCGAAGCGGACGCGGAAGACTTGAAGGAGCTTGAGGATCTCGAGCGAGAATTGAAGGAAAAGGAAAAGGGAAAAGGCAAAGGGGATGCTGAATGAGCGACAAGAACACCATGCCCGGCATCAGCGTCGATTACACGGGTGACGGGCGGTCCACACGGTCCAACGCGATGGGCATGCGGCCGATGCAGGAACGCGTCTGGCTGCGGCGCGGGGAACAATACCTGTTGATCAAGTCGCCGCCTGCCTCAGGCAAGAGCCGGGCGTTGATGTTCGTGGCGCTGGACAAACTGCACCGCCAGGGACTGAAACAAGCCATCGTCGTTGTCCCCGAGAAGTCGATCGGTGCCAGCTTTGCCAACACGCGGCTGAAGGACCACGGCTTCTTCGCCGATTGGGAGGTGGCTCCGCAATGGAGTCTGTGCAACGCACCCGGCCCCAACGGCAACGACGGCAAAGTTACTGCAGTGGGCCGGTTTTTGGAATCCGACGATAAGACGCTGGTTTGCACCCATTCGACATTCCGCTTCGCATTCGAAAGGTTCGGGGTCGAGGCGTTCGACGATCGGTTGATCGCGGTCGATGAATTTCATCACGTCTCGATCAGTGAAGACAATCGGCTGGGCGAGTTCGTGCGGCAGCTTATCGAACGGGACAAAACGCACCTGATCGCGATGACCGGCAGCTACTTTCGCGGCGATGCGGCCGCCGTGCTGTTGCCCGAAGACGAACGTCGCTTTGAAACGGTGACGTACACCTATTACGAACAACTCGGCGGTTACCAACACCTGAAAAAGCTCGATATCGGTTACTACTTCTATTCGGGCAGCTACGTCGACGATCTGCCGAAGGTGCTGAAGCCGGACGAAAAGACGATTATCCACATCCCCAACGTGAACAGCCGCGAAAGCACCCAGGACAAACACAAGGAGGTTGAACACATTCTCGAAACGCTCGGCCAGTGGCAGGGCGCCGATGAGGCGACCGGATTTCAATTGGTCAAGACATCCGACGGACGCACGCTGCGGATTGCCGATCTGGTCGACGACGAACCAATTAAACGGGAAAGGGTCGCCGCAGCACTGCGTGATCCGGCCAACCGGGACAATCGCGATCACGTCGACATCATCATTGCCCTGGGAATGGCCAAAGAGGGTTTCGATTGGGTGTGGTGCGAACATGCGTTGACCATCGGCTACCGGTCGAGCCTGACGGAGATCGTGCAGATCATAGGCCGCGCCACGCGCGACGCACCGGGCAAGACGCAAGCACGCTTCACCAACCTAATTGCCGAACCAGATGCCAGCGAACAAGCGGTGACCGAAGCCGTGAACGATACGCTCAAGGCAATCGCCGCGAGTCTGTTGATGGAACAGGTGCTCGCCCCCCGATTCGAGTTTCGACCGAAGACGGCCAGCAGCGGTCCGCTGCCGGATTTGGATTACGGGCCCGACGGCTATGACGAGGGCGGTTGCAACGTCGGCAGCAATAGCGAAACGGGGGCGGTTCAGATCGAAATCAACGGATTGGCCGAACCGGAAAGCGACGAAGCGACCCGGATCTGCCGCGAGGACCTGAACGAAGTCGTGGCCAGCTTTGTGCAGGATACTCGAACCGTTCAGGACGGTTTGTTCAACGACGAGCTGCCTCCGCAGGAGACGACTCAGCAGCGGATGGGGAAGATTATCCGGGACAAGTACCCGGACTTGTCCGATCAAGACCAAGAAGCGATCCGGCAACGCGCCGTCGCTGCCCTGAACTTGATCCAACACCCGAACAGGTTGCTCAGCGAAAGCCGTGTGAAGACTTCGACGACTTCCGGCTGGAGTTCGAGGCAGTGCAGGCCGACATCGAGTCGGGGCGGCAAACAACCGAGCTATTCAAATTCAGCAGCCGATCGCAAATCGTGAAGGGGGATTGGTTCATTGTCGACGGTCACAAGGCAATGGTCGCCGAAGTCGGCAAGTGGTTCACGCCTGAACACGGGGAACGGGACCGACGGCTGCGCGTGATCTTCGACAACGGAACCGAGGCCGACTTGTTGTTGCGCTCACTTCGGCGAGCGCTCAACAAAGACGAAAACAGCCGTCGAATTATTCCGCCCCAACCCGCATCCGATGACGACGACAGCGACTTCGGTCCACTCTTTTCCGGCGTCGCCGGTAATGACGACACCGCTTCGGGAACGATCTACGTTGCGCGTAGCCTGTCGGACGATTCCTTCATTCAAGAACACCGCGAGGTGCTTCATAAAATCGGCGTTACCGGCGGAGACCCTTACTCGCGAATCGCCGGAGCCAAGAAAGACCCCACATTTTTGTTAGCCGAAGCCAAGCTCGTCGCCTCGTACAAGCTGGCCAACATCAACCGCAAAGCCCTCGAAGCGACGCTGCACAAGTTCTTCGCCAAAGCGCGCCTCGACGTCGCGCTCGCCGACCGCTTTGGCGGACAAGTCCGCCCGCGAGAATGGTTCCTGGTCCCGTTGCCGGTCATCGCCGAAGTCGTCGATCGAATCAAAGACGGAACGATCGGAAAGTATCGCTACGATGCGGAAAGGGCGACGCTGCAACTGAGACAATGATCAAGAAGCATTTTTTGATTCGGGCCGCCGTGCGGGCGACAGCGTTTCTGCGGCAAGAGTTGAGCCGGTCCACTCCGGTCACATGGACCGAAACGCATTTCCGACGGGGACGACGTATGCCGCTCGTACATCAAGGTGATGGCGTGCTGAGCCGCTTCTTCAACTGAACCGCTAGATGCCTGACCCAACTCGTGTGGACAACTCTTGAGGCAGTTGGGATTCCGGTATTTGGCGTCTGCCTAACCGACCGGGGCAGTGAACTGAACCTTATACCTTCCCGTTGAATCCAGCCACTGGCGGGAGCTGCGGAACTGCACCATGTGAAGCACACCTTTGAAGTTCTTGAGTCGCCCAGAAGTTCAGAGGTGGCGGACACCTGGTGCAGTGGCGCATTGGACCCAAGACGCCGAGGAGGGCGTGTCCTGACCCTGCAATCGACCGGCCCGAGACTGCATCGGTCCGACACGCGTCCGACACACCGACGAAGTTTTGAGATAATGCCCAGGCGCCTCGGTGAAATCGACGGCTGAAGTCGCCGCGAGTGACCCGGGTTATTCATGAAGCTCGGGCGGGAAATCGTGCTCTGTTGCTGGTCGACAAGTTGTGGCGAACTACTGCGGAGGCACTATGTGTTGGGGGATCAAATGCTTGGCGTGAGGTCCCGCTCGGCGAGCGGTGACCTAAAGCTAGAAGGTTCTTTCCCATTCCGCGAACGTCCGTTCCAATTCCTGCACTCGCTCGGGATGGGCAGATGCCAGATCGTGTGTCTCGAGAAGATCCTCCGCCAGGTTGAACAACTGCCAAGGCTGGTTGGGTTTCTCGCGAACGATCTTCCAATCGCCTTTCCGCAAGGCGGCGTGATTCCTGTAGACGAAGTAGAACGACTCGTGGGGCGATGCGGCGCGATCGGTCAGGATCGGGAGCGGGTTCTTGCCGTCGAACACGACGCCGCTCGGCAACTTGGCGCCGACAAGCTTGGCGGATGCCGCCACGAGATCGGGCGACCACATCGGCTGAGATACCACCGAACCGGCCGGAATCCTGCCGGGCCAGCGAGCCATGGCCACGACGCGCAGGCCACCCTCCCAGCAGGTGACTCCGCCGTGGCGAAGCGGTGAGTTGGAACCGACGTCGAGGCCTTCGCGTCCCAAGCGAAACGCGCCGTTGTCGGACATGAGAAAGACGAAGGTGTTCTCCGTCGCCTTGGCGGATTCCAGGGCATCGAGGACCCGGCCGATGGCCCTGTCGAGGGCGGTCACGACGGCCCGATAGCGCTTTTCGGGGTTGGTTTCGGTGGGGGAGAGGCCGTAGGCTTCGAACGCCCAGTCGGGGGCCTGCCAGATGTTGGGTTCGCCCGGCCGCTTGTTGCCGGCGGTGGGGAAGTGGGGGGCGTTGAAGGGGAGATAGCAGAACCACGGCTGAGTTGCCTTCGACTTGCGGGTGATGAAGTCGACGGCGGCATCGGCGAAGATGTCGGTCGTGTATTCTCCTTCGCGGTGCAGTTCTTTCGTGCCCTGGTAGAGGTCGTGACGCTCGCGGTAGTTGTGGCGGTAGTAGTCGAGGTTACCCGAGGCGTTGCCGATGAATTCGTCGAAGCCGCGTTCCGTCGGCCGGGAGCCCGCGGCAAAACCGATGTTCCATTTTCCGAAGCAGCCGGTGGCGTAGGGAGTCGGGGCCCTTTTGAGAATCTGTGGGAGGAGGATCTCGTTCTGGTTCAGCCCCACGCCGTAGTTTCCTTCCACGCCGGCCAACTGGTCGGTCAGGCCGTGGCGCTGAGGGATGCGCCCGGTGAGCAGGCAGGCACGTGAGACGGTGCACGTGGGCGAGGCCGTGTAGAAACTCGTCAGTCGGGCGCCTTCTGCCGCAAGGCGATCGAGGCTCGGGGTTTGGATCACTGAATCGGGGTTGTAGCACTGCAGGTCGCCGTAGCCGAGATTGTCGACGGTGATCAGCAGGATGTTGGGCGGAGCGTCGGCCAGCGTTTCGGTTGCCAGGGCTAGCAGAAAAGCCGTGGAGGCGAGTAGCAGGCTGCGTTTCACGGTCATGCCGGGCGGCTCCGACCTTTTAGTGTCTTTGTGCTGGACTTGTGCGCATGGTGCGCGCATGTTTGTGAAGGTTGGGTTGCGGGCTTGCCCCGCTTTGGGTCCCGGACGCCGCACGGGTCCTTGATCTCTCCAAGTGGGCCCCATTTGGAGGTCCCGTGCGGCGCCCGGGACCTACAGATACCAGAAATCTACCTTTTCGTCCGCCCGCCTGTTGAGATTGGGCGTTGCACCCGCCATCATATCAGGCAGTCCGAGCAAGTTCACCATCCTGACTTCGAGGAGATCATAGCATGACTCGATCGCGATTTTCACGCCGGAGCTTTCTGAAAGCAACCTCCGGGGGAATCCTTCTGGCAACCTTTGTCCCCCGCACGGCCTGGGGGGCCAACGATCAGGTGAACGTCGGCTGTATCGGCATTGGCGGAAAGGGAAGCAGCGACGTATCCGGAGCCGCCGGCGCCGGCGGCAACATACTGGCCCTCTGCGACGTCGACGAGAATCGCCGGGGCAAGAAAGCCAACTTGACGGAGTTGTATCCCAAGGCCGCCTTCTATCACGATTTTCGCGAGATGCTCGAGAAGGAGGCCAAGCGGATCGATGCCGTGACGGTCTCGACCCCCGACCACACCCACGCCCCGGCCGCGATGATGGCCATGCGGATGGGCAAGCACGTCTACTGCCAGAAGCCGCTCACTCACAGCATCTGGGAAGCCCGGCAGATGACCGAGACGGCCCGGGCCGCCGGCGTGGCCACCCAGATGGGCAACCAGGCCCATGCCAACGAACCGATCCGGCGGGGCGTCGAGTTGATCCGAGCAGGCATGATCGGAAAGGTCACGGAAGTGCATACCTGGACCAACCGTCCCATCTGGCCTCAAGGGATGACCGCCAAGCCGCCGGCAGAAGCGGTGCCGGAGACGTTGAAGTGGGACCTGTGGCTGGGTCCGGCACCGGAGCAGCCCTACAGTGCCCAGTATGTGCCCTTCAAGTGGCGCGGCTGGTGGGATTTCGGCACCGGGGCTCTGGGCGACATGGGCTGCCACATTATGGACATGCCCTTCTGGGCTTTGGATCTCAAGCATCCCCTGACGGTTGAGGCCAAACAGGACAGCAACACGGCCGTTGCCGGTCCGACCTGGTCGACGATCACGTATACGTTTGCTCCGGGCAAACATCACAAGGAGTTGAAGTACGTGTGGTACGACGGCGTTTCCAAGGACGGCGGCCATGCCCCGCCGAACGAGGTTCTGGAAGGTTGCGGCATGGAGCCCAACGTTGCCACGACCAAGTTCGACCTGGTGATGATCGGCGAGAAGGGCAAGTTCTTCTTCAATCGGGGCAATACCAATTGGGTCACCAGCCCCGAATCGCTTGCGGCCGAGTATGCCGACACTCCCAAGACACTAGCGCGCGTCGAGAACGAAGACGCCGAGTGGATCGCCGCCTGCAAGGGCGGTCCCGCGGCGCTCTCCAACTTCGACTATTCCGGCCTCTTGACTGAATTCGTGCTGCTCGGCAATCTTGCCATCCGTACGGGTGAGAAGCTCGACTGGGACGGCGAGAACATGAAAGCCACCAATTGTCCGGCGGCCGATCAGTACGTGCGGCGGGAGTATCGGAAGGGGTGGGAACTGTAGTCGCCCGCAAGTTGGATTGAACCGCGGCAGCAGAGATGCGTAGCCGAGTCTCTCCGAGACTCGGAATATCGCGGCTCCGCCGTTGTGTCAGTCTCGGAGAGACTGACCTACGCTTGAGACTCACATTCGTTGGAGCAAACCAGTCATGCAGGCACATCTGTTCCGTGGGCGTCGGTTTCGACGGTACTTCCTGGGACTTGTCGCGGCCGTGTTCCATGCCTTGGTCGCCGTCAACGGCGCCTTTTCCGCCGAGTTGCCGCCGATGGAAGGCCGCGAGAACCTGGCACTGGGACGGGCGGTCGTATTCAGTCCTGCCCCCGATTATGACCTGACCGGCAAGGGCGGTTCGGATGCGACCGATCTGACGGACGGGAAGCTTACACGCCGTGAAGACCGGCGAATCTGGTTCGACTCGGCGGCCGTGGGCTGGTCCTATGGCGGCCGAGTGAATCTGGCCGTGGACCTGGGCCGCTCGGCGCAGATCGACGAAATCGCCATCCGGCTGCTGGGAGGTTCCGCTCAGGCGGGGGTCAGCATTCCCGGCTGGATCGAGGCCTTTGTCAGCGACGACGGCGAACACTATGCCAAAGTGGCCGAGTGTTCCCGCTGGCGAGATGGGGATTTCAAGCGATTTGGAGTGCCCGACGAGGCGGGCGAGGCCTGGATCCACTGCCTGCGGTTTGAGAGCCTGGGTGTTCGCGGACGCTGGATTGGCCTGCGGATGTATGCCGGCGGGTTGAGTGCGGCCGACGAGTTGTATGTGTTCGGCAAGGCGGTGGAGGGTGAACCCGGAACTTCGAGTTCCGGAGACGCCGCCGATTTCACCGTCACCCACCCGCAACCGTACTTCCACAAGCCGGAGATGGTTCTTGCCACCAATGTGCCGGCACCGGTTCCGATCGGCGTGATCGTTCCGCCCGGTGCGCCGACGCAGGAAGCAGTCGACCTGACACTCGAGTTGCCGCCGGGCGTGGAGCTTCGCGGCGGACGCGTCGGTTCGGCGGCACTGGAGGATATTGAAAAGACCTCGGACGGCGGGAATCGTTACCGGTTCAAGACTCCCGTCAAATCCAGCAGCAAGACGCTGGGCCGGCTGTATCTGCAAGCCCCGGGTTGGGAGGACGGCCAGGAGGGGAAACTTCGCTATCGGTTCACGCACGCCGGTTGGGAGAGTCCATCCCAAGAGGTTCCAGTCCGCGCCGTTACCGTGCCCGCGGCGCCGGGGCTGAAACGTATCATGGCGGGCCTGGGCTGGTGGAGTGCTTCGGACACGGCTGCGTGGCCCGAGGCGCTCGACGCATGGGAAAAGCTCGGTCTGAACAGCTTTCCTTTGTTTGGGCACTGGATGAAGGCTGGCGATGCGCTCTGGAAACTGGTCGATGAGGCCCGCGACCGCGGCATGTTCATCGTCAACATCGATTCGCCGCTGCACCGGATGATGGAGCGGCGGAAGAAGGAGTCGGAGATCTGCTGTCAGTTCTCCGATGGGACAACCGGCAGCAAGCTGTGCCCTTCGTATCGCGGGCAGTTTTACCAGGAGGAAGTCAAACGCTTTGCCGATATGATGGGGCGGGCGAAGGCCGATTTCACGTCGGTCGATATCGAACTCTGGGGCTGGCGGGGTCCGGTCGACAGCCGCAAGTGCACGCGATGCCAGAAGGATTTCGAAGCTTCCGGGCTGGAATCGTGGGAGGCCTGGCAAGTGGCCAAAGGCGACGAGATCTGGCGCGATCTGGTGTCGGCGTCGCGTGCCGCCGTTGCCGGCGCGGGCGGCCCGCAATCCGAGATCGGCGGGTACGACTTCCGTCCGGGAAATGCCTATCAATACACCTGGTCGGTGGATCATCTCTATCCGGTATGGATGCAGAGCAGCCAGGTCTCCACCTACTCGTGCCTCTATCCCTATCACCTGGAACTGATCGGCAACGAGGTCCGGGAGGATCGGCGGCAGTTGGAGCGCAGCGACGTGTTGCCCTGGCTGACGCCGGGCGACGCCGGCACGTTCTCCGGCGAGTGCCTTCAGTGGGCCCTGCTGGAATGCTACGTCAACGGCGCCCGGGGCGTCTACTTCTGGTCGGGCCGGGTGTGGGACGCCGAAAGCCTGATCGCCTACAACCGCGTAGTCCGGGCGATCGCGCCGGTTGAAGAACTGATTGTGGCAGGAGAGCTGGCCGGCGAGGCCGTATCCGTCGACGCGCCCGCTCGCGTGAGCGGCATCCGTCGTGGGGACGAGATGCTGGTGCTGGCGGCCGACTACTTCGGCCGGACGGATGGGACGATCAAGCTGCGGCTATCGGTTCCCGCCGCTGCGGTAGTCCGCGATCTGCTGACCGGGCAGGTCGTTGTCGAGAAGATTCCGGCCGGCGATTCGGCCGTTGCGATCGATCTGGCCGGCCAGCGGGGACGGCTACTGCACGTTTCCCCGATCCGCTGACAGTTCGGCATTCTTGATTATGGGTGGCTGGGATGAGACGAGCTGGCGCCTTCGGCTGGGCGTTTTCTGCTTTGGCCGGCGCCTGCGGCTGGGCGTTAAACAAGTGAGTTGGAGGAGGAATGTCATGGGTAGCCTGAATGGTCCGAAACAACACCGCGTCTCGGTAACTCGCCGTGATTTCCTGAAAGCCGTGGGAGCGGTCGCCGGCGCAATCGGCGTTCCCGCACTGGTTCCCTCGCGGGTACTGGGGGCCGACGCGCCGAGCAATCGAATCCATGTGGGATTGATCGGTTGCGGGCATCAGAGCCAGCGGATTGTGCCGTCGTTTCTGGTCCACGACGACATGCAGATGCTGGCCGTCTGTGACGTGAATCGCCGCGGCATCGGCTACTACTACCCCGACCAGGTTCTCGGCCGGGAAACCGCGCGGCAGTGGGTCAACGAGCACTATGCCGAGAAGACCGGCAATCCGCAGTACCAGGCCTGCGACACCTACAACGATTTCCGCGAGTTGCTGGGCCGGGCGGATATCGACGCGGTCGCCATCGTGGTGCCCGATCATTGGCACGCGCTGATCGCCATTGCGGCCATGAAGGCCGGCAAGGACGTCTACTGTGAGAAGCCGCTGGCCCTGACCATCCACCAGGGTCGGCAGATGGCCAAGGCGGTGCGCAAATACAACCGCATTTTCCAGACAGGCGGCCAGTTCCGGTCGAGCCCCAACGTCCGCCACGCCTGCGAACTGGTGCGGAACGGGCGTCTGGGCGAGGTGAAGACGGTCTACACCTGGGTCGACCCCAACAGCTTCGAGAGCCCGGGCCCCGGCTGGCAGCCGATGCCGGTTCCGGAGGGGTTCGACTACGATTTCTGGCTCGGCCCGGCGCCCGAGGCGCCCTATCATGTGGAGCGCTGTTTCCACCGCTGGCGCTACATCCTCGACTACTCCAACGGACAGACGACCAACTTCGGCGCCCACACCAACGACATCGCCCAATGGGGGTTGGGCATGGACGGCACCACGCCGGTCGAGTTCGAAGACAACGGTTCCGAGTTCCCGCCGGCCGGAAGCCTGTTCACGGCCGCCACGAAGACGGCCTTCCGGGCCCGATACGCTGGCGGCATCGAACTGTTTTGCGAAACCCGCAAGTCCTCGGCCGCCAAATTCGAGGGTACCGAAGGCCGGCTGGAGATCACCCTCGGCGGCAGCCTGAAGACGTTCCCCGAGAACCTCAAGGATTCGGTGATCGGACCGGACGAGATCCACCTGCCGCACAGCATCCCGGGCCGGACCGAGAACGTCCGCAAGCTCATCGACGCCGACCACGTGCGGAACTTCCTCGACGCCGTCAAGAGCCGCAAGGACCCGATCGAACCGGTGGAAACGGGCCTTAGCACGGCCAGCCTGTGCCTGCTGGGCAACATGGCCCAGATCCTCAAGCGCCGCTTCACCTGGGACCCGGCCGCCGAGCGGAGCCCGGACTGCGACGAAGTGAACGGAATGCTGACGCGTCCGATGCGGGAGCCGTGGAAGTTGGAGGAGATTGCCTGACCGGCCTCGGAGGTGCACGAGTCGTGTGAGGGGAGGATGCGGGTGTTGAGTCAGCGAGGAACGCTGCGATCCGTGTACTTGGTGTGCAGCAGCTTGTGGGAGCGTTCGCCCAGCGGCTGGCCCAGGAATTCCTCGTAGAGCTTGGCCACGTCGGGATTGTCGTGCGATTTGCGGAGCTTCTTGCCCTCGTCTTCGCGGTAGATCGCGGCGATGCGGGCCTCGCGGACGGCGTTGGTGGTGAATCGCGGTTGTCCGCCGCCGCCGATGCAGCCGCCCGGGCAGGTCATCACTTCGACGAAGTGGTAGTTCTTTTCGCCGGAGGCGATCAGCTTCAACAGCTTGTCGGCGTTTCCCAATCCGTGGGCGACGGCCACGTTCAGGGTGGCTCCTTCCAGGAACGACCAGTCGGGGAGTACGTCTTCGATGGTCAGCGAGGCTTCCTTGAGCCCTTCCAGGCCGGCGACCGGTTTGACGTGCAGGTTGTCCATGGGCAACTCGCGGCCGGTGACGATTTCGTAGGCGGTTCGCAGGGCGGCTTCCATCACACCGCCCGTGTTGGCGAAGATGTCGGCGGCCCCGGTCGACAGGCCCAGGGGCGCATCCATCTCTTCGTCGGGGAGGCCGGCGAAATCGAGCCCCGCACCGCGGATCATCTTGCCCAGTTCGCGGGTGGTGAGCACGACGTCGACGTCGCGCGTGCCGCTGCCGTTCATCTCGGGGCGGCCGCATTCGTACTTCTTGGCCGTGCAGGGCATGATCGAAACGACGAAGATCTGCTCGGGACGGAGATTCAGCTTCTGGGCGTAGTAGGTCTTGGCGACGGCGCCGAACATCTGCTGGGGCGACTTGCAGGTCGACAGGTTGGGCAGCATCTCGGGGAAGAAGTGCTCGGCAAACTTGATCCAGCCCGGCGAGCAGCTCGTCATCAGCGGAAGGGCGGCCTGTTCACCGTCGGCCAGCACGGTTTTCAGACGGGTCAGTAGTTCGGTGCCTTCCTCCATGATCGTCAGGTCGGCGGCGAAATTCGTGTCGAACACCGCGTCGAAACCCAGGCGCCGCAGCGCGGCGGTCATTTTGCCGGTGACCAGGGTGCCGGGCGGGTAACCGAAACACTCGCCGAGGGCGGCGCGGATGGCGGGCGCCGTCTGCACCACGACGTGTTTGTCGGGATCGTCCAGAGCCGCCCAGACCTCGTCGATCTGATCGCGTTCGGTGATGGCGCCGACGGGGCACACGGCGGCGCACTGGCCGCACTGCACGCAGGCCACGGTGCTCAGGTCGCGATTGAAGGCCGGCCCGATCGAGGTTTCGAAGCCGCGGCTTTGGGGCCAGAGGGCGCCCACGTGCTGCGTTTCGTTGCAGACGGTCACGCAGCGGCGGCACTTGATGCACTTGCCGCGGTCGCGCATCACGGCAGGCGTGGAGACGTCGACGCCCGCCCGGGTCTTTTCGCCCTGGAAGGAGATCGAGCGGATCCCCAACTCCGCAGCCAGAGATTGCAGTTCGCAGTCTTCCCGGCGGTCGCAGGTCTGGCACTCCCCGTTATGCTCCGAAAGGAGCAGCTCCACCACCATGCGGCGGGCTTCGCGGACTCGGCGCGAGTTGGTCAGCACCTTCATGCCTTCCGCCACGGGCATCGAGCAGGAGGCCGCCAGGGCATAGACGCCTTCGATCTCGACGATGCAGACGCGGCAGGCCCCAATCGCCGGCAAGCCCTCGAGGTAGCAGAGCGTCGGAATGCGAATTCCGGCCTTCTTCGCGGCATTCAGGATCGTCGTGCCCTTGGGAACTTCAACAGGGACGTTGTTGACGGTCAGCTTGATCATGTCAAAGGGACCCTATCTGGTATTGGGAGCTTCTTCCCCTCACAAAATCCGAAATCCGAAGCTCGAAATCCGAAACAAGTTCCAATAAGGAAAATCCAAATGGACGAAAACTTGCCGCCTCAATGCCCGTTGGGTCGTCGGCCGTAGTCGCAGCGGAGGCAGCGGTGGGCCTGGCGGACGGCAACCGCCTCGCGCCAGGGTTGTTCGACTTCGTCGAAGTTGTTGCAGCGGCGCTCCACCGGAATCAACGGCAGGTGCTCGCGCGGCGTGTCGACCGGATCCTGGTCCGGGTCGAAGAAGGTATCGACCTCCTTGGTTTCGCGCCAGAAGGCGTGTTCGCTGCCGGTCAGGTACTTGTCGATGCCGACGGCCGCCCGCTCGCCTGCCGCCACGGCTTCGACCACGCTGGACGGTCCACTGACCGCGTCGCCGCCGGCGAAGATCCACTTCTGCGACGTCTGACCGCTGACCGGGTCGGCAATCAGAAAACCGTTCCGCTGAGTCTCTACGCCAATCTCGTCGCAGAACCCGGCGGTCGAGAGCGACTGGCCGATGGCGACGAGGATTTCGTCGGCGGGTATGGTGAAGACGTCGCCGCCCTCCTCTGGCCGCCGGCGTCCGGTGCCGTCGAACTGGCCGAGCCGCATGGGCCGGCAGCGGATGCCGGCCACTCGGCCGCCCTCGACCACCACGTCGACCGGCGCGGTAAGCAATTGCAGCTTGACGCCTTCGTGAATCGCTTCTTCGATCTCTTCTTTGTAGGCGGGCATCACTTCGCGGCTGCGCCGATAGACGACCGTCACCGATTCGGCGCCGAGCCGGACGGCGGTGCGGGCGGCGTCGATGGCCGAGTTTCCGCCGCCGATCACCACGACGTTTTTGCCGATCTTGGCGGAGCCGCGGAGGTTGTAGGTGCGGAGGAAATTGAGCGCGTCGGTAATCCCGTCTGCATGCTCGCCGGGAATTCCCAGGCCGACGCCCTGCGGGGCGCCCACCCCGAGGAAGACCGCGTCCACGCCTTCGCCTCGCAGCGACTTAAGCGTGAAATCGCGGCCCAAGACTGAATCGGTCAAAATATCGACGCCCATATTCTCGACCATGCGGACTTCACGGGCGACGATTTCGCGTGGCAGCCGATAGGAGGGAATTGCCTGCACGAGCATGCCGCCGGGGCGCGGCTCCGCCTCGTAGATTCGCGGCTGGTATCCAAGGCGAGCCAGAAAGTAGGCACAGGAGAGACCGGCCGGCCCCGCTCCGACGATGGCGATCTTGCGTCGCGAGTTTTCCAGGTTCTCCCGGATCTCGGGGAGTTGGATGGTAACCTCTTGATCGACCATGAACCGCTTGATGCCGCGAATCGAGACCGGCTCGTCGATCATCGACCGGCGACACTTATCCTCGCAGGTGTGGAAACAGACCCGCGAGCAGATGGCCGGGAACGGGTTCTTCTCGCGGTGCAGCTTGAGCGCCTCGGCGTAGCGCTTTTCGTAGACGAGAGAGACGTAACCGGGGATGTCGACGTTGGCCGGGCAGGCGCTCGAGCAGGGCGCGTAGACCAGCGAGGGACAGACCCCCGCGCGGCAGTGCTTGTCGCGAATGTGTTCGACGTACTCGTGGCCGAAATGGCGGATGGTGGAGAGGACGGGGTTGGGCGCCGTCTGGCCCAAGCCGCAGAGCGAGGTCTCCTTGATCATCTCGCCCAGGTCGATGAGTTGTTCGACGTCGGATTCCTTGCCCTGGCCGCTGCAGATGCGGTTGAGGATTTCGAGCATGCGCTTCGTTCCCACGCGGCAGGGAACGCATTTGCCGCACGATTCTTCCTGGACGAATTCGAGGAAGTAGCGGGCGACGTCGACCATGCAGCTATCCTCGTCCATGACGATCAGGCCGCCGGAGCCCATGATGGCTCCCAGTTCGGAGAGCGACTCGTAGTCGAGGGGGACGTTGAGGTGGTGCTTGGGGATGCAGCCGCCGGAAGGGCCGCCGATCTGGGCCGCCTTGAACTCCTTGCTCGACGAGGTTCCGCCACCGATATCGTAGATCAGATCGCCCAGCGGCATCCCGACCGGGACTTCCACCAGGCCGGAGTTCTTGATGGCTCCGGCCAGGGCAAAGACCTTGGTGCCCTTGCTCTTCTCGTTGCCGAGCGAGGCGTACCATTCTCCCCCGTTGAGCAGGATGGCTCGGACGTTGGCGTAGGTCTCGACGTTGTTGAGCAGAGTCGGCTTGTGCCAGAGACCCGATTGGGCCGGAAAGGGAGGCCGCGGGCGGGGTTCGCCCCGGTTGCCTTCGATCGAGGTGAGCAGCGCCGTTTCTTCGCCGCAGACGAAGGCGCCGGCGCCCATGCGGATTTCCAGCTCGAAATCGAGGCCGCTGCCCAGGATATTCTTGCCCAACAGACCTCGCTCGCGGGCCTGGCCCAGGGCGATCCGGAGGCGCTGGACGGCCAGGGGATACTCGGCCCGAACGTAGATGTAGCCTTGAGTCGCCCCGATGGTGAAGGCGGCGACGGCCATGCCCTCGATCACGGAGTGAGGATCGCCTTCCAGAATGCTGCGATCCATGAAGGCGCCGGGGTCGCCTTCGTCGGCGTTGCAGACCACGAACTTCCGCTCCCCCTCGGCGTTCTTCGTGAACAGCCATTTGCGATACGTGGGGAAGCCGGCCCCGCCGCGTCCTCGAAGGCCCGAGGCCTTCATTTCGTTCAGCACGGCGTCGGGGTCGGCGGCCTGGAGTGCTCGGGCCAGGGCCTGGTAGCCGTCCTCGGCAATATAGTCTTCGATCTTTTTGGGATCGATCCGCCCGCAACGACTGAGCACGATCTTGGTCTGGCGGCGGAAGAACTCCATATCGTCGAGCTTCGCCACGATTCGCCCGTCGGGACGGCGGTGCGCCAGCCGTTCGACGATCTGGCCTTTGACGAGATGGGAGCGGACGATTTCGCCGCAATGCTCGGGCTTGAGGTTCTCATAGAGCACGTCGCCGACGACCACCACCGGTCCGCCGGAACAGGGCCCCAGGCAGCCGACCTCCTGGATGGTGGCCCGGTCGCCGAATCCGGCGGCTTCCAGTTCGGTTTGCATGGCCTGCTGCACTTCGAGTGCCCCGGAGGCGATGCAACTGGCTCCAAGACAGATGCGAATCGGAGTGCAGCCGCTCGCCGCCTGGGCCGCTTTCTCTTCGCGGATGCGGTCCCGAAGTGCTGTGAGTTCCTCGATGTTTGCCAGTGGCTCGCTCATTTGCTGCCTCTTTGCAGGACAAACTGGACTGAGTTGTGTGTTTCCAGGAGGAAAAAGGTGACAGCCACCTTTTGCCGGAACGGCCCTTCGGGTGCTTCGCACAAAAGGTGACTGTCACCTTTTTCGCAAGGCTATTTGGTCATGGTTCAGTCGTCGCCGGTGCGGTACTGGTCGAGAATCTGGGGGACTCGAGAAGGCCGCACGCGTTGATGCACGTCGTCGTCGATCATGATGACCGGGGCCAGGCCGCAGGCTCCGAAGCAGCGTCCCACGTCGAGCGAGAACCGCCGATCTGAAGTGGTTTCGCCCACTTCGACCCGGAGCGCCGCCTTCAACGCGGAGAGCACCTCCTTGCCGCCGCGAACGTAACATGCCGTGCCCATGCACACGCGGACAATATGGCGGCCGCGGGGCACCGTCGTGAAGAACGAATAAAAACCGACGACGCCGGCCACTTCACTGTAGGGCTTCTTGAGGGCAACGCTGATCCTGCGAAGGGCGGATTCCGGCAGATAGCCGAAAATCGACTGGGTGATCTGGAGTACCGGGATCAAAGCACCGGGGGTATCCAAATACTCGGCCAGGACGTCGTCCAACTGAGCCAGCATTTGCTCTTCGGTTGCTTCTTGGCACCCTGCACAGGGGTTCTCACCGACGGACATGGTTTCGATATCCTTATTGCCGGGGACGTGTCGTTTTCCGAAATACGTAGGAGACGGTTTGGGCGGGTGGACGAAAACACCAAGCTACCTGGGGCGAAAGACAGCGAAAAAGCCGGCCGATCGTGCGGGGAAGAGCCCCGCCCGAATGGGGGAAGTCCCGCGACTTCTGTTCCGATGCTGACACTTCTTCCCGACCAAGTCCTCCGTGCCCAGGGTCGCACCGTGTCCCTTAAGTTTAGGTTGCGCGGGAGCCGGCGTGAGCAACACCGCGCAAGAAAAGTCGGCAACCGTCCAATATCATCGGACGAACCTAACACTCCGGCCCAGTCTGCGTCAACCCAGCCGGAGTGTTGGTCGTCGTCCCACGTCCGGTTCACCCCGCTCGCCGAAGCGTTGCGGCACAGAACGTCAGTTTGCGAGCGAACTGTGGAACGGCAAGCAGATCGCCAAGAAACAGAGCACCTCGGCGGGTGCGGTGCCCCGCCGAGGTGCGTAACAGAAACTTGTGAACAGGAGCGCGGGACGGGTCAGACCTGGTCGGCCTTCGGGCAAACGAACTCGTCGCGGTACTCGCGAGTGATCATCGCCGTCGCTTCTTTCGATTCGGGGAAGACCTCTTTTTGGGGATCAAACTTGAGCAGCGGCCCCATCGAAATCGGGTACTTGTTCAAGTCGACTCCGTTGTCGGTCAGATGCTTGATCGTCCGATCGAGCGTGGCCGAGTTGTCGTCGAGACTCTTCACGTCGGCCAGGATCTTCCGGGCCTCTTCGACGGAGACCTTGTTCTTCTCGCCAAGATAGTAGGAAATGTTGCCCAGGTGGCTCATGCCGGCGGAGAGGTGGCCTTCCCGGACGTCGGCGTTGAGATCTTCAAACTTGCGACTGTTGCAGGCGTCGAGGAAGTTTGCGTAGTGATTGTCGTCGCCGCCGCCGGTGAATTCCTTGATAACCTTCTTGTTTTTGTCGAAGGCGACGCAGAGGTTGTAGCTCCGCTGGACGAGACAGCCTTCCGAACCGTAGAAGACCACCCCGATCTTGTTGTCCTTCTTGCTGTCGAACAACTCGTTCAGTTCGTGGTCGGCCGAGTTGTCGACGGAGAGGCCACGAGTTTCGAACACGATGCACTTGTCGCCGTAGTCGTAGATCGTCACCTCCGTGTTGCCCGTATCGCCGGCGTCGACGTACGCGTCGTCCTTTCGTTCCGCCTGGTAGCCGAGCCGTCCGCCATAGGTGAGGATGCTCAGCGGATGATCGTCGATACCGAGCCCCCAGCGGGCGATATCGGTCTGGTGCGGGCCCTGGTTGCCCAGGTCGCCGTTGCCGTAGTGGCGCTGCCAGTGCCAGTCGTAGTGGAACTTCTCGCGAGTCACCTTGGGATCGGTGTAGGTGGCCGGGCCGCTCCAGAGGTTGAAGTCGACTTGCGGGGGGATTTCATAATTGCCGAGCGGACCGATGGACTTCCGGCGTTTGTAGCACAGCCCGCGGGCGAACTTCACTTCGCCGATGCCGCCTTCGTGGAGGAACTTCATGGCGTCGATGATCGCCGAATTCGAACGGCATTGCGTTCCCACCTGGCACATTCTCTTGTACTTGCGTGCGGCGGCGATCAGCGCGCTGCCTTCGGCGATGTTGTGGCAGACAGGCTTTTCGATGTAGGTATCCTTGCCGGCCTGCATGGCCCAGATTCCACACAAGGCATGCCAATGGTTGGGCGTGGCCGTGCTGACGATGTCGATCCCGTCGGCGTCGAAGGCCTCGCGCATGTCGCGGAAGACCTTGGGGGCGAAGCCCTGTTTCTTGGCCACCTGCTCGGCGCGGCTCTTTCCCACGTACTCGTCGACGTCGACGAGGGCAGCGACGACCGTGCGATCCTCGGCCAGGAAACCGCCGATGTGGCTGTTGCCGCGTCCGTTGACCCCGACGACGGCGACCCCCAACTTGCTGTTGGGGTTTTGTGCCTTGGCAATGTAGGGGGCCGCGAGAACGGCGGCCGTGGTGGCCAGCGACTGGCCCACGAATCGACGACGGGAAATTCTGGTCATGAGTCTTCTCCCAAACAGGATCCTCTGTGCGGATGACGCTTGGCCGGACGGCCTGATGGTTTTTGGCACTCGGCCCTCTCGCGAGAGCCAGCTATGCGCGAAAACGGCAAACCCATAGCCTATCCGCTCGGATAGCGCAATTCAAACGGAATACGGAGCACTACTACATCCGAGGGGGGGCTGTTCACAAATGATCGGTTTCGTCATGTTTCATCCGGGACCGGGCTTCCTCGTCTCGGAACGCGATACGGATGGTCGAACTGTATCTCGAGAACCAGGCCGACGCTTCCCGCCCCCGGCACTGTTCACAGCGTAACCTATGATTCCCCAGAGATTTGGATTCCCACCTTTCGCCGTGGTGAATGGATGAGGCAGATTCTTTCCAGGGTGGTCTTCGTGCCATGTTCAAATACTTGACGATTCTTTTCCCGGTCCTGATCGCTGCAATCCTCAGTTCAGGCTGCGAACAACCGGTGCAGCCTGCAACAACCGAAACACCGAAAGTGCGTGCCGTACATCCGGCCGAACGCGAGGTTGCCGATTGTGCCTACTTCACCGGTCGTACGGCAGCCGCCCAGTCGGTCGAGGTGCAGTCGCGGGTGACCGGCTATCTGGAATCGATCGATTTCGAGCCGGGAGCGAAGGTTAAGGCAGGGGCCAGATTGTTCAAAATCGATCCGCGGCCCTACCAGGCGACGCTCGATGCGGCCGAGGGACAGGTTCGTCTCGCCGAGGCCCGGTTGCAGCTTGCCGAGGCGAATTACCGGCGTTCCCTCGAGGTCGCGAAAACGCCGGGCGCCATCACCCAGCAGGAAATCGACCGTGACATCGCCCACAAGAGCGAATCGGAGGCCGCCGTGGCAGCGGCAAAGGCCAACTCCGAGTCGGCCAAGCTCAACCTCGAGTTCACAGATATCATCTCGCCCATCGACGGCGTGGTGGGGCGCGATCTGCTGACCGTCGGAAATCTGGTGACCCAAGACAACACGTTGCTGACCACGGTGGTCTCCCAGGATCCGATCCACGTCTATTTCGACGTGGATGAGCGGACCATACTCCGTGTTGAACGGCTTGTCAGTGACGGCAAGATCCCCACGGAGAAGGAAGAACAGGTGATCCCCGTCCAGCTCGGATTGGCCGACGAAGGCAGCGAATTCCCCCACGAAGGCCGGATCGACTTCATCAACAACCAGTTAGATACCTCGATGGGGACGGTCCAGGTGCGGGGAGAGTTTCCCAATCCGGAGGTGAAGGGGCGAAACATTCACCTTCTCCGCCCTGGGCTCTTCGTTCGGGTCCGGTTGCCGATCGGCCCGCCCTACAAGGCCCTGGTCGTGCCGCAGGCGGCCGTGGGCGCCGACTTGGGCCGCAAGTACCTGCTGGTCGTGGGCGAGGGCAACGTCGTCGAATATCGGCCCGTTACCCTTGGCCCGGAACAGGCCGACGGAATGCAGGTCGTCTTTCCCGAGAAGATGGTTCGCACGGCCGACGGGCTCCGTCCGGCCGGTGAGGGCGATCCGGACACGATCGACAGCATCACGGCGGCCGACCAGGTCATCGTCGGAGGGCTGCAGCGAGTGCACCCGGGGATGAAGGTTGAAGTGCGCGACGATTCCGACGGCAATCCCTAGGGCCGGCGGACAGAAAAGGTTGCCTCCTGAGGACCGCTCATGGGGCTGAAGTGGCGTCGATATCCGGCCGGGTGATTCGGAGGAACCATGTTTGCGAAGTTTTTCATTGAACGTCCGGTCTTTGCCTGGGTCGTGTCGATCGTCATCCTGCTGATCGGCGCCGTGGCCGCCTTTCGACTGCCGATCGCCCAGTACCCCGACATCACGCCGCCCACCGTGCAGGTGACGGCCATGTATCCGGGGGCCAACGCCGAGGTGGTCGCCGAGAGCGTGGCCGCTCCCATCGAGCAGCAGGTCAACGGCGTGGAGAACATGCTGTATATGTCGTCGCAGTGCACCAACGACGGCGTCTACAACCTGACGGTCACCTTCGACCTGGGCACCGATCTGGACATGGCCCAGGTCCTCGTCCAGAATCGCGTTTCGCTCGCCATGCCGCTGTTGCCCTCCCAGGTGCAGGTGCAGGGCGTCTCGACGAAGAAGAAGTCGCCGAGCATCCTGCTGGCAATCAACCTGATTTCACCGGACGGCCGTTACGACGACCTGTACCTGTCGAACTACGCCACTACTCAGATCAAGGACGAGTTGCTGCGGATCAACGGGGTGGGCGACGTGGCCTACCTCGGCCAGCGCGACTACAGCATGCGAGTCTGGCTCGATCCGCAGAAGATGGCCGCACGCAACCTGACGACCTCCGACGTCGTCCGCGCCGTTCAGGCTCAGAACGTGCAGGTGGCGGCCGGCCAGATCGGGCAGCAACCCGTTCCGGACGGCCAACAGTTCCAGTTCACCATGTCGACGCTGGGCCGGTTGACCGACCCCGACCAGTTCGGCGAGATCATCCTCAAAGCCTCCCGGGGCGACCACCGGGAAGGCTTTGCTTCGAGCCAGGTGGTGCGGTTGCGCGACGTGGCCGAGATCGAACTGGGGGCTCAGCAATATGACCAGATTTGCCAGCTCGACGGGAAGCCCGCCATCGGACTGGCCGTGTTTCAACTGCCCGGGTCCAACGCCCTCGACGTGGCCGATGCGGTCAAGGCCAGAGTGGCCGAGTTGAAGCAAGACTTTCCTGCCGGGCTCGATTACCGCATCGTCTACGACACAACTCCGTTCATCGAGGAATCGGTCGAAGAGGTTTTCAAGACCTTGCGCGACGCCGTGATTCTGGTGGCCATCGTGGTGCTTGTGTTCCTGCAGGACTGGCGGGCCATGATTCTCCCCATGATCGACGTTCCCGTCTCGCTGGTGGGAACCTTCGCCGTCATGGCCCTGCTGGGATTCAGCCTCAACAACCTGACCCTGTTCGGCATGGTGCTGGCCATCGGCATCGTGGTCGACGACGCGATCGTGGTCCTCGAAAACGTCGAACGGCAGATGTCGTTCGGGCTGGACGCCAAGAGCGCCACGATCAAGGCTATGGCGGAAATCACGGGGCCCATCATCGCCATCACGCTCGTGCTTTGCTCGGTTTTCCTGCCGAGCGTGTTCATGCCCGGAGTGACCGGCCAGTTCTTCCGCCAGTTCGCCATCACGATCGCGGCGGCCATGGTCATCTCGGCCATCAACGCCATGACGCTCACACCCTCCCGGGCGGTGGCGATCTTCCAGCAGCAGAACCTCGACGAGCACGGCCATCCCCGCCGCGAGGCCCTGCCCTGGTGGATCTTCGTCATCCTGGGCGGGTTGCTCTCCGTGTGGGCCGCCAAGCGGTTCTTCGCGGCCCAACTGGGACTGGCGGGCGGCGAGGAAGAGCATGCCGAATTGTCGTGGTCCGTGTTCTTCGCCCTGACGGTGCCCGGAGCGATCCTCGGCGGCGTCATCGGCCGGTTGGTGATCGGGCCCGTCAACGCGGTTCTTTCGCGATTGTTCGGCGGGTTCAATCGCGTGTTCGACAAGCTCACCGAGGCCTACGGGTGGGGCGTCGGCAAGACGGTTCGCTCCAGTGCCCTCATCCTGCTGATTTACGGGGCATTGCTCGGCGCGACCGGCTGGTCGTTCAATGCGGCCCCCAAGGACTTCATTCCCGTTCAGGACCAGGGCTATCTGCTCGTCAACGTGCAACTTCCCGACGCGGCCTCCGTGCAGCGGACCCAACGGGTGATGGAAAAGGTCACCCGGATCGCCCTGGGCGACACGACCGCGGAAGGCGTCAAGGGCGGCGTTCCCGGCATCGCCCATTCGCTTTCGGTCGCCGGGCAGTCGTTCCTCCTGAACGCCAATGGTTCGAACTACGGTTCGAGCTTCCTGATCCTCGACGGTTTTGAGGAACGGCACAGTCCCGAATTGTACGACCAGGCAATCGCCCAGGAGTTGCGCCGCCGCTTCAACGACGAAATCGACGAGGCGGAAGTCCAGGTCTTTCGGGCGCCGCCGATTCAGGGCCTGGGCAGCGGCGGCGGGTTCAAACTCCAAATCGAGCAGCGCGGATTCGTCGACCTGGACGAACTCCAGGAACAGACGGACGCACTCGTCGCGCAGGCCGACCAGGATCCGAGAACCAGCGGCGTGTTCACCATGTTTCGCGCCGGCGTGCCGCAGATCTTCCTGGACATCGACCGCACGAAATGCCAGTCCCTCGGAGTCGCCCTGCAAGATGCCAACGACACGCTGCAAGTCTACATGGGCGGCTACTTCGTCAACCTGTTCAATGCCTTCGGCCGCACCTGGCAGGTGAACCTCCTTGCCGACCCGAAGGATCGCACGCGAATCGAAGCCCTTCAGCAACTCAAGGTCCGCAACGATCAAGACAAGATGGTGCCGTTGTCAACTCTCATCGACCCCCAGAGCGTCGGCGGGCCGGCGATCGTGATGCGCTACAACACGTATGCTTCTGCCCCGGTGATTGGCAATCCGGCCCCGGGGACCAGTTCCGGCGAGGTGATCCAGTTCATGGACAACCTGGCTGAGAGCACCGGCACGACCAGCGAATGGACGGAGATCACTTACTTGCAGATCAAGGCCGGGAATGTGGCGATTTACGTCTTCGCCATCGGAACCGCGTTGATCTTCCTCGTCCTGGCCGCGAAGTACGAGAGCTGGAAGCTGCCGATGGCCGTCATTCTCGTCGTGCCGATGTGCCTGCTCTCGGCGGTCGTGGGAATGCTGATTGCAGGGCTGCCCGTCGACATCTTCGTGCAGATCGGTTTCCTGGTCCTCGTGGGGCTGGCTGCGAAGAACGCCATTCTGATCGTCGAGTTTGCCCAGCAGTTGCTGGACCAGGGGAAGCCGCTTGGCGAGGCGGTCGTCGAATCGGCCCGAATGCGGCTGCGGCCCATCGTGATGACGTCGTTCGCCTTCATCCTGGGGGTGGTGCCGCTGCTGCTGGGCAGCGGTGCAGGGGCCGAGATGCGGCGTTCGCTGGGCACGGCGGTGTTCAGCGGGATGATCGGCGTCACCGTCTTCGGCGTCGTACTGACCCCGGTTTTCTTCTATGTGATCATGCGGTTGGGAAAGCGCGACAAGGGCGCCTGACGGACGGCAAGGCGCCTACACGTCTCCCACGTAAGTCCAACGACCTTGGCCGCCTTCCTGGATCGTGCAGGCCAGGCCCACGTCGTGGAGCGCTTGAAAGACCTGCTCGAGGGCTTTCTCGCCGAAGTTCGGAATGCCGAGCAAACGCTCGCGCGTGCAGTTCAGCAGGTCCTTGACCACGAGCACGCCGTCGTCTTCGAGGAAATTGACCGTGCGGACCGGCAGGTTCAACTGGGCCACGGGGAGATCAAGCACTTCGGCAAAACGCTTGCGGCGAAGATCGGCTTTCGGCAACGGGACGCGTGTTCGCGACATGGGTTCCCTCCCAATCAGCTTGAGTTGTGATCAAACTCACCCCCGTTGTGCCGCAGGGGGCGACCGCGCGGTGCGAGTCGATGATTATACCGCCAGCGCCCCATTTTTGCCGAGGACTGTTTGAAAGTTTTTCGTCAAATGCGGTTTGGCATGCTATCACTGCTGGCGCCGGCTCGAAGAGCCAGGGTTCAGGACGAAGTGTGGGAGTAGCGAGGATGCCTTGGCTGGGGTCGACAGATTTGATAGGGTTTTGACTGGCCGGGCATACAATAGGGCAGGCGGACGAAAAAAATCTACCAGCTAGACGCACAAATGAGGCTGGACGGTCGCTCACACGAGGGAACAACGATGGGAAAGGGTGGTTTTGCGGGCCGACGCAACGAACTCGAGGAGGAATTCTTTCGCAAGAAAGACCTGGAGCTGATCCGCGCCATGCGAGAGAAGACCGCCACCATGGAGCGAAAGAAGGCCCTGGCGGAGGTTTCCGGGATTCAACATGAGGATCTGCTCGATCAACTGGACCGGCTCCGGATTTCGGCAGAGACGCTGACGGCCTTGTCGCTCGTTCCCCTGGTGGCGGTCGCCTGGGCCGACGGAACGCTCGACGACCGAGAACGCGCGGCCGTACTGGCGTCTGCCGAACAACTCGGCTTGAAGGAAGGGCATCCGGGTCACGACCTGCTGGAGTCATGGCTCCAGCAGAAGCCCGACAAGAAATTGGCCGGCGTATGGTACGACTACATTAGCGCCCTTTGCGAGGTTCTCACCCCGCAGGCCAAGGCCGAGTTGCGCGAAGACTTGTTGGGCCAAACCAGGGCCGTCGCCGAGGCGAGCGGCGGCATCCTCGGGTTGGGCAAGCGGATTTCCAAATCCGAACAGGCCGTTCTTGACGAACTGGCGCGAGCGTTCGACTGAGGCCGGCGGACGAAAGAGATCTACCGGCTCACATCGCGGCCAGGATTTTCTTCAGGCCGGCAAGCGACAATTCGGTGCATTCCATGGGCGACATGCCGTCGGGATAGGCTTCCTGCTCGATCGTGAGCCATTCGGTCCCGCCCACGTCGCGGCAGGCTTCGAAGACGGGTACCCACTTCACCGAGTCCTCGCCGAGAATGGCGCGGCCCGCGTCGCCCTCGACCATCGACGGTTTGCAGTGGATCACCTGGCTGCGGCCCGGATATTTGCGGATCATCTCGGCCGGATCGTAGCCGGCGACCGTCGTCCAGCCGACGTCCTGCTGCAGAACCACGTCTTTGCTCGTTCGTTCGGCAAACAGTTCCCAATAGGTCTTGTCGCCGTCCTTCTTGAATTCGTGCGTGTGGTTGTGATAGCCCGTCGCCATGCCCACTTTCTTGAGTTCTTCGGCCGCCGTGTTGAAGATTTCCGCCAGAACCTTGCTTTCATCCGGCTTGGAGAAGCGGCCGTCGCCCGGCACGCACAGGTACTTGCAGCCGATTGTCTTGTGGAAATCGACGGTCTTCTTCAGGTTGTCGCCGACCAGGGTACCCGTTCCTATGTGGGTCGCGGCCACCTTCAGCCCGAGTTCGTCGAGCTTCTTGCGGAGTCCTTCCGGATTGTTTGCATAGTTGTGGTAGCCGGCGAACTCGACGGCCTCAAATCCGGTCTTGGCGACCCATGCCAGGGCGGCGTCGAAATCCTTGCCGCAGTCGTTGCGAATGGAATAGAGCTGCAGGGCGATGCCCGCCTTGGGGGCACCGCTTCCCTTCGCGAGGGCGAAACCGGGAAGGCTGAGCGCTAGGGTACCGGCGGCACCGGCTTTGAGGACATCGCGTCGGGAAAGCGTATTCTGAATCATGCTTGTCTCCTTGAAGGGAACGATAGGCGATCAGCCGACGTTCGGGACCGATCTCGACCAACTGCCGGCTGAATTCTCCAGATTAACAGACGAACCGGCCGGCGGCCACTCCTCGTGATCGCGCGATCTGGCGGTAACAGAACCTTCCAGACCACACCAACCCGATGCCATGTTCCCCAGAGGCACTATGTATTGGGTGGCAAGCTCAGAGCGCAGCGATGGGCGTGGTGACCTGAGCATCCACGCTCATCGCTACGCTCTGAGCGTGCCACCCATGAATAATCCGGGCTAGAAGGGGCTGGTTTGCCGGAGGGGGCGGAGGAACTCGATGGAAATGGCGGCAGCAAGCACGGTTCCGAGGAACATGAGCATTTCGGGTGTCATCATTGACTTATCCTCCATCCATGGCGGGGGGCTGGGTTTTTCTGAACGCCACGAAGAGCACATAGCATGCCAACATTTGAACTGAATCTGCACTTTTGTCGTAAGGTATTACCTGAGTGGCACTTCCGGCAATATGGCCGGGCCGGCCAGATTTGAGCTGCTTTTGTAAGAATGACTTCAAGTTGGTCCGGCCTGTTGTCATATCTGCAACACCTCGAAGAGGTCGCCGCGTCGCACTGGCGGCGCTGGCAGGTCGGTGAAATCAAGGATGGTGGGACCGTTCTGGCGGACGAGTCAGAACGAGCTCGAAAGCCGGGTGGGAGACTGCCGAGAGAATCGTTATAATCTGCCCAGTCTGCACTGCCCGTCCCCGGCGCGACGCTGTCGCACCCCTCGCAGGACGGGCTTCTCGTTTTCCCCACGTTAGATCAGGGACGACTTCCATTGACCAAGAAGAAGGTGCGTGTTTCCAGGAGCCGCAATTCTGCTCCCAGCCAGAGCGAGAACGGAAAGGCCCCCAAGTCGCCGGAACGTCTGCGTCGCCGAGCAACCGCCGAGTCGATGGCTGCCGGCCAGCGCGACATTTCTGTCAGTGAGTTTTTTGCCAAGAATCGCCATCTGCTCGGTTTCGACAACCCGCGCAAGGCGCTGCTGACCACCGTCAAGGAGGCGGTCGACAACGCCTTGGACGCTTGCGAAGAAGCAGGCATTCTTCCCGAAATCTGGGTCCATATCCAGCGGACGACGAACGGCAACGGGCAGGATCGCTACAAGGTGGGCGTGCAGGACAACGGCCCGGGCATCGTTGCCAAGCAGATCCCGCTGATCTTCGGCAAACTCCTTTACGGATCCAAGTTCCATCGCCTGCGAATGAGTCGCGGGCAGCAGGGAATCGGCATCTCGGCCGCCGGCATGTACGGGCTGCTCACCACGGGCAAACCGGTCAAGATCATGTCGAAGGTCTCCGTCCGCACACCGGCCCACTACTACGAAATCCAGATCGACACGAAGCGCAATCTGCCCGAGATCATCAACGGGCGCGGCGAGGGGGTCGACATCCCGCCCGGGCAAAAAGGCGCTGCCACGATCGAAAAGCACGGCATCGAGTGGATCGAGCAGGACCACGGCACGCGGGTGACGATCGAACTGGAAGCGAAGTATCAGCGCGGTCGGGGCAGCGTTGACGAGTACCTCGAGCAGACGGCCATCGCCAATCCCCACGTGACGATCCACTATGAGGACCCGGAAGGCAACAAGCGGGATTATTCGCGGGTGGCCGAGGTCCTTCCGCCCGAGCCCAAGGAAATCAAGCCCCATCCCTACGGCGTCGAGTTGGGCCGCCTGGTGGGGATGCTCAAGGAAACGAAAGAGCCCACCATCACCCAGTTTCTGGTCAAATCGTTTTCGCGGGTGAGTCCGAGCGTGGCCCGGCGGATTTGCGAAGAGGCCGGCGTGAGCAATCGCTCCAGCACCAAACGCATCGGCCGCGAAGAGGCCGACATGGTCTATCAGGCGATCCAGAAGACGAAGATCAGCAATCCGGCCACCGACTGTATCTGTCCGATCGGCGAAGAATTGATTCTCAAAGGGCTTCACCAGGTCGTTCCCGGCGAGTTCTTCGCCGCGGCTACCAGGCCCCCGTCCGTCTACCGGGGCAATCCGTTCCAGATCGAGGTCGGTCTGGCCTACGGCGGCACGTCGACGGCTCACCGGGTGACGCGGGAGACCCTCTGCGAGCTCATCGATCAGACCGACGCACGCACGTTGCGCCAATTCCTTTCGATGACCTTCGACGGAATCGGGCCCGACGCGGCCGACAAGATCATCAAGGAAGCGAGAATGCGAACCCGCATCTCGCCCGGCAAGCTCAAGGCCAAGGACATCGACCACCTGCTCGACGCCATGCAGAACGTCAACCTGGACGACGGGCAGACGATGAACGTGCTCCGCTATGCCAACCGCGTTCCGTTGCAGTTCCAGGCGGGAGGCTGCGCCATCACGCAAACCATCATGCAGACGAACTGGCGCGCCTACGGGTTGAACCAGGCCCGCAACCAGTTGCCGCGCGGTCCGATCACGGTCATGGTCCACATGGCCAGCGTGTGGGTGCCGTTCACCAGCGAGTCGAAGGAGGCGGTGGCGTCGTATCCGGAGATCCAGAAGGAACTGCGATTGGGGTTGCAGGCAGTAGGCCGCAAGCTGGGGATGTTCTTGCGGCGGCGGCGACGGGTCAAACATGAAGGCGAGCGGCGCAACATGTTTCTCCGATACCTGGGCGAAGTGGCCGGCGCCGTGAGCGAAATCAACGGAATCGACAAGCAGACGATCTACGACCAGTTGCTTCTGGTGGCCAGGAGGAAGACCGCCGAGGCCGACGTCAAGCTGGACGATCGCGGCCGCGTGGTCGATGAGGACGAGGCGGAGTTCGGGGCCAACGTGTTGATCGTCGATCCCGAAGACGTGAACGAGCAGCTCCTGGCCCGGGCCAAGGCGAGCGGCGGCGATCCCGAAACAGACGAACAGAAGAAGCTCTTCTGAGAGCGTAGGGTGCGTCTTGACGCACCTGATGAGCATCCACGGCAATCCACGGTGCATCGAGACGCACCCTACCGGGAATACCCATGGCGAAGAAAACAGTTCGACGCAAGAAGATGGCAGCAGCACCAGCCGCAAAGAAGCCGCGTGGGCCCATGTCGCCTCGCGACCAACGCACGATGGACCAGTTGGCCGGTTTGGCCGAAAGCGTGATTGTCGCGGCCGACAAACGCCGCGATCCGCACATGGATATTCCCACCCGGGCACTCTCCAATGTGCGATTCAACTCGGCGAAGCGTTTCATCGAGATGGGCAACAAGACCAACCGGCGGCACCTGTTCAACCTGTCGCAGGCCAAGAGCTTCATGCAGACCATGCTCGTGGCCAGCGGCACCAAGCAACTCATCGAACAGGACAAGACGACCAGCATCCGTGGTCTCTACTATCTGCTCAAGCATTCCATCGAAGGGACGAAGGAAGAGACTTTTGCCGATCAGGGCGAATGCGATCCGGTGATCGAGGATACGGAAGTCCTCCTGAGCGCCCTCCGCGAGGAACTCCATCTCTACGCCCAGAAGAAAGGCGACATGGTCGGCGAACTGATCCTCGAAGACCGGGGAGACGAGATCGACTGCTCGCGGATGGGTTCCGGCGGCTACGGCATCCCGTCGATCGTGGAACCCGACGTGATCAGGTTCAAGAAGTGCAACGCCAAGTTCGTCCTGCATGTCGAAAAAGATACGGTCTGGCAGCGGTTCAACGAAGACAAGTTCTGGCGGACCCACAACTGCATTTTGACCCACGGCGGCGGGCAGCCCCCGCGTGGCGTTCGGCGCTTGCTCCACCGCCTGCACACGGAACTCAAGCTCCCGATCTATTGCCTGTTGGACAACGATCCCTGGGGGTACTACATCTACAGCGTGATCAAGCAGGGGTCGATCAACCTGGCCTTCGAGTCGCAGCGGATGGCGATTCCCGACGCCAAATACCTGGGCCTGCGCAGCATCGATCTGGAACGCTGCGGCCTCTCCGAGAGCGTGAAGATCAACCTCAACGACACCGACCGGAAGCGGGCCAAGCAGATCGCCAACTATCCCTGGTTCGCCAAGAAGAAGGCCTGGCAGAAGGAGATCAAGCAGATGCTCGACAACGGCTTCAAGCTGGAAGTCGAAGCGCTCATCTCCCGCGATATCAGCTACGTGACGGAAGAATACACGCCGGCCAGGCTGTCCGAGCAGGATTGGCTGGACTGAGAGTTGTCGGTTGTCAGGGTTCGGGGGTCAGGAGGTTGGAGTCCGGGCGTCAGACTATGGAATGTCTGGATTCGAATGAGTTGCCTGATCGCAGCAATGTCGCCGATCTGGTGGCCAGATCATTTGGGCTCTTCACTGCGTTCAAAGAACTCCGTCACCAGCTTCGTGGGGGTCCCAATACTAAGCACGTGCAGTTCCCCCAGGTAGGGTCGAGCGTTCGGGTTCAGGTAGCCGACCTTGGCGGTGACGAACGTGCAGGTGTGGGCAGCCCGAACCGTGTGCTCGGACGGTTCCCCCGTGTCGCAATCCAGACCGCTGGGGACATCCACGGCTAGGATGGGGATTCCCGAAGCATTCAACCGGTCGATGACCGAGTCCAGCGGCGGACGCGGTTCGCCCCGGGCGCCGGTGCCCAGCAGGGCGTCGACGATCCACGAAGCGCCGGCGAGATGCGTCTGGAGACCATCGGCATCCGAGTTCTCGTAGCACGGATGGATGGGAACGTCGGTCTTCTCGAGGATCCGGAAATTAGCGGCCGCGTCGCCCGCCAGTTGGGCCGGGTCGCAGTAGAGGAGAACCCGTGTCTGGTAACCGCGGAGATCGAGGTGCCGAGCGATGACGAATCCGTCGCCCCCGTTGTTTCCCCGGCCGCAGCAGATCACCACGGTTCCGTCAATTCCCAGCCTCTCCAGGTAATCGGCGACACCCCGGCCGGCGTTTTCCATGAGCACGAGCCCGGAAAAGCCGTAGACTTCCATGGCAATCCGGTCGACCTGCCGGGACTGTTCCCGGGTGAGAGCAATACCGGTCATGACGGTTCCCCTGACAAAGAGCGAGCTTCCCCGGATTGGCCTGGTGTTCTACAATTGTCTACTACTTTCCCAAAGCGGGGCAAGCCCGTAACTCAACCTTCACAAACATACGCAGAAGTCCTGAACAAGGACTCCAAATCTGCCCGGATGAGACACGAAAATGCCTATCTACGAGTACGTCTGTCTGGAATGCGGGAGTGCGTTCGAGTTGCTGATCCGTGGCGACGAGAAGCCCGAGTGCCCGTCCTGTGGCAAGACAAAGGTAAGCAAACAGCTCAGCGTGACCGCGTCGCCCCAGACCACGGGCGGCGAAGTATCCTGTTGTGCGAAAGGCATGTGTCCGGCCGCGACCGGCGGATGCGGCGGAGGGGCCTGCGGCATGGGCGGGCCGTTCTGACCCGGCTCGTAGCACTCTCTTTTCAGCGAGCGTTGCGAACGAGCGGCGGAAGCTGGGTGGCCATGTAGTAGGCCTTCGGTGCGCTCATGTCGAAAAGCTGCTGCAGGTCGAGGCCGCGAGGTTGGGCCTGGGCTCCCAGAAGCAGTGAGGCCAGGCTGGGGGTCTCCAGATAGCGAATCACCTGGACGCGATCAGGATCGAGCCCGGCCAGTTCGATGGCGCGGTCGATGGCGGCCTCGATGAAGTCGATCTCGTCGATCAAGCCGCCGTCTTTTGCCTGTTGGGCCGTGTAAACCTGGCCGGTGGCCAGTTTGTCGAGGGCCTCGGGGGTTTTGGCGAAGGTAGTGCGGTTGTCGCGGATGATCTCCTTGAAGCGACCGAAACTCTCGTCGACCAGCCCCTGGAAGATCGCCTTCTCCTCGTCGGTCATCTGGCGTCCGAGGCTGCCCATATCTTTGAGGCGGTGGCTGACGATGGCGTCTTCCTCGATGCCGAACTTGTCGAACAGGCCCGCCAAGTTGTAATGGGGAATCATCACGCCGATGGAGCCCGTAAAACAGCTCGGTTCGGCGAAGACCGTCTTCTCGACGGGGCCGGCCGCCATGGAGACGTAGTAGCCGCCGCTGGCCGCGATGGAGCCCATGCTGACCACGATCGGCTTCTTCGACTCGGTTCGCAACTTGCTCAGGTGATGGTAGAGGTAATCGGAGGCCGCCACGCTGCCGCCGGGCGAGTCGACACGCAGGACCACTGCCTTGACCTTGTCGTCGCGCCGGGCCTGGTCGATCTGATCCTTGACGAAACCCTCCATCGCCAGGATCGTTCCTTCGACCGAGATGATCGCGATCTTGTCCTTGCCCTCCCGGAACTTGTCTTGGGAGAAATATTCTTCCTGGGGCGTGTCGGCCGACGAGACCGCTGTTTCGCCGATCAGGGCGATATTGATGAGCATCGACAGTGCCAGGGCCCCCAGCAGGACCAGAATGATGAACTTGGCCATGGCCCCACCCCGTCGCCGGGGAATCGCCTGGCGATAGGGCGGATAACCATCGGCCGCCATCCCCGACGAGACAACTTGCGCCGTGATCGGAGGTTGCTGAGAAGGTCCGTTAGGTTCCATGACAGACTCCCGCGTGGTCGTTCAGTTTAGCGAAAATGGCGAAAATACAGCATGTAGAGAAAGTACCGAATCAACCCGGCGTGTCGGCAGAGTCAGGGCCATTGTCCCACATGGTGGAAGGGGCTCCTTCCCCAGGTTCATTCCTATTCTAGCTCAGGGGCAATGGAAGGATAAGCTCGCGGCACCAGAAGGCGAATTGCCAGAATTCGTAGGTCCGTCCGAGGGATTCACCACCGGCAGAAGAGGTTGGCCGACAGCGGAAATGGCCGTTTTCGTCGTGGAATCAGTTGGACAGCGCCACTTCGGGGTAGTAGTGCAGGGAACCGAAACCTTTGCGGCCGAATCGTTTAACCCGCTGCCGTAGGCGAGGATTGCTAACCATTCCAGAGCGGCCTGCAGTGGGTGAACGACCTCGCCTGCGGCAGCGGGTTAAACAAACGCTTTGCTGGGACTTGCGTTCGATCGTGTAAGCCCTGGGGAATCCGGCTGTTCTCGAGCGTCACCGTCTGAAGTTCACCCAGAGGTTTTGCGGAAGAGTTGCTGACGGAGAGGATCGGTTGCGAAGTGTTGCGCAAGGAACGAGTTGCTTCGGCGATCGGCCTGGTGTTGCCCGAGGCGGCCTGTCGCTGTAAGCTACCTGTTTGCCCAATTCGATTTGCAGACACTTGTCTGGAACCGGCAGGTAACCGGTTGTGAGTCTATGGAGAAAGGAGTCTGGGTGTGTTTGTTGCGGCATCGACTCGGTGTTTTTCGAACCTGCCGTTGGATGCGGCGTTGCAGCGCCTGGTCGACCTGGAATATACCGCGGTCGAGATCGCCCTGGACGAGTCCGGTGGGCACCTGAAACCGTCGCAGGTTGCACAGCACCTGGAGAAGGCCGTGCAGATCTGCCGCAGGACCCAGCGTCTGACGCCCGTTGCCTATTCGGTCGAGATCCAGGCGGACAGCGAAGCCCAGTACTACGCCCAATTCGACGCCTGCTGCCGCTTGGCGAAGGCGACCAAGGTCAACACAATCGCCGTGCGGAGTGAGGAACTGGGCACGCCGTTCAACGCCGAGATCGAGCGGTTGCAGGAACTGGTCCGGCTGGCCGCCAAAGAGGGAGTGGTCGTCGGCCTGGTGACCGAATCCGGTCGCATGACGCAGGATCCGGCCACGGCGGCGGTCTTCTGCAAGAACGTGAAAGGGTTGGCGCTCACCCTCGACCCGAGCCACTACATTTGCGGTCCTCACCAGGGGGCCCCCTTCGAGCAGGTGATGGAGCACGTTTGCCACGTCCGCCTGCGGGATAGCACCAAGGACTGTCTTCAGGTTCGGGTCGGCCAGGGCGTGATCGAATACGGCCGGCTGATCACCCAGTTGGCCAAGGTGGACTACACCCGAGCGCTCTGCGTCGACATAGCTCCGATGGAAGACGTCGACCAGATGGCCGAGATGCGCAAGATCCGCCTGCTTCTCGAAAGCCTGCTGTAGCAGCCCAGTGCTTCGTTACGGTCGGGATTCCGAGTTGGGTGGCTGGGATCGAGTGATAGCCCGTATTATTCATGGGTGGCACGCTCAGAGCGCAGCGATGGGCGTGGATGGTCAGGTCACCACGCCCATCGCTACGCTCTGAGCGTGCCACCCAGGATCCTTTGCCTCACCCTTCGTCCATGGCGGCAATATACGGCAGATTCCGCATCCTCCCGTCGAAGTCGAGGCCGTAGCCGACGACGAACCGGTCGGGAATCCGCAGACCCACGTAGTCGGGGAGCATCTCCGTCTCGCGCCGGTCCGGCTTTTCGAGGAATACGACCGTCTTCACGTCGCGTGCGCCGTGTGCCAGCAGCCGCTGGGAAAGCGTTTCCAGCGTGCGGCCCGTGTCGAAGATGTCGTCAACGAGCAGGACACGGCGCCCCCGGATGTCGCCCTCCTCGAGTCCCCACAAATCGATATCCAACTCGCCGGGCCGCGTGTCCGAGCCGCGATACGACTTGGCGCGAACCAACTCCAGGTGCACGGGCATTTGCAGTTGCCGCATCAGATCGCTCAGAAACACGATGGCGCCGGTCGCCACGCCGATCACCAGCACGTGCTCGTCCCGGTAATCGGCGTTCAGCGCCTCGGCCACCCTGGCGACGGCGTCCTGGATTTCCTTTTCCGTGAAGAGTGTCTCCATCGTGTCGCTCATACTCTCGGGATCTCGTATCCTGTCCGCGGCACGCGTGCGAAGAGGGCCGCCGCCTGCTCGTCGCCGACGATTCTCTCGGCCTTGGGGTCCCACTGGATCGTGCGGCCCAGCCGGGCGGCGATCCCGCAGAGATGGCAGCAATTCATTGCCTGCACGTGGGTGTACACGTCCGAGACGGGCAGACCGCCCTCGCGGATGCAGCGATAGAAATTGTCCTTGTGGCCTTCGTGGGGCTGGCCCTTGTAGAGAGCGACCACGTCCTCGTCGGTGTACTTTCCCTCGTCCCATTTTTCGTCGATGGGCACGCCCGTGATCTTGCCCCGGTTGACGAACAGGCGGCCTTTCTCCCCTTCAAACAGCACGCCGTTGTCGCTGCGGCTGTCGACCACCATCTCCACCCCGTCGTCGAACCGACACTTGATGGCGAAATCGTGCGACGTGTTGTAGCGATCGTCGAGCGTCGGGTAGCCCTCTTTCAACGGTACGGGGTGTTTGGCGTCCGCTCCGTCGAACGACACCGGTCCCATGCCGTCACCGTTGCGGTTCAGGGCCCAGAGGGCGATATCGATGTGGTGGGCTCCCCAGTCGGTGAACTTCCCGCCCGAATACTCGTACCACCAGCGGAACTCGTAATGACTGCGGCGGTTCTTGCCGTTATCGCGATAGTCGTAAACCGGAGCCTGCCCCTGCCACATCTCCCAATCGAGCTCGGCCGGCGGGTCGACGACCGGGATCGCATCGCAGGTCGGACTGCCGTCGATGCCCACGGTGACTTTCTTGACGGCGCCCAGTAATCCCTTCTGCACCAGGTTCACCGCCCGGAGGAACCGGTCGCGATCGCTCCGCTGCTGCGTGCCGATGAAGAAAACCTGCTTGTCGTATTTTTTGCAGGCGTTGCGGATGAGCTGATTCTCTTCCAGCGTTAGCGTGAGCGGCTTCTGGCAGAAGACGTGCTTGCCGGCCATGAGGGCCTCGACGGCAATCTTCACGTGCCAGTGGTCGGGCGTAACCACGCTGACCACGTCGATGTCGTTGCGTTCGAGCACCTTGCGATAGTCCTTGTAGGCGTCGGCCTTGCCTTTGCCGATCTTTTCGTCGTTCCTGGCCCGATCGGCGTGCCGCGAGTCGACGTCGCAGACCGCCACGATATCGCCGAAGTCGGCATGCCCGCGGGCGTCGCCCGTCCCCATGCTGCCCACGCCGATGCACCCGATCACGGGGCGGTCGTTGGCCGATGCATTGGCAAAGGCTGCTTGCTTCCAGGGGAAGCAGGCAACGGCTCCGGCAGCGGCGGTTGTCTTCAGGAAGTTGCGGCGCGTGGTCATGACGGATACTCCTGGTATGGTTGGATTAATTCGGCGGGTCGTGGGGAGCCGGCCCGAGCCATGGCAGGGACCGGCAATCCCCATATCATAACACGTCGTCTGCCGTCATTGGCGACCCCGTTCTTGAACTTTGCCGACACTTTCGGTCCCCCTGAGGGCGGTGGGCCGTACCCGGCGTCGAATGACCGCACCCGGCAGGAGCGGCCCACTATGCGTTCCGCGCATAGCCGGTCACAGCAGACCGAATGCGAACCGGCACTCCGCGAGGGATTTGACTTACGCCGGCACCCCGGCGAAACTGGTGGCAAAGCATCGGACGATCTCTGACGCCAAGAGAACCGCCCATCTGGAGACCCAAGCATGAAGAGCCGAACGATTGCCCTGTTGACCATTTGTGTTCTGATGGCTGCATGGACCAGCCCTGCGCTTCAAGCAGCCGACCAGGCCAAGAACGTCCTCATTGTCGTCGGCCCCTCCAACCATCCGCCGGGCAGCCACGAGGTTGCTGCCGGGGCACGGGTGATGGAGCACTGCCTGCGACAAGTCGAAGGAGTCGACGCAAACGTTTCTCAGGGGTGGCCCGACGACACGAAGTTGGTCAGCGGTGCGGCCACGATCGTGTTCATCGGCGATATCTTTCCACCCGAGATGCTGCCCGATCGCGACCAGATCATGGCCGAGCTGTCGGCGGCCATGGATCGGGGTTGCGGGATCGTCTGCGTTCATTACGCCACGGGCCTGCGAGGGCAACACGTGGCAGAAGATGGAGACCATCCGCTTCTGAGATGGATGGGGGGCTACTTTGCGACGGGCGGTTGCACTCATCACCGATCGGTCGCCCGGGTCGTTCCTGCAACGTTGACGCCCGAGAAAGTGGACCATCCCATTCTGCGGGGCTGGAAGGAGTTTCACTTCGACGACGAACCCTACTGGAACAACTACTTCGGCAAGGACGGCCCGGCGGCGAACGTCACCTCGCTGGTCACAACCATGCTGCCGCCAGAAGCCCCGAAAAAGGAGACGGTCGTGTGGGCCGTCGAGCGAGCCGACGGCGGACGGGGCGTCGGGCTGGTCATCCCCCACTATTTCCGCAACTGGCAGATCGACGACATGCGCACGCTGATTCTCAACGCGATCTGCTGGTCGGCGAAATGCGAAATTCCGGCTGCCGGGATCAGGACGTCGCTGGCCGATCTGGCCACGTTCGAGCCGGAGTCGGTGGAGCCGAAACCGCGTGCGAAGTAGCAGTGCGGTAGCAGTCCCAATACAGCACGAGGAGTCAACCATGTGGCTGATCCAGCCCTCTTGCAGTTCTCTTCTAACGTGTCTCCTGCTGCTGGTGACGTCGCTCATGCCACGCACGGCACAAGGTGCGGAGAGGCAGCCTGAGTGGACCGTCTACCTCGCCCAGGACAAGCACCTCGACTACAACTGGTGCGGCTCGACCACCGAAATCGAACTGCGAATGGCGGCACTGCTCGACTACTACCTGAGTGCTAGGCAAGATCAGGGCGTGCGTTGGAATCTGGATTGCACGCTCTGGGACGAAGTCTATCGGCGGCACCGGGGGGACGCGGGAGCAGCAAGACTGCATGAGGCGATTCGCGAAGGCCGTATCGGTTATGCGGGCAACTATGCCGTGCTGCTCTGGGGGATTCTCGACACGGAAACCGCGATTCGAGCCTGCTATGGAGCGATGCCGATGGAGCGTGCAACCGGCGTCGAGGCGAGAACGGCGCTGATCATGGAGAACCCGGCCCTCACCTGGGGAGCCGCCAACGTGCTGAGCGAGTGCGGATTCGATTTCCTCGGTCGCGGCATCTACACCCTGCGGGCGGAGAGCTACAATCACCAGCGCGAGGCCTTTCCGCTCTTCTGGTGGGAGGCGCCGAATGGCCGGCGGATTCTCGTTCACTGGGACTTGTACCACGACACCAAGACGTGGGGCGGGTATGCCGAGGCCTTCCAACTCTCCGCTCTGGCCGGCGTGCGCCCCGACGCGGGCCGCGTGCAGGTGATCGGCGATTCGGCCGACCCGGAGGTCTTCGAGAAACGCTGCGACTACATCCGTCAGACGGTTGCCCGCTACGAGGCTTACGGCGAAGCGTACCCGATTTCGAGCATTCTCCTTCTGGGCACGGGGCACGACGGCTGGATCTGCACGAGTGATCTGAGCGGGTTTGTGCGGCAGTTCAACGCCGCGTCGGGCGGCAGCATCCGGCTTGTCGACGCACGATATCAGGACTTCTTCGAAGCCGCCGAGAAGGAGATCGAGCAGAAGCACCTTCAGATTCCCACGCTCAAGGGCTCGTTCGGAATCTGCTGGGAGGAATGGGCAGCCCACCTGGCGGGGCAGACGGCCGAGTTTCGCGAGGCCGAACGGCTCCTGCGTCTGGCCGAAGCGGCCGATGCCGTGAGGTTCATGGAGGGCCGGGCCGACAAGCAGCAGCGCGATCTGATTCGACACGGTTTCCGCGAGTTGCTCAAGTTCGCCGAGCACGATTTTGGCGGCACGGATCGCCGGCGGGCGGCCTTGTCGGCAGGAGCCCGGGCGCACGCGGTGACCCAGGCCCTGGATATTGGACGATCGCTCGCACCGGGTTTGTCCGAAACGGTCCGGCCGAACATCACTGACTTTGTGTCGGAGAATACGACCTTCGCCTGGCGAGGCGGTCAGGTGACGTTCGATCCGGCTCGGTGTGCCGTCGCTTCTATTACGGACACCGACGATCGCCAATGGGTCCGGCCGGACGCCGCCCTTCTCTTCGGCGAGTTCGTTCCCACCCGTTACCAAAGTCGCGCCAAGCCCGATGCCGTCATTCCGCCCACAGCGAACGCGTCCAGTCCGCTTCACTTGAACGAACTTGTATGTCGAAGGGCGGGCCACGGAGTCAGCATCCGTGCCGACTACGAACGGTCCGGCTTCCAGGTCCGGTGCGATTGGACGTTTCACGCGGCAGCGCCCTGGATCGACGTGACTTATCGCCTGGAAGGCGGATGGAACGACGACCCGCAGAGTGTTGAGTTCGCCTTTCCGTTCGATTTCGACACGGGCAGGTATCACTACGATGCGCCGGGAGCGATTCTCGTTGCCGGGTCAGAACAGGCGGGCGGCGACGACCTGCCCGGCGCCAACCCTGAGCTGTATGCTGGCGTGACGTTTTCGGCTGTGAGTGACCGAGATCGCTCGGCACTGGTGATCGCTCCGGACTCGTTCCTTTTCCGGTTCGGTGCATCCCACGCTCAGATCCTCTCGATGCCGATGATGAACCTGACTGGCAACGACAAACAGTTCGGCCAGGGCGGGCAGCGACGGTGGATGTTCCGATATCGGATCGTGTTACAGCCAAATGCTCTCGATCCCGTACAAGCTGTTAGCGAGGCAAGCCAATTCGCCACGCCGCCCTATCTCCAGGTCCCCGAGCATGCACCCGCACTGCCAGGGCTGGAGACTCTGGACATTGACTTTCCTGGTGGGCCGCTCCTGGCCTTCAAAGTGGCGGAGGACGGCCACCGGCTGATCCTTCGGTTTTGGAATGTCACGGCCAAGAGCGTTTGCGGATCGTTGAAACTGCCTGACGGTTGGGGCAGCGGAGAGCGTTGCGACGCCCTCGAACGAGGGCTTGGAACGCTGGAGGTTATCGATGGTCGCATCCGTTTTTCCGCGGAGGCCGAAGGAATCGCCACCATTGCATTGGCGAGGGACAGCCATTGAAAGTGAAGGTCGCGATGACATTCTCTCGCTCGTTTGCGTACCACCCCATGAGTCTGGTACAAAAGGTTGCCGTAACACCCGCTCTCCGTCTTCCGTCACCTTCAGATAACAGGGAACCGTCATGTCCCAATCGAACACTCAGCCGAATTCCGGCCGCCGGCAGTTTCTCAAGCAGAGCGGCATCGTGACCGCAGCCGTGGCATCGCTCGGCATCGCCCGCTCGGCGCACGCGGCCGAGGACAACACCATCCGCCTGGCCTTGATCGGCTGCGGCGGACGAGGCACCGGCGCGGTAGCCGACGCTTTGTCGGTACAGGGAGAGGGCCCCATCGCACTCTATGCCGTGGCCGATCTCGATGAGGTTCGAATGAATGCCCAACTCAAAGGGCTCACCAACAAGTTCGCCGACAAGATCAACGTCTCCGACGATCGCAAATTCCTCGGGTTCGACGCCTATCGCAAGGCGATCGACCTGCTCAGGCCGGGCGACGTCGCCATGTGCACCACCCGGGCCTACATCCGGCCTGTCCACGTGGAGTACGCCGTCCAGAAGGGCGTCAACGTGTTCATGGAAAAACCGTTCTCGCCCGATCCCGGCGGCCTGAAGCGTATGCTCGCAGCCGGCGAAGCGGCCGAGAAGAAGAACGTGAAGGTCGCCGCCGGCCTCCAGTGCCGCCATTCCCCCGCCCGCCAGGCCCTGATCGACAAGATCCGCAGCGGCGAGATGGGCGATATTCCCTTGATCCGCGCCAATCGCCTCGGCGGCCGGTCCCGCTGGATGGAATCTCAGGGCGACCAATCGAACGTGCTTCTCGAACAGTTGAAGTTCGGAAAGATCAACCTCTTCTGGATCGGTTCGGGGCACATGGTCGACAACCTGATCCACCAGATCGACGAATGCTGCTGGATCAAAGACGCCTGGCCTGTATCGGCGATCGGCATGGGCGCGCGGGAAGTGGGCAGCACCGACTGCGGTCAGAACCTCGACACCTACGCCATGGAATATACCTTCCCCGACGGCACCAAGGCCTTCTGCGGATTCCGCCGCCAGAAGGACTCGCGCAGCGATTTTGCCACCTACATCCACGGCACGAAGTGCGCGGCCCAGTTCTCGGGCAACGTCCACGCGGCCACGGTCCGCATGTTCAAGGACCAGCGGATCAGCGAGGACCACGTCTCCTGGACGCCCACGCCCGACGCCTTCCGTCCCTGGCAGTACGAGTGGAACGACTTCATCCACAGCATCCGCACCGACCGGCCCCATAACGAGGCCAAGCGTGCCTGCTATGCCGATTACGTCTCGTTGATGGGCCGGGCCGCCTGCCATACAGGGCAGGAAGTTACCTGGGACCAGGTCACCAGTTCCGACTTCCAGTTCTGCCAATATCTCGACGATCTCCAGACCGACAGCGAAGTCCCGGTCAAAGCCGACGAGAACGGCCAGTTTCCGGTTCCGGTCCCCGGCCGTTGGACGGAACTCTGATCCGACCCTCCCGATGCCGGAAAGCCGTGCACGGTTCCGCCCGGTCTGTGCCAGTCTTCCGACCTGTGCAGTTGTCAGACGGGGTTTGTGAACGCCTCCGCCGGGGCGTCCCGTCAAGAACCGCGCTCGTCGAACAAAGAAAAAGGCGGCGCCGCGCCAATCCAGGCGCGGCGCCGGCTCGCCCATTATTCCGATTTCACCTCAATCCGCTTCGGCTTGATCGCCTCCGCTTTGGGGAGGTGAAGGGTCAACACGCCGTCTTTCAACTCGGCTTCGATCTTGGCGGCGTCGACCGCCTCGTTGATGCGGAATTCGCGGTAGTAGTCGCCGATCCCGTACTCCGCGTAAATGTGTTCGCGACCTTCGTGGCGAGCATCGACTCGCCCGTGAACGATCACATGCTCGTTCTCGAACCGGACCTCCAGATTCTCCGGAGCGACCCCCGGCAGATCGCCGTAGAGGATCAGTTCGTCCTCGGTCTCGACGATGTCGAAACGCGGGGTGTACGTCGTCGTGTTCCGGGTTCGTTCAACCGTTGCCAGGTTGCCGTCGCTTTCCTTCCTGATCATTTCAGTCATCGCCTATTCTCCTGATCGCTTGATCTTTCTGACAGAAACACCCTTGACCGTCCCAGATTGTCACTCGGCCTTGACCTCGATTCGGCGGGGCTTGGTGGCCTCGACCTTCGGCAGCGTAATCGTGAGTACGCCGTGTTTCAGCGAGGCACGGACCTTGCCGGCGTTCACCGGGAAGGGAAGACTGACCACTCGCGTGAATTCGCCGTAGGTTCTCTCTCGCCGATGCCAGGTGGCTTTCTCTTGTTCGGGGACCCTTCGGGAGCCCTTGACGCTGAGCTGGTTGTCGCCCGTCACATAGATCTCGAGATCCTCGAGCTTCATGCCGGGCAGTTCGGCCTCGACGTACAGGTTGTCCTGATCTTGCCACAGGTCGAGGGCCGGATAGGCAGATGCCATTCCACTCAGACGATCGCGGTAGCCGCAGCGATCGAAGACGCGGTTCATTTCCTCGTGGAGCCGGTTCATCTCGGACCACACATCATTGAACGGTTGCCATCTTGTTGCGAACATGTCTTTTTTCCTCCTTTCAAAAAGCGAAGAAAGGCAATTCTTGTCTTCTCAGCGGTCGGTTTGCGGCTGCCTGCCAGGATGGCTGAGGCAGGCCGTCTGAAACATGCTCAATGCAACGCTCGTGCCAAACGGCGTCAGGCGGATCGGTGGCGCACTAAGGGGGTGTCGGTGGCGCACTAAGGGGGTGAACGTACTTGCTTGATCGACATAGGTTTGCGGCGGCAAGTGTGAACTGCTTCTCTCGACAAGGAAGCGTTCAGTAACCCGTCACCGGCAACGAACACAAACCGTCCGATGGGGACTGCCTGCCAAATCGGCAGTTCCGAGGATGTCAATCGCCCTGCCATCTGTGCCGCGCAGTTTACCTCACAGAGGGGTTGGTGCGTGCCATTTTGACAGCCGATATCTTGGTCAACGTTTTGGGCGCAGCGCGAACAAGATCCAACGTTGTTTCGTAACACATTTCCAGTTGGGCACTTCAGGGGTCGGCCGCAAGCGGATTCGACGCCTGCTCGACAAGGCGTGTGATTGGCACGCCTATTGCACCTACGTCTCCTTCGAGTTGGGACCTGTCAGTCATGGAGGACTGGGAAACGCCCGAACCTGGGCCGGGTCTCAGAGTTCTCGACTTCTGTTGCCGGAACGACGGAGGTTTGTACCGTGTTGGCGACACCGATCTCCCAGTGTCTGGGCCTAGTGGTATTGAAGCGGTTGAACCGTTCCCTACCCGCCTTCTCGGCCCCGAACATCTCGATCCAGCCGGTCGTACAAGACCCGCTCATCTCGCGCCCCCCGCCGATACGCTGACGGGTTGCAGCAGCGGTGGCATACTCCCCGGCTGCGTTTCGACGGTGTCGTGGATGACGAACTCCCATGCGTATTTGAGAGGAGAATTCAAGATGTCTTGCGCAAAGAAACGGTTCGTGACTTCAACCGCCGTGCTGCTCGCCTTGATCTTTTTTACGGCCTCTGTTTGGACGCTGCCCGGTGTGGTCCAGCGTCTGACCTATGCGGCCGAGAGCGGGCAGGCTCAGGCGGCGAAAGACCAGTTGGCCAAAGCGGCCGACTTGTCCCAGGCGTTTCAGTATGTGGCCAAGGCGTTGCGCCCCTCGGTCGTCAGCATCAGTTCCGTCCGGAAGATACGCTCCAACATCCAGCAGATCCCACGCATGCCCGAAGGCTTTTCGCCCTTCTTCGGCGACGACAGCTTCGAGCGGTTCTTCGAGTTCCGCGTTCCACAAGGAGACTTCGAACAGCGCGGGCTGGGAACGGCAGTCATCGTCACCAGCGACGGCTACCTGCTCACGAACAACCATGTCGTCGAAGATGCCGATGAGGTGAAGGTCAATCTCTCCGACGACCGGTCGTTCACCGCCACGGTGGTCGGCGTGGACGACAAGTCGGATCTGGCCGTCCTCAAGATCGACGCCGCCAACCTGGTGCCGGTCCGGCTCGGCGATTCCGACGCCATGGAGGTAGGCGAGTGGGTGCTTGCGGTGGGTAGCCCCTTCGGGCTGGCCCAGACGGTGACGGCCGGTATCGTCAGCGCCAAAGGGCGGGCGAATATGGGTATCACCGACTACGAAGACTTCCTCCAGACCGACGCCGCCATCAACCCCGGTAATAGCGGCGGCCCCCTGGTCAACCTGCGAGGCGAAGTGGTCGGCATCAACACGGCCATCGCCTCGCGAACCGGCGGCTACATGGGCGTGGGATTCGCCATCCCCAGCAATATGGCCCGCGGCGTTATGGACAGCATCATCGAGAGTGGATCCGTCGAACGCGGGTTCCTCGGCGCGGGCATACAGGATCTGAATGAGGACCTGGCCGCTTCGTTCGGCTACAACGGCACCGACGGCGTGTTGATCGGCGACGTGGTTCCCGACAGCCCCGCGTCGAAAGCGGGTCTCCAGCCGGGCGACATCGTCGTCGAGTTCAATCGCAAGCCGGCCCATAAGGCTCCCCAACTCCGGAATGCGGTGGCGGCCACCAAGCCCGGCACCAGGGTACCGATGACCGTCGTCCGCAATGGCAAGTCGATCCGTCTGGACGTCGAAGTCGGCCGGCTGGAAGGCCAGGCATCCGTCTGGAAAGGGCGAGAGGCTTCGGCCGATCTCGGCATGACCGTGCAGACTCTGACCGCCGATGTCGCCCGGCAGATCGGCGCCGACGAGCGCGATCAAGGGGTTGTCGTCACTGCCGTCGAGCCGGGTAGCATTGCCGCCCGCGTCGGCATGCAGCCGGGCGACGTGATTCTCGCCGTCGGCAACCGGCAAGTGAAGAACGTGACCGATTTCCGCGAGGCGATTCAGAATCTCGACGTCAACCAAGGCATCCGCATGCAGGTCATGCGCGACGGCGGGAGCCGCTACTTGTTCTTCCGCGGCCAAGATTGATCCAGAATAGAGCGCAGCGCAAATGCATAGACGATTACCGAAAGCCGAGGAGATCCGTATGGACGACACCGCCAAGCCGGGTGAACTGGGACTCGAATTGGTTCTCCAGCATCCGACCACCGAAGATGCAACCAGGATCCCCACAGTGCGCGGCGAGAACGGCGCCGTTCTCTATCCGGAACTGGACGGTGACGGCGACCACGTTCACTTTGAAATGGTGCCGATGCAGGGCACGTCGCTGCTGTGGATCACCATCCGGCGCGAAATCCCGCCGGCCGCGGCCGCCCAGTCGCTGCGAAAAATCGCCGATCTGATCGATCGCCACGGCGGCGAGCTGCTCTCGCGCCGGCAGGGCGACGTAGGCTCGTTCGGCAGCGACGGCCGCCTGGTCGACGGCCCGCTCCGCCTCGGCTACAACGAACACGGAGACATGGTTATTCCAAAGTAAGTACGGTGTTTCAGTAATCCGCTCCCTGGTTATCTCGGAGGATACACGATGATCGCAACGCCGACCGTTTCTCTCGAAGACCGTGAAACCACTTTGCTGCTCAACCACACGACGAGTACCCACTGGTGCCAGATTTGCGGCCAATCCGTCCCCCGCGGGGTCAGCGTCTGCTATGGGTGCGACGTCGAAGTGGGTGTCGGCGATTGGCCCAGCCGTCCGCGGAAGCTGGCCGATCGTCCGATCACCTTCCGGGGCTTTGGACGGAAGCGAAGTCGGATCAGACAATAGCGGGTCGATCGCAAAACCGGTCCCGGGCGCCGCACGGGACACGTGTCACGAAGGACGGAGGACTGTTTTGTGTCAACTACGGGTCCCGCGCGGCGCCGGGACCTGCTTGTTCTGACCAGCAAGGAGATAGACCATGAACCATCAAACCCAGAAAGGAAGACAAGCACCGTCAAGACAGTTTCATCACGCGGAACGCCGGCAGGCGCCCCATCGGCGGCCGCCGTCGAGCAAGGAGGCCGCCGGGAACATTCCGGGCCGCGACCAGGTTGAGGCTCGTGGCCAGAAACCGTTGCCGGTCGCTCAGCCGATGCGCCGTGCGGCGCGGACCTTGGAAGGTCGTCAGCAAGGTGCACGAGTGGCCCGAGAGGCCGCGGCACCATCGCCAACCGAAACACCCGCACGTTCACGGCCTCAGCCCACGCAATCCTATTTCGACATCCGAGCGGCGCTGACCGTGTTCGGCTTCTCCGTCGCCGCCGTCCTCATCCTCCTTTTCGGACTCGACCTCACCATGGGCGTGCCCTTGGAGCGGATCAGCCTGCCGATGGACGTTAGTTACCTGCTCTGCGGAATCATCTTGGCGGGACTGAGCTGGAGTTGTTGGCGGGATTTGCGGTAGCGGCCGTTCGCCACCTAGCCAAATGCGCCAACGTCGGCGTGAGAAACGGCATCGACCGAATGTCGGGCGAGATGTGGCTGAAGATCGCATCGGTGACTTCCGCCATGAACGTGTCGCCGGTCAGCGCATAGGCGTAGCTCGTGGCGCTCATGGCTTTCCCGTTGTAGCTGTAGCCCCTCTTGAGGCTCGGCGCCTGCTTGTACCAGAACTGGCCCGGCGGACCCATGGGCTCGGTGACGACCCAGTCGGCAATGCCCTGCAAAGAGCGAAGCGTCTGCGGATCGCCCGTCACCTCGTAGAGCCGCGCCACTCCGTGGCCGACGATCCCGTGCATGAACGTCGTCCCCCCCTCGTAGCTCGGCTGTTCGCTGATGGGCACGCTGATCACGCCGCGGACGGGATCCTGCCACTGGTTCACCCAATCCTGCACGCGCTTTGCGGCATCCAGGTATCGCGGATCGCCCGTCGCGCGGTAGATTGCCGTCAACCCGGTGAGGGCCCAGCCCTGGCCCCGTTCCTGGCTGCCGGCCCCGAAGCGGAAGTCGTCGACCTTGCCCACGTACCAATCGCCCATGCGAACCACCGCCTCGCCGGCCAGCAGATCGCCCGTCAACAGCCAGTAGTCGACCAGCCCCTCGCTCCAGGAATGACCCGTGTCGGGTGCGCCCCGCGTGTGATCGGCAACCCAGCCCTTCGAAACAAAATGGCGGCTGTTGTGGTGGATCGGACCACCCACGTCGCCGGGCCGATCGGGTGAGGCGGCCACCAGATCGACGTCGCGATAATGCCGGGCCGCCTGTTCGCCCAGGTCCCACCAGCGGAGATCGCCCGAGCGAACGTACTGCATCAGCATGCCGTGGGTGCGGTCGTCCTCCTGGTTGCTCCAGAACGTGTACGACGGCCCGTAGCCCCATTCAAACGTGTCGTCGCCGAAGTTCTCCATGCCGTACTGCTTTCGATCGCGGCGCCGCTTCATGAAGACCTCGTAGGCCCCGTCGACCGCCTTCTCGTACCGCGGGAAGATGGCCGGGTCGGTAGGATGAAACTCGCAGAACACACGCGTGCCGGCAACGTAGGCCGGATCGGCCCACGCCCGCAATGGCTCCAGACCGGCGGCAAATTGCTCTTCCACCGGTCGCCGATCGTCGCTCCCGAAGGAGAGCCATAGCTCGTGACCGATGCTCTCCCCCACGGCCAGGCGAAACAGCCCGGGCCGACCCAAGGCCTGCGGATAGCCGACGCCGCCGATCGGCCGATCGGCCACCTCGGGGACTTGCTTTGCCGCCTCGGGGATATCGGCGTCTGTAAGCGGCGGCGGAACCAGGTCGATCGCCAATCCGCCGTTGTCGATCCGCATCCGTTTCGGATACATCTCCCACGCGTAACGAAGTCCGACCTTAAGCGGAGCTGGACCGTCGAGGAGCGTCCAGCCGGTCAACCGCCCCGCCGCTCGCGACAGCCTTGCATCGGCCCGCACGCCGTCGCCCGCGATCGTGAGCGTGTCGTGCGTGTGTTGATAGAGGTCCGCGGCGCCTTGCAGATCGACCCGTACGGGCTCGCCATTCTCCGACGCAGCGTAGTACACCGCCGAACGTCCCGTCTGCCACGGCAACTCCAGCGAAAGCCGTTTGACGAAAACCCCCGCCGAATGAACCACGTTGCTGAACCGGGGGAAGAACCGCACCTCGGCCGAACCGCGGGTGAAGTGCAATTCGTAGCGGTAGTCGATCACCTCGCCGGCATCGTCGGCCAGCTTGCCGGTCTTGACCACGATCGCCCGCAGCGGTCCCCGCTCGGCGAGGACACACGACGCGGCCGTCATCCCGTCGCTCCGCAGCAGACGCCCGTCCTCCGTCTCCAGTTCCAATCCCCACGACCGATCGTTGGGAATCAGGACTTCTTTCCCGTCGATCGACGCAGCCGAGACGACGGCCCCGGTCTTTCGGGGAATCTCGACCTGCAGGCGTCCCGTGTCGATTCTGAAATGCTCCTGCGACTCTTTCACTGCGAGCGGCTCGGCAACGCTGCTTGCAGCGATCTGCTTTCCGAAATGAAGCTCATACTTGGCCTTCCCGCTCGCCCGCACATCGGCCGGGAAGGTGACAACGGCCGACTGGATACTGCCGTCCGGCCAAAAGGCGAACGGTCGCACCTGGCTCGGCACGGCCTTCCCGTCAGTCGTTGTCACAGCAAGATGATCGGGAGACCGAAGCCGGCCCATGCCGAAGGGAACGGCCTGGCTGGCAACTTCACCCGTTCTCGCCGCGCCGGCGGGTTCGCATACCGTCAGTTCGACCACTTCACGTTCGGCCGGCACACCAGGCTTGAAAACCGGTGCTTCGGCAACCGGCATCCCGCCTTGTATCGCGCACAGATCGGCCGGCACAAAGGCCACCTCCGAGACGGCCATCCGCTCCTCGCCGTCTCCTTGAGCGTGGAATGTGACTTCCGCATTCCCGGCAAGCAACATCGGAGGCGTCGTCAGCCACCAGAACCGGTGATCGTCGGCCGAAGCACGAGCAACCACCGCGGTCTGGCCGTTGACCGTGATCTTCGCTTGGCCTTGTCCGAAGGGATGATCGAGCACGCAGAACGCAACCACATACCGGCCCTCCGGCACCGGCGCTTTCAGCGACAGCGATCCCGCCTCCTGCGAGAGCGCCATTCCGCGGTTCGTTTCGGCATAACCCTCGGCCGCGAGCTGCTTGGCATCCAACCGCACAAAATCCGTACGGAGATCGACGCAGGCGAAGAAGCAGTCGGTTGGAAACGTCTCCTCGCCCGTATCCTTCCGGTCGACAACCTTCAAGGCGAGCGTCACTTCCCGCTTCCCGCCGGCCATCTCGGTAATGTCGTACCATCGGATCCTGTCCCGGGCGGGCTGCACGTTCCGCCCCAGCACGTCGGTCTCGTCAACGACTTTGTTGTCGACCAGCACCTGCCGGAAACGGTAGGCCTCCTTCCGGTTCAACGAGGTGCTCACCCGTTCGTCGCCGACCATCTTGGGCTCTTGGCCGCCGCAGTAGTCGTCGGTCTGGTAGACGCGCAGCATCACACGCCGAGCCCCTTCGGGGATCGGCAATCGTCGCGAGACCTGGCCATAATTGCCGGCCTGGGCTGCCTCCTTGCCGTACGAAATCGTGAACACGCCGCGGCGATCGCACGCTCCAGTAAACGGTCCCTTGGCGGTGAACTGCCAGGCCGGATCATCCAAACGCAGGCGATCCCAGCCGCGAGGTGTCTGCATAAGCTCGCCAAGATCGGCCACGTAGGAGTCGGGGCGCACCCGCGGTTTGCGCGGTCCCGCCGGCGTGTGTGCCGATGCCAGTGCGTAGTGAACGAGATTTTCGAAGAAGCGAGCGCCCGGGCTGTTCGCGTCGCCCTTGGCGTCGTTGAACCAGGCATAGGCCGGAATCATCTGGCACATCAAGATGCGTCCGCGCCCGAGCCGGAGTTCCACGATACCGTAGTGATCGCCGCCATGCACGGACGGGGTTTTGTCCCAGGCCTGCTGTTTGCCGGCCGAAAGCAGCGGCTTCCAGCCATCGCCCAATCCATAGAATCCCGCATAGATCGAGCCGCCGTGAACGGCCTGCAGAGACGTGCGGTCAAACCGGTGGGGTGTGGTGAAGATGGGATGTTCCGGCACAAGCACCTCGCCAAGGGCGTAGGCCCGGTCCTTTTCCAGGGAGACGGGAAGCCAGGGATCCGGATCGGGCGATCGGAAGCAGAGGACGGCGCCGCCCACTTCAACAAAGGCGGCAACGGCATCCTTGATCGATTCCAGACCCGTGCGCCCAACGTCCATGCCGAGGACGAGCACGCCGTAGTCGAACAGGCAGACCTCTCCCTGGACCAGGTCGTTCACCGACGATTCGTCGAACGGCACCTGGAGCGCCCTCAGGCCGGAGGCGACGTGGTTGTCGCTGTCCCCGACGAACAAGACGGCCGCCTTCTCGGCGGCAAGACCGCTTGTTGCGCAGAGAATCACTGTGAAAGCATAGGTTGCCACTCCAACTGCAACCGCCCATCGTTTCGTGCGTCTCACCATGTCGACTACCGTCCTCATCGATTGTGAAGGCTTCGGTTCAGAGCCACGACCAGCAGATGCGTTCCACTTCGGCGTGGGTCGCTTCTGCCGGGCGCAACTCGGGAATTTGTTGTCAGCGCTCACGAGCGACACTCGGCAAGTGTCGCCCACTGGCCGGCGGCCCTGCCGCCTGGATTCGATACAAACTGGTTTCTGTTCGCAGAAAGAACGCCGAGTCCTACGATCCAAATCACTACAAGAAGAACCCGCATAAGGCCTCTCAGATCCTTATGGGATTCCTTCCACTTGCGGCAGAAGAACCTCATGCACGCTCGCTTTTCAGCGAACGCTTGGCCACAATGAACGTCAGGCCGTTCCGGCTTGCCGTCCGTCGCCCAGATTAGAACACGTTCTCAACGGACCTGCAATGAAACTCCCCCAACCAATCCCAGCCCTCGCTCTCCTCCTGGCGATCCTGCCGGCCGGCCTGCCCGCTGAGGCCGCCGAATCCCGGCCGAATGTCATTCTGATCATGGCCGACGACATCGGCTGCGAGTGCTTCGGCTGTTTTGGCAGCCAGCAGTACCGCACGCCCGCCATCGACCGCATGGCCGAGCGCGGCGTCCGCTTCACCCACTGCTATTCCCAACCGCTCTGCACGCCCAGCCGGGTGAAACTCATGACGGGAATGTCGAACGTTCGCAACTACTCGGCCTTCTCCGTCCTCAACAGCAATCAGACAACCATCGGCCAGTACTTCCAGGCGGGCGGCTACGAGACGCTCGTTGCCGGCAAGTGGCAACTGCTCGGAGCGGAGAACTATACCGAACAGTTCCGCTTCAAGGGAACCTGGCCGGACCAGGCCGGCTTCGACCATTTCTGTCTCTGGCAGGTCGACAAGCTTGGCTCGCGCTACTGGCAACCGCTGCTCAATATCGACGGGGAGAATCGCCAATTCGACGACGCATCCAGCTACGGCCCCGACGTCGTCAACCGGTACGTTTTGGACTTCATGGGCAAGAACCACGAGAAGCCGTTCTTCATCTACTACCCGATGATCCTCGTCCACAACCCGTTCGAAGTCACCCCCGACAGCCCCTCCAAGACGAGCAAGGACAAGCAACGCAACTTCGAGGACATGGTGGCCTACATGGACAAGATGGTGGGCCGCGTCGTGGCAAAGACCGAGGAGTTGGGAATCGCCGAGAACACCTTGATTTTCTTCACCGGCGACAACGGCACCAACACGAGCATCAAGTCGCAATTGAACGGTGTCGAGATCGCCGGCGGCAAGGGCAAGACCACCGACGCAGGAACGCTCGTGCCGCTGGTCGCGTGCTGGGACGGCGTCGCCCCCAAGGGCCGCGTGTGCCAGGATCTCGTCGACTTCTCCGACTTCCTTCCCACCTGCCTGGAAGCGGCCGGATTGGCCGTTCCCTGCGGGCTCGACGGCCAAAGCTTCCTGCCGCAGCTCCGCGGCGAGCAGGGCACGCCACGCGAGTGGATCTACTGCTACTACTGCCCACGGCCCGAGCGAACGGAACCGAAGCGGTTCGTTCGCGATAAGCGCTGGAAGCTTTACGGGGACGGCAGCTTCTTCGACGCGGCAAACGACGTGCTCGAAAAACGCCCTCTGGCCAACGACGATCTGGACGCCGAAGCTCAGGCGGCGAAACGAAAACTCGAGGCGGCATTGGCCTCAATGCCGGCCGAAGGGGAGAACCTGCTCAAGTTCGTCCCCAACGGTCGTCAATAGCTGGTGAATACTTCTTGTCCGGATGCCGTCACACCACCATTGTCCGCTGGTGCTCGGTTCCGATGGTTCCGTGCTTGCAGAACGAGGTGGTGAAGAAGTCGGCGCAGCGCCGGGCCTGCAAATCGAGGGCTTCCGGCAGCGGCACGCCGCACGACTGCCGGATCGAGTCCATGATCGCTTTCCTGGCCGCTTCGGTGGCCGGATTGTCTGAAACCGGTATCCCCGCCTCTGCAGCGACATCCTTCAGGATGCCGTCGTTCAGCTTCCGCTTCGTCACACCGGTCGCACCACCGGAGGCAAGGCTCCAGGCCGTCGCGAGCGCGTCTTGCATTGAGCCTGAGTAGTCGACCAGCCAATCCACTGCTTCTTTCGCCTTCACCGGCTCTCCGGTCAGCAGCAGTCGGACAAGCCTGGGCCACTGGGACGGCTCAGTCTTACGGAACGGCCAGTGGCAACCGTCCATCCCGGGCAGGACCGGGAGCGTCACTTCGGGCATGCCGAACAGCGCGTCGTCGACGGCCACCAGGTAGTGGCAGTGCATGAGCAGTTCCAGGGAACCGCCGAGGCAGCGTTTGCCGCCTACGAAGCCGACCGATACCCGGAACTCGTCATGCAACCTCCTGGCCGTTGCCGTCCAGGCGGCAGCCAGGCGGTGCCCCGCCTCCGCGTCGTCCAGCGCCGGATAGAATTCGCTCGTGTCGGCCCCGACCATCTGCGTGGCCAGGTGGAAATCGCCGCTCACAATCACGCGGCCGATTCCCTCGGCCTTGAGCCAGTCGACGGCCCGGTTCAGTTCGGCGTCGACGTCGCCGTTGTAGGTCTCCCGGCTGATGGTGATCACTCCCACTTTGCCGTCGTGCTCGGCGTTGACGTACAACTGCTGCCACTCGGGGCTGCCGATCTGGTCGAACGCCTCGGGATACCAGCAACTGCCGGCCGCCTCGGGATGCAGTCGGTGATAGGCCTCGACCGTCTTGACGGCCGCCTCGGCGCCCACGCTTCGGATCATCGCCAGAATGCCCCGGCGGAACTGGGCGCACAACTCGCCAATCGCGTTGATGTGGGACAGGGGAGCCCTCTGCTCGTGCAGGATCAGACTGGCCATCTGGAACAAGGCGCCCAGGATAAAGCCGTTGAACTCGGCCTCGTCGTCCACGGGCCAGTCGACCAGCGGCCTGAAATGGTTGAGCGGATACCAGTTCTGGCCCGTCTCCTTCCGCTCCTCCAACTCCGGCGTCGGGGTGAACAGGGCCCCGTATTTCTTGCTGAGATGGTGCAGGCACGACCAGGAGAGGAAATCGGCCCCCCCGGCGCCGATCACGTCGTGGGCCCTGAACGGATTCGGCCCGACCGACTTGCGCACAAACTTGTCGATCTTCCAGAACGGCATGTTCGTCGCCCGGTGATATCGCAATCCGGCGAGCGTGATCCCGCAAAACAGTACGTCCAAAACGAACGACCAGTCGTCGCTGACCGGAACCGGGATCAAACCGAGCGCCCACAGAAGCTGAGTGACCGGCGAGGTCTGTTCTTCGACGATTTCCCAGACCTTGTTGATCGCGTGCGGAAAGGCCGGGTGAGCTACTCCCACGCCCAGTTCCGAACTCGGGAACCCGGACGTGACGGAACGGATCTCGATCTCAGGAAACGCCTCCCGGAAGAGCCGGTAGTGGGCCTTCTTGACTTCGAGAAGCTCGGGAATCGACTCCAGCAGAAAGCGGGGGCGCCAATGCGCCAAGTCCGCCGGGAGCGTCTTGCCGTCGTAGGTCATGCGGATGATGTTGCCCATGATCCGGTCGGCCCGGTCCTTGCCGACGGCTTCGACCAGTCCCGGATACTGCGGCCCGAGTCCGTCGGCCGTTCGAGGGCGGCTGAGGCTGATCGATCGGACGCCGAACGGTTCGAGCCTGGAAGTGAGCTGCATCATCTTGCCGGCGCCGACGATTCCGTTGGCACCGGAGATCACCAGCGAACCCCGCTCGTCGGCGGCGCCGAAAACGCGATCCACCAGATCGCCGGCATCCGCGGGCAGCTTGCCGTTGCGGAAGATGTCGATCACCGAACCCAGCCCGAGCGTCTGGAGCGTTGTTTGTCGGATCGCCTTCGTCATGCTGCACCTCCTTCGGTCACTCGGAAAATGGCCGCGATACCCACGTCTCCTGCGGCGCAGCCGAGGAGCAGGACGAGGCCCCCTCCCAAGTCCACCGCTTCCTCCAACCCTTCGATCAGCATCCGCGTGAGTGTCGGACCCTGGGGATGTCCCCAGACCAACGAGCAGCCGGTTCGATTGACCTTGGTCCAGTCGTGTCCCGTCACTTTGGAAAAGATGGCGTCGTTGATGGCGAAGGGGTTGTGGCTCTTGACGACCGCCATGTCGTCCATCGTGAGACCCGTCTGATCGAGCAGCTTTTGCACGGCCAAGGTTGGGGCCTCAGGCATCAGGGCCGGGTGGGTCCGAACCTCGGCCTTGGCGACGAACTGAATATCAATCTCGGGGCGAGGACTCAGTTCACGGGCCCTTTCGGGAGTCGTGACCAGGAGCGTTGCCATGCCGTCGGAGGCATGGGTCTGAGTCCCTGTCGTCACGCAGGTATCCAATTCGCGCATGTGGCGCAGGCCGTCCAATGTCAGTCTGCGGACCCCTGCATCCTTATCGATGCGTCCGAGCAATCGGCCTTGCACGTTCAATACATCGAGGGGTACGAGAACCCGGTCGAGGAATCCCGATTCCTTGGCGGCGAAGTACTGCTCATACCGGCAGAAGGCGATGTCCTCGACTTCCCTTCGTTCCAGCCCGTACTTGCGGGCTGCCTTGCCGGCCGTGGTGAGCATGGCCAGCCCGGTGGCGGGATCGAAACCGAAATTGTCCCACACGTGGCTGATCGCCATGGTTCGCTCGTGGGCCCGGCGTTCGGGAAACACGCCCACCGGCGAATCGCTGGTCCGGTCAAAGGCCAGCACACCGACCACGTCGTTGGCGCCGCTCTGGACCTCCGCTCCGGCAAGCAGAACGGCCTTGAGCCCGGTCGCACAAGCCTGTTCGACATGGAATCCCGGCAGGCGCCGGCCCAGGCAACTCGCCACCAGCGGCGCGTTCCAGAACTTCCAGTGCCACGGGATGGTGGAGCCGATGATGAGATAGTCGAGCTCGCTCTTCGGAACCCTCCTGAGCCCCAGGATCCGGTTCATCGCCTCGCCGGCAAACTGCCCGATGTTGACTTCGGCCAGCGCCGACGTCTGCCAGGCGGGAAAGTAACTGCTCCCCCACGTCCCGTAGGGTATTCGTGCGTTCGGAAACATCTCGATACTCGCTTTCATCGGTCGCAAACGGTTGCCGTAGCCGAAGTCGGCCAGACTTTGGCCCTGTTTTGAAAAAACGCCAAACTCTGGCGAGTTCGGCTACCACTCATTGCTTCTCAATTCCTTCGTGTTTCATGGAATGCTTCACCAGCAGACCGCAGTTCTTCTGGAAAAAATCGACCGGCAGCAGGCCGGCCTTGGCGTGGATCTCCGTGCCGAGCTGTTCGGCCAGCTCGCGGAAAGGTTTGCCGCCCTTGATTTCATCGATAATGCGGGCATGGTAGGCTTCCGTGGATGCCAACACTCCCTCGAAGTAGGCCGCCACGTCGTCCTTGCCGCGGATGACGCCGTTGTGGCTGAGGCAGAGCGTTTCCGCCTCCATCGCGGCAAGCCGCCTGATCGAGTCGACGTAGACTCCGTAGCCCGAAAAGTAGTTGGGCCACCACTCGTTGTGCTCGGGCATGTAGTAGCCCGTGGCGTCGGAAATGATCAAGATACCCCGTTGTCGCTGGTGGAAACTGAGGCTGCATTCGCTGTGGCCGGGGGTCTCGAGCACGTCGAATACTGTGTCGCCGACCTCGATCTTGTCGCCCTCTTTGAGCGTTCGATCCACGGCGATCTTCATTTCCTTCAGCGCCGCGGGGCGGTGCCCCTCCGTGATTCTGCCGGCCTGGAGCATGGCGCCGGTGAGGGCTTCGTCGATCTGGCAGAAGGCGGCCACGGCCTTCTCAAAGGCAAGCGTCTTGGCGCCGATCTCCGAGGCCGCCACGGTCACGCCGGGAAACAGGTCGCGAAACATGGGGATGGCCATCACGTGGTCGGGATGGGCGTGCGTGATGATCGCCTGCTTGACCGCGGCCGCGTCGATCTCGAGCCGGGCGAGCTGCTCTTTGAGGAGCGGGCCCATCGCGCCGGTTCCCCCCTCGAACACGGCGGCTCGCTCGCCCGCCCGGAACAGGTAGATCGGATACTCGTCCGTGCCGAGCATCGTGAGACCCTCGCTGATCTCCTTGGGCGGACCGGTAATGAGCATGGCGGGCTCCCTTCAGTGATTGAATTCAACAGGACGAACGGTTGTCTTTCGCAAACAGCGCCGCGCCGAGGGCGCCGGCAAACTGGGGCTCGGGCGGAACGTAGACGGGACGACCGAACGATTCCTCGACTAGTGTCGCCAGATAGGGGTTATGGGCAATCACCCCGCCGGTCATCACCAGGTCGGCTTGAATGAGATCCATTTCGGCGATCCGTTTCACGACGGAGCGAAACGCGCCTTTGACGATGTCTTCGACCTTGTGCCCCGCGCGGATCTTCTCCAGAATCTCCGTGGCGGCAAACACCGTGCAGAAACTGCCGAGAGAAATCTCCTTGGTGGAAGCCTCGGCCAATCCGTTCAGCTCGCCGACGGGCAGGTCGAGCCGCAGGGCAATCTCTTCCAGGAAGGAACCGGTGCCGGCGGCGCACTTGCGGTTCATCTTGAAGCCCGTCCGGTGCCCTTCCCTGTCGAGATGGATGACCTTGCTGTCCTGGGCGCCGATGTCGATGATCGTCATGGCTCGGCGAAGGTGGAAGTAAGCACCGCGGCCGTGGCAGGCGATCTCGGTCATCTTGCCGTCGACCCAACCGACGTTGTCGCGGCCGTAACCGGTCGAAAACGCCCCGGCCACATCCGCACGTTCCAGACCAGCGGCTTCGAGCGCCTCCAGCAGGCAGTCTTCGGCCGTCTGCGCGTAATCGACACCCGAACGGCGCACCGCCTTGGCGGCGATCCGGCCGTCGGGTTCGATGAGCACCAGCTTGGCCGCCGAGGCTCCAATGTCGATTCCGCAGAAGTGGGTCACGGCTTGCAGCGAGGGAAAATAGTTGGGTCCCGTCTGCCGGACGGGACTGCGAGATGGAAAGTCGATCCTATAGGGAGATCCCGCCCGGCAAGCGGGACCCACCAGCCGCCCTAGGTCCCGAGGAGTTGCTCGGCGAAGGCTTCGATATTCGTGCGGGTCTGCTCCTCAGAATAGAGCCGCAGATCGTTCAGGTCGCCGTTGACTACCAGGTACGGAATGCCAAGCTGCTGTTGCAGGCGCTGGGGCATCTCGTAGCGGCAGTTCGAGTTGTTCGGGCAGGTCTTGGCGTCGTGGTAAAGGATGCCGTCGATCTGGTACTGCTCGACCATGCGCCGGATGTACTGCTCCTTGAAGTCGTCGCTGCGGCAGATGAAGATGCTGCTGTACGCCCGGGCCATACTGCGGAACGGATCGGACGGATCGAGCGCGTCGAAGATCCAACTGTTGCAGTAGGTGGAGGCAACGACCGACGTCTTGAGTTCCATGAATTGCTTGGCAAGCGAACTGAGCTTGCCCCAAACGGGCATGCCTTCCCAATAGATGCGAAGTCGCTCCCCCTCCACCGCGGCGACGCTGTCGGCGACCCGTTGGTTGAGCTCGGCTACGAGAATCTTGTAGTAGTCGACGGCGTCCTGGGTCCCGCGGAGCACGACCGCCGGCCCCATCTGGATCGTGCCGTCAAAGAAGGTGATCGGCGCCGGCTTGTTGGCCCCGGCCAGCAACACCTGCTTCCACAGTTCGGTGCACTCCTTGGAGAGGGCGACCACCTCGCGGAGCCGGTCCGGATCGAGCTTGGCCCCGGCCACCTTCTCGAGCGGTTCAACCAGCGCCTCGATCTGCCCAGCGATGTAGTCGACCAATGTCTGATCGATCTCGCCGATCGAACGGGGCGTGTGAACCCCGATGCACGGAACGTTCCACTCGCGGGCGTAGAACTGGAACCAGTCCTTCACGTCGCGGCACTGGTTCGTGTTGAAAACGAGCACGTCGGCCTTGGGCGGGCCGGGAAGCTTCATCTTCTGGATCGGGCTCTCGCCCTTGAGATAAGATCCGACGTCGCTCGTCAGATAGGAGCAGATGTCGGGCGAGAAGCCGCGGGCGTTGGCCAACGGAATCAGATCGGTCGCCATCCGGCTGGCCCCGAGCATGGCGCCGTGATTCTCGGGAAAGTAGACGTTGTAGCCGAGTGCGTAGAGCAACTCGGCCGGGCCGACGCTCGTGCACCAGGCCGTCTTCTTCCCTTGCTCGGGCCCCTGGGTAAGCTCCGTGAAGTACTTGCCCATGACAGCCTTCATCTGGTTGGTCGCTTCAAAATCTCTTCGCGGGGCTTCCGCCATGAGAGGCTCCTCGGGAGTTGTCGGTTGTCAGGGTTCAGGGGCGAGCAACAAAGGCGATTCGCGCTCGCTGAGTACCCCCACCTATAGGTGGGTTTGCATAGACGGCAATCCCACGATTCTCGGGGGCACAGAAGATCGTGTCAAGTCCGCGGAGCTTCCCCGTTCGGCCGCTGGAGTCAGCAACCATTGCCTCGTCGGTCCCGGCAAGTCAATCGGCAGCCGGTCCGGTGAGCCGGGCGAAGATGTCGCCCACCCGGCAACGGAACCCCTCGACCACGTCTTCTCCGCTCAACTCGTCGTTCTCGGTCAGCGTGGTGATCTGCGTTGCCGAACGGTAGACCGTCACACTCCGCCAGGCGGGATTGACCAGCCAAACCATGCTAGCTCCTGCATCAAGCCAGGCCTTGACCTTCTCGTCGATCTCACCGGAGCGATCGCCGGGCGAAACGACTTCGACGACCAGGTCGGGGGCTCCCGGCCAGTAAGCCACATCGGGAAGTGGATCGCCAAGGTGCTCGTTACGAAGGAAAGAAACATCCGGAGCCCTCACCGTGTCCGGGTCGTCGGTCAGCAGAAAACCGGTCTCTGCGGCCAGCACGATCCCAAGCGAATGAGTGTTGGCGTGATTGAACAACCAACCGTGAAGTCGGCCAACAATCGCTCCATGTTTCCAACCGGCTGGCGTCATCTTTCTCAACTCCCCTGCCACCAGTTCCCAGCGATGACCGTCGCTGGGCATCGCGGCAAGCTGTTCGGCCGTTACTCGGACAGAAGTCGTCATCGGATTACCGCAGAAAGAAGCCCAGTGGGAGTATAGGTGGGCGATCCTATGGAAGGCTATCGCCACAGCATGCACCCGTATTCTAACATAGTCTGTGAACTGAGCAAGAAATCGCTGCACTTGGTGCAATTCTGAATGGAAACGCCCCGAAATGAGTGCGATTCGAGGGGGATTCTTGGGACGGGTCTGGCAGGGGCTCTTCCAGCATTTCCGCCTGCCTCAGTACACGCCCACCTCTCGCAGCGTTTCCCACATGGCCATGATGTTCTCCGGAGGAACGTCGGCCTGGATATTGTGCACCGTGTTGAATACGTAACCGCCGCCGGGTGCGAGAGCTGTCACGTTGCGCTTCACATCTTCGCGAACCTGTTCGGGTGTGCCGCCCGGCAACACGCCTTGCGTGTCGACGCCGCCGCCCCAGAAGCAGATGTCGTTGCCAAAGTCGTGTTTCAAGGCCACCGGTTCCATACCGGTGGCCGTGATGTGCACCGGGTTCAAGATGTCCACGCCGATCTCAATGAAATCGGGAATCAACCCTCGCACGTTCCCGCAGGAATGGAAGAAGACGAAGCCCTCCGGCAGACGCTGGCGGATCACGGCGAACAATTCCGCCTGGAGCGGTTTGAACAGTTGCCGATACATGGCCGGGCTGACCAGCATCGAATGCTGGGTGCCGTAGTCGTCGGCTTCGACCACCACGTCGACCACGTCGCCGAGGTCGTCGAGTGCCGCCTCCCAGAAACGGGCCTTGAGTTCGGTGATCTTCACCAGCAGGTGCTTGGCGCCCTCCTCGCCCATGGCAAGGTCCATCATCAGCTTGTCCATGGGGCGCAGCCGGCACGCCATTTCCAGGATGCCCGCACATAGCCCCCGCATCACCACGGGATAACCGGCCTCACGAAAGCTCGAGGCCTTTTCCCGGAGTCCCTCCCACCGCCGCGGATCGGCCGGATCGGGCCAGGCGAGAGAATCGACCGCCTGTTTGCCGAGCGTTGTCTCGTCAAAGGGGCTTTGGCATAGGCTGAAGTAATAGCCGGCTTCCTTCGGCCTGCGGTACTTGCAGTGCCACTCGTCGACAAAGGTCCAAGAATCACCTTCGTCTTGAATGTCGATCTTCCAGTTGCTGCTGATGAGCGGGAACAGGCCGCGAGTGTCCACTTGCAGCCGCTCCATGACGTCGTCATGGGGTATGCATACCTGCTGCACGATATCCATCGTGTTCGGCTCCGCCGCCGGCAGATCCAGGTACTTGCGCAGGTTCGCATACGCCGTGCTGCTGATCCCCGTAACCTGAGTGGACGCCAGATCGAACGGAACGCGATCCGGCTCCTCGTGCCGCAAGGTTTTGAGGACACGCTCCCGTGCGGTGGTGCAACTTTCGGGCATTACGAACACTCCTGGCAAGTCCAAACGCGTCACGATACGGACGCCCCGAATCGACCGGGCGACCTCTTCACCGGTCAGTCTCTCTCAGGGAAGTGCCGTCCGCTATGCTCGCGACAGATACTGCCCGGTACGCGTGTCGACCTTGATGGTCTCACCCTCGCTGAGATACTCGGGCACTTGGACCACCAGGCCCGTCTCCAACGTCGCCGGCTTGTTGCGCGACGTCGCCGAATTGCCCTTGATCCCCGGGTCGCACTGAATCACCTTCAGCTCGACGGTTGGCGGCACCTGGATCCCCACGGGCTGGTCGTTGTAAATCAGTACCCAGACGCCTTCGAGGTCTTCGGTAAGGTACTGGGCTTCCTCTTCGATCTCTTCTTTCGGGAGCGGGTACTGCTCGAAGTTCTCGTTGTCCATGAAGACCAGGCTCGAACCGTCGGCATACAGGTACTTGACCGGGCGGCGTTGAAAATCGGCCAGGTCGAGCGAGTCGCCGCCCCGGAGCGTGATGTCGACCTTCTGCTTGGTCACCAGGTTCCGTGCGCGGTACTTGTAGAAGGTGGCCGCCCCCCGCGCACTCGGGCTTTGCACCGAGATCGTCTCAATAATGCACGGGGCGTCGTTGTAGTTGACAATCGTCCCTGTCTTGATTTCCTTGGCAAGCATGGCAGCACGCTGAAGGGGGGGGAAGTCCCCGTCGCCGTACGGGACTGGATCACTGCTCGACAGATCAGGTCCCGTGCGGCGGGACGGGACCCACAGACTAATTATCACCGCCTGTCAGACCGCCATTATGCAGTCCACCTGCCTCATCCACAAGCAGAGCCAACGTGTCGCCGGAGTGCTCGCGGTTCGAACGCCTCGTCTCTCTTCGTCCGCTTGTCAGATTGCCCAGTTTAACTGTCCGATTCCTATTGACACAACTTAACTATTCCTGTATCAGCATGTTGCGTCATTCTCCGCGAACCTCTCAGGAAACGCTTCGTGCGAATTCAACCTGTTTCGAAAGAAGCCTCACTCTCCATGATTCCCTGGAACCCTTACTCGTTCAAATCGCTGGATTCGCGAAATTCGATGAAGCCGGTCTATCCTCAGGGCCGACACTGGAAGTGCGTCTGGCTCACCCTCCCTCCGATGCGTCGTCCTCCCCTCGCCTCTGGCCCCTGTGATCGGTTTCCATTTCCTGGCACCTACAAATGGGGGTGACGCCCGTTCGCCTTTCGGCAGTCAAAATCTTGGAGACGGAATCCATGAGTTCCCTGGTCAGCAGGCGTGGTGAGCAGCGATCCTTGCCGGATTGTCCGCAGGCGGTTGGCGCGACGTCACGAGTAGGAGCGGTCGAAACGGGCTGCCACGCGATTGGTTCGAGGACGCTCCCTGTCGAAACCCAAGTGATCGCCCCGAATTTCAAGTGGCGACTCTCCGGGGTCACCTCGACAATAGTTCAATTGGTGCCACAGATGCGAAAAATGGGGTTGGCGATCGCGGTACTCGGTCCGGGGCTGCCGGAGTCGTTGCCGCGACTGCGTTTCTGGGAGTCCCTGCGGTTGTTGCGCCGTCCGGCCGGACAGCGGTTTCGAATCTGGCATGCCCGGCGGAATACGGAGATGGTGGGGGGCTTGATCCTCCGGCACGTCTTTCGCGCCCCCCTCAAACTCGTGTTCACCTCCGCTTCGCAACGGCAGCACAAACCGTTCACCAAATGGCTCATACGCCGCATGGATGCCGTCGTCGCCACGAGCCGGAAGACGGCCGCCTACCTGGATGTGCCCAATACCGTGATCATGCACGGTATCGACACCGAGCGGTTCTGCCCGGTCTCGGATCAAGCGTCCGCCAAGCGCGCCTTGGGGCTTGACCCGGCGATGCAGATCGTCGGCTGTATCGGACGAATCCGGCGTCAGAAAGGTACGGACCTTTTCGTTGACACGATGATCCGCTTGCTCCCGAATCGCCCCCGATGGATGGCCGTCATCGTTGGCCGCACCACAGCGGAACACGCGGCCTTCGAAACGGAGTTGCGACAAAGAATCGCCGGCGCCGGGCTGTCGGACCGCATTCGCTTCGTTGGCGAGCATACGGCCATCCAGCGCTGGTACCAGGTGCTGTCGCTCCTGATTGCACCGCAGCGATGGGAGGGGTTCGGGCTCACGCCGCTGGAGGCCATGGCGTGCGGTGTGCCGGTGGTTGCCGCCGACGTCGGCGCATTCTCGGAACTGATTGTCGAGGGCAAGACCGGCACCACGATCGAGCCCGACGACCTGGAATCGATGATCGCCGCTTCCACCAGATACCTCGACGATGCCGCGCTGCGCGAGGCATCGGGTCAGGCCGCCGTCGAGCATGTTCGCAGGAACTTCCCCCTTCAGAGCGAGGCTGAAAACCTGATGGCAGTCTACCGAGAGTTGATGTCGAAACGCGCCGCTTGACGAGGCACACATAAGAGCTGCACGCGGAGTGAGGTACCCAATGATAATCGGGAGATGCGTAACAGATCCAATCGCCGAGGCGCTACCCGAACGAGCTGCGTGAGGAACTCGAATGCTCCAACGATCAGGAAGACAACCTCATTGGCGCAGATTATGCCGGATTCGCTCGGGTTGGCCGGCCGTGAGTATCGAAAAGGCCGTCCATATTGTATGCTCTCCGGCTTCATTTCCCTTTACCTTCTGGAGACGAGAGCCATGACTCGGCTGGTGGCGCCGGATACGCAGCGTTCCAACAGAGGGAAGCCCCATATCATTCTGCCGGCTCCCCCGCAGAAGCCCCATGCGCTCACTGCCCCAAAACGCCGCACTCGTCTGAAAGATCGCTATTGGTTCAAGACCATCAAGTGGCACCTCTACAAGAAGCGGTTCGGCCGACCGACCTGGGTAGCCCGCTACCGGTTTGACCGCATCGTCCGGTCGTTGACCCCTGCGGATTTGGTGATCGACTGCGGCGCGAATCTCGGCGAGTTCACCCATATGCTGGCGCTCAACGGGGCCACCGTGCACGCGTTTGAACCCGATCCCTACACGTTCTCGCGGCTGCGGGAAAACACATCGCACTTTTCCAATATCGTCTGCCACAACCAGGCCGTTGGCGTGGGGCAGGCATCCGTCAAACTGTATCGCAAGCCCGACTTTGACCTGTCGCCCGACGCTGCGTCGATCAGTTCCTCTGTGTTTGCCGACAAAATCAACGTCGCCGCCGACAACTACGTCGAAGTCGAACAGATCGACTTCGTTTCGTTTCTCAAGAGTCTCGGCCGTCCGGTTCGGCTGTTGAAGATCGACATCGAAGGCGCCGAGGTCCCGCTCCTGGAGCACATGATCCAGGCCGATGCGCTGGCCACCGTGGACGTGGTGTTTGCCGAGACCCACGAAAGCCGTATTCCTTCCCTCGCCGCGAGAACGGCTGGCTTGCGCGATATCGCCCGCAGCCGCTTTCCGGCAAAGCTGTATCTGGACTGGGAGTAGTTGGGCTACCGCTCCCTCCAATCGCAGGGATCTCGAATGATCAGCACAAGACGAAACGACAACGGCTATCCGCTCTCGTCCCGGACCGGGCTGCCGTGGGCCCCCAATCCACTGCACCGGATTGAACTTGCATGCCAGTACCACTTCCGCAAGAAGCGAAGTTTCCGGCCGAATTCGATTCGGCTGTCGCCGGTTAAAGGAGACCGGGTGAAACCGCTCACGAAGCAAGACGTGCCTTTGGTGTTTCTGTGCCACAACGACCGCCGCTTTCTGCCGGCCTTTTTCGCACACCACCGCCGGATGGGGGTTACCCGTTTCATCTGCGTCGACGACCGATCGACCGATGGCTCCCTCGACTACCTGCTGGCCCAGAAAGACACCGATCTCTTCCACAGCGACGTCCGTTATTGCGAGGCGGCGAGGGGAAGACTATGGCGAGAGAACCTGTTTCACCTGTATGGCTACGACCGCTGGTACCTCAACATGGATTCCGACGAATTCCTCGTTTACGAAACCCTGGAAAGGGAATCGGTACGGGATTTTGCCCATCGGCTTCAACGGAAAGGAATCCGCCGGTTTCCCACGGCCATGATCGATCTCTATCCGGTCATCAGCCTCCGACTGGCGACGTTCGATGGGCACGACCGGACCATGCCCTGGGAAGTTGCCACCCATTTCGACGGCGCCGGCTACATTCTGTCTCTGGACAACAAGGGCATCAGCATCCGCGGAGGCGTTCGCGGCCGCGTGTTCGGACTGGACGTGGAATTGATCAAGTACCCTCTGGTCTTCTGGGACCGCCGCTGCTCGTTGGGCGTGTCGATCCATTGCCCGTTGCCCGGAATCTTCAACTTCCCGCCGGCGATGGGCTGCTTGCTGCATTTCAAGATCTTTTCCGACATCCGGCAGCGTACGCAAGCGGCAGTCCGCGCGAACCAGCACTTCAACGGCGCGCAGGTCTATCGCCAATTGCAGAGCTACCTCGATACCAACGGGGATATCCGATTCGCACACGAATGCTCGCTCCCCTACACCGGCCCCCAGGACCTGGTGGAACGGGGCTTCATGCTGCCGCTCGCATCGTGAAGCGTGGAACCCATTCCCCGCGCCAAGCCAAGAAAGACACGATCGATGAGCCAAACCGTTGCGTGCACAGACAACCCGCAGAGATCGGCCGGCCAGACCCGTCGGAGCCGGGGCCACGCGGAGCCCAAATTGCCCCTGTCCGCGTTCATCATTTGCATGAATGAAGAACCCTATCTCGCCAACTGCATCGAGAGTCTCCGGCAGTGCGTCGAGATCGTTATCGTCGATTCCGGCTCCACCGACGGCACGGCGGAACTCGTCCAACGCTACACGGATGACGGTTGGCCCATCCGATTCCTCCATGAGGACTGGCGGGGTTACGCCGGGCAGAAGCAGTTTGCCCTGGAACAATGCACGCAGCCGTGGCGCCTCAGCATCGACGCCGACGAACGTCTCGACGACGACCTGCAGGCGGCGCTCCCCGCCTTGTTGGAGGCGCCGGAAACGATCGTCGGTTGGCGAGTCGCCCGCCGCGCCTACTTGATCGGCTATGGATACACGCCGGCCTACGTTCGCGAACGGTGCAACTTGCGCCTGATCCGTCAAGGGCGAGGTGCCTTCGATCTGGCGCTACGCGTGCACGAGGGAATCCTGGCGGACGGACGGGTGGCCGTCTCCAAACGCGGCAGCCTGCTGCACTTCCGCCCGCTACCGATCGACGAGCAGATCCTCAAAGAAAACAAGTACTCCACACTCAAGGCCGATCAGTACATCAGCACAGGCAAAGCGCGCGGGCCGGTGAGAATGTTCGTAAATCCGCCGGCTTATTTCGCGCGGCTCTATCTGCGCCATGGACTCTGGCGGTGTGGGATTCCAGGGTTCATTCAAGCCATGACCGGCGCCGTCTACTCGTTTCTCACGGAAGCCAAGATCTACCAACGCCATGCCTTGAAACGCACGCCCCCTGTCGACGACATGGACCAGCCTCAATTGTTCCAGCGCCGATCCCCGGATGACCAAGCAGTAGGAAGGAAAAGGACGCCATGAAGGTCATGCATTTTCACTTTGGCAAAGACGGCGGCGCCGAACGGTTCTTCGTCCACCTCGTCAATGCCCTGGCCAGGCGAAACGTCGTCCAGAAGGTGATCATTCGGCCGGACCGGATCTGGCGAAAGGAGATCGAGCATAGTGCGGAAATCACCGAGAGCCATTTTCGCAACGCCTCGCTCGGTCGCATCCTCCTGCCGCTTCACGTCAAACGCACCGCACGTCGTTGGAAACCCGACGCGCTGTTCGCCTGGATGCCCCGAGCCAGCCGTTTGATGCCCCGGCATGCCGGCTGCATCCGCATCGCGCGTCTGGGCGACTATCCCGTCAGGCTCAATTACTTCAAGAACATCGACGTGCTCGTGTGCAATACGCCCGGAATCGGCGAACACGTCAAGGCCATGGGCTGGCCGCGCCGGATTGAGGTCATCTCCAACTTCACCCGTACCGAACAAGTCGTCCCCGTCGATCGTAAGGTCCTCGATACACCCGACGACGTCCGCCTGATTTCCAGCATGGGCAGGTTCGTTCCGCGCAAGGGCTTCGACGTGCTCATTAGAGCCGTCGCACAAATGGACGACACCTTTCTCTGGATCATCGGCGACGGCGAACAGTCGAAGAACCTGCACGCGTTGGCAAGGCAACTTGGGGTCGAGAACCGTGTGCGCTTCGCCGGCTGGCAGGCGGATCCCCGCCCCTTCGTCGCGGCCAGCGACGTGTTCGCCATGGCCTCCAGCCACGAACCGTTGGGCAACGTCCTTCTCGAGGCCTGGGCCCAACGCGTTCCCGTCGTCTCGACGCGCTGCGAAGGCCCAATGTGGTTCGTACGCCACGAAGAGAACGCCTTGTTCGTCGACATCGGCGACCACGAAGGCTTCGCCCAGGCAATCACCCGCGTCCTCGACAGCCCCGGCCTGGCCGGCACAATGGTCGCTGGGGGATCGAAAACCCTGGCAGACAAGTTCTCCGAAGAAGCGGTGGCCAATGCCTATATGGAACTGTTCGCATCTCACACGGAACCGGTTCCTGCCTGCCCCTATCGTAAAGTGAAGCCAGGTTGGCCTGCCGAACCACGGCGAGCCGCTGGATGATGCGGGAGTCTGCTGAAACGTCTTCCGCTTTCTGAACAAGCCCGGCTTCACGAGAAAATGTGCGCACCGTGCTCTCAAATCTGGAAGCAAGGCACGGAGAGACCCTAACAGAACGGTTGAGTTTCCCACGGGCGCTCGTGTGGACGATCGACGATTCTGTCAGCAGCTCCAAGACTCTTGACTTCCCGACCCGCATGCCTCCAAATAACAGCCATCCAGTCCCTTGGCACGCACTTTGGAGGAGTCGACCATGCAACCCAGTCTCAACCGCCGCCGTTTCCTCGGCGCTGCCGCCGCCACCGGCGCCGTAACGATCGTTCCCAGACACGTCCTCGGCGGCCCCGGCAACGTCCCCCCGAGTGAGAAAGTCACGCTGGCCCATATCGGCATGGGAACGCAGGGCTTCCGCGAACTCGACTACCTCCTCTCGGAGCCGCGGTTCCAGATCGTCGCCGTCTGCGATCCCAACAAGGACAGCAGCGACTACGTCGAATGGGGCAAGGGCGGCATCCGCAACACGATCCGCAAGTATTTGGGCGAACCCGGCTGGCGAGAAGGCGACAACAGATGCCCCGGCGGACGCGACGTGGGCAAGCTCGTCGTCGATACCTACTACGCCAAGCAGCGAGCGGCCGACAAGTTCAAGGCCTGCACGGCCTACGCCGACTTCCGCGAACTGTTCGAGAAGGAGAAAGACCTGGATGCCGTCAAGGTCATGACGCCCGACCATCTCCACGCGACAGTTTCTATCGCAGCCATGAACAAGGGCATCCACGTGATGATGCACAAGCCGCTGGCCAACCGCATGATCGAAGGCCGGCTGGTCGTCGAAACCGCCCGGAAGACGAAGGTGGCCACGCACCTCTTGGCCCACGGCGCCGGGGGCGGCAACCGGCTGATCGCCGAGGCCATCAAGCAGGGAGTCATCGGCAAGCTGCGCGAGATCCACAACTGGACGAACCGGCCTGTCTGGCCCCAGTACACCGAGATCCCCACCGACAAACCGCCCGTCCCCAAAGGTCTTGACTGGGACCTGTGGCTCGGCCCGGCCGTCGATCGCCCCTATCATCCCCACTACACCCACACGGTCTTTCGCGGTTGGTACGATTTCGGCGGCGGCTCCATGGCCGACATGGGCATCTACAGTCTCTGGCCGGTGTTTGAGACGCTCGGCCTCGGTGTTCCCAAAAGTGCCCAAGCCTGGGCCACCCACACCTGCACGATCGAAGACGGCGTGAGCCGCACCGTCAAGAATGATTTCTCCTACCCCACGGGCTGTAACATCCGTCTGGGCTTCGCGGCAACGAGCGACATGCCCGAAATTGACCTGTTCTGGTACGACGGCGGGATGAAACCCCGGCTCCCCAAAGAGGTCGAAGCCCACAGTGTCGAGATGGGCCGCGAGGGGATTCTCTTCGTCGGCGACGACGGCATCATCATGGGCGGATTCCACGGGCAGAACCCCCAGTTGTTCAGCAAGGGAAAGCGGGAGGACCTCGTGCTCAAGGAGAGCGAAACAGGCGGACGCCACAGCGGCTGGCTGGAAGAGATCCTCGGCGGCGAGCGGTCTCCCGGCAGCTTCCTCAATGCGGCCTCGATCACCGACGCCGTCAACCTCGGCACCGTCGCTCTCCGGGCCGGCAAGAAAGTGTTGTTCGACAGCGAGGCCGTGAAGATCACCAACGACGCCGGCGCGAACAAGTACCTGGTACGAGAGTATCGGAAGGGGTGGGAGCTGTCAGAGGCATAGGCCGACTCAATGAACGGCTGACCGCCCGTTTCGACGACTGACGCCCCGTAGGTTGCACATGTTTACATTCCGTATGACAATGGGATGGTGATGATCTCCCGCTCTCGGCGTGCAGCGCAGGCCGTTTCATGCACTAGGAAGAGGAACTAATTGAGATGTCCCGGCATTTTGATGACATTGAAGCGGAAGCCTTGAGGCTTGACCTTCAAGGGAGAGCCCAGCTTGCGGAGAAACTCCTGCTCAGTCTTGACGCCCCATCCGACGAAGAGAACTTGCGCCTTTGGGTTGATGAGGCCGAACGACGTTTGCGTGAGCTTAGGGATGGCAAGGCCAGGGAGATTTCCTCTGACGAGGCACTTCGCAAGGCGCGGGCAGCACTGTCATGAGAGCAGCCCATCCAACTCCTCGACCAACCGCTCAAATTCAGCCAGGGCCGTATCGACGGCCGTGGGTTGCTCCATGTCGACCCCTGCGCCTCGGAGCAGGTCGAGCGGGTCTTTCGAGCAGCCGCCCTTGAGGAAGCCGAGATAGTCGTCCAGTTCCTTCTTGCCGCCCGACAGAACGCGTTCGACCAGGGCAATCGCGGCCGACATCCCCGTGGCATATTTGTAGACGTAGAAGGCCCGATAGAAGTGCGGAATGCGGAAGCATTCGAGCGACAGCACGTCGTCGAGAGCGAAGTCGGGGCCGAAATAGATTTCCAGCAACTCGCGGTAGATCGAGCGGAATCGCTCGACCGTGAGCGGCTCCCCTTCCTCGGCCGAGGCGTGGGTCAGCTTCTCGAACTCGGCGAACATAGTCTGGCGGAAGATCGTCCCCCGCATGGCGTCGATCTGGCGATTGATCAGGTAGGCGCGGCGTTGATCGTCGCCGGCCTGGCTGAGCAGGTGGCGGCTCAGGAGTTCTTCGTTGAAGGTGCTGGCCACCTCGGCCACGAAGATCACGTAGTTGTAGTACTGATAGGGCTGCGACTTGGCCGAGAAGTAACTGTGCATCGAGTGGCCGGCCTCGTGGGCCAGGGTGAACACGTGGTCGAGCACGTCTTCCTGGTAGTTCGTCAGGATATGGGGATCGCCGTCGTAGGAGCCGCAACTGAAGGCCCCGCTCTGCTTCCCCCGGTTCTCGTAACGATCGCACCAGCGGCCCCGAAGTCCGCCTTCCAGGGCCGCCCCATATTCGCTGCCGAGCGGCTGGAGGGCCGCCAGCACCAGTTCCACGGCCTCGTCCCACGTGTGCCGCGTGCGCAGTTCGCTGAGGATCGGCACGTAGGTGTCGTAGTGGTGAATGTCCTTGAGCCGCATCTTCCGCCGCCGCACGTCGTAGTAGCGATGCAGGGCCGGCAGCCGTCTATGCACCGATTCGATCAGATTGTCGTAAACCGCCACGGGCATGCGATCCGGAAACAGCGAGGCCGCCAGCGCACTGGAGAAGTTTCGTACCTGGGCGTAGTAGATGTCGCGCTGGATCGAGCCGTTGAGCGTGGCCGCCAGGGTATGCTGATGGGCGTCGTATTGCGCGTAGACCTTGTCGAAGGCCGTCTTGCGGACGCTTCGCTTCGGTGAATTGAGAAACTTGGAAAACGTGGCGTGGCTCAGTTCGATCAACTGGCCGTCTTCGTCCTTCACGTCGCCGAATTTCAGATCGGCGTCGTTCAACTTGCGGAAGGCCTGCCCCGCAGCCTGGGCCATCTCGGTCTGCATCGCCAGCAGCCGCTCTTCCTTCTTCGAGAGGGTGTGCGGCTTTTCGTCGAGCAGCCGCTCTAACTGGAGCTTGAACGGCGCCAGACACTTCGCTTCCAGCATCCCCTTCAGCCTGGCTGCCGACATGCTGAGAATCTCGGGCCGAATGAAGCTGGCGGCCTGAGCGGCCCGGCTGGCCAGGTTCATGAACCGGCCCTGCATCCGCTGATAGTCGCTGTTCGTCGCGTCTTCGGCCGTCTTCAGAAATGCGTAGGTTCCCAGCCGTTCGCCCATGCGATCGAAATCGCGATCGAACTTCAGGCAGGCAGCCAAAGCCTCCGCTCCCTCGGCCAACTGCCCCTGAAATTTCCCGTAGCCCGCAATCCGCTTCTCCAGCTTCTTGAAATCATGCTCCCAGGCGTCGTCGTTCGGATACAACCGCGAAAGATCCCAGGTGTCGCTCTTGCGAACCTCGCTCCGTGCCGGCAGTTGTTTGACTTTGCTCATCGTTCTGTCTCTCTCCACGCGCGCAGACTCGTCCGCGAATCGTTCCTACAAGGGTAGGCCATGATACCGCGGAAAGCGGAAAACCGAAAGCCGAGCATGAACCTGGACTCAGGATCCTGAGCCCCGGACCCTGACAACTTCCGCCTACCACTGCATGAGCATGGTGCTCCAAACCAGCCCGGCCCCGAAACCGCTCATCAGAATGCGGTCGCCGCGGTGGATGCGACCGTCGCGGTAGACTTCGTCGAGAACCAGCGGGATGCTGCCGGCCGACGTGTTTCCGTAGTGCTGAAGATTGTTGACCACCTTGCGAGGGTCGATGCCCAGATCGCGGATCACGGAGCGGATGATCCGCAGGTTGGCCTGGTGAAAGACGAACAGGTCGATCTGGTCGAGCGACATGTGCGATTCTTCGAGCACCTCGCCGATCGACTGCGATACGATCCGCACCGCCCACTTGAAGACCGGCCGGCCTTCCATCTTCATGAAGTGCGCACCGTTCGTGCTCCCGTCGTGCGAGAAAGGCTTCCGCGAGCCTCCCACCTCCCGGTAGAGCAGGTCGGCGCCCGAACCATCGGCGCCGAAGGCAAACCCGAGCAGACCTTGATTCGTGTCGCCGGGCGCCAGCAGCACTGCCCCGGCCCCGTCGCCGAACAGCGGATAGGTGCCCACGTCCTTCGGGTCGACCACCCGCGAGTTGCAGTCGGCCCCGATTACCAGCACCAGCTTGCTGCAGCCGGTGCCCACGAACTGGGCCCCCGTCACCATGGCATAGGCAAAACTCGCACAGGCCGCGTGAACGTCCATGGCCGGCGCGGTCAATCCGAGTCGTTCCTGGACGAAACAGGCCGTCGACGGAAGCAACTGGTCGGGCGTGAACGTGCCCAGCAGCACGAGATCCACGTCGGCCGGATCGACGCCGGCGTCTTCAATGCACTCCTCCGCTGCCGCGGCCGCCATGTCGCTGGTGGCGATCCCCGGCGGGGCATGACGCCGCTCCATGATCCCCGTTCGCTGCACGATCCACTCGGGATCGCAGCCCAGGCTGGCCAGATCCTCGTTTCGGACCCGATTGTCGGGCACGCTGGCGCCCACCCCCACCACCTGCACGCCCATGAGCTGCCCCACTCGAGAGCGCTTGGCGGAAATCTCGATATCTCGTTTCGCTTGACTGGATGCGCTCGACATGAGGGTTCTCTGTCTCCGACCGCGGGCATACCACCAATTCACGTGGGCGACTCCGCCGCCAACGCTCTGCCCGGGCGTGACGACCAGGACCGTTCGGGCCGGCCCACCGCGTCGCAGATCAGGCAAACGACTCGAACGGTTGACGAAGCACTCTAACCTAAGGGTTTCTTCACACTCACTCAAGGCCCAATTTCGAATCGTACTCCCCTCTTTCGGGGAAAGACCTTCTTGTCCACCTCTTCACGTCTGCTACGGCCCTGCGGCCCGTTTGGGTCAGAATGATGCTCCGACTCACGATGTAAACCCAAACTGGTCAAAAACTTACCGCACACAGTTCTCCGCTGCAGGCCGGTCACCCGACGCCGGCGTCTCCCTCTCGCGGTTGGCGAGTCTTCCAGGGTGCTGTAGAGTTGAGACAAGCTGTCAGACAAGCGGAACGGACTACAAGGAACCTTAGATGCTACCCCACCCGGAACTCGATTTCCGACGCACACCCGTCACTCTGCTCATCGCGGCCGTTGCCGTGGCCATCGAGTTGGTCTGCACGTTCGATCCCGCCCGGCGAGACGTTTACTATTCCGTCTGGAAACTGGGGATTCTGTCAACGGTGTGGTCGGGTGAACTATGGCGACCATTCACAACGACTCTCCTGCACGACGAGGTATTCAGGACTTCGCTCATTCACGCCGCATTCAACGTCTATTGGTTGGTCACATTCGGTCGAGCCCTTGAACCCTATTTCCGCCCATTTCGATATTTTCTTGTCCTGGTCGTACTGGCATTCTGCGCAACGATGCCCTCCTTTCTCGCAAGCAACTGGGACACACCTCTCGACAAGCAACATGGCACGGTCGGGCTCTCCGGTGTTATCTATGGGCTTTTCGGGATTCTCTGGATGGGAGGAAGATATCGCCAGGATTTCCGGTCCGTCTGCAACGCCGAGACAGTTCAGTTCTTCATTGCCTGGTTTCTGTTCGCCATCGTTCTCGCATTGTTCGGGGAACCGGTGGATAACGTGGCCCACGGTGCCGGCGGTCTCGTCGGGATACTGTTTGGTAAGGCGTTGTTCGGTCCAGATCGCAAATGGATGTGGCGATCTACGTCCGCGCTCATTACGCTTGTGCTGTTGTCGCTCGGCTTTGCCGCCCCCGGCCATCCGCTCTACGAGAAACACTGCGAACTCCAAGCGTACCGGCGAGCGATTCGCGAATCGCAAGTCAGAATCCAGATCCGACCCAAGGAACCCGATCCGGCAGATCAACCGCCCGCACAAACCGGCGAAGATCCATCGCACGATGGCGACACCGCGCCCTCTCCATAACCGCCCATCGCGTCATTTCAAACTTCACCCTTCACACTTCACTCTTCCCTACCCCGGCGGCCAGGAGAAGCCGCGGCCGGCAAGCATGTGGAAGTGCAAGTGCATCACCTCCTGGCCCGCGTCCCGGCCGTTGTTCGTCACCACCCGATATCCCCGGTCGATCCCCTGCTGCTTGGCGATCTTGCCCATGGCGAAGAACAGGTGCCCCACAATGGCCTCGTCCTCTTCCGCCACGTCGTCCACCGACTCGATCGGCTTCTTCGGGATCACGATCAGATGAATCGGCGCCGCCGGATTGATGTCTTTGAAGGCGATACACAGGTCGTCCTCGTAGACGATCTCGGTGGGGATTTCTTTGTCGATGATCTTCTGGAAAATGGTCTCGGCCATGACGTGGCTCCCAAGTCAAAAGGTAGGTGCCGGGCGCCGCACGGTTCCTGTGCTCTTAAGTAACCGAGGGTGTCCGCGAATTGATCGTAGCCGAATTCGCCAGGATTTGGCCTTCTCGGCAGCTTGCCAAAGTCTGGCGACTTCGGCTACGACCGGAAAACCGCCTATTCACGGTCTCAATTTCCGGACAGCCTCAAGTAACCCCCGGCTCTGAGGACCCGTGCGGCGCGCGGGACCTACTTCAATGGCTCTTGTTGTTCCAGCGGGATGGCCTCGTCCACGAGCAGGATCGGCAGGTCGTCGACGATCGGGTAAAGCAGCTTTCCGCCCTCCGGCAGCAGTCCGCCGGACAGGGGCGTCTCCACAGTCTCCCCCACGCGATTCTTGACCCCACCCGCCGCAATCGCCTCATTGATCCGGGCGACGAGCGACTGGTCGGCCAGTCGCAGCGGCTTCCTGGTCTCGGGACACTGAAGCAGATCAAGGAGTTCCTGCCGGATCATGACTGCAATCTGCTCTGGGCGTTGGACGCGGGAAGAACAACGATGATAGCACGAAGACAGCCTTTCAATACTTCGCGCCTTCGGTGTATTCGTAGGGGCCCAAGCCGACGTCTTTGGGACCGTAGTTCAGGGGCCAGCCGGATTCGGGTTTCTCGCAGAGGTTTTCGCGAACGGCTTCGTACATTCCGAATCCGAACTCGCGGCAGGGCTCGGCATACGAACCTTCGCCCCATTCATTGACCGGCGCGAGGACCGCCCGCTTGATTCCGGACTCTTTCGAGAACTGTTTGAACTGGCGGCAGATCTCGGCGAATTTGGCCGGGGTTCGGCCGGCGATCCAGCAATGGTCGTTCCAGGGACGGTCGTCCCAGCCGGTTGAGAGGTTCGGGAGGAACGGAAGGATGCCCGTCTCGTGGCGAGACTGCCAGAACGGTTTGGACGCATCGACAACCAGATCGAAGTCGAACTTGCGGCGGGTGACCGCTTTTCCTCCGTCGTCCATGAAATGGTAGATGGAGGTCATTTCGAATCCCGCGTCGGCCAGCCACTGGATATCGGCCGCATTGGTTGAGGCTTCGGGCCACTTCATGGCCACGAAGTAGATGCCCTTGAACCCGGCTTTCTTGGCCATTTCCTGGGACAGGTCGAGCAGTTTCTTGACCCCTTGGCCCTTGGTGAGTTCGACGCCCTTCTTCTTTTCGATCGCAATGACGTCACGGTCCATCCCCTCGGGAGACCAGATCATGACGACCGGCCGGCCATCGATCGAGTAGTATTCGGGCGTGCCAAAGTAGTTGTCGATCCAGTATTTGGTCACGTTCGCCTGATCTTCGAGACTGTGGCTTCCCGGGCCGTTGTGGTTTGCCCACATCATGGCCCACTTGAGATACGATTTGTACCTGGCCTGCTGGAATCCCTGAATCCAATGTTCGAGATGGCGGCTGCCTTTGTTCCAGTACCAGTCGACCAGGTAGTACTGGATTCCGTTTTCGACCGACCATTTGATCTGCCAGTCGATGACTTCCGGGCTGGACTCGTTGTACCAGCCGAGCAGGGGACGCCGGTCGGGGCAGCGGTTCCAGACTCGGGACCAGGAATGCCCGTGATACCAGCCGGGGAAGTAGAGGGCACCGATTTCGTATTCGGACTTCACCGGTTTGGGTTCCGGCACGTAGTCGGCCTTGGGCAGATTCAAGGACGGCAGGACGGAGATCGGGATTTCGACGGGAACGGCCTGGAGTTGGCCGACCCCCGGAGCGGTCAGGCTCAAGGAGATCGTTCCCTCGACCGGTTTGGTCACTTTGACAGGGAACAGCATCCGGCGCCGCTCGCCGATCTTGAGGGGTTCAATCGTCGTCTCAGCTTCCGTTGCCACGAGCGAGACGCCGTCGGGCAGTTTCAGGCGGTCGAACTTCAGGGCGGGAGCGTCTTGGCCTCCGCAGTTGACCAGGTCGAGGAAGAACGCGGTTTCGTATCCGGCGCGGACGATCGCGTCTTCGATTCCGCAGAACACGATGCTGATATTGGCCGGGCCCTGGGGCTGGCGATTCACGGCAACGGATTGGAACGTTACCGCGGCCGTCGATTCGGAATCGGGCAGGACCCGCAGTCTGAATTGATGAACACCGCCTTTCCAGTACTTGCTGTTGGCCAGATCGACGTTGAACAGGCCTGGCGCGTCTTTCTTGAGTTCAACAATCCTCGAGTAGAAGGCGCCCTGATCGTTCATCCAGGAGAATTCGACGGATCGGGGACCACTTGCCGAGGCGCCGATGGTCAGCCAGTTGCCAATCTTCTCCGTGTCGAGGGAGAACATGGGCGATTCCCAGGTTTCCTTTGCGCCGTCCTCGACACGCCAGGACGGTTTGATCTCAGGTTGGCTCTCGAGTTTCAGGTCGGCGATCTCGATCCAGTCGACTTCGACGGCCGCCTTGTTGAACTGGTTTTCTGCGGGGGCAGGGAAATCGAGCCGCAGCTTGATGATGCGTCCCTCTTTGCTCCAGAACGGGTAGATGCGGACCACTTCCCAGGTATTGGCGTCGGGGGCGGTCCATTTGCCCGTCTTGGCCTGGGAGAATCCTCCGTAGGGGCCTTCGTTGGAGGCGGCGTAGAAGAGTTCACCCGCCCGCTGAAGGAGCGGTTCGTCCTGGATGATGCGGAGCCGTGCCTGGAACACATTCCACGGGCGTGCGGGGATATCCAGGCCGGTGACGACGATGAAGGGGTCGCGCCCGGTCACGGTGCCGCGAAGAACGCCGTCGCGGACAACCACGTCTTTCAGGCAATTTGCCTGAGTCCACCCTTCTTTGTCGCCGTCGGTGTTGAAGGTCCACTGCTTGACCGTTTCCGCCTGTTGGGCAAAGGCACTCTGGTTTGTGCCAAAGGCAATCAGAAGACATAGTGACCATGTAGTTGCGGCAAATCTCATCACAGTTCCTGTTCTTTCTGCTGCGTGGGCGGCCAGTGCTGGGGTTGCCTACGGCGAATACGTTGTTTGTGTGTCGTGTACGATTCAGAGTGTTGCCAAGCCCAAGTATAACTGCCCGGATTATTGCGGGAAACGTCTTTTGAGGCCCTAACCAAACGGCTGAATTTCCCACGGGCACTCGCGTGCACTATCGGTGGTTCTGTCAGCGACTACTTGAGGCGGCCGAAGGACAGCATGATTTCGGTGACCATTTCCAGGCCCATTTGGCGGACGTGGGGCAATTGGCGACGGATGCGGGCCTCGGCCTGGGCGGGATCCTGGTGGATCTTCAGGGCGGCCGCCAGCAGTCGCGGGGCGTCGGCCGGGTCGTCGATGTCGAAGATCCAGTCGCGGAGGTCCAGTTCCTCGAGCATCCATACTTTGCGGCCGTTCTCGGAGAACTGGGGCATCAGGACGGGTGTGCCGAGACTCAGGGCCATGATGACGGAGTGCATTTCCATGCTGACGACCATTTCGGCCTGGCGATAGAGGGAATAGGCCTGTTCGGTGGTCCAGAACTGGTCCATCCAGATGCACTTCTCTCGCACCTCGGGGGCCAGGCGCTGGTAGACGTTGTCGTGCATGAGGGGGATTTCATAGCGGACTTCGGGGCAGAGGACGACCGGGACGCCGGTCTGGGTGACCCAGTCGGTCAGGAACTGGCGGATCCGCTCCATGTGCTCGTCCTGGCGCTCCTGGGTGATGGTGTCGGCCAGGGGGCCGGGCTGGCTCTTGGCACTGCGGATGGTCAGGGTGATAAACTTCTTGGGCGAGAGTCTGTGGTCACTGAGATAGGATTCCAACCAAGGCTCGTCGAAGCCTTGGAAGAAGAAGGTGCTGTCGGGGCGGAAGCCGGAGCGGGGGGCGAGGAGGTCGCGCTGGGCGAGGTAGGCGAGCGAGTCGGGGTCGCGGCAGTAGACGAATTGGGCGTCTTTGAAGAGGGGGCGGAAGACAAGGTCGGAGGGCCAGTCGAGGGCTTCGAAGGATTGGCCGCCGATGCCGTAGGGGATTCCTTGTACGCGGGCGATGAGCAGCGGCATGGCGAACTTGAGTGAGAAGGAGTAGAAGCGGCGTTGGCCCATGCGGCCGAAGTTGAGGGTGGTGCCGGAGGTGAAGAGGACGAATCCGGCGTCGGTGAGGGCGCGGGCGGCTTCGGGGTCCTTGTTTTGGAGTTCGTCGAGCATTTCGCGGGGGAGGCGGTTGAGGACGTCGTCGGCGACGCGGGCGGCGATGCGGGCGGAGAGGGTGCCGTTTTCGAAGGCGCGGAGGGTGGAGGCGCCCCAGCGGTCGTGGAAGGCGCGCCAGGCGGTGCCGGGGGCGCCGGCGTTGGCGTCGGTGCCGATGGTGAAGGGGTAGGGGACGGCGCGGCAGTTCTTTGAGTAGCGGGGGAGGTATTCGGCGACGCGAGCGAAGGATTGGCTGGCGGCCGACTGGGAGGTCATGACGACGACGGGGAGATTGGGCTGGACTTCGTCGAGGAGGTTGAGGAGTCCAGGCGCGATGGCGATGTCGCCGATGTTGCCGGTTCCCCAACTGAAGGCGGCGAGGAGGTGGCGGTTGGCGGCAGGCGGTGCGGTATCGGTTTGAGCGCGGGCCGGTGCGGGTTGCTGGAGGGCGGCGAAGGCGATGAGTAGTGCGGGGAGGTGGGTCCAGGACATGAGGTGTCGCATGGCGGGGCTCCTGGCGGTGGTGTTGGCTGGAATGTGTGGGATGGCCGTAGTATCGCTTCGCGGCTGTTCAAGGCATGACATGGCGTTCCATGGGACAAACGAGGCTATTCGGCAGCGGCCGGGCGCACCTCGGCCGCCATTTCCAGCAGGGCGCTGAGCAGTTTCTCCGAGGCCTTCGGCTCCAAGCGGTTGGTGGCCAACCATGTCTCGTACCCCCCCAACTCGTGCTGCTCCGGTGTAGGCAGGTAGTCGAAGTAGCCGTGGGCCAGGGAGACCAGGAAGGCCGGCTGCACGGGGCTCCGCCGGCGGAATTCGAGTCCGATCTCGCAGAAGATCTCGTTGGGCAAGCTGCCGATGCACACGTCGCCGATACGCAGCACTTGCAGCGGCGTGGGGACCGAGGCCGCACCGCGGGCCATTTCCTCGAATCGCTGGGCGTAAACGCGGGGGACGTCGGGCTTGCCCGGCTTGGCCAACATCTCCTTGGCCCACGCCATCTGCTCGGGACTGGGCCGACGCGTGGCGATCACCGGCTCGCGGTAGCGTGCGGCCAGCGTCGGCCGGTCAGAGTACTTGACGTCGGCCAGGGCCGCCTGAACCTTCGCGGCCAGGTCGTCGGCCACGAAGCGCATCTGCTCGTACGGTTTCTTGGACGGCCGGGGGTGGAGGAAATTGATGTTGTTGATGTCGCCGCTGGTGCCGTTGGCCATCATGGCCACCATGGGTGGATCCTGCTGGTCGCCCTGCAGCAGACGCTCCAGACGCTGGCAGTACATGCCGTAGTAGTCGGCCGAAATGTCGCCGTGCCCCACGCCGCCCACGTAGTGCAGCGAATAACAGGAGTAGACGGCGATCGGCCGGCCGTCAGGCTCGCGCACGGCGAGGATCGACACCGTGGGATCGGTCGGCCCGGCCGGTTTCACCAGGTCCGGGCTGCCCGCCGGTGGATTCATCTTCACCTGATCGACGGTACCGAAGGGACCGGGCGGAATGGTGCCGGGCTTGAGGAACCAACGGCGGTTGAACACGTGCTCCGGCGCCTGGGCGGTGGTGAACCCAAGTTGCGCCGGGCGCAGCCGGTTGACGGCGCACCGGACTCCGTCGGCAATCCGCCGGGCGACGAAGGTTTGATACTCGTCGATCTCCTGCGGAAACGCGAAGTGCTTCTCGCCAAGGGCGCTGGCGGCCGAGTGGGTGTGGACCGCGGAGATCAACACGTTCGTCGCCGGGATGCCCGCCTCCTGCTCGATGAGCTTGCGCGCCTCGTGGCTCACGTTGTAATGGATGCCCAGCAGGTCGACGACCACCAGCGCGAGCTTCGTCTTGCCGTCGTCGAGCACAAGGCACCTCGCGTGCAGCTCGTCGTGGACGTTCGTAGCTGGAATGGGCAGAAAACCGCCGATGATCGCCGAACCCAATGCCGGCGTGATGTTGCTCGTGGCCGCACCGGCGCGAAAGGTGGGCTCGGGCGGGTCCGCAGCCAGGAGTGTAGTGCTCATGAAGCAGGCGACGATGGCGAAAAGATACTTTCTCACGATGAATTCTCCCGAGACGGCACAGCGAAAGTGGATTTGGACACCGGCAGCAATCTCAATGTACGCCTGCGTCAAGCACAATTCCAGTCCTATGGGGGCATCACGGCCCACCTTGCCGACGAGCATCTTGCCATCGGCAGCACGCGCCCTGATACGAGCGAGAAGTCCTCGTGAATTCTTATGCAAACAACACTCGCGAAGTGATCCAAGGAATCACGCAAGGCCATTGAGGTCGAGCGAACTCTCTCGCGCCGGTCCGGATTCCGGCCAACCAGCCGCGAACGAGCGGATCGATCCCGGAACTCACACGTTGCGCCCACGTTGTATTTCGCCGACCTTTTTGACAGACTGGTCTAGAACAAAGGGGAATCGGGAACGACAAGAAAGGCAAACGCATGAAGAACGCAGTGATCGGACTCTTAGTGTCCGCAGTGGGATTGACGCTTGCCGGATGCGACCGGGGCGGAAGTGGGAAAGACGTAATCGAAATCGGCATGACCGTCCAGGATTTGAGTAACCCAACCTGGTCGGGGTACTGCCAGGCCATCCAGAAACAGGCCGAATCGCAGGGAGCGAAAATGTCGTACGTGGCCTGCGACAGCAACGTCTCCAAACAGATCATGCAGGTCGAGAACTTTGTAGCCAGGGGCATGGACGTGATTATCGTTCACCCGGCAGATCCGGCGGGTATTGAAGGGGCCTGCCAAGAGGCCATGGCCCGCGGCGTCAAAGTCATTGCCTGGGATGACGACCTGGAGAATGCCGATGTGCGTTGGCTGATCGACAATCATGACCTGGGATACCTGGTCGGCAAGGAAGCCGCCGCCTTCATCAAAGAGGTACACGGCGGAAAAGCGGAAGTGGCCATCCTCAACTATCCGCAGTTGCCGGTCCTGCTCGCCCGCGGCAACGGCATCCGCGACGCCATCACGGAGCTGGCTCCGGATGCAACGATTGTTGCGGAGACCAGCGCGATCAATCCGGACGAGGGCATCACGAAAATGGAAACCGTCTTCCAGTCACACCCCAAGGTGAAAGTGGTGGCCTGTATTGGCGGCGGCGGTTCGGTAGGCGCCAACGAAGCAGCCAAAGCGGCCGGCAAAGATACGGACGACTTCGGTATCTTCGCCGTGGACGCCACGAAACCGGAACTCGAAGCCATCAAGAACGGAGAAGCCGTCCGGATGAGCGTGATCGTTACCGGCACGGATGAAGAGGTGGCCTCAACGGTCTATGGATTTGCGGCCAAGCTGGCGGCAGGCGAAGAGGTTCCGGCCCGGGTCTACCGCGAGCTGATTCCTGTGACCGCCGAGAATGTTGACAAATACTACAATCCGTAGACCGATGCTCCTCCTTCAACTCAAGAACATTACCAAGCGGTATCCGGGCGTTGTTGCATTGAAGGACGTCAACCTGGACGTCGTGAAAGGCGAGGTCCACGCGCTGGTCGGCGAAAACGGTGCCGGTAAATCGACCCTGATCAAAACCTGTACAGGCGCTGTGGTGCCGGATGAAGGTCAGATCGTGATCGGGGGACGGGAGTTTGCTTCTCTGACGCCCAAACTGTCTGAGCAGATGGGGATTGCCGTGATCTACCAGGAATTCAACCTGGTTGACGGGCTCTCCGTCGCCGAGAATATCTTTCTCGGGCGGGCGATCCGCAAGGGGATCGTGATCGACAGGAAGGCCATGGCCAGGGAAACCGCTGAAATCTTCCGCCAACTCGATATCGATATTGATCCGAATGAACTGGTTGCCAACCTGACGGTCGGATACCAGCAACTGGTGGAAATTGCCAAAGCCGTATCTCAGAAGGCCCAAATCCTCATTATGGATGAACCGTCGGCCCCGTTGACGCAGGCCGAGGCGGAATCGCTCTACACCTTGGTTGAAAAGCTGAAGGCAGCGGGGGTGACCATCGTCTACATCTCGCACCGGATGAAGGAAGTCTTCAGGCTGTCCGATCGAATCACCGTCATGCGCGACGGTCAGATCATCAAGACCATGAACACGGCCGATACGAACCTTGACGACCTGGTCAAGCTGATGGTCGGCCGCGAACTGAGGGAAACCTATCCGATCCGGAAGGATTGTGTTTCGGACGAAGTGTTGCTCGAGGTTGAAAACCTCTCCGGCAACGGCGTACACGAAATCAACTTGCAGATCCGGAAAGGCGAAGTGCTTGGGCTGGCCGGCCTGATCGGCGCCGGCCGAACGGAACTGGCGGAGCTTCTTTTCGGCGTCAAGCCGAAGACCGGCGGGCGCGTTGTCCTGAACGGCACTGAAATCCACCCGAGACTTCCCAAGGAAGCGATCGACTGCGGCATTGCCCTGGTTCCGGAGGACCGGAAACGGCAGGGGGTCCTGCTCGACGTCGATATCAAGGGCAACATCAGCATGCCCATCCTCGAGCGGATATCCAGGTTCTTTACGGTCGACAAGAAGGAAGAGAAGCGTATTGCCGGCTATTACCGAGAGTCGATCCGGATCAAGACGCCGACGCTGGAGCAGAAAGTCAAGAACCTCAGCGGCGGAAACCAGCAGAAGGTCATCGTCGCCAAGTGGCTGGCTTCCGAGCCCACGTTGGTGATTTTCGACGAGCCGACCCGCGGCATCGACGTCGGGGCAAAATCGGAGATCTATGCGTTGGTCAACAGCCTGGTCGAATCGGGCAAGGCGGTCCTGATGATCTCCTCCGAAATGGAAGAGGTCATGGGCATGTCGGACCGCATCCTTGTTCTGCGCGACGGGCGGATCGTCGGCGAACTGGAGCGGAAAGAGTTCAGTCAGGAAACCATTATGGGCCTTGCCTCGCAGGGCTGAACAAAACCGGGTACGGAATTGTGAAAGACTCAAGTCCACTCAAAACGATCGGCCGTGTTGCTGCTTCGATTGGGAAACAGTACGGGATCTATATTGTCCTGTTGATGCTGGTTCTGTTTTTCTCCATCGCGTCTGAAAACTTCTTTGTCAGCAGCAACCTGCTGAATGTTGCCCGCCAGGTATCCATGATGGGTATTGCGGCCGTGGGATTTGCTTTTGTGCTGCTGTTGGGCGGGATCGACCTTTCCGTCGGTTCACTCGTTTCGCTGGTCAATATAGTAACCGCCTGGCTCATGGTGACCGCCGGATGGAACCCGGTGCCGGCCGTTATCGTTGCACTTGCACTTTCTGCGGCGGTCGGTTTTTCAAACGGATGGATTATTGCCAACCTCCGGATGCCGCCCATCATCGTCACTCTGGCGATGATGATCATCATTGAAGGTGTCGCCTACCTGATCTGCAAGGGGCTGCCGATCTTCGGTTTCCCGAAGTCCTTTTCGGTCATCGGCCAGGGATATGTGGGGCCGGTTCCGATTCCGGTGATCATCATGGCCGTGATCATGGGACTGGGCATGTTCATTCTCAGAAACACTTATTTTGGCCGCTACTTTTATGCCGTGGGCGGCAATGAAGAGGCCGCCAAACTGTCAGGTATTGATGTCAAGCGGGTTAAATACCTCGTCTACACTCTGTCGGGTTTTTTTGCGGGAATTGCCGGAATTGTCATTCTTTCCCGCACGAATTCCGGACAGGTCCTTTCGGGAAAAGGCCTCGAATTTGACGTACTGACTGCCTGTGTCCTCGGCGGGGTCAGCGTAAGCGGCGGAGTCGGAAAGATGTCCAACGTGCTTGCCGGAGTCCTCGTTCTCGGTGTTCTCAGCAACGGCCTGGTGCTGCTGGATGTCAGTCAGTTTGTGCAGATGGTGATTAAAGGCTCAGTCCTGCTGGCCGCGGTGGCACTCGACTGCCTGCAGCATCGCAAGACGGCGTAAAGCAACGGTCTGAACGGAAGCCCCGGAGGAACAGGCAACGCTTAGGACTGCAAATAGTCCCGCAAGGTCGCCCGCGTTCCATGCTCATACAGGCTCTCCATCGCCCGGCACAATTCGGTAACGAAGTACTGATTCTCGGACAAATCCGTTCCGAAAAGATCGCCTAGCGCCAGTAGCCGGGCAGGATCTTTGCCTCCTGCTTGGGCGCGAGTTTGCAGCTCCGTTGCGATCGGATCATTGATGGTAATGGGAGCCCCCTGTTCGTCGGTGCCGGCCAGGTAGCGGAACCATCCCGCCAGCGCCAGGGCGTGCAGGCGGACAGAACCACCTTGTGCCAACTGCTGGCGGATGGACGGCAGCATGAATTTGGGGATCTTCTGGGAACCCTCCGAAGCGACACGCGCAACCTGGTCCTTGATTTTCGGATTGGCGAAGCGTTTGATCAGAATCTGCTGATATTCAACCAGATCAACTCCCGGTACCGGATCCAGGAGGTGGACGACCTCCTTCTCCATGAGATCCGTGATGAACCGCTGGAACTCGGGGTCGGCGGCCACTTCATGGATGAAACGAAAACCGGCCAGATAACCCAGGTAAGCCATTGCGGAATGGCTTGAATTCAGCAGGCGGATTTTCATCTTTTCGTAGGGCTGCACGTCAGAAGTCATCTGCACGCCCACTTGTTCCCACGGCGGTCGTCCAGCGCAAAACTTGTCCTCGACGATCCACTGGCGAAACGGTTCGCAGACAACCGGCCATCGGTCCTCGTACCCGTAGCACTCTGCCACCAGGGCCCGATCGGCGTCGGTGGTGACGGGCGTGATCCGGTCCACCATGCTGTTCGGAAAGACAATATTCCGGGAAATCCACTCTGCCAATTCCGGTTCACGCAGTGCGGCAAAGGCCAATACCATTTTGCGTGCCACGTCCCCGTTGCCGGGCAGATTGTCGCATGACAGCACCGTGCAGGCAACAGCGCCGCGCTGCCGACGGAGGTTCAGGCCTTCGGTCAAATAACCAATTCCTGTGGTTGGAGTAGCGGGATGGCGAAGATCATGGCGAATGTTCGGGTGCTGGTCATCGAATCCACCGGTGACTTGATCGACAAAATAACCGCCTTCCGTGATGGTCAGTGTGATCATACGGATCTCGGGCGCTGCCAAACGGTCCAGGACCCTTTGCGGATTCTCCGGCGCGTAGAGATACTCCGTCATCGAGCCGATAACACGTGCCCGATCGGCCTGCTCGCTGCGCTCGACCACCGTGTACAGGCAATCCTGCGGAACCAGTGCATCCCGCATGCGGTTGTCTGCGTCAAGCAGTCCCACTCCGCACACACCCCAATCATGACCGCTGCCGCGAGCGAACAAATCGTCCAGATAAACGGCCTGATGCGCCCGGTGAAATCCGCCCACGCTCATATGAACGATGCCCGTCTTCAAGGCGGATCGATCATAAGCCGGCACGGCAACGGCGGCGCCAAACTGATTTACCGTTGCATTGGAAAGGCGAGGCAGGGCGCCCGCACCCTCTAGATGTTCGTTCATGAAATAATTCTCAGCGAAAATGACTCCGTACGGCGAGATTCCGAATCGTGCAGTTTACTGCAACCGGCGCCCCGTTTCCAGCGAGTCGGCTGCAGGGTCAGGAGAACTGCAAAGTAGCAGTCACGCTCCGCCGTGTGGCCTCTGTTTGTGCCGTTTAGATCCAAGGGAACGAGGTTTGTCAACCCTTCGAGGTGTCTGAGGCCGGTGTCGGTGATCTGGCCATAGTCGAGGTTCAGATACTCCGGGCCAGTCGTCCCTCAGTGGACTGCTTGATCGGTATTCCATTCGGTCAGATGGACGCCGAGAAGTGTTCGAAGGTCCTGTTCATCGGCGGCCGACATCGAGCAATGCCTTCCCCAGGTCGAATAGACTCCGTTGCCCAGGCCCACTTCATACATCCGGCGACGACGCCCCTCAAACCGAAGACTCAAGCAGGCTCCGCCTGTTCCGTCTTGCCAATAGGCGGGGCTCCCGCTGCAGTTCGGGTAGCGCTGTTTGCTGGCTTCCTCGAACCAGGCCTTGACAGCCGCAATCTGATCGACGTCGGTGATGGTCGCCAACTTCTCCTCCGGCCTGACCCGCCATATCTCGATACCGCGAATCTGGCAGACGGCGGGGAACCATGCCTCTTCCCAAGTGACGAGGCAGTCGGGCAATGCCTCGCACAGTGCGTTGACACCCTCATCCGTGACCTTGGTCTGCGTGAAATGGATGTGCTCGATGCTCTTCAGGCGATGCAGATGGGCAATGCCCGCGTCGGTGACGGGGATACGTATGATCCTGAGTAGCCTGAGCTGTTGGAGGTCGGCCACATGGACCAGGCCGGCGTCCGTGACCGGCATCTTTCCCTTGTTTTCCTGAAGGAGTGTCAGGCTCCGCAGGTTGGGCAGTTTCTTCAGGTGAGCCAACCCGGCATCGGTGATCTTGGCGCAGTTATAAAGGTGAAGATCTTCGAGTCTTTTCCAGGCCGTTAATCGTTCTAATCCCGTATCTGTGATCCTGCAACGAGCGATCCCGCCAGACCGCAGCTCAGGAAACTGATTGAGTTCGTCGACGCGTGCGAGGGCTGCATCCGAGATCCGTCCGCCCTCGAAGTTGACACCTTCGAGGTCGGGAAGGACGTCGGCGTGTTCCAGCACGGCAGCCAGTCCCTGGTCGCGAAAAATCTCGATGTTGTGTACTCCTGCGAGAGGGTCGTATCCGAACCTTTTGACTAGGGGGCCATGGCCGAAATAGTCCAGATAGTAGTACTCGGGCGTAGTGACGTAGTGTTGCTGCAACTCGGCGATCGCAGCCGCCTCGCGTCCCCAGCGAAGCACGTCGGTACCAACGACCCCGAACCACAGCGCGAACAGAGCGATACCGATCAGCATTCCCCGCAGGGTGAAGCGGAATCGGCGCTCGGAAGGCAGTCGCCACCAGCGCCAGATGAGCGCGACGGCAGCTCCCATCATGCCCAGCCCCACGGCCCAGAGTACCCACGGGGCAGGTTCCCATTGGCGAAGCAGCCAGATCACGGTGGCGAGAACCGCCAGGCAAGCTGCAAGGAGCGCAGCAAGGGTGCCCAAGACAGATCCCGCGAAGACCAGCCTCTTCATTCATCGCCTCCCACCATGAAATGGATGCGGTCGTTCTCGAAGATCAGTATGCCGCGCGGAGGAGATTTGTTCCAGGAGACGGCAGGGCAACGGGGGGACGAATTTTGAAGGGTGAAAGGTGCGGTCTGAAGGGGGGGAATGGAAGAATCGCGGCACAAGCGGGCCCGATCTCGGATTGCCTTACCGGCGAATCGGCGGCACCAGATTCAAGCCAGGATCGCCGACCGCATCGCCGAAATCCTGGATGAACAACACACCGCTCCGAACTCCTCTGCGCCCAGTCCGCCCAGTCCTCATCCGCCCGCCCGCCAAAGCCAAGTTGACTCGCCCCACCCCCCGGCCGATAATAGCCTTGTGCTCATTCGCGGCCGGGTAAATGAACGGCGCGATCTTCTTCATCTTCCTTTCCCCCATCTTCCTTTCTTCCCCTCGCAGCCAATCATCATTTCACCCTCGGTTCCCTCCGCCGGCGCCCGTTCAACTCCAAACCGCGCCTTGGACCTGCCTTCTTCGTGCCACGCCTCCTTTCCGTCTTCTGTCATTCCCTTGTCGATCTCTTCCTCCTCGCCGCTCCTCCCCCGTTCAGTCGGATTGCTCCCCCACAAATACTTCGCAAAAACTCCCTCCCACCATGGAATAGGCTACTGTACACACGTATCCTATACCAGGGAGGCCTCCCCGTCCCAACGCCCAAGCTGCGCCCGCCATTCTCCGGCAAGTGACCATCTCCATTCCATCATTCATTCCAACTCGGATTCGTCCGCCGAGGAAGGAAAAAAGGGTTCATCCGGCGCACGCGTAGGTTCCATCCTCGCCCGGGAGTACCGGTGCCTCTTCTCGTGTTGCCGACGCGTCTAAACGGTTGTTTGTCAAGCGGTTATGGTCATCGTGCAACAGGGACGAGGCACCGGTACTTTTCGTGCAGTTCGCACCCTACGCGAATTCCGGATGAACCAGAATTGAACACTTGGGCGGATTTCTTTGAGTCGACTGGGGGACGAGCGGTTGTGGGGGTTGACGGCCGAGGGGATGCGAGGTGTTTTGCACCGGACGGGGTTTTGCGCCGCCTTTGAGTTTGTTGCAGAACGGTTGGGGTGCGGGGCGTGGTCGGAAGTGCCGTGGGTAAGTGTGTTTACGCTACTTCAGGCGATCGCAAGTTGGGGTGGTCTGGCGGAGGGCGTGTTGCATAATTCGGTTGCGAGCCCCCTGTTGGGCGGTGGGTGGGACTGGATCAAACGCGTTCGGATCGCGGATTTGAGGAGGGGATGCGGGCAGAGGAATTTCTCGGGCAAGGGAATTGGCGATGGCGACGGATTCTTGACGGGTGTCGTCGTGTGGCACTGCTTACTTGTTCGCAGTGCTCTCGTGAACGGGCGAAGGGCAAGGAAGAAACCGGCTCAGGGCCGCGGTGGTCATGCGGGGCCGGATGGGGTGGACTGTCTATGGTCCATCGGCACTGCTTGGCGAGCGAGCTGGCACACGGGGATTGGTTTTCACGGTCAGGCAGGGCCAGCCGCCCGCTGGGGTTGTTTTAGTTGTCAAAGACCGAGGTTGGAGCGCGCTGGCGACTCACTGATTTTCTGTTGTGAAATGGTTGCGGGGTCGGTTGGCGGTTGGTGCACTTATCGATCGATTGCTCCATCGAACAGCGATCGTTAACGCGTTGACTCATCGTGGTTTACGGCGTCGTCGGGCTCGCAGAATCAAATTGACTACCATGCAAAAGAGGGGAATGCCGTAGTTGGAAGTACCTTAGTTAAGTTGAAGGCCTGCAAGGAGTTTGGCGAACGCCGGGGATGGTTCGAGGCGAGGAATAGGAAAAACAACGTCGAAGACAGTAGAAACCCTGTGGGATGCAAGTTGGTCAACGGGGAGCGGATTCTGCCAATATCGTGGCGTGGCAGGGAAGTCCTTACGCATGTGGTGAATACGTCAGGTGCTGCGCGGACTGCATTGTTGACGTTGTCTGCGTTGTTGACATTGATGCGCGCAGTGTTTGGGTACTTTTGGCTCACTTTGGGGGACGACATGGGGGGGGCGAGTTGTGGGAATCGGGCAGGGACGCATGGGCGGCGTGGTCGGGCAAGACGCTGCGGGGTCTTTCTGTGATCTATACCGACGTACATAGATACGATGTTATCAAGTAGACAGGAAATGTCAAGAGGTTTTTTGAACACCCCCGGATGACTGAGGGAGGGGGGGTCGCAGCGGACGAGTTGACAGGGACGGGGGACTCGGAACTGGGGATGTTGGGCTATTGCACGTACGAGGAAGAGGGGAGGAACGCTGATCTCCTCTGATCAACGCTGATCAAGTCGTGTTCATGCGTACGAAGCGGGCCGGTGCTTCGAGGGGTGGATTTGGCGGGGAAGTTGTTTTGAACAGGAGTTGACGGAGAGATCGGAGACGGGGATACAGGCAGGGGAATTTCTTGGGCAGGGGAATGGTTGCTGGTGGGCTGTTGGGGAGTGGTCTGTACGCTGACACAGGGCCACCCGCCCAGGCTGCGAAGCGAGGCCGCGCTAGGAGGTAGGAGGGAGAAAAGAAAATGGGGGAAAGGAAGATGAAGAGTTGGCGGTTCTGGGGACGCCATAGGCAGATGTCACCTCGCTGACAATGAACTGTGTAGGACATCCCCGCCCCGGATCGAGATCCGGTGGGACGGGCGGCGTCAACGTCCCGCTCAATATTGGACCTGTCCCGTTTATCTGCCCCCGGGGCGTGACGGGGTGGACAGTCTATCGTCCATGGGCACTGCTTGGCGAGCGACCTGGGACGCGGGGATTGGTTCACACAGGCACGGCAGGGCCACCCGCCACGCGTCAAGAATCAGTCGTTACCTCCAGATGCTCGACGCCCGACTCGCTGATCAAACACTGGCGAGACGCCAGTGCTGTCAGCGACAGTCAGGATCGGTACCAGTTTGTCAGCGGTGGTAGGGCTGGTTTGCCGGGGGTTGGGGACAACCAGAGAAGCGTCGAGTGGCGATCGGGCGAGAGTTGGACTATTGTAGGCTGGAC
>JAAYAY010000406.1 GCA_012719125.1 Planctomycetaceae bacterium | reverse complement strand
GGTCTTATCCACTCGCTCCCTGAAACTGACACCCGGCCGTTGGATTGCCTTCTGGAAGCGTATTTCCCAATACGGATATAGCCATCAGCTTGCATAATTCAATAACATCATATTATACGAGCACCCGTAGAAATAATGGACATAGATGTCCACACCGGTGGAACTGCCTGGTGCGCCTGAATCGTAATCGCGACGAATTCGGCGACCACTTCCATCGTAGTGATACTCACCTATCACGGTTTCGCCGTCCACGACGGCCACCAGTCGATTCCAGGCGTCATAGGTCACGTCAAAATGGTCCGACCAGTCGTCCGGCTTGGGGATCTTGGTCATGTTGCCGTTACGATCGTGGGCAACGTGGATCGAGACACCGGCGATCTGCGTGATCTCGTTGGCCCCGTTGTGGGTGCGTGATTGGTTGAGGTCCCAGTTGCCGTCACCATCTTCGTCCTGGCGGTAAGTCGACCAGTTGCCGGTCATGTCAAGAGACCAGTCTTCGGCGAACGTTTTGCTGTTGGCGACGAGGCCGTCCTTGGTGCCGTTGAGGTTGCCGCGCTGCATGTCGACGAGTTGGTACATTCCATCGTACGCATAAAGTTCGTCGAAATCCTTGCTGTAGCTCGCCGCCACCGGATCTTCTCGCCAGAGGCGGTTTCCCACGCGATCATAACCGTGCTGAACGCGGACGACATCGGTGGAACTGTCGTAGTCGCGCCACAGAAGATCGGTCACTCGCCCGAAGCGATCCAGGGGGCCGTCGTACGGGTCATCGCCCGCGCCGTGGGCCAGGTCGTAGCGGATATCCGGCTCGGGATAATCGACCTGGACGATCGAACCAGAGCCGAGGTATCCATACTCGGCCAGCGCATCACCGGGCGAGCCGGAATCGTCGTCGTTGATTGCGGCGATTCGCCCCAATGCGTCGGCCGTGCTTCCAGAACTGCCATAGGTATAATGAACCAGCCGGCCGTTGGGGTAGCGGAGCGACGTGAGTCGCAGGCCCTTCGTCAGAACGCCGGACGAAGCGGTCGTGTCGTAGTCGTAACCGACGTACGGCGTGTTGACGTCCTTGACACCGTTGTGCGCCTGATATTCCTTGACCAGGAGGCCGTGCTCGTCGTATTCGAAGACGACTTGGTTGACCACGTTGCCGCTCCCGACGGTCGCGTTGTCGTAGGAGGTGAGCGTTTCGACTTGCCCACGGAGGTCGTAGTTTGTCGTGATTCGCCGAACAGCGTCGTCGACGCCGGAGCCGACGGTCGTCACCCGATCGTGCGTCATTCGACCACGCGGATCATACTCGTATTCGTGAATCGAGCCGTTCTGATCCTTCTTGCTCGTCCGCTGGCTCTGCCGATTATAGCAGAACTCGATTCGGTCAAAAACACCATCTGTTCCGTCACCCAGCGAGGGGGTGTCGTCCGAATCGGGATAGATCTCCGCCCGCTTGAGGGTGGTGGTGGCGATCTCCGAATCGGTGAGCGTCGTACCGTAGACGTAGGTCGTCGTCTGGTCGCCCGTGGTCGGGTTTTTCGCGGTGAGCGTCGAAAGCTGACCGTCGGCGTTGTAGGCCATCTCGACGGTCACGTCTTCGTCCGGATAGACGCCGCTGACGACGCCGTCGACGTAGTTCTGGATGGTCTTGGTAACGCGGCCTGCGTCGTCAAAGACTTGCCGGTCCTCGCGGCCGGCCGGGTCGATCGTCTTGTAGGCTTGCCCGGCGTCGTCGTACTCGGTCGACGTGACGAGGATCGTGTCCGTTCGGCTGGGTACGACGGACGCACGACTGAAGGTAGCGCCGCCGTAGGTGCCGTAGCTGGCCAGGGCCACCTGGCGGCCGATTTCGTCCGCGTACATGGCGACGTAGGTGACGCGAGCCTTGGGCTGACTGCCGGAGGGAGTGGTCAGTTCACCCGTGCCCGTGGCGTTGTGGAAACGCTGGCGGGTCGTGGTTTGCAGGACGTTGCCCGCGTCGTCATACGTCGTTTCCGACTGTTCGACGATGGTGTCGTCGCTGACGCTCGACGCGTCGGCGTAGGCCGTTTCGTCGGTGTCGTAGCCGACGTACTGCTTCACCGCCCGGCCGAGCGAATCAAATACCGTTTTGGTGAAGGCCTGGCTGCCGGCGGGCTGCTGCTTGATCGCGTTGCCGGCGGCGTCGTACCAGGTGCCCGAGACGAGCGAGTTGCCGACGGCGCCCGTGTCGACGTTGACGGCGTATTGCTTCGTCTGGTAGACGCGGCCGCGGTCGTCGTAGTAGGTCTCGCTGCGGGCGAGCAGGCGGTCGGCGCTGCCGGAGATCTCCAGGTAGCGCTCCTGCTTGACGGCCCGGTCGAGGTTGTCGTAGGTCGTCTGGCTGTAGACGGTCCGCCCGGCGTCGTCGGCCGGCGGGAACACCTTGATCTGCCGGCCGCGCCAGTCGTACTCGAAGTCGGTCGTGTGCCAGGTGACGGCGTCGACGTGGCGGGTTTCCGACACGAGTTGCCCGGCTCCACCGCCGCCGCAGGAACAGCCGGCGGCGCCGTCGCAGTATTCCCGCTCGGCGACGAGGACCATGTTGTTGTTCGCGTCGGGCATGCCCGACGATGAGGAGGAAGACGAAGCTCCACTGGTCGAAGGTGACTGCGCATAAGAAAACCGGGAAGTCCGGTTCGCGCTGAACGGGAGTTCCCGGTGGTGAGAGTTAGTGATTGTCAGTTCGGCTCGTGGTCACTCCGTCCGATGTCCGGAGTTGACCCGGAGTCCGGAGTCCCAATTCGTGTCAAGACGTGCTGGCATCGTCCCTCGGGGGTCTCCAGAATGATCACTACGTGCACATGTGTCAGACTGGGTGGGTACTCGAATGCACACGTATGTGCGTTCCACGAATAACGACCACACACCTTCTCGCCCTTATCGAAGACGATGCCGGCTGGCAGGATCTTGAACGGGCCGTTTCCGGGCATTGCCTCGCATACCTCGTAGCCTCGCTTCTGCAACTCGGCAAGCAGTTCTGTTGGCTGAAGGAAGGCCTCGTGACCGTGCTCAGCGCATCCAGCCAACGCCAGGGCAAGCAACCCCAAGCATCGCTGAAGTGAGGTTGTCGGTGACTTCTGCTGGCATCTCTCAGTAGTGCTTCCCATAGCTGGGTCCTTGGTGCTGTTCGATCCAATCGCATTCAATGGCGAAAAACCGCGTGTATCGGTTTGCGAAGTACGAAGCATGTCGGTGACACCCGAACCGGAATGTGTCAACTGGTACCGATGACCGTTTGGCACTTGCATTTGCACTTGCACGCGAAGTAGGAGAAATCTGTGTATAGTTTCTCGACAACATGGCGATAATCAGATATTGCCGTTGGCGGTCCCCAGACTGTTCCAGGACGCATTCGGCGCCCCCCCCAACTGTAAGTGAATCCTTCGTGCCAGAGACCTTGGGCCAATCGAGCAGGGTAGACTACGAAGTAGTAGCCCTCCTCTGCGGGAAACGAGAATGCTTTTGTCAGTGTCACGCCGGTCTCGCTAGACCATTCAACCGTTCCCGAAATCTCCAAGAATTCGTCGAACCCCGGCACATTCCCGAGTGCGCCCAAGGAGTAGGTCTTCGACTTGCCGACCACTAGCGATACCTCTCCTTCGTGTGGCTGGCTACAATGGCCAACAACACCATGCTGGTCCTTCTGTGTCACCCACTTGCGTTCGAAGAAGACTCGATAGTGGCGGAGCACCCAGATATGGTCAATGAAGCCAGAGAAGAGCCACTCTTCTATCTGCGAAGACATCAAGTACGTGTTCATGTCGGGCGGTTGTGAGGTGGCTCCAGTTTGACAGACACTCCAAGTGCTTGGGTTATGGGTGAGGCAACGTCTCCTGTCAGCTCAGAGTACCGGTGCCTCTTCTCTTCTGTTCCTTTAATGTGGAAGTATCACCAGC
>JAAYAY010000405.1 GCA_012719125.1 Planctomycetaceae bacterium | reverse complement strand
TTGGCAAAGCCCGGCCGAACGCCTCAACCAACACCGTTACCATGAAAACTGGCTCCAAAACCTCCTGGTCTCCGCTTCTCTCGGTGGATACCAACATCACCCTCCCCAAAATCCGTGACGGTCAGGGGAACCGGTCGGCCGTCATCAACGGGGTGACGGCGTCGTCCTTGCGAAAGGCATACAAAGCAGCCGGCTTGACGTCGCCGGTGGTGTTCACCGCTAGAACGACGAAATGGCGCTCGATCACCTCTTCCTTGGCAGCTACATCTCCGGCCGCTTCGAATTCCTTCGCAAAACCTTCCGGTAGCCCGGTGGCGCTCCCGTCGCCCTGCTTTTTGCGCGGGCCGAACTGCTGCCCGGCCTCCTTGGCGGCCCTCAGATGAAGGGCCCCGATCACCTGATCGAAACGCTTCAGCACGCTGCGGATCGCCGCCTGCTTGGCGGCCAGGTCGCGGGCCTCCTGCCGCGGAAGCCCCTTGGCCTTCGCATCCAGCCCGAGCGTCCACGTCTGGGCCCCGGCATAGGTTTCCTTGATCTCTTCGAGATGGGCGGCAACCACTTCGAACTCCTGCCGCAGGAAGGTCGCCTTGGCGTTGTTGAAGTCGTTTTCGTACCGAGCCTCGGCGATGGTGGTCTTCAACTCATGCAGATCGTTGAGTAGGACCTCGCCCCGCTCCAAGCGAGCGTCCGTAAGCGACAGGACCCCCCGGCCCTTCGCCTTGCGGCTGGACTTTCCCCACCAAAACAGAGCCATGGCACCCCTCCAGGATTCTCTGTCACTTCATCTCCGCCGAGAATCGGCTTGCCGTCTCGGCCACACCTGACCTGGCCATGGATCGGAGGGCTTCTTCTCTGGTTCCGATCGAGGCCACCGCCCTCAGTATCGCCGGAAGTGGCGAAATGGGCAAGGGATATGGCAAAGTCAGACAAGTTGGCTGCGGCGCTTTGCGGCGCAAGTCCATCCCACCATCCGCCTCCTTGCCTCGCTACCCGAACAAATCGGCTTCGGCCGCTTTGTCCATCGCACCCCGCCGAATGTGGAGAACAAGCACTTGATTTCCGTCGATGGTGAATAAGGCCCGGTATCGTCCCGCACGTTTTCCGAAGAAGAGCTGGTAGATGGGCTGGACAACGAGGTCGTTCTCCGGGGCCAGTGGACAGCGTGTGGGGTTGGCGGAAAGCGTCTGCAGGGCATCTTCGAAGCGATCCAACCAACGAGTGGCGGTCTCAGGAGCGTGTTTTGCAGCAACGGCATAGTAGTGCCGAAGGTCATCCTTCGCCCTTTGCGTGACGACAACCGAGTACGTCATTGCGCTTCAGGGCTCCCGGTTTCTCTCCTGATATCGGCGAATGCCTCGGCGAGCGGCTGCGTCCGTCCCGCCGCGATATCGTCGAGCCCCTGTTGGATTCCCAGGACCGCCTCCTGTCGTTCCTCTTGAAGAAAGCGAAGTGCCTGGACAACCACCTCTGCACGCGTCGCGTATCGTCCCGTTGCGAATTCCTGCTCGACAAACGGTTCGAGTTCAGGGGGAACATCGATTTGCATGATGTCTGCTCCTGTATGGGGTCAGGCTCAGTATACCACGGGCGGCGGAAGTGGGTCAAAACCGAGTGCTGTTCGTCATTGTATGTCCGTCGTCCGGATGTCATTGAGCCATCTTCACAATTTGGATCGTATGCTTCACCGGCGCCATCGCCGCCGCGACCGCCTCGGCTAGCGGCGCCCGTTCGGCTTCGGTGTCCGCTACCGCCTTCTCAAAGTCCGCTCGGCCTTCGGGACCGTGGAAGATCTTCTTCACCTGCGTGGTCTCAAAGGCCTGCTTGGCCGCCACGGCGCCGTCCACCCGGTCGAAGGCCTCGCAGAAGGGATTCTCGGGGAAATCGATCGCCAGCAGCACGCCCGCCGAAAGCTCGTCGGCCGAGTAATCGCGCGACGCCTCTCCCCACTGGACCCGGTAACGGCCTGCCGTGGCGCCCGTCACCTTGAGGACGAAACGGTTGAGATCCTCGGCAAACGGGACCAGCGTCATGCCGGAGCGGAGCGAGTATTCATCGTTCAGGTCACCTCGGGCACAGAACGGGTAACGGGAACTGGTCACTTGCAGCGTTCCGTCGGAGAACGAATTGATCGTGTGGCCTTCCGTGGCGGTTGCCTTGCCCGCTTGAAGATCGACCGTGATCGTGCCGATCTCGCCGTCGAGCCCCATGGCTCGCAGAAAAGCCCAGGCCATGATCACCTGCCCGGCCCAGCCGGGATGGATGCCGTCCTTGCCGGCTACCTCGTAGGGATCGTCGGCCGTGGCGCCGTGTTGGGCCGGGGCCAGCACCTGGGCCTGCAGCATCGGCCAGAAGATGTCGGCGAAGCGGACTTCCTCCTGCTCGGCCACCGCCATGGCGATGTCGCGGAGGGCGCACAGGTGGACGTTATGCTGATCGAGCGTACCGGTGCGGCTCTTGACCCATTCGGCGATCTTGCCGGCGCAGCCCGGCGACCCGACCACGACGCGAACACCATTCTCTTTGAACCGGCGAACGATGGCCGTGTAGTGGTCTTCGTACCAGCGGCCGTTCGTTACGTCGAAAGGCCGGTAACGCGAGTCGTTCATACCGTAGGCCAACGTGGCAACCGTCGGCTTGAACCGCAGGCAATCCTGATCCATGCGGCGCAGGAACCCGTCGGTCTTCTCACCGCTCCAACCGTATTGCCGAACCGTGACCTTCAACTGCGGCACGCAGACCGTCAGGTAGGTCTCGATAATCCGGGAGTACATCTTCTGCTCGGTGATCGAGTCGCCGCAGATGGCCAGGCGGTCCCCCTCACGCAGCAGCAACGACCCTGGCTGGGGCGCTTTCCGCGGGTTGAAGATCTTGAAGCCCTCGTGGTCCGGCTTGACTTCGTACTCGTAGATCCCCAGTGCCGGAGCGGTCGCCTGGGTTTGGGCGAAAGCGGATTGGCAAAGGAGCAGGCCAAGCAGAGCGGAGCAGACAATGCGGTGTGTCATGGCAGTGCAGGAATCGGTTAGGGGCGTCGTGCGGGTTTCCGCTCGAGACCGGCCGGCGGCCGAGCGACAGAAGGGGATTCGCAAAGGCCCCATTGTAACCCGTATTGTGCATGAACTCCATGTGTGGCCCACACGTCATTCCCGCGCAGGCGGGAATCCAGGCTTCGGATTGCACGTGACGTTATCTTTGGGTGCCCACCGTGCACCGGTGGATTGCGGCACGTCTCGGACATGGCTAAGCTGGCGGGGGCTATAGTACTGCCGAAGCCCTGCAAAGAAACGGGGGCGTTGAACACCTTTCGAAAGGAGATCGTCATGCCGAGCGACCGTCAGCCTACCCGCACTTCACGACGAGCCTTCCTGGGTAGTGCCGTGCTCGACGTGGGACTGCCGAGTGCCGAGTTCGCCCGAGACTGGATCGCCAAGGTGGGGCAGCAGCCGATCTGAGTCGGCGTGGGCGGAGCAGTGATACTCGTCCCATTGGCTCAGCTCTCTGTTTCACGAGCGTGGTTCCAATAGAAATACATGAGCATTCCCGTGATCGTGGGCGTATTCTCATCGGAGCCAACAACCAGTGCCCTGTACTATTTGCCTCGAAGGTCATTGAACTCCTACTTCGACTGATTGAGTTCGGGAATGGCTGGAACGCCTTGTCAATTCAACAGTTAGGTTTGCTAGCATCGAAAGACGTGTAGCGACCGGTGCGGAACGCGGAAACCGCCGAAGTACCGCGATCCAACGG
>JAAYAY010000404.1 GCA_012719125.1 Planctomycetaceae bacterium | reverse complement strand
GCCTGGCCGCGAGCGGCAGGGCTGCCCAGTTGCCCCGCCGCGCAGTCACATTCTATGAGCCCAGGACGACCCCCGATTGCCAAACGCGATCAGGGGTCGACCCCGCCTGGCTATGCCATGGCCATGGCCATGGGCGGAGAGGCCGTCTTCTGCCGCCGGTAGTTCCACGGCATCCAGTCCGCGGGGTTAGCGCCGCCCCGTCATCGTGATCTGGCCGACGGCACAACAGGCGCGCAGGTGCATGGCTTCGGCCAACAGCAGGTACGATCGCTGAGCCGGAAGACCGTCTGGGAGCAAATACAAACTGCGGCCCGACAGCATCACCGGCTCGATCTGCCTGGCCTCGACGAACTGTTCCAGCAGGAGGGCCTTTTCCTCCGGCGGCCGGAGCCGCTCCAATTCCCAGTCGCGGCAATTCGAGAAAACTGCCGCTCGTACAATAAGAGATGCCTGGCGGCACAACTGGCCAATCTCCCGCAGAGCGTCTTCGTGTTCGTGGCTTTCGCAAGCAGGCTGCTGCCGAGGAGGCGATCCCCGTCGATGCCGTTTGCACCAATGAACAACTGGCGGAAATGGCCAGGAGCCATGGCCGGGCCGTGGCCGACCTGAAGAAGATCGACGGGTTCGGTGACGCCAAGGCAGAGAAATTCGGCGAACGGTTCGTCTCGGCCATCCTGGAGATGAGCGGGCAAACAGATGAAGCGAACGGGCAACCTGATTGAACGGATCGCCGACGCCGACAACCTGCGGCTGGCCTTCTGGAAGGCCTCGAAAGGCAAGCGCGGGAAGGCCGAAGTCCTGTCGTTTGGGACAGCTACGCCAGCCGCAAAGGCAAGGGCCTGGACAGGGCGATCTTGCGTGCAACACGCTTTGCTGGCGCGGGCGAGTGGTATCTGAAGCTCGACGTGCGCAAGTAGTTCGATTCCGTCGACCACGAGATCCTGAAAGGTCTGCTCCGCCGGCGGTTCAAGGATCGGATCGTACTCGAACTGCTGGAGACCGTCATCGACTCGTACGCCGCGACGCGGGGCCGCGGGCTGCCGCTGGGGAACCTGACCAGCCAGTTCTTCGCCAATCACTACCTGGGCGTCTTCGATCATTTCGTGAAGGAAGAACTACAGTGTCGGCGATACCTCCGGTACATGGACGATTGTGTCATCTGGAGTGATAGCCGGACGGCCCTTCGTGGCATCCAGACGAGCGCGGCGAGTTTCCTGCATGCGCGATTGAGGTTGGAATGGAAACCGCCCTGCCTGAACGCCTGCACGTTGGGGCCGTGATCGTTGTCGGTCTTATCGCTTTGATATCGTGACGGCCTACCCGGTGCGGCGGTATCTGCGCCGGGTCCGGCCGTCGCGGGGACAGGTCTATCAGGAGGTGTTCTGCGAACCGGGCGAGACCATGCAGGTCGATTGGGGAGACTGCGGACGCCTGGTGATCGACCAGACGGTGCGGCACAACCCATACGTAACGAAGCGCGGGGCAAGCCCACGCGGCTATCTGAATAACGGCCGATCTTCCACGAATCGCGCAGGTCGATTTACACCTCCAATTTCCACGGTGCCCGGTATTTCTTGTGGACCAGGGCATTCGCCTCGGCGTCATCCCGGACCACTTCCTTTTCGGCGTCCCAGTAGATCTTGCGGCCAACCCTCCAGGCGATATTCATCAGGTGGCCGGGGATTGTCGCGTAATGGCCGACTTCGGCGTCCGCCGGCGGCTTCTTGCGGCTCCGCACGCATTCCAGGAAGACGTCCGCGTGATTGTCGCCCGTGCCGTCAACCGTCACGTGCTTGGACCTGTCCTCGATCGCGTTCTCGGGACTGATCGTATAGCCGCCGCGGTCGATGATCAGCGAAGCCTTGGTGCCAAAGAAGCACTTGCCGTGGGAGCGGTGCTCGCGCCGGCATCCGCCGCGGAACGTGTACTGCATGAGGAACCCCTGCTTGGCCACCGGGCCGGGCGGATACTCCACGACCGAATCGAACGTGTCGGGATACTGGAGGTTGTTTTCGGGGAAACACATCATGCCGCCCATGGCCATGACCACCTTCGGCCGGTCGACCCCCATCGCCCAGTGGACGATGTCGTAGTGGTGCACCGCCCAATCGCACTGGAATGAGCCGGCGTAGTCGAAGAACCAGTAGTCGTGCAGGAAGTAGTTGGGATTGTAGGGCACCTTGGGCGCCGGGCCGAGCCAGAAATCCCAGTCGAGGCCGGGGGGCGGATCGCAGTCCGGCGGGGATCCCCACCCGGGATACTGGTTCTCGTAGTCCCAGACCTTGACTTCCGAAATCTCCCCCAGTTCGCCCGAGCGAATGATCTCCACGGCCTCCTGGTAGTGCCGGGTGCTGTGCTGTTGCGTGCCGACCTGGACGATCCGGTTGTACTTCTCCGCCGCCTGGACGATCGCGCGGCCTTCGCCGATCGAATGGGCCAGCGGCTTCTCGATGTACACGTCCTTGTCGGCCTGGCAGGCGTGGACCGTCGGCAGGGCGTGCCAGTGTTTGTTCGTGGCCACGATCACCGCCTGCATATCCTTGATTTCCAGGAGCTTGCGATAGTCATGGAAGGCCTGAACTCGCTCACCGCCGGCTTGCTCGCGGACCGACGCTGTTCGCGGGTCGTTGATGTCGGCGACGGCCACGATCCGCACGCCCGGCAGTTTCTGGAAACGCGACAGCAAGTACCTGCCGCGCCCGCCGCAGCCAATCAGGCCCACGTTGATCGTGTCGTTGGGGCCCGCGCCGCTGCTCGCGCCGGCTGCATAGGTCCGGCCGCCGGCCCAAGCCGCGGCAACCGCCGCGCTGGCCGTGGCGCCAAGAAAACTCCTCCGCGTCGTCGAATCGCTCATTAAAAGGACTCCTTTTCTCTGCTGCAAGTACTGACGGATCGATAGGTGCAAAACACCGGCGCGCCCGGCGGCCCTATTTCTTCTCTCCTCCATCCGCCTTGAGATCGAACGACAACGGGCCGGTGCTCGGGCCGATCTCGGCGGTCAACTCGGTCTTGCTGTTGTACTTTCCCGGGATGAACATTTCAACCTCGTCAACCATCGCGGTCGGATCGCTGGCCCCCGGGAAATGCGATGGTTACGTGTGACGTGCGTCTACGGCTTGAACCGAACGAGCACGTATGGCCCAAGCAGTTCCTCCGGGTCGTGCTGGCCGCGGAGTCCAAAACAGTCGTCAGAGACGCTTGGCGAAGTCCAATGACTTCCCCCAACAGAAGGGTCTTGCCCAACGTGGTGAGCTGCTCCCGGCCGATGTGTCGCGACGAATCTGCCGACGTCGTTCACTGCGTGGGTCGGGGCGACCTGTGCAGGTTGGCGACTTGCTCTTCTACTCAGGGGGGCGACTCGGGCGGGTTGCAGACGGGCAGTGAATCGGGCGTTTTGTGATCAAGTGTATGCAACGATCCGGTTCACCGTCGTCGAGGTCATGGGGGAAGATGGTGGCAATCAGATCGTTCCTGTGGGACGCTCACGGTCTCGATGGTTGTGGATGGCCTTCCTGGATTGCCGCGATTGGTTCGCCCAATTGGCTGGAATTGGAAGGTGCTCGGAACTCGGCTTGGTCTGCTTGCGTGCATCCTGGGCGATTCTGTGGTTGCCTTTCTGGCAGATGTGGCCCGATGATTGTCTTCCTGCCTGGGCATCCGACCCGGCGATGGTCATGGCATCGTCGGTGCCGCCAAGTTCTTTTCGGTTGGGACGACGAGCTGACGCGGCCTTTGACGGATCAAGTGATAGAACGCAATTCTTACAGATGGCCGTCTTGACATCGGGGCTGAGTGGTTCCTTCAGAGGACTATTCCGAACGGCGCAGATCCCGTGCTCGCAAGATGAGTACTCCACCACAAGCCGATACCTTCAAGAGCCACACCCCCCTAGGCGGGTGTCCGCTTCCCGTAAAATGGTTGCATACGGCATAGCCGGTTGCTAGCATCTCTCCAGACAAAATGGCTTTCGGTTGCCGTCAATTTGGTTGGGCAGGGACGTTGATGGACGAACTCGGGCAGGTACGCATCCGCGTGAGGTTTCAACCGCAATGGTTGTCGCGAACACAAAGTTGCTGGCTCGCCCGACTCATCTTCTCAACGTGCACGTGAATCGCAGCACCTCTTCCCACAAGAATTGAGGCCGCCGGACAACGGACACGTTCAACCGCGCTCGCCGCGAACTCCCGATGGGATCGCCAGTTTGCCCCGAACGCCATCGGACCACTGGGAGGGTAACCATGGGATCAGGGCATGCCTCGCGCGCGGACCGTCATTCACGTCGATCAACCTTCCGTGGCCGGAAAGCCACGTTTGAGAGGCTCGAAGAGAAGTGGGCGATTGGCTCACTGCTACTGGGCCTCCCAGGAAGTGACCTCAGCGGGATGCTTCTTGGTCGGACACTGCTTGGCCAGAGGCTCGATATCTCGATCCTGCCAGAGCCGCCCGGGGCCAGCACTGAATTGGCCGGCCTGTCTCTGCATGGTCGAGCCTCCTCGTTTCTCCGCAGCAATGACACACCGCTGGCAGGTCTGAGTCCGCTTCTGCCGACAAACGAATCGGCACTCCCTCCGGATACGTCCGGCAGCACCGGTGCGAACTCCACTGCGTTTGGTGCCGAATCCGACAACTCTTTCGATTTCGCGCGGGACAGTCGATGGGCCATGCCGTCATTGTGGGCAGCGATTGCCTTCGGGGCCGACAGCGGTGCGGACTTGACTTTCCGTCCGCTCGACACGGCCCATGCATCCTCTTCATCATCAATCCCCATAACGCTATCTCAGTTCGACTCATCTGGCGAGCCCGCTGGTGCCCGTGTTCAGGAGTCGCCCGTTTCGGCAAAATCTTCCTCAAACGCTCCGTCGGCCCCAACTCCTGCCACTTCTGCCGCCTCTGCACCGGATGCGCCAGTGGCTTCCAACGGCAACGATCTGCCCCAAGATGCCCTCACATCGGGTGATATCCTTGACGGCGGTGCGCCCGTAGCGATGAGCGGCTTTGCTGCCGATTTCTCTGGATGGTCCTTCGAGGAGTTCGGAGGTTCTGATATCGGGAAGGGGCGTGTTGAGAACAGTACAGGCAATGCCATACTCTACGAAGGTAATTCGTTCCTGGTGACCTTCGAGCACACCTTTGAGGTGCCGACAGAGGCATCCGAACTGTCGTTCAGCTACACCGATCTCCACCTCGACCCGGACGATCCCGATTCAATCAACGATGCTTTTGAAGTAGCCCTTATTGATAGCGACGGCAGCTCGCTCGTCCATACGACTGAGCCTGATCGTGACGGGTTCTACAACGTCACCGAAGATTTGCCCGCGGCGATGGGCAGTAGCGCCAGCGAGGACAGTGGCACGGTCACCGTTGATTTAGGCGACGTTTTCGCCGGGACTACCGCAACCCTCGTCTTTCGGCTTGTGAACAACGATTCCGATACCGGCAGCCACGTAACCATCACCGGTGTCAGCATTCCCGGTGAAGATGAGCCACCCGTTGTCGACTGCTCGCTTGCCAATGACACCGCACCAAGCGACGTCGCGCCCGACTCTCCCTACCGTTCCGACTTGCTCACCAACGATCCGATGATCACCGGCACGGTCACAGACGACGTGGGAATTGCTTTTCTGGAGGCCCAAATTGACTCCGCAGTCCCGATCGACATCACGATCTCGCTGGTCGGCTCTTCGTTCCAATACGATCCCGGAGTTCTATCACCCGGGCCCCACAGTATCACGATCCGGGCCACGGACACGTATGGCCACTTGGTCACAGACACCGTGGATTTCACCACCAATACGTTGCCGCTCGCACATGCCGGTTCAGACATAACGATCCCCGAAGGTACCTCGGCCGCGTTGGATGGATCAGGTTCGTCGGATTTCGACGCCCCAATCCATGCCTTCTTATGGACGTTCGAGGATGCAAGCACGGCGGAGGGTCCGACCGCATCCCGGTTCTACGGCCAGCAGGGCGAGCACTCAGTCACGCTCACGATTACTGATACCGCCGGGAGCGAGGCAACCGACGTCGTTGAGGTCACGGTCGAGGACCTCGGTCCAACTGCAGCTTTCGCTTGGATGCCTGAGCCGCAGGCGGAAGGAGCCCTGGTCAGTTTCACGAACGAGTCCACTTCGTCCCCTGATGGGATCGTCTCGTGGAGTTGGGATTTCGATGGACTGGGCACGAGCACCGATCAGAACCCAAGTTTCACTTTCGCGGATAACGGTGCGCACACAGTCACGTTGACCGTGACCGACGAGGACGGCTCGACCGACACGGCGTCACATCTTGTGACAGTCACTGATCTGGCACCCACGGCAGCGTTCACCTGGGCGCCGGAGCCACAAGCGGAAGGGTCGGAGAGGAAGACAAAGACATATCGTCACAAACCTCACCGCATGAGATACAACGCCCGCTGCTTCCGGGGGATTCTGACGTCGCCGTTTAGGTACTACAATCAAGCCGCGTGACCACGACCTTCACAACGAGATTATTTCCTAAGAAATTGGGGGACAGCGGAAATGAGCGACTCGCGAAGAATTGAATCGGAATCCATGAGGCGACGACAGTTCTTGGCAGCGTCATTGGCTGGATCAACGACCGCTCTATGGGGCACATCAGCGCCGGCAAATCCAGTCGCCATCGCTGCCGGGTGGTTCTTTCGTGGCGCCGTCACGGGCGCAGGGACCATCCTCGGTCAAGCTGCAATGCAATGGTTGATCAATTGGTGGTTTGGTCAACCTCCCGGGCTACCTGGAGGTCCGCCTCCCAATTGGGGTCAATGGCGGCCACCACAACCGGGGTGGGGACCTCCAAACGTGCCGATCCCCTGGACACCGCCTTTGGCTTTTCCAACCTGGCGACCTGCCTGGCCACAGGTCGCGCCAATCCCGCCAGCAAACTTCCAACCGCCGCCGGAGTTCATCAGCCTCTGGGTTTGCGAGGACACTGCACAAATCTACGAAATCCGCATTGTCGGCCCGTTCTTCGTCTTCAGCGCCCTCAATGACAAGCTACCTCCACAGTTTGTCGGAGGTGGGATAGTGCAAGATTGGACATTCATGTTCCAGGCACTTGGGCCACAACAGGGGCCATTCTCGGTGGGTGGTGCCAACGTCTACATCGATCCCGCAGGAATTCACCGGCTTTTCGGAATGACTTCTTTTCCGATGCCAACTGGCTGGGCGCCTGCAACAAGCATAAACTGGCGCAGAATCCGCTGAGCTGGCAGCAGGCATAAAACCCCTTTCCTAATGACAACCGAGAAGCAAAGCCGCCTGAGACACGGAGCGATGATGAGCATCCGGGATGGCAGGTCTATCACATTGTCGCGCAGAGTGACCGCGGTCAGGTGAAATCAAATAATCGCATAAACTACGACACGCCAGATTCCTATGTCATCACATTCCTCGAAGGTCCCCGGAAGGGCCAGGAACTCAGTAGCTGGAAACGGGTGGAGTAGTGTTTCAAATGAAAGGCATGCGAAATGAAGATCACCCGTCGCCGATTCATGTCGGGAGCGGCCGGCATGGCTGTGGGAACGTCTTTGTTGCAGTTCCCACACCCATGTCTGGCCAAGTATGCTGGCAGTGCAGCGAATGACCTCACTCAGATATCCGCCACGGCCTTGGCAAGACTTATACGCAAGAGGAAAGCTTCTTCTGCAGAAGTCGTTGAGGCGTATATCGAGCGGATCAAGGCAGTTAATCCAAAGCTCAACGCTATCGTACAACTGGCAGAAGAGCAGGCAATGAAACGCGCACGTTCGGCGGACGATGCCCTTGCCCGTGGCGAGATTTGGGGGCCGCTTCACGGCGTGCCCGTGACCATCAAGGATGAGTTCGAGACGAAGGGCATTGTGAGCACGATCGGAACCCTGGGTTTGAAGGACCATGTTCCGAAAGAAGATGCGACTGTCGTGAAACGCTACAAGAGCGCCGGCGCGATCATCTTGGGCAAGACGAATGTTCCCGAACTCCTGTGGGCGGCCGAAACCGACAATTATGTCTACGGGCGAACCAATAACCCGTATGACCTCAAACGGTCGCCCAATGGAAGCAGTGGAGGCGAAGCGGCCATTATCGCCGCGGGAGGATCGCCGCTGGGTGTGGGCAGCGACGCCGGGGGCAGCATTCGCCAACCGGCCCACTTCTGCGGAATCGCGGGTCTCAAGCCGACCACGGGACGGATTCCCATGACCGGATCCTTGATGCCGCATTGCCCGACCCTGTCGAGGTTCGACGCGGCTGGTCCGATGTCGCGCTACGTCGAAGACTTGTGGCTTGGCCTGAAGGTCCTCTCCGGCCCCGATGGTTGTGACCCTGATGCCCTGCCCGTGCCCCTTCAGAACCCTCGCCGAGTGAATGTGGAGAAACTCCGCATCGCTTATGTCACCCACGATGCCCGGGCCGAGCCAACGCCCGAGGTTCAGAAGGCAGTGAGGAAGGCAGCCAAGGCGCTGGCGAGGGCTGGGGCCGAAGTCGAAGAAGCGTGTCCTCCTGGATTCGAGGAGACGGCCGATCTGGCTGTTGCACTCCTGGCAGACGACCTCCAACTCGGCCTTCCCGAGGCCCTCACGAAGTACAAGACGAAGAAGATCCATCCCCTTCTATCCAGCGCACTGAGTTTTTGGGCTAAGTTGATGGAGAAGATTGGCGAGAATACGCCCGAACGCACGCTGGAGCGTCACGAGCAGTGGCGCCGCTTCTGCAGCGATCTGGCCAAGTTCTTCCAGCGGTACGACGCATTTCTCTGCCCCCCGGATCTGACACCGGCCTGGGAACATGACACCTCACTGGAGTGGGAAGAAAACCCGGACGTCAATGGATGGGAATTCGTCGTCGCCTTCAACATGGCCGGATCCCCGGCCGCAGTCGTGCGATGCGCAACATCCCGCGAAGGCCTGCCGATTGGTGTCCAAGTCGCCGGTCCCAATTGGCGTGAGGATATCGTCCTGGCCGTAGCTCAAGTGCTGGAAGATGAATTCGGAGGATGGCGGCCGCCGGGGGTCGTGTGCCCGGGCAATTCTGCTCTGGCGCAACGCGCAGAGGTGAAGCACAGGTATGATGCTTTCAAGACAAGAAAATACCTTAAGAGAGGGGCTTGGATTGCTTTTGGGGAAAAGGTTAGGTGAACACCTTCCACCTTCCCCAAATAAGGAGAATCCAGATGCCT
>JAAYAY010000403.1 GCA_012719125.1 Planctomycetaceae bacterium | reverse complement strand
CGGCCTCCTTGCCGTTTGGCTGTCCTTCGGATGAAAGTACCCAATAAGGTAGCCGATTCAGGCACGGAGGCCGACATCATTTTGACGTCAACTTACCTCTCAAAATGTGCGAAACTTGAACTTAGAACTCGAAATTGACGATCTTCCAGGCCCACCGTCCGCCGCAATAGACCAAGCCACATGCCAAAGCGAATAGAACCTGTCCGGAAAACGTGTCAAACAAGACTCGGTAATACTCGTGATCGATAAGACTGAGAATCAGCACCATGCCGATAGGAAACAGGGCCAAGGTGATGACCGTTTGGCGGCCGGCTGCGGTGCAAGCCGTGAGTTTCCGCTCCAGTCGTTGCTTCTCTCGGAGGCTGCTGCAGATTCGCTCCAGCGCCTCGTTGAGGCGTCCTCCTCGTTCGAGGGTTGCCTCAATGGCCAGTGCGAACAGGTTGAATTCTTCCAACTCCAGCCTGACCCGCAGGGCTTCGATCGCTTCCTTCAAAGGGCGGCCACGCTGGTATTCAAACACGATTCTCTGGAGTTCTGTCTTCAAAGGCTGCGGAGCTTCCGCGCTGACGGTCTCCAGTCCCTGGGCAATCGACAGCCCCGCCTTGACCGCGTTTGCCAGAGCAACCGCGGCCCCAACGAGCTGATCCCGCAGCAATCGGCTCCGTCTGCGGATGAGATGGTCCAGGACGTACCGTGGGGCGACGTAGACGAGAAAGGCTGCAAAGGCCGCCAGGGGTGGTTTGTGGGCAACGTATCCGAGTAGTGCCACCGAGGCGATGAGGGCCACGCCCCAGATGCGAAGAAAGACGCGGAGGCGGTCTTCGCTCAATGACAACCGCTTGAACTTCAGGGAGAGCTCGCCCATATGGTTGTCCGCCGCCGTATCCCAAACGGGCCCAATGCGGATGAGCCCGATGGCAACGGCTGCCGCCGAGGTGGTACAGATCGTGATGACCCACAGGTGGGTGGCTGTATCCATGATAGGCTCGCTGGCGCACGTTGCCCGAAAAAGGAAAAGACGGGGGACCGCCTCAGATACTCACGGCGGCCGGTTGTTGGCTTGCAGGGTCGAGATAGAACGAGTCGAGCTGGATGAGTTTGTTTTCAATCAGCTGGCCCATGAACGTGGGCAGCCGTCCCGTTGGATTCAAATGCCCCTCTGCATCGTCGCGGTCGAGAAGGAAGAGATCCTTGGTTCGGATTCCGCCCTTTTCGGGGTCCACCTCGACGAATTCGGTGACCTGGCAGACACGCCGCGACCCGTCTTTCAACCGGGCCACCTGCACCACCAGGTCGATCGCCGAGGCGATCTGACGATGGATGGATGCAATCGGCAGGTCGGCCGCTGACTGGACCATGACCTCCAGACGGAGAACAACATCCTGGGCACTGTTGGCGTGAATCGTGGTCAGGGATCCGTCGTGTCCGGTATTCATGGCCTGCAGCATATCAAGCGCTTCGGCCCCGCGGCACTCGCCGACAATGACGCGATCGGGCCGCATTCGCAGCGCGTTCTTGACCAGTTCGTGAATCTCGTAGGCTCCTTTGCCTTCCGCGTTGGCTTTCTTCGTTTCCATTCGGACAACATGGTCCTTGTGCAATTGCAGTTCGGCGGTGTCCTCGATGGTGACAATACGTTCCTTTTCGGGAACAAATTCGCCGAGGCAGTTCAAGAGGGTGGTCTTCCCCGAGCCCGTTCCTCCGGAAATGAGGATGTTTCGGCGGGCGACGACGGCGGCCCTCAGGAATTCGGCCACGGTAGGGGAGATGGAACCGAACTCGATCAGGTCGTCGATGGTCAGTCGCTGGAGCGGGAACTTGCGGATGGTCAGGCACGGCCCGCTGACCGCCAGAGGCGAAATCACCGCATTCACGCGGCTTCCATCGATAAGCCGGGCGTCGACCAAGGGCTGGGACTTGTCGATGCGGCGTCCCACCTTGGAAACGATCCGTTCGATGATTGTCTCGGTGACTTCATCGGAAATGAACTGGCGTCCCGAGTTCTCGATGACCCCGTTCTTCTCGATGTAAATCCGGTCGCGTCGAACCACCATGATCTCGGTCACGGAGGGCGTTCGCAGTAGATCTTCCAAGGGGCCGTAGCCAAAAACAATGTCCTTGATCTGCTTTTTCAGTTGACGCAGTGCCAGATAGACTCGAAAGTCGTCGAGCAAACCGTCGGCGGTTTCCATCCACTCGTCCCAAAAGCTGTCGTCGACGGCTTCCATCTGGCGACTCAAGTCGGAATGGTTCGCCAGATCGAGGGCCTTGGCAATCAACCCGCTCACGGCGGCCAGTTCCTGTTCGCGATCGGGAACGGCCGTCACGACGCGACTCCAGTGGACAGGCCCTTGCAGCGCACATGTGGCGCGCTGACCCGACTCTTCAATCAGCTTCTCCACGAGGTGGCTATGCACGCAAGCGCCTGCCATGTGCCCCACCAGGGCCGCGTTGCCGTCGTCAAGAAGACCTTCGAGCCTGGCGATTTCCTCGATGTTCCTTTCCAGGGCGATGAGATAGCCGTCGGTCTCGTCGCGGCCCTCGTGCTCCTTGCTGCAATCCATGAGCGAAAGCAGGCGATTGTGGACCTCGCGAATCAGTTCGGACGTGCGACTGTTGAGTTGTCGACGACGCAGTTCTGCGGAATCCTCTCCGACCCAATCGGGCTCCAAAGTCAGACGGTACGGGAAGATCTCGATTTCGCTGTCTGATTTCAGAACGTCCCACGCTCCCTGACGGAGGCATTCTTCGTCAACCAGACAAAGGTTCTCGCCGAGGGCCTGGATTTTCCAGGTGTCGTCGCACTTAATAATGCGAACCGCTTCTTCGGCCACGTATTGGCTTTCCAGAACGATATCGTTGTCGGCACGGCGGCCGATTCGTATGCAATCGCCTACCACCTCCGCGAAACATCGATCCGACCCCAACACGTTGTGGTACCAGATTTTCATGATTTGTTTCTCGTCTCGTTCGATGTTCTCGACGCTTCCAGAAAGACATGGGGGTTCGGCGTGTCCCCCATCTGCGAACTAGTCGGCGGCGGCCAGCTCGCTGGCCGGGAATGGAGACGGGGCCGTCTCTTCGAACAGGCGAACCGTGGCGCCGGTCACACGGTCCTTGCTTTCGTGATGCAACGCCGCTACGAGGCGTTCGGCCCAAGGCTCGAGCTGATCTGCCTGGGAAGTCCTGGGGAGTGCAAGCGTCACCTGCCGGCAGTTCTCGGACGTCGGCGGACCGTTGAAGATCGTATCGCCCTGGATGGCCAGGATACGAACCGGGCCCAGCGATTCGCTTTGAGCGGCCGGTTCACTTGCGGGTGAAACCGCAACCCAAACCCCATCGAGCTGTATTACAGCATTTTTGGCGGGAGCCTCTTTATGGGCGGACTCGACTTCGGGGGCCCTTCTTATTCGGAATTGAAGCGATGCTCCTACTCGAAGATCTCCGGAGAGGGCAATGGAATCATCGAGTTGAACGATCACCGCTTCCTCCACGTTGTCGTTGAAATCCAGCTTGTTGGGGTCCATGGAGTCGCCCAAAAACAGGATGTCGCCCTTTCGCAATCGGCGTGAGGCGAGCCGTCCGATATGGCAGCGCCGCTCCAGCCAGGGCGTCAACTGTTGGGTCCGCTGGACGAGTTCGCCTGGGAGTTCGAGAGGGCGAAGGTCGTTCTCCTCAATGAGAGCCCCCGGCGCCAAATCGCAGTTGATCTGCGCGAAAGTGGCCGGGGCGAGCTTGGGAGCCAGGACCTGGTAATGCATGATGCCCGCAACCACGCCAAGCCCTATGGGCAATGCCAGCTTCATCCAATGGTTCATGATGACGCCCCTTCTTTCCAGAGTTGGTTAGTTTCGATATCAAGGAGTGTTGCCAAGTCGACGAGAAGCAGGAGGGATCGTGAATCCTGCCCGGACTGTCGGCACACGTGGGCTTGTATTTGCCGATCGTGGCAAGTGCAGAACAGCACCTCATGGGACGTTCCTCTGCCAGATCGCTTCACGGTCCATCCGAGGCCTCGCCATGCCGAAATCGCGTTTTCCAGGTCCCCATGCAGTTCGATGACCTCGCACTGCAAAGCGCCGTCAAGCCCCGTGCGAGTGGCGAGGGGACTGGTCAAATCGGTCATGGGCAGAAGATGCAGCGTTCCGGACGGGGTCGTTGCCGTCGCACACAGTGTGCCCACAACCAGCGTCCACGCTTCCGGCCCCCGAGGATAGGCAAGATACACGCTTACGAGTCGCTCTCGATCCGCGATGCCGGCGGAGAACAACCGGAGTCGCATGCGCGGTTGCGAAAGCGTGTAGGAGTTGAATTCACCGATCGCCTCCACGTTCCGGCAAATCCGCTTGATGGACGAAAAGATGGACGAGTCGCCGAAATCGACCGTTTCGCTTTTGAGGGTCCCCGCCGGCGGCACCGCCATTCGCTCGGCGAGTTCGTCTGAAGCGACGACCTCAACTCCGAGGGACAACGGCGTATTGCCCAAGATCCACCGGCCTTCTGCCGGCAGGGCCGCCGGCATTGGCGGAAGAACTCTTGCTGCCGTTGCCGAGGGACGCTGCGAAACGTCGGAGGGCGGACGCAACATGGAGCACAAGGCCTGACCGCCGACCAAGCCGACCACGGCCACGAGGACCACTTGGACCAAGCCCAGAAGCCTATTCGCCTTATTTCCGCGAAGCTCCCCTCTTGAGGTGGGTGTGACTGCGTTGTGAGCAGGCATCGCGACGCTCGCTGTCCGTGAGGATGTTTTTCGGCGCCACAACACGGTGGGGCTTCACCGGTTAGATGGCGATCTTGGCCTCAATGCGGACAGGATGGCCTGAGATTTTTGTGAGGGAGGATTGGACGCGCCCGGCACAACAAGGAAGCGGAGTGTTGCCGCATTAAGCAACTAGTTACTGCGTAATGACTTATGCCGCTTCGGCGCGTTTCCGCCAGAGAGATGGCGCGCCGCGGCCTCTCGTCCCCGGGAACTCAAGTTTGTCAATCATTGAACCACTCTTTGTACTTCTGGTCTGCGTAATTGTCGGTGACCTCATGACATTCCGAGTCGATGATACTGTCCAGGAAGCTACAGCCCAAGGAATCGTACTCCTTCCTCATGGCTTCCATGGTGGCTTGGTAAGCCCGGTTTTCCGCCTCTGCACGGGAAAGTGTCTTTCCACCTTCATCATGGAGGAGTCCATCCAGTTTGGCATCTTTGCGGAAGTCATCTTTGAGGTGCTGAGTTTCATGGACGATTTTTGCGCGTTCGGTTATCGATCCCCGCGCAATATGTTCTCCAATGACAATCACGGTATTGCTGCCATTGGCACGATATTGCGCATTTGGTCCTAACCCCGCGCCTTTCCACTTTCCGCGGTAGATGGGCACCGACACGGTCGTCCCATCCCGGGCAGTGGCCCCCGCGCTTCCTATTTTTTCCCCCAACTGCCAGTCCGATCCGCCCGCAGAGTTCTGGCCCGGCCTGGAATCGTTGTTGGTCGGATCGGCTTCACCGAGCGACGAATCTGCCGAGTCCCCTTGGGATCCGGTTGGATTGCCTCCGGACCCCGATTCGTTCTGCTGTCCGTCAGCTTCATGTTCGCCGTTCTCTGGGTCGGCGCCGGCCAAGTCTCCGTTTTCAGCGGGATCTTGATTGGGCACATCAGAAGCCGTTTCTGTTGAATCGTTCGAGTTGCTTCCCGCGGGCTTCTCCCCGGTCCCGGTTCCATCGGAACCCGCATCAGGATTGGCCCAATCTCCTCTGTTCGAAGCAAGCGATCCGTCGTCAAAATCGACCGATCCGTTGATCGGTTCGCCGCGAACCAGTTTCCAGAGGTTGATGCGAAGCGGATCCAGGACGCCGCCGCCGGGGAGAGTCATCTTGAGCAATGCGGCGAGTATCAAGATGCCGACAGCGAGGGTAGCGACCGTTTCGACGGACATGGCCACACCGTGCTGATCGACAAGAAGATGAGTCTTGCCACCCAATCGTCGCTTAAGAATTGAGTTTCCGTTCATTGCGGTACCTCGCTCGATATCAAGATCGTCTAGGATGTCCCAGTCAGTTCGCGATTTGCTTGATTGCGTCTTCCAAATAGGGACAAAGCGTTTTGCACTTTTCCGCCAGATCGCGTGCTTCCCTAATTCGACCGCAGGCAATGAGTTTCTGCGCTTCTTCAAAAATGCGAATGTGCCTTTTCAGGTCCTTGAGTTCGCATATGAGCGAGTCGCGCTGGCCCGTGAGTCCCTCCCAACTGAAGGTGCCTCCCCAGCCGCTCAAGATCTCCATTCCCTTTGCCAATTCAGCCTTGTATGCTTCAATTTCCGCCTCGACTTGGTTCAAGTGAGCACCACGACCTGTGAGATCCTGCTCGGCATGTTTGGCCTCGTGGGCGATCTTCATTTCCCGCCGCCAGCCATTGATTCCGTTCTTGATCACGATTCGCTCTGTCCCGGGGTCGTCGCGAGTGTATTGTCCGTTCTTACCCGTGGTGCCATTCCATTCTCCACCCAAAATCGGAACCTGCCGTTTTATCCCGTTGACCATTACGTCATAGAACCTCGGTTGACCCATTTCATCCGTAAGGGGCGTCAGCGTGCTCTCTTGCCACATGGGTTGTCCCTCCGGCACCCCTTCGTCCAGCGTGGCGGTGCAAGCCGGCCCAGGTCCGGGATCGTCAGAGTCTGAGATCGACGATTCCGACGCCGAGGTTCCCGGTTCGCTTGGGCTGCCCCCGGTCCCGGCTCCAACCGACCCTGCATCGGGATCGGCCCAATCTCCACCTTCCCCGCTGTTCGAGGCAAGCGATCCGCCGTCAAGATCGACGGATCCGTTGATCGGTTCGCCGCGAATTAGTTTCCAGAGATTGTTCCGAAGCGGATCCAGGACGCCGCCGCCGGGAAGAATCACCTTGAGCGATGCGGCGAGAATCAGGATGCCGACCGCCAATGTACCGAGCATTTCGGTTGACGCCGCCGCTCCCTGTTGATCCAGGAGGATCGCCTCGGTTGAGTTCGCGTATCGCCGGGAATACTGTTTCGCGTTCACCGTTGTTCTCCAACGTCAGTCGCCTTGCCTGCCAGTCTCGTGTCAGTTTCCGCGAATCTGGCCGCGTGCTGTTATTCTTCCTTGCCGTCGTGTTCTGCGTTTTCGTGCCGCATTTTGTTCTGGATTTCGATCGATTTCTCGACCTTTGCCAGGGCCGCTTCCAGCCGGTTGAGACGTTCCTCGGCTGCGGTAAGGTTCGCTTCGGCATCGGCGATCGCGTTATCGTCCGGCAAAGTCTCGGCGCGAAGGTCCTTAAGTTGTTGCTCGTATCGCCCGATCTCGGCTTCTGTGTCGGCGATTGAGTTGAGGATCTTCTGCCGTTCCCGACTGAGCCGCTCGCTCTCTTCCGGCAGGGCGTCCCGGTAGGGATTTCTGCCCGAGCCAGAGCCCAGGCCGGCGCCGCCGATCGAGGCCAGTTGTTTCAACGGCGTGAAATCCACGTGGCGGTGTGGGTTTGCGAAGTAGTACTGGAGTTTCTCGGACGGTTCGAGTCGCTTGTGTTCGCTCCGGTCCTCGAAGGGCATTTCCCGTTGATCCCAGACCCCGCCCAGCACGAAATGCTCGCTCCGCGCGATCCGCATGTTGGAAAAGAGAGCGGGCGTGAAGGGTACGACCTTGCTGTGCCTGGCCGTCAGGAATCCGCGCTTGGCCGACCAGTCGCCGGGAAGATCCTCGTTATCCTGGAAATAGCGGTCGGCAACCTGGCTCAGGTCGGCCAGGCCCCGGCCGGCCTGCGACGAATGGAGGGCCGGAATCTCCCCTTCTTCATAGGTGCCGTCGCCTTGCCGCCACGGCTCATGACGCCCTTGCCATGCCATCTGCCGGGTTTCGACAACCACCTCGCAGTTGACGAGGAAGAGGTGTCCGGCAGCGAGGATGATCCAGAAGACGAACATCAGCAGCGGCAACCACATGACCAATTCGATGGGAGCCGAGCCGCGGCGACTGGCGAATCTAACGGTTCTGGTCTTCGGATTCATCGTTCCACTCCTACCCGGCGATTCGGTCGATTGAGGTCGAGAGCTGCCAATTCATGGATCTTGTGGGCGGCCTGCCTAATGGGTCCGTAGCAAGGACGGCACGTTTTCCAGCATCTTGCCGGCAACCGTCGAGTACGGTGCCGGCAGCCTCCCGAAGCGGCTGGAACCGAGCGACGCCTGGCGGAGATCCTGCAGGCGAGTGACGGTCAGGGGCGTCAGCTTGGCCTGCCAGTTCACCTCGATTTGCGGATATTCCGAAGGGATGCCAATGCCCAGCAATTCGAAAGGACGGTTCTCGTCGGGAAGATTGTCGGCGTTCGGCGGATTCGCCACCGGATCGCCTTTCTCCTGGAGACTTCCGGGCTTCCAGTTGAGGGTGTCCCAGCCCACGTTCGCCTGCCGAATGGGAACGATGCGTTTGCACGTCAAGTCGATTCGGAAATCGGCGCGTTCCTGTTCGTTTGCGTTGTAGATCATTGCCTGGGCACATGCGATCATCCCGTCCCCGTGGGTCGCTTTCATCCCGAGCACGGTGGGCGGCTGACGGTAGACCACGCCGATCGTGCAGAACAACTGGTCGGCGAGGGCCGAGTTCTCGGTCCAAAGGGCGTAGCCCTTGTCCGGAGCCGGATAATCCTCGATCACAAAAAGGCCCATATTGGACTCGAGTTGCAGCTTGTTGCAGACGTGCTTGCTGGCGCCGTTGCTGTGGTCGAAATAGAAGTCTTTCGCCTTGCAGAGAGGAAGCAGGGCTCCGAGGGCACTGAGGATCGGCTGGCGATGATAGTTCACCCATGGGAAACTGGCGCGGGACAGTTGCGTCACCTTGACAATCTGGTCGCGAGTGATCGCGTCCAACTTGGTACTGGGGCAACCGGGATGGGGCCGTTTCGCCTTCACGTACATGCTGTCGTCGAAGACCAGTCCGAAGGCCTGGGCAAAGGGATCGATCACCACGGGAAGACGCGGCTCGACGGGAAATAGCGTACCTTCCAGATCGTTCATTCCGGCGATTTCCTCGGCGGTTGCCTGGGCCAGAACGGGAACGGCTTCGACGACATCCTCCGTATATTGTTTGGCGCTCGGCATCAACTCGTCACGAATGATTTGCTTCAGAGGCAGGAGCGACCGGGCGATTCCGTGCAGCACGTTGAGAATCTTGTACTCCTCCCAGATCACGAGTTCGAAGGCGTCCATGGCCGCTTCCAGAGCCTTGCCGGCGGCCACAATCGGCGGAATTCCCGTGGCTTGCATGGCCTTGGCCGCCACCTTCTGCCAGTAGCACCAGGTGAGGTACTCTTTGAGCACCTTCTTCGAGTCGAGCAAGGTCCGCTCGGCATACACGCCGCCCTTCTGGCGAACGGTCTCATAGGCGGGGGTCCGTGCTCCCGCGGCACGTGCGGCCTGGTAGGCGAGGTCGAGCCGGTTGTCCTGCTTCTTCGTTGCCTCCTCCATCGAATCGCCGTTATCGAGTGCCTCTCCGCCGACGGCCTCGTGGAGGATGACCAGGGCCGCCATTTCACCGATGACGTGATTCGTGGCGGTGATCGCGTTCATCCCGCGAGCCTGCCAGACGGCTCCCGAGTAGGCAATCGAGTCGCTGGTGTTCTGCATGCGGAGCTTCTGATGCGTGACGTGTCCCACGTTGATGATCATGACGAGCAGGACGGTCATCATCATGAGTGTAACGAGGTTCACGGCGCTGAGCATTCCGGTTTCCTCGTGATGGAGGCGTGCCAGCGCGTCCATTTTCGACTCGAGGCGATCGTATTCAGGAATCATGGTCCGGGTCATAGTTGATCCCCAATTTCTGTGTGGGCGATTTGACGCCTTCCTTCTGCAGCGTCACCGTTGTACGGATCTCGCGGAGACAGAGGCCACATGACGAGGCGTGTCCACCCAGTGAATACCCAATTGCCGTGTGAAACGGCATCTTGTAGGTCACGGTAACGGTTAGATTCGCGTTGGCGCCGGGGGTGGATTCGCTGACGGCGACGTCGACCGAGTGCCAGGCGTAGGCAAACTTGTCGGCCAGGCACGACGAGGAGATCGGTCCCCCGCAATAGGCCGCGTAGGCCGCGTACAGTTCATCCCGATCGGGAACGTCGCTCCCATTGCCTGCAGCAATGGCCTGAAGATGAACGCTGCGTGAACTGGCAAAGGGCGTCAGGGCGTGGACGGCGGCCGTCTTCACTTTCGCGTCGATCTTGGTTTGGGAAATCTCCGCCGGATACCACACGGCGGCGGAGCGAGCTGCCGCGTAGGCCGCGTACGTTGTGCCGATCTTCACCTGCAGGAGCAAAGTGCATTCGACGATCATGCAAATCAGAACAGCGTAGATCGGCATGGTGATGACCATCGCGATCGAGTAGCCTGCGCCGCTCTCTTCTCGCCCAAGGCGTCGCAACGATCTGTACCTGCGATTAGTTCGAATTGACAGGAACACCAGCAGGCCGAGAGACAGGAGGCAAGCTGCCAGGGCGATCCAGATATCGCCGACGGATTCGAGAGGTTCGCAGTTGAAGGTCATGACGCCAATTCCCGTGAAGGGGCCGGTTTGGCCGGGAAAGAACTCAGGAATAGGGATATCCGACGAGGATTGATATCACGTGGTGCAACCGGTCGCATGCGAACGCGCCGAGCGTGAACAGGATCATCGCGATCGTGAAGAACACGCTCAGAGAAAGGACAATATCGATCGATACCTTGCCGTTTCGTTTCTGACGAAGCGACCTTCGGCCATATCTGCGTGCGATGTTCATAGAACCGTGTATCCCATAAGTGAGACGGTTGTGCCGATCACGAAGAACACGCCCATGGGGATGGGAGTGTGCATCGTTTGAGCCAGACGAGAATGGGTAGGCGGGAAGTAGGCGCGAAATGCCAGGTGGCCGAGGCTTTGAACCAAGTCCGACAACAAGGTGATCGGACCGATCTGCCGAGCGATCGAAAAGAGGCCGAAGGCGGCGGCGCTCACGGCACACCAGAACAGGATCGAGATTCCCAACTGCCATCCCAACAGGGCCCCGAGTGCGGCGGCAATTTTCAGGTCGCCGCCCCCGAAACCTTGCCGGTTGTAGAACACGAGCATGATCGTGAAACACGCCAGCATGCCCAACAGCGATTGTCCGATGCCGATGGCGCCCAGTTGCGTCTGGATCTGCTGGGAAACCGCCGGCGAGGCGGACTGGGAGACGACGCTTGCGGTCCCGTTGATGGCCAGGGCCCAGACGATGGCCGTATAGGTGGCGAAGTTCGGAATGATCCTCCAGCGACTGTCTGTGTACGCCGAAACGGCCAGGAGCGGCGCCAGCACGCACGCCATCACGTTGCTGATGGACGTGTGCATATCGAAGGCCCAATTGAGGGCGATCCAGATGGGGGCGAGCACCGCAGGGGTCAGAGCGCCGATTCGCCAAAGCGTTCGACGTTGGTGCGGTTGGTTCATCATGGCTCTTGTTCCTGGATGGCGGATTGCGTTTCTGTTGGTTCGTTTCGTCATGAATTCGAGCGATGCCCGCTCGGACGTCTTTGGTAGAAGAGGAAAACGGCATCTCCTGGCCATTCTGCCTCTCGGGCAGTGCTTGCGAGCCAGGAGATGCCGCTCGTGGTGAGGGTCACGCATTGATGCGTCACACGTTATTTTGCAGATACCACATCCTTGCCCGCGAGCAGGTTCGTGAGCATGTCCTTGACGCTTTTCACGACTCCCTGATTGGTGCCGTCGCCCATGATCTTGTACACGGCGGCCAGGATGAGCACGGCCACGGCGACGCCGCCGACCTGTTCGATCGAGCCGGAGGCGCCCTTCTCGTCGCGATTGAAAGCACTGACGCAACCAGCCAACTTCTTGAACGTAGCCATGGAACCAACCCTTTCTGAGAGTGTGTCGGAATCTCCGACGAAAGTGAGAAATTTGGAAGCAAGTGGAGTCGACTCGGCGTCGACGTTGGTTTCGGGAAGAACGAACTTTCTCTTCACTTCTTTTTGCTTCGTGTCTTCCGCGTTCACCAGTCCAATGGCGATGGCGAGAAGAAGCCGGACAGAGAATTCCCAAAAATTCTGTGAGACATGTCATGTGTGTGCGCCGCTGCTGGAACGTGACCACAGGACGGTGAACAGAATGGTCTTGTCGTGCTGCCAACGGTGTTGCTGGGCCGCTCTACCTGGAAAAGCAGGGAGCCAGAATTGCCGCCCTGACTACGACTGAACAGAACGTTCAAGACAGTCGGAGACACGCCCCAAGCGGGAGGACTCGCCGAGCGTATCGACCTGTGAGCCGGTCGCTACACCACTCAAGGAGAGCCGGCATGGTGGTCGAAGATCGCGAAACCCGGCAACCTCCGGGCTTCGCGGCGACAGGAAGAGAGGACCGTGTGGTGGAGCAAATCAAGAAAGGCGTATAGAACCTCACCGAGCCTTGCGGAATACGGCCTCGGTCATTCGCACACGGTCTGCCAGGCCCATTTCAAAGGGCTCCGACTCGAAGGAGGGACGGTCCCCTGTAGGAACCAGGTCGCCCTGCAGACGCCCGTTTTCATCGAGGCCGTTGGCCTCGAATCGATAGAGCTCTCGCCACATGAAGCGATTCTCGTCGTCGAGTCCGAGCGACTCGCTGATCGATTTCACGCGGCGGGATCCGTCGGAGAAACGTGCCAATTGGACGACCAGGTGAATGGCGGAGGCGACCTGTGAGCGCGCGACGTACACCGGAAGCGACGCATCGCTCATCAGGCACAGCGTTTCCAGGCGGCTGGCCGCATCGCGGGGGGTGCTCGCGTGTACGGTGGTCAGCGAACCCGAATGGCCGGAAATCATCGACTGAATCAGATCCAGAGCCTCACCGCGACGCACTTCACCGACGATGATTCGATCGGGCCGCATGCGCAGCGAATCGACAAACAGGTCGCGAATCGTGACTTGGCCATGACCATCAGGACGGGGCGGCTGGGCTTCCAGGTAGACCGTATGCGGTTGGTGGAGTTGAAGCTCTGAGCTGTCTTCGATGACAATAATCCGCTCCTCCTGGGGAATTTTTGCCGAGAGCGCATTGAGAATCGATGTCTTGCCGGTTCCAGTCCCCCCCGAAATAACGATGTTCTTATGGAGTACCACGGCCAGCTCGAGGAACTCGGCTGCTTCGGCCGTGAGCGACCCCCATTCGATCAGTGCGGCCAGATTGAAGGTGGACTGTTTGAATTTACGAATCGTCAGGCAAATACCGCGGCGCGAGCTGGGAGGAATAATCACATGCACGCGCGAGCCGTCTGGAAGCCGGGCGTCCATGCTGTGGTGCGTGTCGTCGATCGGGCGGTTGACGTACTCCGCGATGTTCTGGACGGCGGCCATGAGCAGCGCTTCGCTGGGAAAACGGAGCTCCGATTTGTGAACACGTCCGCTCTCCTCGTAGTAGACCGTTTCGGGCCCGATCACCATGACCTCCGTCACGTTCTCATCATCCATCAAAGGCATGATCGGCCCCAGAAAATGCCGCACCGTCTGGGAGAAGATCTCCACCGTATTCATCTGTCGTTCTCCTCAGACCAGGGAAAGAAGGCTGCCGAAGACTACCACCAATGCGACGGTAACGACGGCGGCATAGCTTCGCTCGATTGTGTGTTTCGATCCGGAAGGCGAGGAACCTTGGGGCGGCCTCGCCGCACCGGAGCGGCGCCGCAAACTCTTCCAGGGCAGGGGAATGCGTTTCAGAACGGTTGCCAGGAATGGGGCGCTAGCCTTCGATCCTTCCTCGCCGAAATCTCCCTGGGGACAGCAAAGTCCAGGAATTCTGTGCAGAGGAAGGTAGGGACCGTCCTCGCGGGTTGCGACCTGTGTTTGTAGCCCCAGTTTGCCGCTTGCCACAAGTCGTCGCACTTGTTCTGTGGTCGCAGTTGTCCGGCAGGACGTTCCTTCAGCGCTCTGGAACGCAACATGCCAGACCGAGGGAGTGTCATGGGGCAGCACGTGTGTCCGGACTGCGGGACGCGATGCGATTCGGCATGCCTCGCGGCAAATCCGGACGTATTTCAGAAAGTCGTCGTCGGCAGGGCGGCGGGCAGGTACGGGTCGCATTGCCTTCCGGATCAGCAGGGTCGTCTGCCATGTGAGCGAAGGGCATACGTCGTGCGGATCGGAATACGAACCACGGCGTTTGGCCAGCAGCATCTCTCGCAGTGTGGCCGTCGAGAAGGGGCGCCTTCCGGTCAGCATGGAGTAGAGGGTCGCTCCAAGGCCGTAAATATCGGCGTTTGCCTGGGCATTCTTGGCGTCAAAAAACAGCTCCGGAGCCGCAAAAACCGCAGTTCCCAGGCCGGTGCCGACGGCCGTCAACCCCAGATCGAAGTCCGTTCGTTTCGACAAACCGAGGTCGCTCAGGACGGCTCTTCCCTGCCGGTCGATCAGAATGTTGGCGGGATTCACATCGCGGTGGACGATCCCTTGCCTGTGGAGATGGCTGACTGCTTCGGCGATCTGTTCGATGATCCGCAAAGCGCTGGCTTCGCTCAACCGCTGGTGACGCATGGTCCAGCGAGCGAGGTTCTCACCTTCCACATGCTCCATGGCGATGAAATGCTTCCCATGTTCTTCGCCGACCTCCAGAACTCGAATAACCTGCGGGTGGTCAATGTGCAAGGCCAGCTTGGCTTCCTGATAGAAGCGAGTCAGCCGGCGTTCGTCGGCAGAAGCTTCGTCGCGGAGAACTTTGAGGGCGACGACCTGTCCTTGGGGGCTGCGGGCACGATAGAGAACGGCAGAATTCCCACTCCCGATTTCCTCCAGGAGCGTGTAGCCGCCGAGCCCTTCCAAGGCCGTCTGAAGCCCATCCACGAAGGCCGCCACCGAACTGGGACGCAACTGGGGGTCGGGGTCCAGTGAACGCCGGATCAGGATGGCAATCTCAGCCGAGAGTCCGGGAATCAGGGCAGCAGGGTCGGTGAAGCGGCGGTGGAGCTTCCTTTCGAGGCTGTCAGCATGGTCGGTTGCCGCGAAGGGCGCCGCACCCGTGATCAACGCACACAATGTGGCGCCGAGGGAATAGATGTCCGATTTTTCGTCTGCCGCAGCGCGGCTTTCCAAGTGCTCCGGCGCCATGTATTCCATGGATTGGACATCCGTCGCCAAACCGGTCCACGATTCGTCGTCGGACGCCGGAACTGCAAATTGCGGCAACTGCAGCTTGGCTCGCCCGTAGGGTGTGAGCATGATCGTCGCCGGCCGAATGGCTCGGTGGATGAGCCCCGCCTCATGAAGCGTTCCAACGGCTTCGGCGATCGACAACATGATCCGAACGGCCTTGGGGACAGAGAATCTCTGCCCACGATTCAAGTGCCCCTGCAAGTTGGCGCCGTCGACAAATTCCGTCGAAATCAGAAGTGCGTCGTCCTCTCTCTGCGTCTCGTACAGCGACACAAGATTGACGTGCTCGACCGTTCGGTACCTGTCGAGCTCGCCTTCAAGAACTTCCGTGGCCGAGGCGGCGTCTCTTGTGGGGCGGATTTTCTGCAGAACCACCATTCGACCGGCGGCATCCCGGGCCCTGTACGCCGTTTGGCTCTGACCGCACGGGATCGGCCCAAGGATCCGGAACTTCGTCGCAGGGGAGCTTGTCGGGCCGACGACCCGATCGAGATCCGCCGGCTCCTGCTCCTGATTTCCGCAATTCACATCTGGGATGGTCTGCACGGTTCCGACTCCATGGATTCCTTTGGGAAGCGACACCGTCTCGGCACACGGTCGTCCGGTCCGGCTTGCCTGCCTACTGCTGGATACCTGCCCGGGTCGACAAGCGGACAGCATGGCCCCCTGTTTTCCGAGAATTCCACAAGATAATTCACGCGGTGTCCGCTTTGCTCGCCTTTTGTCCATTGCCTATCGGAGGTCAACCGGCCCACGGGCCGACAAATCGCCTCGACCGTCCATCACAACGAACCAAGCGAGCCGGAACCATGTCGCAAGCCTCGCCCACCGCAAATCTTCATCATGAACGCTTTGATCTCGCTTCCGTGGACGCATCAAAAAGCCACTATGAGCTGTTAGGCCTCCCCCTGTTCGAACAGAATTCACAGCGGATTGCCGCCGCTGCCATGGAGAAGCTGCATCAACTTGAGGGTTCCGGAAAGGAATTGCCTGTTGGGGTTGCCCGACAAGCTGCGGCAGAAGTGATTGCGGCCCAAACCTGCTTGACGAATGCGGAATCGAAACAAACCTACGACCTGCGTTTGCGGCGTCAAATGGTCGTATCCCCCCAAACACGGGACAACCACGCACGCTCGGAAGCCGATGCAAACGGTGACCTCACCCTTTCGAAACCCCACGACGGCGGGGGTGTCGTTGCGAGCATCCAGGATGGACGGGACGCGGGAACGCTCAGTCCTCTCCCACCCCCTCTGCCGGGCCTCTCTTGTCAGAGCGTCGCTCCAGATTCGGCGGACCCGTCAGGCGGAACTGTCCAGTCCGCACTCCGTCACCATCCCGGCTACGAGCCCGTGTCGTTGATCGCACAAGGTCGCTGCAATCACGTCTTTGAAGCGTTTGAAATAGCGCTCCGCCGCAAAGTGGCGATCAAGCAACTCAACGATGGCGCAAGCGAACAGGAAGCCGCTCTGTTCTGGCGTGAGGCGAGATTTCTGGCCGCCCAGGGTCACCACAATATCGTCGGGCTTCATGGGATCGATGAAGACCGAGGTTGGATCATCACGGAGCGGATGAGTGGGAACCTCGAATCGCGGGTTGCGCAGGGCCCGATGGATCCGGATCTGGTGCGGGCAGTGCTCCGGCAGGCGTTGGAGGGTCTGACGCACTTTCATCAGCAGGGCAAGATTCATGGAGAGATCAAGCCTGGCAATCTTCTGGTTGATCAAGACGGGTATATCAAACTCAATGCCTCGCCGGGGTTTGCGGCAAGCGGTGAATTCCGAACTCCCCTGGGGTGCCAGCGGCACGTGGCGCCCGAACTGCTCAATCCGCGGACATTCGGCGTCCCCGGGATCGCCGTTGATCTCTACTGTCTCGGATTCACGATGCTCGAGTTGCTCGTGGGTCCAGGGATTGAGAATCATTTCAAGGGGATCGGCGGGAAGGGAAAGCAGCGAGATCTCGCCTGGTTGCGCTGGCATAACTCCCACACCGAAGTGCTTCCTTCATTGCGGCATCTGGTACCGGATGCCCCCGACGACCTGGTGGCGGTAATCGACCGCCTTGTCGCCAAGAAAGTCTCGATGCGGTTCCAGCGTACGGAGGAGGCATTGCAGGCGCTCGAGAATGCGCCGCTTCTGCGGGTTCCTTCGGAAGACGAAGCGAGCGAGAAGGCACGGTCTCGGCGCGCAGCCGGTGCGGTTGTCAAAGGCAAGCCCCCGGTACATCAGGAATACGCCGAATTGCAGGAGAAGTCCAAGACCCTAACGTACCGATTGACCCATTCCTTGCCGTATCAGCGTTTGGAAGGCTACCTCAAGAACCCTGTTGTACGGCGTTCACTCCTGTTGGGGGTTGCCCTTGTTGCCGTGTTGTTGCTCATCATTCCATCCGGGCCGCGTGCAAGAACAGTGCAGATTGAATCCGAGCCGACTGGAGCCATCGTCATCATCGATGGCGTGGCGACGGGAAGGGAAACCCCTTTGACCTGGTCGCTCGGCGTCGGCGAGCGTCGACTCGAATTCATGCTTCCCGGCTACGAACCGGGACAGTTGATTGCACACGTTCCCGTTGAAGGCGATGCCGGCCCCTACCGGTGCGACCTTGAACCGACAACCCCCTCCGATCCCGCTGGAACGCCAGGAGAGAGACCCGAGACAATTCCACCTCGGGAATACTTCGTAAGCATCAGCTCCGTTCCCCCGGGCGCAGAAATCCTCCTCGACGGCAGCCCGGTGGTGGTCTCCGGAATGAGCGAGCCGTTGCGAACGCCAAGCAAACTGAATCTGGGGCTCGGTGATCACCTTTTGGAACTCCGAGCCGACGGCTACGTGCCTCGTCAAGAGAAGATTCGCGTGACCCAGTTCGCCAACGAGTTTGAGTTTGAGCTTACGCCGGTGGAAATACCGGAAGCCACAACTCCGCCCAAAAACTCTGAAGTTGAAGGCCCGGTGTCGCCAACACCTCCAATCGACGAAACGCAGGAAAAGCCGACGGTGGACCAGCCCAAACGAATCGTGAAAACACCCGACACCCCGATCTTCACGGACTGGGATGTGCCGGACTATGTCCTGCCAGCGAGGCGAAGCGAATACTTCCAGCAGATTCGCCTGATCGTCGGCGATTCATGGCAGGAACCGCGGTCCAGAACCCAGGAAATAGCGAGCGCCGCTTATGCCCGTGCCCGACTCATTCATCGAGCGGATCCGCGGATGCACTTCGCTTGCGCCATTTTGCTTGAGAAGCATCTTGAAACGGAAGCAGCAATCGATCAGTTGGAAAAGGCCAAAGAATACGAATTGGACCGGCAACGTCGTCTGGAACGTCAGCGGCCGGAAGGCGACGCCACACGCCACGATCCCTTTCCGGCTCCCTGGCGCCAGTTGACGCGAATCTATCTAGCCCAGCGGGAGTGGGATCTGGCGATCGCCGAGTGTCTGGCGTTGGTTCGATACTGTGCGACCGTGCAACAGAACTCTTCAGGCCCAGAGTTCGGCCACCGGCAGGATGGATCGAAATTCCTTGACGAGAATATTCGCTTTGCCGGTCACAGTTTCGGGTACATGAAATTTGAGCGATCGCGTATCGCCAATACCCGCGTTCAACCTTTCGATCGCTTCGAGATTCTCCTGGAAGCCAGGCTTGACGACGATTCGGTCCGGTTGTTTCGCGATTCCATCCACGAAGCATGGGCCCATTGTCAGAAGTTCTCCGGAAATGAAGATCCAATCCTCCGTCAGCTACAAGGCGACGGACTCCGCGGCATGTCCGGCGGACCGCTCCAGGATCTGCTGCCCAGCCTCGAGTGGGAACGCCAGTTGTTGTTGGAAGCGATCGACAATGCCATCGCGCGTTCGGACGCGCCGGCGGACTCTTCGCAAACGGCAAAAGGCCATTTGCCCAGTGGCCCACTTCAGAAGAGGGACCTGCCCGATTCGGACGCAAAGTGCGCGGCCACCCAGGGAGGCCGACTCTTGGGAGCATTGGTCGGAAAGTTCTTGCCTGACTTCCAGGGCTCTGCCGACGGAGGAAGCCGGGAGGTAGACGAGGTCAGCCCGACCATGTCCGGACCAGAGGCCGTCCAGGTGAATCGAGGCGAAGTCGAGGCAACCAAGGAGTCGGTTGGCGATTCGCTGCCGCCTGAGCTTCCACGGGAGGGAATATTTCCTGCCGAGGCAAGCTACTGATTGTTGGAGGGGGCGCCCATGTCAAATATCTCTCGAAGCCGCTCCCGAAGGCGATCCAGATCGCGGCGGACCTGACGATCGGACATCTTGAGCTCCGTCGCGATCTCCAGTTGCGTCTTCCCCTCCATACGAAGTTCGAGGACTCGGGCTTCTCGGTGGGGCAGTTGCTCGAAGAGCCATTCGAGCGTCTCTTCAAAGGCAACGACTTCGTCGGACGTGGGCGATCGCGACAGGCACGATGCCACGTAGGCATCGTAGGAGTCCTCTCCGCCAGAGACATTCTCGCGCGTAACGTCGCGTTTCGCCGCTTTGGCAAAACGGACCTTGTTCCGCACCTTGTTGACGGCGATGGTGACCAGAAGTTGCCAGAACGCCTGATCGTCACCAAATTCAAATTGTCCATCTCGAACGCGAATGAGCATGGATTTCAACGCCGACTGGGCGATGTCGTCGGAATCCAGTCGGGCGTTAAGTCTTGTAGACAGTTTCGCTTCGACCAGACGTGTTAGTCGCTCCACGTAGCGTCGAAAAAGCGAGGTGGCCGCATCTTGGTCACCTTTGCGCCATCGATTCACCAACTGCCGAGTGGCCTTGTCATCCATCGTGAGGGAGCCCTTTTGGAAGCAAGAAATGATCTACCAGGAGGTGAAACTGCGAAAAACGACCAACGTGCGACCTGACCTCTTGATGCAACGGAACCTATTGGCATCAAACATATTATGATACACGCAGTCCGAGATCACCCTTCCCCGATTGATCGAAAACGTCGGTAAAGGCCCATGCTAGCATATCGCCACGTCCTAGTCCATTGGAGGGATAATGGCCACTGCCCCCCCCCCAATATAGCTTGATTCGCAAAAAATACTTAGCTACCATAAGACCCTCGGGCCAGTTTCTTTTCGAGCCCACTACGTTGCCAGGCAAGGTGTTTTCACGGCCGCGAGTGGCTCTCCATCCTGAATGCCTCAGCCAGACTGTGGCAACGATTACTTTGTGCGCAGCATGCAATCCTCCAGGCTGGGCTACAATCCGGGCGACAGACCCGTTGTTGGCGAAGACTACGTTCTAGAGGCATTTCTTGGCGCAGGCGGCTTCGGCGAGGCCTGGTCGGGTATGGCCCCGGGCGGAGTTCGTGTCGCCCTGAAAATCATCGATCTGACTCGAACCGACGGCGAACGGGAGTTTGACGCGCTGGAGAAGGTCAAAGATATCCGTCATCCCAACCTCTGCTCTGTCTTTTCCCTTTGGACCATTGACGATGCTGGCAACGTTTTGCAGAAACAGCGTCTTCTGACCGGGAAGGACGCCGGACACGGACGACACGAACCTAAGCGTCTGGTCATCGCTTTGGGCCTTGGCGAAAAGTGCCTGGCCAAACGCCTTTCCGAATGCGGCGGCGAGGGAATTCCACGGGACGAATTGCTTCGCTACATGGAGGGGGCGGCCAAGGGACTCGACTACCTGCACAAACCCATTCACCCGGTGAACGAAGCGGAGGTTGCGATCATCCATCGCGACATCAAACCCCACAATATCCTCATTGTCGGCGATGACGCCCAAATATGTGATTTCGGTTTGGCCAAGGCGGTCGCGTCGCTTCAGAAAGTCGGTTCGCGGACAAGGACTCGGGCAGGCTCAGAAGGCTACATGGCCCCGGAGATCCGCCTCGACAACCGCCCGGCAACCCCTTGGAGCGATCAGTACTCGTTTGCCGTCACCTACTTCCAACTCAGAACCGCGAGAATGCCTTATGGGGACGGCATCGATGTCACCGAAGGCGAAATCTTCCGCGCCTGGTGGGAAGAAGGGCTCAGTCTCGGCGCACTCAAGCGGGCGGAACGCCGTGTCGTAGCCAAGGCGACTTCCATCAATCCTCTCCGTCGATTTGCCAACTGCCGAGAGTTCGTTGAAGAACTGCGCCAAGCGGACAACAACAAAACGACGGTCACGTGGCTGGTCGAAATGGGTGCACGCCTGCTTCATCGCGAGGAGGCAGCCTCCGCACCTGCTCCAGGATCAACACCTGTCGTGTCCATCTCGAGTTCTTCTGGCAGCGCGACGGACTCGAAAACGCCCTCGAGTCAGAAGGAGGCAGAAGATCGGCCCGAAACAGACAACACGACTTTGATCGCTTTGGATTCGACCTTGTCCGAGTTCGGGGAAGGCAGCCTTGCGAGAGAATTCAGTGTCACCCGTTTACCGGCCCCCCCCGACCTAGAGCCAACGACGCCCAACTCCCCGGGAAAACCTAGGAGAATCTCCTTCTATGCCCTCCTGGGGACCGCCGTCCTCGCAGCAACATCAATCCCTGCCATCTACTACAAGTTTGGGGCAGCGTCTCCGCCAGCACAGAAGACCGCGGAAACACCCGGGGCCAGCCCCCTTGTTACGAGCCCCGTCGTTCCGTCTGTCGCGGAGACCAGCGACGCATCGAAAGAAGCAGCTTCCCCAATGCCGATCGACGCGGTTCCGGAAAATCCTCCCGTCAGTCCGCGCGACCTTGCCGGCGATTGGCTCGATGATCTGAAGACGTCGCTTGCAAAGAAGGACAAAATCGCCGAGGCGGGGGACCTTTACCTAAGGCTGCTGGACGAACTCAAGGAACCACTGCGAAAGGAAGTCGTCGGCAAAGCAGAAAAAGCCTGGCTTGATGCCATCCAGAATGCCGTGAGACAAATGGATCCCCCCTTGGCCAAGATGCTTGTCGATCAGGCTCCTGACCTGGTACTAGCCGACCCAAACTCGCTCCGACAACAGGCAACGAAAGTTTGGCTCGAGGTCTACGGTGACTATCTTGGCGGGAAGCATGCCGATCACTTGGTTGCCGGCGAGATGTTGAAGTATGCCCCTGCGGGCACCACGCCGGATGGAAAGCAGCCCCTTCTCGAGCTGCTCCTCGAAAAGTGGCAGCAGCAATTTGAGAACTGCCTCGCCGACAACAACGCCCCTCAAGCAGAGGTGCTGCTCAAAACATTGTTGCGAACGCCTCTGACTCGACATGAGTCAGAAGCGGCGAATGCGGCGAATACGATTCTCTGTCGCCTTCTGTGTTGGAAACGAGAACGTGAGTTGCGACTGACCGAGGACGACTACGAGAGGGTCGGCGAAGTTTTTGAGAGCCTGTCTAAGATTCCTGCCACAGCAGGCATCCGGGAGCTTCTGGAGACACTCAAGGGCGAGATACGTCCGGATGGAAAGCGAGCCGATTTCTCGGCAATCGATAGCCTGCTCGACCATCTGACCGGCCTTGCGACCTTTCCGGAAACCGAGCTCGCACGGGTCAAGCAGATTCAGGCCATGAGCAGCTTTGCCAATCCGCGATCGACACCCGACGAGATCGCGGCGGGGCTTGACCTTGCTGGGAGCCTTCTGAATCCTCCGTCCGGCGCGACGCTCCTTTCCGATGCCGAAAAAGACGAGTTGTTGAAGGCGATCGGAGAGGTCGGCCCCCGGTTCGGCTCGTTGGTTAGCGGATCGCTAATGACCGAGGGCGACGACCAGGAAGCACTTAGGCTGATCGAGAGCCTGCTCGATATACCTGCCGCCCAGAAGGAGGCCACCGATGGCCTGCTCGGGATTCTGGAGGTGCTGAAGGCCGACTTGACCGCGGATCGGGGCGGTGTGAACTTCTCCGCGATCGATAACCTGCTTAACCATCTGACCGGCCTTGCGACCTTTCCGAACACCGAGCTAGCGCACGTCAAGCAACTCCAGGCGATGAGCAGGTTTGCCAATCCGCAATCGACATCGGACCAGATCGGGGAAGGACTCGATCTGGCCAAGGAGATACTGAATCCCTCGCAGGGCAAGGAAGTGTCCGTTTCCGACACGGAGAAGATCGAATTGGCAGAGGCAATCGCTCGGATCGCGTCGCGGCTCTGCGAACCGACTGCCCCAGAGAGCAATCTGGCTCGAGCCGTGGACGTGATGCAACCGATTTGCGACCTGCCCGAGGCAACCGAGAACCTGAAAGGCGGGTTCACTCAACTTGTCGCGGGACAGGTCGAGCTTGCACTGGGGTCGGTGGAAAGTCAGTATGCCCGCCAGCCCGATTGGATAAGCCCCGAACGGCTTGGCAGTCCGTTTGTTCCAGAGGCCAAGCTGGATGTGTCCAAGCTTGAGGCGTTGTGGAAAAAACACGGCAGCCGGCTGCCCGCCGATCTGCGAAATCGTGCGATCATCGCGCTGGTCTTGACGCGTTACTACGGGGACAAGCCGAAGGGTCTTGCTGATCTCGTCGACGACCTGGCTTTGCTCGGCGACGAAAACCTTGGTCCCAATGCGGAAAGTGTGCTTCTTGCCGCCGCCGTCGGCGCCGTCGAGGCTGCCGGACGCAGTGACGAGTCCAAGCCCCGGCTGCTCGCCCTTCGCTTGAGCAACCGCCTGCTCGGGCGGCTCGACACCGCCAGCCGTCCAAAGGCGCCCAAGCTGAGCGACCCGTCCGTGGTCAAGCTCTACCAAACGCTGCTCCAACCGGTCGGCGATGCATGCAAGCCGATGGTTGTGCCGGTAGCCGACGGAACGACTCCTGCCGACGATTTGAAACAATTGGAGCAGTTTCACGCCGAGGTTGGCGAGCTTCTTCTGAAGCATCAGTACGCGATGTGGAGTTTCGACGACGGCGGGCCGGGGTTGCCCGAACGCGTGAAGGGCCACTTTGATGATGCCATCTCGCTGTTCAAACGCCGCGAGGGAAAGGAGCCGACAACCTCCGAAGAAAAGGCAATTCAGGCCGGCTACCTTGTGGATCGGGGTCGATCGTGGATGCTCCATCGGCCGCCGGGTCTCGAAGCAACGGAGAAGGATGCAAGAGAGGCTCAGTTGCTCGTCGAGGCCCTCCCCGACGCCGAAGGACTGCTGGCCCATGCCGCCGTCGAACGATCGCGGACGGAGCCTCAACTGGAGAAGAGACGCGAGGATCTTCAAAACGCCATAGAATGCGGCCGAAAGGCGATTGACAACAATGACGCCTCGCCCCGGCGGTCCTATCACCTGATCACTCTGGCGAGTGCCTTGATCGGGCATGCGAACACGTTCGGGCAACAAGCCGGTCAAGAGGAGCACGAAAAGCAGAAAGAGGAACTCACCGAGGCCCTTCAATGGGCCAAAGAAGCCGCCGAGATCGAGAGAGACTATCCCCAATATCCCAATCTGGTTGTGGGAAATGCCTACGAGGACCTGGCCCGGCTCGTGGGCTCGGACCCCGCGGCGAATTACAAGCTTGCGTGCGAACACTACACAAGCTCGAACGCCGCCGTGCAGAATGCCCAGGCATATCTGGGAATTGGACGCTGCTACTATCAGGCAATTGTCGGCGGCAAGGTCACACCGGCGGAATTGGATTCGAACTTCCGGACTGCGGACGACGTCATGAAAGCGTGTGTTTTCAATCTGGGTGAAGCCGTCAAGACGGACGCCAAGCTGGTTGAAGCGTGGGACTTGTTGGCCGACGTCCATTCGCGTTGTCACGAGGACGCCGAGGCAGAAAAATGCCGACAGAAATGCATTGCCTTGGCGGAACAGCAGCAATCGTCTGCCGAATTTGCTTATACGATGAAGTGGATCCTGGCTCCGGTCACGGGTGTTTCGGAAGACGAACTGAGAGTCCAGGAGTGGCAAGACGTTCGCGCCAGAGCCGATCGGTCGCTCGGCGAGCGGTTGGACTGGGAGAATCCCGCCAACCCTGTCACCCAGTTGTACGCTCATATCAACGGCAGGATTGAGGATCGCAAGAAGAACTTCGAAGGGGCGCTTGCCGAGTACGATCGTGGCATTCCGAAAGACTTGCAGACGGCGGATGATTTTCGAATCCTGGCGGATTGGGTGGCCAGTGCAGAGCAGGTGGCCTGGAATGCCGATACGTGCAAACGTGCCACCGAGCTTGCGAAACGAGCCGAAGAATTGGCCCCTGGAGCTGCCGACAAAGCAGAACTGCAAGCATCTTTGTTCACGATCGAGCTGCGAGGCTATCTTACGGCGATGGAGAAGCAAAGTTCGGAATTGGTGAAACAGCTCACGGACCAGCACATTTCTCGCGACGGACTCCTTGATACGTGTCGGAAACTGCTGAAATCCGAAGAACTGTCGGATGCGAGGGCACAATCCGTACGAGCGTCAGGCATCCGGCTCTTGGGAGACAAACTGAACGAGATTCGGTACCCTCGCGGTTCCACGGAGCCACGTGCATGGGCCGATTGCAACGACGACGAACTCAAAACCGCCGCGAGTCTGCTGAAAGAACGAATTGATTTGCTCAGCATGATCGACACGCTCGCATACAAAGCCCAGTTGCCCGAGCTCATTGGCCTTCGACAAGCGTGCGAACAGGAGATCGAATCTCGGGCGAAGCCTTCGTCCCCAGCCAACGGCGGCAAGAACGACTGAGTTGGTTCATTCTGTCACTCAACAATCTTGCCAACAACATGAGGAATGCCGCGATGCGGAAGAGCCGAGTGTTTCCCCGCCTAATGATCATTGGCCTCTTCATCGCGGCCTGCGGCTGCAATTCACCCAAACCGCCGGCAGCGCCCACAGGCTCCGGGGCAACCTCGCCAAACGCCGGAACAACCAGTGAGAATCGGACGGCAACCGCAACTCCTGCCGGCCCTCTCGTGGCGGTCGCCGGAACGCAAGTGCTCATGCCGCCGCCGGGCGGATTCGAGCCCGCGGAGAACTTCCCGCGGTTCGCCGATCCTGCTTCCGGGGCAACCATCATGGTCACGGAATTGTCGGCCCCCTATGAAGCCACCGTGGCGGGATTCACCGCAGAGACGCTCGGGGCACGGGGCATGAACCTCCTCGAAAAGCAGGAGGTTGACTACGACGGGCAGCGGGGATTGCTTGTGAAAATCGAACAAGACGCAAACGCGGTAACGATCGCGAAGTGGATTGCCGTGTGGGGCAGCAACCAAGAAACCGTGCTGATCACCGCGAGCTATCCGAAACTTGTAGAGGATCGGGTGGGAGCGCGGATGAAAGAGGCCGTGCTTCGGGCGAAACTCAATGCCAATGGCCCCTCGGATCCGGCGGCGGGCATGGGCTTCTCCCTCGATGCACCCGACGGGTTGAAACTGGTCCAGCGCGTGGGCAATATGCTGCTGTACGCGCGAGACGGCGCCGCCGCGACCGCAAGAGCCCCTGGCGATCCGCTGTTTGTTGCCGGGCGTGCCGTCTCGAACGTTGTCGTGGGCGACCTCAAACAGTTTGCCGAGCGACGCCTTCTTGAAACGGCGGAGGTGAGGGACATCGCAGTCACGAGGTCCGAGCCGATCACGATCGGCGGTCTTCAAGGGCATGAAATTGAAGCAAAGGCGAACGACATTTCGAGCTGCTGGCGAAGATCCGGCGGGAGCATTCCCGGCTGAAACTGATCGTCGTGGAGGATGGCCAGGAGACGGGGATTCGAGCGCCCCCCGGTTCTTCCGCCGTATGGGCCAGCATCTGCCTCATCAAGGCCATATTGGTAGAAACACGTCTCATGCGCAACCGCGTAGAAGATACGCGCCTTTGGACTGTAGTCGCGGCAAGCGAAACCAAGAGACACACCGTTGTCCACCAGCTCCGGACCGATGCACCCGTCGTTGTCATATCCGGGGGTACTGGTCATGTCGCACGCTTCGCTTGCACCGCTGTGCTGCTCAACGACCTTCTCAAGCTTCCTGGAAAAGTTGATCGCGAGGTAACTCATTTGTGGCGCTCCTGGATGTTATGGGCGGGCATCCTGCCCCTCTGTCTTCGTCTTTCTGTAGCAACAGCGACTCGGGGAGGAAACGGCCGTTCTGTTGAGTGACGTACAGGCTGGTGCTACAGGACTGCGTACGAGATCTGAACCAGACAAACTCCAGGAGCCCCAACATGCAACTACGCGGTAAGACGGCACTTTACGTGGTCAGTGTCGATGGACTGACGAAGATGGATTTCAACCACCTCGTCGACGCGTTGAGGGGCGGCATGAACCTGGCGGACGTCGAGATCTACGACGATGCTGGCGAGGTCATGACTGCCAGAATCGCGTCGGTCCGGAGGAGGAGCGTTGAGGATTTCGAGCAGCAGGAACTGCTTGCGGCCTCAAAGATGGTTCTCGTCGACGCCGAAGGGAACGCGATCCTCGTTGGCCTCAGAAGTCAGGGACTGCCACCACTGCAGTGGAGCTGGGGCATACCATGCAGGTGAGGACCCGCGTTCGCGCCAAATGGGTGTTCCAGCTCCATCGGGGGAGTCAGTTCTTCGGAGGGGCTTGTTGTATGGTGTCTACCGTGTAGGTAGCAGATCGCACGGGAGGCGTCTCCGTTGCCGACTGCCGGGCGAAACTTAGCCGGTCGAATCGCTCGGGCGGACTCCATCACCGCGTCGTTATCGGCCACCGACGCTCGGGGCAGACCCCGTTTCTGGATCGCCTGGGAGAGGCCGTTTACGAGGTCCTCGGCGGTCGTGCGTTGGCCGGCCAGCGGCCTCCACGCGCCGGGTGACGTGGGCGAGCACGCCGAGTGACGGCACGCCGTGTGACCGTGGAGTACTGGCCCCACAGCCCAATTCGCCGCACGCTGCGCAAACTGCGAACGGACTGCGAAAACCAGCGGGTATCTTGGGCGGCATTCTCCCGGAAATCTGATCCGGAGGCCTTTCCCGCCCACCTCAGGTTACCACGACGTGGTTTCGTACCCGCCAGCGCCGCCGATCGACGAACTGCTGTCCGCGCAGGAAGCTTCCCGTTGCCTGGGGATTGCCACGTCCACGTTCTATGCCTGGCTGGACCAATCGGATCGCGGCGCCCTGCTCATCCGCGGAGAACCCGTGACGATCAACTATTTACAGGGAGGCCCGAAAGGACAGGGACGGATCAAACTGGAACGTCGCGAGATCGAACGGCTTAAGGATCGAATGCGGGTTGCACCTCGGGCAGTCCGCGTCCGCCGCCCGCCGGTCGCGCCACGTCACTAACCGGGAATCGTCGTACCGCTGGGCAGTCCACGGGATTAAACAGGAGGAAAACGGTTGCCATGGGACACGAGGCGTGATTCTTCATCGTACTCCAGTAGGCCGATCTCCTCCGGAGGAAGGTCCAGTTTGTAGGTGCCGCGACCGGCGGGCTGAATCAACTCGTAGAGATCGGCCGGAAGGTCTTGCTTGAGCCGAGCCTTGCGGTCCTTCAGGGGCTTCGGCCCTCGGCCGGTTTTCTCCAGGAAGGCATCGACTCCCTGCTTCTTCATCGCAGCCTCGGCCAATCCCAGCAAAAACTCCCACCGAAGTGTCTTGTTTCGCCAGTCGACGGTAACTTCCTCGCCCTTCCAGTAAACAGCCCGAAATCCGACCCCGCACACCATGACCAACCGATGCTCCCGGCAGGCCCGTTCAATGATTTCTTCCTCCATTATCGGCTGGCGATAGAGCGGCCATACCTGCCCGAGCGACTTGGCAACAGGATCTGTCACCTCCAAGCCAACCCGACGCACGCGATCACGAATAGCGGCTGCATTGGCCGACAACTGGGCGACCTCACCCAACCAACTCAGCTCGGTCATCGGGCGATAGGCAGCAATTACCTGCACAAGCCCGATGCACCCGTCTCGCAGATCGGCCTCTTCCCCGTGGAACAACGTTTCCAGAGTATCCCGGCTCTCACGCAACTGGAGTTGGGTCGCGATCACCCGTTCCTCGGGTTGTGGCTCCCCCTGGCAAACTCGCCGCCTCGCCTCATGGCACCGCATCTCGGCCCGGCGCAGGTAGTCGGCCCAGAACTCGACCCGAGTCAACATCGAGCGGCTTACCAGATCCCCCAACTGTCTCAGCCGAACGTTGGAGTACGGCAGGAACGCCGCCAATTGTGGTTGCAGACCGGAGTCTTCGTTGACACCTTGCCTTAGGTTCAGCTGACTGACCGAGTGGAAGTAATCGGCGACGGATACCAGGTCAATCCACGGCCGGTCGGCAATCCATTCCAATTGCGTAACGAGTCGAGGCACCCGCTCCACGCCGGCCGCCTGGTCGCCACCGGTCGACCCGGCAACCAGATCTCTGGCAACCGGTGTCTCCTGATCCTCCATCAACAGGAGTTGCTGCCTGTTGGCCGGCTGCCCGGCAAGCACCGCCAACTCGCCGGCGTACGCGACGAGCGCATCGTCCACGGCTTGGACTCGACATCGTTCCGCGCAGAGGCTGGTGCTCACCAGCCGCTCGATCGGCCAGGAGGCGTGCCTGCGGAAATCCGGGTGCGGAAGAAGCTCCTGGACGACTTGGCAAGCGTCCCCCTCCATCCACGCGTTCAACTCGTCGGCCACCCTGCTCGTAAGCTCCTCGCGAGCCTCCGGTCGGATTCTCTCGTAATGCCGCAGGGCGGTGTGCAGACCGTCCATCATCGCCGTGTTCCCTTGCAGAATTCCTGACCGTCACGGATTTTGGGGAGGGTAAGTGCTCGTGACATAGTTTACGAAAAAGGCCATGATCCACCAAAGGCATTTTGTTCACAAGGAGGTGGATCATGGCCGAAGGATCGGCTTCTGG
>JAAYAY010000039.1 GCA_012719125.1 Planctomycetaceae bacterium | reverse complement strand
CAACGCTTGAGCCTCTCCACCCCCGCACAACTTCTCAGCCGCCGCCTCCCAAGGCCCCCTAACTGACCGCCTCCGCCACGCACCCGTTGCAAACGACACAGGGTAGCGGAAAATAAGGTTAAACGAATCTCTGAGATGGCAACGACTTACGATCAATTTTGCTTTCCCTGCTTTTCTTGTGACCCCTTTTCCCTTCGGTCGCGCACTGTAACGGTAGTCAGCCAAGCAAGCAGGCTTCCCACGGGCATGGACGGACACGACCGGTAGAGGCGGTATTGGCTCCAGACGTTATGAAGGCGGAAATGGTAGATCGGCAGGCCGAGATGGCCGCCCTGGTTCGCTTCCATCAGGCGGGCGTGTGGCGCTATCTGCGCTACCTGGGCTGCTGTCCTGTCGAGGCCGACGACCTGACCCAGGATACGTTCCTTGCCGTCTTTCGCGACGGGTTCGAGGATCGCTCTTCTGAACAGACCGCGGCCTACCTTCGCACGGTCGCCCGAAATCGGTTGCTGGCGGTCCGCCGCAGCCGGAAGAAGGCCCCCGAAGTCGATCTCGAAGCGGCCGAGGCGGTCTGGGCCGAGACGGTCGGCGACCGCGGCATGGACGATTACCTGGTCGCCCTGGAGGACTGCCTCGAAGTGGGCGTGACCCCGCGGGTACGCCGGGCGCTGGAGCTCTTCTACCGCGACCGGCTGAGCCGCGACGAGATCGCCGAACAGCTCGAGATGGCGGCCGAGGGCGTGAAGACCCTTTTGCGCCGTGCCCGATCTGTCTTGCGGGAATGCGTGGAAAGGAAACTGGGATCATGAACGAGCCGCACGATCAACTCTGCGATGAGCTTCGCGATCGCCTGCTCGATCAGGCCTTGCGCGAAACGCTGGGCGCCGAATCTCCCCCCGACCTCTCCGATCGCATCATTGCGGCGGCTGACGAGCAAACTGCCGTATTACCGCAGCCGAAAGGAGATGGGGTCATGGGGAAGACGAAGGGGAGGCGTTGGGTGTGGGTGGCGATTGCCTCGACTGCATGCCTGTTGGTCGGAACTGCGACCGCGTTGTTGCTTCCCGCAGTCCGGGCATCGCGAGAGGCCGCACGACGGAGCGTGGTCTCCAACTCGCTTCATCAACTGGGGGCGTCGATGCACAACTACCATGACGCCACGCAAACGTTTCCGTCACCGCGGTATACAAATGACGGCGCACAATATGCTTCATCGGATGACAAACTTCGACTGGAGCTGGAGAATCGTCTGAATCGCGAAATGAAGAACGGCATGCGTAGGTATGCCGAACCTGCTGCTGCGGGCCATGTGCATAGTGTGGAAGGTCCGATAGGACCGAGCGTACTGCCAATTGTGAACAATCCCTACCCAATCGGGCAAGACACAGAAGGGCCCTTTCGCCAACCGCTCATGCAGGGCTCCGGTGTCCAATACAACCGAATTGCCGGTCCTGGAACGATTCCCTCACGGCCGGGGTATGTGGCCCAGCAGAATCAGCCAAGGGCGCTGGCTTTCTCCCCAGATGGGAAGATAGTGACGGGTACTGTGAACGTGACCGGCGACATCTCTTCGCCTGGAAGTGTCCAACTGCCAGTGGATTCGCTGGAGATTCTGGAGACACATGCGTTCCATGATAGGCGGACAGAAGATCAAGATACGGTGGCAAACGCCGAGGCCGCGGACGAGACACGCTCCGCTGTGCCCCTGCTCATGCGGGGTGTGCCCCTGAACAGACGGAGCGCCGAACGACTCGCTCGTGCTTTGGAAGTGCTGCGGAAGTACAACATCGAATCCGGCCAGGGCCCCGCGGAGGGCGGGGATAAGTACGTCCGGCTCGTCGAAAACCCCTTCCAGGCGGTCAAGGACCATCCGCTGTCGACGTTCTCGATCGACGTCGATACGGCCTCCTATGCCAACGTGCGGCGGTTCCTGCTGCAGGAGAATCAACTGCCGCCGCCCGACGCCGTGCGGATCGAGGAACTGGTCAACTACTTCGACTACGACTACTCGCCGCCCACGAGCGACGTGCCCTTCGCCTCGCATATCGAAGTGGCCGAATGCCCTTGGGCGCCGGAGCATCGGCTGGTGCGCATCGCCCTGAAAGGCCGCGAGATCCAGACGAACCAGCGGCCGGCGAGCAACCTGGTGTTTCTGCTCGACGTGTCGGGCTCGATGGACCAGCCCGACAAGCTGCCCCTGCTGCAAGCCGGCATGAAACTGCTGGCCGGGCAGCTCAGCGAGAACGATCGGGTGGCCATCGTCGTCTACGCCGGGTCGGAGGGGCTCGTGCTGCCGTCGACCGTGGGCGACCAGCGGGCGACGATCCTCGACGCGATCGACCGGCTCAACGCGGGCGGCTCGACCAACGGCGGGGCCGGGATTGAATTGGCCTACAAGGTCGCCCGCGAGAACTTCATCAAGGAGGGCGTCAACCGGGTGATCCTCTGCACCGACGGCGACTTCAACGTGGGCACGACCAGCACCGGTGCCCTGGAACGAATGGTCGAGGAGAAAGCCAAGTCGGGTGTGTTCCTCTCGGTGCTCGGCTTCGGCCGGGGCAATCTCAACGACGCCATGATGGAAACGATCTCCAACAAGGGAAACGGCAACTACGCCTACATCGACGGGATCACTGAGGCCCGGAAGGTGCTCGTCGAGCAGATGGGGGGCACCCTGATCACGATCGCCAAGGACGTGAAGATCCAGGTCGAGTTCAACCCGACCCAGGCCGAGGCCTACCGGCTCATCGGCTACGAGAACCGCATGCTCGCGGCCGAGGACTTCAACGACGACAAGAAGGACGCGGGCGAAATCGGCGCGGGGCATACCGTGACTGCACTCTACGAGGTGGTGCCGGCTGGAGGGAAGGTGGACTTGCCCGGCGTCGATCCGCTCAAATATCAAACCGAACCGAAGAAGACCAGGAACAAGGAACGGGCCGGCGAGCTGCTCACGCTCAAGCTGCGCTATAAGCAGCCCGACGGCGACAAGAGCGACCTGCTCGAATTCCCGGTGACCGACGGCGGCGAGGCCTTCTCGAAGGCCAGCCCCGACTTTCAGTTCGCCGCGGCCGTGGCCTCGTTCGGCATGCTGCTGCGAGGCTCGCAGTATCAGGGCATGTCGAGCTACGACGCCGTGCTGGAGATCGCCCAGTCGGCCAAGGGCGCCGACAAGTACGGCTACCGGGCCGAGTTCGTCCAGGTTGTCGAGCGGGCCAAGCCGCTGGGCGAGGAGCGGGCGGCACTGATTGAAGAGGCTCGAAAGGTGCTCGAAGCGGCAGAGCAGTCGGTCGAGCACGACCAATAGGCCCAAGAAATGGAGAAGCCCGCACCACAGCGGCGGGCTTCTCGAAACCGAGTTTTCTGAGCCGAGAGGCGGTACGCCGATCTTGGCCACCTGCTGCCCATGTTTCACAGTGAGCCAGCGATGGAACCCGGTGTATCGGCTCTCGCTCTGGGCTGGCCAGCTACCTACAGTCTACTATTGAGAGGCAACTCCGGCAATCGCCCAATTGGGTGGACATTGCGGGCCGGGGGCTAGTTCCAGCCGTCGTCCTTGCGGCCGCTCTTCTTCTTCTCGGCGGTAGTGAGCTTGTCGGTCATGCTCGTGACCTTCTGCTGGATCGCCAGGCGGGTGAGCAAGGCCGCCTTGTCGGTTCCGAGCTTCGCCATGGCTCGGGCCTTGTGATTGTCGACGGTGCTCGGAGCCAGCTTGAGAATCTTGGCTGACTCGTGGACTGTGCAGCCGAGGCTGGCCAGCCGAACGACTTCCTTCTCTCTTGGTGTAAGTGCTGATGCCATGAAACGCTCCCGGTAAGACGTTGTAAGGTGGAAGTGCCAACCGGAGTATTATGGAACGGCATGGCCCAAAAAGTCAAGGGCATGTCGGCGGTTGCCATGGTGGAAGGCAGATGGTACCCAAAAGAACCGCCGCTGCCACGGCCCAGCTTGCCCCCCATATTTGGAGGCATGAGGTTGGATCATGTCACGCTATTCAAGCAACCAGGATCACTTCTCTGAGCACGACAAGGAGACTACGACGTTTTCAGGATCGGCAAGGTGACTCGAATGCAGGTTCCCTTTCCCGGCTCGCTCTCGATGGCCAGGTTGCCCCCTAGCAGCCGGGCACGCTCCCGCATACCCTCCAGGCCGAACCGACCCTGATCGACGGACTCGGGATCGAACCCCACGCCCCAATCCCGGACTTCCAGGCACAGATCCTCGTCCTCTTGGACGAGCGACACTTTTACTTTTTCACTTCCGCTATACTGGCAGGCATTGGTGACCGTTCCCATCCAGATTCCCTTGCAGCCGGTACGCCGTGTAAAATGAAGCCTCGTCGCATCTTCTGCACTGCCACTTCAACTCCTGCACTCCAGAAACAACAGTCCGTTCCATGAAGACCTTTCCACAATCCTGCTCGGCGTTGTTTTTCTTCCTCGTCCTCACCCAGTCGGCCGCAACGACGGACGCCGCGACCCTCGAAGGCTTCTCCACCGGCGGACACACCGTCTACCATCTACGTTGCGGGCGAGCCGAACCGAATGGTAAACGCGTTCTGATGGCCGCCGCACTGGACGGCGCCGTGCTCTGCTACACGCCGTCAGGAGACCTCCTCTGGAAGAACGACGCGGGCGGCGCCCTTCCGTTGGATCTTGCCGCCGCCGACCTCGACGCCGACGGCCGGGATGAAACCATGGTCGCTTCGGCCGACGGCGGCCTGTATGTCTTGGATCATGGGGGCAAGCTGAAGTGGCAGTTCCGCCGCGAACCGCCGCTGATTCAGGTGTGCCCCGTGACGAACACCGGTCGGGGAACGGTCATTCTGACCGGCGGGATTGAGAAGAAGCTCTACGCCCTCTCGGCGGACGGCGAAGTGATCAACTCGGTCGAGTTCCCTTATCCCGTCCGGCACATCCGGGCCGGCAACTTCCTGGGCGACGGAAAGAAGTACGCGGCCGTGCTCACCGCGAAAAACGACACGAGCCGGTTCTTTCTGCAACTCTTCGATCCGGCAAGTCTCAAGCCCGTCTGGGAGAAGCCCGTCGGGCTGGCCACGACCAATCCCACCGAGGGCACCAGGTTCTTCGTCCCCTGGGCCGGCTATCGGGTGGCCGTCTTCAGCGTGTTGCCCCTCGACGTCAACGGCGACGGCAGCGACGAGATTCTGCTCACCGATCATTTCGAGAAGAAGGGCGTCTTCTACGCCTACAACGGGCGAGGCGAGAAGGTCCTCACGTCGTCGGACCGAGGGATTCGAGGCCGGCCCTATCGAATGAATCTGCTCACCCGGGTCACCATGCCGGGCTCGGGCGACGAGCGGGTGTTCGGACTGTTTGGCAACCAGCTCATCGTCTACGATCCGGCGGGCAAGATCGAACGGATTCTGGATGCGTCGTACTCCCTGGCATGTGCCGAGTTCGATCCCGAGACCGGCACGCTCTTCCTCGGCAGCAGCATCTCGGGCGGCGACGGCGTCTATGCCCTGCACCTGGATCGGCCCGACTGGCCGTCGGCCTTCGAGAACCTGAAACCCGTCGGGCGGCTGGCCCAGGTCGAAAAGAACCAGGCGATCCTGGCGGAACAGGTCAAGCGATTCCAGCGGCCGACCTATCAACGCCCGCCCAAGCCTGTAACCGTCATCACAGGCAAGTCGGCCGAGGAACTGCGTGAGCAGTTTCTCGAAGGCGAGCACTACGAGAACGTGCAGTTCGTGCAATTCAACCTGTTCACCGAGAAGTATGATCGCAGCTTCCTGGCCGCACCTTGGGACACCACCCGGGAGACCCGGCACAAGTACACCCGTCAGTTGCACAAATCCATTGATGTGATCTTGACAAAAGGCGGTGAAACTCGATGCTTTCCAGTGTAAGAAAAAGTGTCCCCAATGGGAACAATGGAAAACAGGAGTTCACCGCCAGT
>JAAYAY010000402.1 GCA_012719125.1 Planctomycetaceae bacterium | reverse complement strand
TGCGGCTGCCGCCCGGCAGCTTGGCCGTGCACTTCGTGCCCTTGGGGCTTCCACTCTTGCGGCGCTCGCCCGTGGCCTTCACCCGCAGACGGCGCAGTTTGTCCTCGGTGGAACGCGGGATTGCATACCGGTAGGGCTCGCCGGCAATCAGCATCTGCCAGGCGATCGCCGCCAGCTTCCTCGCGCAGGCCGTGACGGCCACGTTGCGGTTTTTCGAGTACACCTTTGGTGAAACGGGCGAGATTGTGCGCATTCGTCAAGTACCTCTCGACAACGGACAGAGTCAGCGGCCGTGATTTTTCTTTCGCGAACCGGTGATGGGACTGCCTTTTGTAAGCTGGGTGGGGCCCGCAATCCTTCAGGTCCTACAAGACAAGGCCGAAAGCTGACTGACACAGCGCTTGCCCAACGCTGGTGATATTTTGAAATCTTGAAAAGGCGGCAATCATGATGTCTGTGAGGCTCGTTTATTTCCTTTTCGTGTCTCTGGCCGCCGTCCCCGGACTGGGTGGGGACTCGGCAGTGTTTGTCCTGGACACCAGCGGTTCCATGGCGGGCGAGAACGCGGAAAGCCAAGTGGAAAGCGTGGGCGTTCTGATTCCCTGCTTGCCGGCCACCATGTCCGTCGGCGTCGTGACCTTCAACCACGAAGCACGGGTACTTCACCCCTTGACCCCCCTGCCCGAGGTCGATCGTGGAGCTTGGATCGAGGAATTGCGAGGAGTCGCGCCCAACGGTGGCACCGATATTCTGGCCGGTGTTCAGAGGGGGCTGGAACTGTTGGAGACGGGAGGAGCCCTCGTCGTGCTCGGCGATGGGTTCCAGACAGGAAATGGGAAAGACCCGCAACCGCAATCGATATGGGGCGAGTCAGCCCGCTCCTTGGCTGAAAGAGCGAGAATCCATGGCGTCGTAATCCATTCGATTGCCCTGGGACCGGACGTTGAGGCGGATCCCCTGCTTCAACTCCTGGCCGCAGACACAGGCGGCCAGTTTCTCGCTGTGAGAGAAGCCAGAGATTTGGTCAGCAAATTCGTCTCATTGGCCAGCCAATTTGGATCCTATTGGGTTAGGTCAAGTACTGGAGGCTTTGAAGTTACATCGCCTGAAAACGTTCTTCTTATTTCCGATGCCAGCGAACGCCTGATCCTCCGTGAGTGGGATGGCCGCACGTTTCCGGTAATGCCGTCCATTGTTCATGGCGGTCGCTCAATCCAGTGTCAGATCTTTCAATTGGATAGCGGCCAGTATGAGTTTCGAATCCCCGACGTCGTTGGCCACGCCTATCTCTTGCGACCCATGAGGCTGAAATGGGAACTTCCCAGCAAGCCCGACTTACCTGCAGCACGGAACACGCAATTCGAAGTACAAGCGGTCGCCACGGTGCCGGGCGATTTAGATGGTCTGGAGCTTGCGGCAGTTTTTCAGTTCGGCGGGGTGACACGGCAAGTACAAGCCACCTGCGACGAAGCGGGGCGATTCCCAGTTTCCTTGAGAACACCCGAGCTACCCGGCCCCTATTCCGTCACCTTGGAGTCGCAACAGAATGGGTGGGTCTATCGTGCCGGGAGTGCGCGGGGCTCCGTTGTCCCCCCACCTCCGTTGAATGTCCAGCTAAAGGTCCCCGCGGATTTCTCAACAGGTTTTCGGACCCGCGCGACACAGCAGACGATCGTTGTCGAGGGAGAGCTAGCCTGCGACTCGCACGGGCACAACCTCGTGGTGCATATTGGGTCCACAGACCCGCGGATTGAGGTCAGCCCCAAGCAGTTGACGCTTCAGACCCCTCGGCAGACCTTCAGATTAGTACTGCGTTATACCCTCCCGGGGGAGTCGGCAACGATTGACGGGGCGTTGCGAGTCTCGGCAGAGACGGACGACCTCGTGCCAGCAACGGTGAACGGCCGGGACGTGGCAGAGTTGGCATTGCCCTGGCGTCACACGATTCCCGCCCTCAACCTCTGGCTGGACACCAAGACTACATCGGGCAATGTGGACACAATCCGGATGGCAAGGGGCGGCGAAATCCTTATCCCCGTCCTCCTACAAGCAACTGACTGGGAAGATGCGAGCGTCGAATTGATGAGCGGCACCCTTCCACCGGGAGTCGAAATACACACGGTCGTCAACTCCCCTTCAGGCCGCCAACCGGTCCGTTCCCTGCGACCAGATCCGGACCAACCGGCGGCACTACGAGTGTCTGTGGCAAACAGTGCTATGCCCGGCTCTTATGCGTTCAGCGTGTTTGCTCAGGTAAGAGATCCCGAAGTACTTTTGAACGGCCTTCGCAAGCCGTGGGCCACGACGTTGAAGCTGTCGCTGGATCCGGTCAACGTCGTCGTTCAGGCGCACTTTGCAGAAGACCGGAATTCCGAATGGCGTCTCACGGCCCCCGTGGAATTCCAATCCGAGTTGGCTGCCGTTGAGGTTCATGCCACCGATGGCGGGCCACTGCCGAGTTTCGAAATCGTCCGCGTAGCAGATCAGCCGGTAGCAGTCCAAGAGGAAGCGGGTAACACGAACAGATATTTGATCACAATACCTGCTCAGGCAGCACCGTTTGAGGCTCGCGTGCGTTTCCAGGCCGTGGGCCGACAGATCAACTGTGTTCGCGCTGCTGAGCTCGCCGTACGGTGTGAGCCCGTGACGGTGACCGTCGCGGTAGGACCCGTGGAGATCCCGCGTTACTGCCCGTGGGCAGAATACCTCTTCGGTCGCCCTCCGGCGGACACCGGTCTGGTCGTTACGATGAATGGAGAGGCCGCTGAGATGACCTCTTGGGAAGTCTGGGAACACCGGCCTGACGGTGTTGAGGAGAGGCTTCGTCCGACGATTGGCGAACGGTTTCGGTGGCAACCCAATTCGGCGCACGAAGTCTATTTCCGTGCCGCATATGAGCACGCCCAGTTTTCTCCCGCAGCACGACTGCCCATCGCGATGCGCGATCACATTGTTCCGATTCCTCGCAAGCTGTGGATCCGGATGCTGATTGGAGGTCTGGCAATGGTCGGTGTGGCCGTTTTCGTAGGTGCGTTCCTGTGGTCCTGCATGCTGGTGAAAGTATCCATCCATCCGGATGCTGGCATCTACAAGCGACTGTGGTGCATCCGGTTGGAAAGATTGACCGGATCGCCGGATCTGCGGCTGCGACTTTTCCGTTCCAGGTTGCGACGCCTGAAGAAGGATCAAAGTGGCCAGACCGTCACGGTCCATTCGCAGCGATTCGGTCACGTCCAGCTCAACCAAGGAGACGAGGTGCGCACGGAAAGGTTCGACGTCGTAGAAGTGAACGGCTCGAAGACTAATTACCGATTCGAAGTTCTCACGGGACCGAAGGCAAAGAAGGAAACAGGCAGGGGCGAAGGGCCTCTTTATCAGCGTTCCGACATTTTCTGACCTACGAACCGACTTCTAAGTTCAAGTTTCGCACATTTTGAGAGGTAAGTTGACGTCAAAATGATGTCGGCCTCCGTGCCTGAATCGGCTACCTTATTGGGTACTTTCATCCGAAGGACAGCCAAACGGCAAGGAGGCCG
>JAAYAY010000401.1 GCA_012719125.1 Planctomycetaceae bacterium | reverse complement strand
TACGAACTCTGGATCAAGTACTTTGACTACGTCTACGCCCGCTCGACGGACAGCGGCCCCGGCGACACGATCGCCGTGGAGAACGAGAGACTCTTGGCCTATCGATTGCTGCGGATGGGGACGTGGTAAGTCACGGCTTGACGCCTCGGAAGCCAAGGCAGAGAGCATAGAGCCGCTGTTGGTAGCTTGCGCATATCACCACGTCATTCCCGCGCAGGCGGGAATCCAGATCGTGACTCGCAGGTAGGGTCCTTCTCGATTCCCGCCTGCGCGGGAATGACGCATGGGTTGTTGGCGAAGATCTGCATGAGCCGGGGTAAGTGGGCAGACACCGATCGTCTCTGCAACATCCGTTGACGGAACCCTGCGACAGTCTTATAGTTACGAACGGTATCGGACAAGACGCTCCTCCTGCAATGGATAGACCGATGAGCAGCGGCGACGAAGCTGGAACCGGGTTCTCAACAGTACGTGGACGGGACTATCCGTCGATCCGCCAATTCACCGTTTTCCTGGAGAACCGGGTTGGGCAACTGCTGGAGGTGATCCGGCGCTTTGAGGGGAGCCACGTTCGCATTGTGGCCCTTTCGATCAGCGATTCGGCGGAATGCGCTTTCGTGCGATTCCTGTTGAGCCACCCGGAAGAAGGGCGAGAAATCCTGGAACGGGCCGGCTTGGCAATTATCGAGAGCGACCTGATCGGGGTCGAATTGCCCGAGGACCCTCAACCGCTGCTGAGGATCTGCACCGCTCTTCTTCAGGCCGAGGTCAACATCATCCAGGCCTATCCCTTGATCGTCCACCCCCACGGGCGGGCCGCGGTCGCGCTGATGGTGGATAATATCGATTTGGGGCTGGAGACCTTGGCGGCGAAGGAGTTTCGCACGATCACTGAGGCGGATCTGCGGGAAACGTGCTGAGACAGGTGAACAGAAAAAGGTGACAGTCACCTTTTGCCGGAACGGCCCTTCGGGTGCTTCGCACAGAAGGTGGCTGTCACCCTTTTTCCCGCCTGCCCAGCCTACTTGCGGAACTCGAGCGGCAGTTGCCTGAGGCCGCGAATTTCGATGCGAGCGATCGAGGGCCAGGGGAGGACGACCAGAGAGTGCGTGTCGTCCTCGGTCTTGGCCGAGAAGGCCAACCGGGTGGAATCGCACAGTCCCTGGGCCAGTTTCTCGGGCACGTACTTCTGCCCGTCGGTTGTGAGCAGTTCGATCGACTCGCCGTCGGCGAGGTCTGCCACGACCTCGGCCAGGAACTTGCCGATCTTGTCGGGGCTGTTGTTGGCCGACGAGATCGGCCGCATGGGATCGTTTGTCCAGTGCGCAGAGCCGGTTCCTTTCACCGCCGAGCTTCCCGAGCCGTGAAGTCCGACCAGAGGTTCGAGGTTCACCACGGAGTCCTCGCTGGAGACGATATCGAGGGGCATTTCCTCATAGTCGGCAAGCGTCGGAATGTGGAATCGGGAGCCGCACTCGGGGCATTGGCCGGCGCGTCCCTGGAGAGAGAGAGGCGCCCAGACGCGATGCCCGTTCGGGCAAAGGAACTCAATCTGCTCCTTGAGGGCCCCGGCGGATCCGTTCCCTGGGTGGCTTGAGGTTTCGGCCGGGGCGGTGGCCCAGGAGCCGGACTCTGAGGGTTCCGAGTCCTCGGGTCCAGGCACATAGAACTTCACGCCGCACTTGGGACACTTGGCCGGTTTTCCGGCCCGATCGTCCCCGCAGCGGATTTTGTGCCCTCTCGGACAGAGAAACTCGATCACCATGGCGCATTTCACCTGGGCCTGCTCTGGGCGGCCTCGGTCACACCGGTTCTAGGCAGGCGGACGAAAAAAATCTACCAGTTAGACGCACAAATGGGGCTGAACGGTCGATGAGAGTGCGAAACTTCACGCAGCAGCAAGCACTCCCGGTAGTGGTCCATTGTTTCGCACTCTCATCGACCGTTCAGGTCCATTTCGGCGAACCCGCAGCCGAGCATTATCCACAACCATAGGATAGGAAAAAGGCGTGGACATGTGGAGCGGCGAGTTCGCTGTCCATGCCAAGTGCGATTCTGCTCCACATGTCCACGCCTTTTTCCTATCCTAGAGCGTCTAACTGGTAGATTTTTTTCGTCCGCCTGCCCTAGCTCGATTTCCTGCAAGGCCACCCTCTCTCATCGATCCTACTTCACAGACAGAATCCTTACAACGACGCGAGGGGGTCCCTGGAGCGATTCTGGCAAAAACGAACGGCATGTCGATCGCCGTAAGTCTTGACAGGACCGGCACGTGTGTCAGACTATGCGAGGTTCGGAGGAGTTTCCGCCGCCCATTCCATTTCCTCATCGAGAGTCATTGGATGTCGATCCAGGTTACATGCCCGGGATGCCTGAAACGTTTCTCGGTCAGCGAGAAGTTCGCCGGCCAGAAAGGCCCCTGCCCAAAATGCAAGACGATCATTGAGATCCCGAAGCTGGATGAAGACGAGGTCGTCATCCACGGCGGTGAAGAATTCGACCACGCCGGCCGGGACGCCCAAGGTAAGTTGATCGGCAAACCGATTCTGCGAGAACAACCGGATATCACTCCCACGATCGTCGCGATCGTCGGAGCAGCAACCCTGGTAACCGTCGTGGCGACCTGGATGCTTGGTCGGACCGGCAGTTTCGACGGCCTGCTGATGCGTTTCGTGGGCCTGCTGGTCGTGTCGCCGCCGCTGGCCGCCGGCGGCTACAAGCTTCTCCACGGCGGCGAAGAGCTTCAACCCTATCGCGGCAGAAGTCTGTGGTTCCGCGCCGCAATCTGCGCGATTGTCTACATCGTTCTCTGGGGCGTGTTCGGCTATCTCGCGGGACAATTCCTTACCGGCGAAATCTGGGAGTGGCTCGTCCTGGTCGCGCCGTTTCTTGCCGCGGGCGGTTTCGTCGGCTTGATCTGCTTCGATCTCGACTATCCCAGCGGATTCCTCCATTACAGCTTCTATCTGGCAATCACAATCGTTTTGCGGGCGATCGCCGGCCTGGGCTGGATCTGGAACATTGCCAACGACGTCGGAGGACGGATCTCCTGACGTCGGCACTTTGAATGAACGTCAGGTTGCACGATGGGCTCATCCGAGATCTTATTGTCAGCCCTTCGTTGCCTGAATGCAAGTAGCTCGATCAACAGGACCATCGTATGGAAACGATTCAGCCCTTTCGCCATCTTCGCCGAGTCTATTGTGCCGGGCCCTTGTTCAACCAGTCAGAACGATCGGAAATGGAAGCCATCGGCGCCGCGCTTCGCGCCCGGGGGTTCGACCCCTTCCTGCCTCACGAAGAAGTCCAGTTCGGCCAGATTCACCCGCTGCTGGTGGAATGGGGCATGACTCCCGCAGAGGCCGGACGTATTCTTCACGAAGCGATCTTCGCCCTCGACGTCTACTACGTCGTTCTCGAATGCGGCTCGCTCGTGCTCAACCTCAACGGTCGCGTGCCCGACGAGGGGGCCGTTGCCGAGGCCACCATGGCCTGGATGCTGGGCAAGCCGATCGTCTTCTACAAAGCCGATTCTCGCAGCTTGATCGAGGGACGCGACAACCCGATTCTGGCAGGCCAGGCCCGTTTTGAACAGGTTGAGAGGTTGGACGCAGTCGGCCCGGCCCTGGACCGTGCTGTCCGGAAGGCAGGGCTTGATCCAACCGCGGCGGTCTCCTGCCCCGCCCACCTGGGCGAGACGCTTCGCGTCGGATTGCGGTTCGCCGAGCAACTCGAATCGACGGGGCCCGAACGCCCCGCCGAACCGATCGCGAGAATCGTTCGTGAACTGTTCGGCCGGAGCTTATGCCAACCCATGGTTAGCGATACCGATTCACTCCGCGGCGAGATGCTGTCAGAACCGGGTGAATCGCGATGAACAGTCTGCTCGAAATCCCCGAAGTCGTCGGCTTGGATACCAAGCGGAGCCTGGTGCGGATTCCGCCGGAGCTTGATGTGCCGCTGACGGCCCGGGTGCGTCAACTGATCGACACTCCGGAGTTCCGCCGCCTGTCGCGGATAAGTCAATTGGGGTTGGTGTCGCTCGTCTACCCGGCCGCCCTTCACACGCGATTCGAACACTGCCTGGGCGTGTACCGGCTCGCCCTCCTGCTGCTCAAGCAGCTTGCCCACGACCCGCGGTTTGCCGACGCAGTGCGTCCGGAAGACGGGGAGTTGCTCCTGGCAACGGCGCTCTTGCACGACCTCGGTCACTGGCCTTTCTGCCATCCTATTGAAGATGTGCGTCTGCCCGGCGTGCCTCACCACGAGTTGTTTGCCAACAGCTTCTTGCTCGAGGGCGAGGTGGCCGACGTGTTGCGCCACGACTGGGGCATCAATCCTCGCGACGTCGTATCGCTGCTCAGCGAAAAGCCCCAGGATCGCACGAGCAAGATCCTGGCAAGCATGCTGTCGGGGCCAATCGATATCGACAAGATGGATTATCTCTTCCGAGACAGTCTGCATGCGGGGGTCCCTTACGGCCGGAACTTCGATCAGCAGCGGCTGATCGGCAGCCTTTGCTTGAATCGAAGCGGCGACGGCCTGGCGATCACCGACAAGGGGAAGACGGCCACCGAACTGATGGTATTCGCCCGTTATGTGATGTTCAGCGAGGTCTATTGGCATCACGGCGTGCGCTCTGCAACCGCCATGCTCCAGCGGGCATTCTATCTGTTGCTCGGCGACCTGGAGCTCGACCGGGTCTTTCGTCTCACCGAATCGGAGATGATCGACGCGCTCCGGCGAGCGGCCGGCAAAGGTCCGGCGGGAGATCTGCTGGACGGACTCTTCGGCCCCTCGCGGCGGCTCTACAAACGGTTGAGCCAGTACAGCTTCTTCGAACAGCCGGAACTCTACAGCCGGCTGGCAGGCCGTCCCTATCCTTGGCTGGCGGCTTGTGCCGAGCACTTCGCCGGGGTGGCAAGCACAGCGTTGGGACGCGTGGTCGCGCCGCACGAAATCCTCTTCGATGCTCCCCCGATACACCGCGAGGTTGAATTCAAAGTCGACATCTATTACCCCAAGGAAAACTGCTATCGGCCGCTGAGCGAGGTCTCGCCCGTCGTACGCTCGTTGGCCCGGGAACAGTTCGACGATTACGTAAAACGCGTCCGCATCTTCTGTCATCCGCGTCTGGCCGCTCCGCTTCGGCAATCGTCAAATGTCGCGGAACTTCTCCTGGCCGCGATCGATCGAATGGAATAGCTTCCCTGATCGGGCCACGAGCCAGGCAGGCGGTAGCCCCGCCACGTGCGTTTCCGACCGACGATCCGCTCTACAGCGCATTCCGACAGTTTGTTTACTATTCTAGTACTCTTTGCCGAAGTCTCGTTGCCTCCCTAGAATTCCGGTTAGGACGGGTCGAAACGATCTCGCGAGGGGATCAAACGCAAGGTTGGCTGGATGCGTCGGCACAGCGGCCGCGACCCAAACGCACAGGCTGACTCAGATAGGAGCGAGAGCCTTGGCCAGTTTGACTGTGGAGAATTACGTCAAGACGATCTTCAAGATCTGTCTGCAGAACGGAGACCGGCTGGCAACAACGGGGCGGCTAGCGATTGCTCTCGACGTGTCGCCAGGTACAGTGACGAGCATGCTCAAGGCGTTGAGCGAGGCGGGCCTGGCCACATACACCCCTTACGAGGGGGTGCGGCTGACGGATTCCGGATCGCAATTGGCGCTCGAGATCCTCCGCCGCCACCGCCTGATCGAGTGCTTTCTTTCCGAAGTCCTCGGCATGCCATGGGATGAAGTCCACGAGGACGCCGAGCAATTGGAGCATTCCGTCAGCCCGCGACTTGTTGAAAAAATCAACGACTTCTTGGGCCATCCTGAATTCGACCCCCACGGCGACCCAATCCCCAGGCGAGACGGGAGTCTCCCCGATCGTCGACTCCGGTCTTTGGCGGATGTCTCGCCGGGTACGTCATTCGAGTTGGCGCGAGTGTCGGATCAGTCACCTGACTTCCTGCGATATCTGAGCCATTCCGGCTTGCTCCTCGGTGTCCGCGGAACGGTGACAACCAGTCAGCCCGAGGCAGGCATTATTACGATCCGCCTGCCCGATCGCGAGGCGTCGCTGAGCACGGAGGCCGCTCAGAAGATTCTGGTGATGGATCTTGTCCATTCGGAGGACGACGATACATCTTCAGCCGCTGACCGACCGTCCCGGTCGGTCCCGACGCCGCATTTGAACACGCTGGCAACTCGCACAACGCATTGACGGTCTGGACAGGTGCTGATCGGAGGCCTGCCTGACGGGCGCATCGGCCAGCCTTAACTGTCCAACAGAGAATAGGCCGGAAATGCCGAGGCAGAACCACTCTTCTGAGGTAACGGCACCCTCCCCCTTTGACGAAGCCTCAAGAGAAACGTACAACAGACTGAGATTGCTGAAGTGAACGAGCGGCCTTCCTGATGAAGAACCGCGGGCTTCGGCATTCCTTCGTGTCGGCCCGCGGCGAGGGGCCCCTGCAATGGGGACCTGTGAACCTGGTCAGGTGCGAGAGCAAGCAGCCATAAGCAGTCCGCCTCATGTGCAGTGGGTCCCTCGCCGCGGGCCGCCCCACACGTTCAAGCACCGACTCTCGCTGGCATGTCCGAAGCAACGCCGACCTCCGAGACATCGACGCCGCGCGACCCGCGATCGGCCGATTACGTGGTGGTGGCGCGACGTTACCGGCCGCAACTCTTCGCGGATCTCGTGGGGCAGGAACACGCCACCCAAGCGTTGTCCAACGCCATCACGACCAACCGCGTGGGACACGCCTACCTGTTCACGGGGGCCCGCGGGGTCGGCAAGACGTCTGCGGCGCGGATTTTTGCCAAGGCGCTCAATTGCGAGAGAGGTCCGTCGCCGGCACCCTGCAATGAGTGCGAGATCTGCCGAAGCATCAGCAGCGGCGACGACGTGGATGTTCTGGAAATCGACGGGGCCAGCAACCGCGGCATCGACGAGATTCGTCAGTTGCGGCAGAACGTCAACGTTCGTCCCAGCCGGACGCGGTTCAAGATCTACATCATCGACGAAGTCCACATGCTGACGCGCGAGGCCTTCAACGCCCTGTTGAAGACCCTGGAAGAGCCGCCGGAGCATGTGAAGTTCTTCTTCTGCACCACCGAACCGACGAAGATCCCGATCACAATACTCTCCCGCTGCCAGCGATTCGACTTCGCGGGGATCCAGACCGATTCGATTCGCGGGCGTTTGTCGCAAATCGCCGCAGCCGAAGGGGTGGAGGCTGACTCGGAGGCGCTCGACTTGCTGGCTCGGCGTGCGGCGGGGTCGATGCGCGACGCCCAGTCTCTGTTGGAACAACTGTTGTCGTTTGCGCCCGTGAAGATCTCGGCGGCGGACGTTCATTCCATGCTGGGTACGGCCGGCGACGACCGGCTTCACCGCCTGGCTTCGTGCCTGGTCGACCGTGACCCCGCCGGGGCGTTGGCCGAGTTGGACACCGCCGCAAGGGAGAGCGTGGACTTCGCCCTGCTCCTGGAGCAGCTCTTCTGTTATCTGCGGGATGCGATGGCGGCGGCGGCCGGTTGTCCGTCCGACATCCTGCTTTACGCCGCCCCGAGCCGGCGCGAGGAAGTATCGGATTTGGGACGCCGGTTGGGCCTGCAGAACTTGTTGGCCGCCATGCAGATTCTCGATCAGACCCTTTCGAGAATGCGTTACAGCACGCAAGGCCGCATCCTGGCGGAACTTGCCGTCGTACGGATATGTTCGCTGGAAGATCTGGACGAGTTGGCCGGGGTGATCGCAGGGCTGCGGAGCGGCGTCCCGGTTCCGATGAGCCCCTCCCCACGTCCCCAGCGAGGCGCGTCGCAGACGCCACGTTCTCATCCGGTAAAACAGGCCCCCCCTCCTGAAGCGGTCGCCGCCGATCCGTCGACGGCGGCCGACAATGGTGTCGCAGGCGACTTGGCCTCAGACTCTTCCGAACCGTCGGAGGTCGCCACCCTCGAATTGGAGCTGACCGAAGCCAACGTAACCGAGGTCTGGAGTCGGGCCGTAGGCCAACTGGAGGGAATGGCGGCGGAACCTGCCAGGCAATTTGCCCACGTCCGTTTGCCGGAAGCGAACCGGATTCAGGTCACGTTCAAGGCCGGCAGCGCGTTCAACAAGACGATTTGCGAGCAACCCGGCAACCTGACGGAGTTTGAGGAATCGCTCCGGCGCGTGGTCGGGCGCCGTGTTCGGGTGTCGTTCGCCGTGGAGGACGGTCCTGCGGCAGCCCGCGAGAAACAGCCGCCCGCCCAGGTCGTTTCGCCACACCAACGCTTGATGGAAATCACCAAACACCCCATGATTCGTCGTGCGGGAGAACTCTTCGGCGCGACGCCGACCGAAGTCATCGACCCACCCGACCGCTCTTGAAACGGAGATGCATCGTGTTCAAAGGTATTGGTGGAATCGGTTCACTGCTCAGGCAGGCAGGACAGATCTCCAGCAAGATGGAGGGGCTGAACGACGAACTCCGCAGCCGGCGAGCCACCGGGTCGGCGGGCGGCGGCATGGTGGAAGTCGAGGTGAACGGCCTCGTGGAGGTTCTCCGTTGCCGTATCGACCCGGCCCTGGTTGCCCAGGGCGATACGGAAATGCTTGAGGATCTTGTCGTGGGAGCCACGAACCAGGCCGTCGGCAAGGCCAAGCAGATTCATGCCGAGTGTCTCAAATCGATGACGGGAGGACTCGAGCTGCCAGGCCTCAGCGACGCCATGAACAAGTTCTTTGGCGGCTCGGCTTCGGCCGAGGCCTTCGCCGAAGATAAAGATCTGCCTGAATCGACTTCCTCGGAATAGTGACCTGACCCAAGAGTCCGGCCCCCTGGAGCCTCGTTCGGACAGGGCCCGGCCGGATTGACTCTGCTGGCTGAGAGCGGTGCTGCCGTGCCGGAACTGACTGAATCCGTCCTTCAATTGATCAACGAGTTCGCCAAGCTCCCCGGCATCGGCAAGAAGTCGGCAGAGCGGCTGGCATACCATATTCTGCGCCAGCACGAGTCGGAAGCGTTAGCTCTGGCCGACGCGATTCGCGACGTTAAGCTGAAAGTCAAGTACTGCCGGAAGTGTTTCAACCTGGCAGAAGAGGAATTCTGCGCAATTTGCCGGGACTTGTCCCGTGACACGAGCCTGTTGTGCGTGGTGGAACAGCCGCGAGACTTGATTGCTTTGGAGCAGACCGGCGTGTTTCGTGGGCTGTACCATGTCCTGTTGGGTCGGATTGCGCCGCTTGAGGGGATCGGCCCGGAGCAACTGACGATTGAAGCCCTGGTCAGGCGAGTCCGTGAGGAAGGGTTCCGCGAGATCATCATGGCGACCAACCCGACAGTGGAGGGAGACGGCACGTCGCTCTACATATCAAATCAACTGGGCGACACAGGAGTCCGGATCACCCGCCTCGCTCGGGGGATTACTTCCGGAAGTGTGCTAGAATTTGCTAATAAGGAGATACTGACGGACGCCTTGTCGGGTCGACAGGAGCTGTGACACTCGCCTGCCGCGGAAAGAGGGGGGCGAGAGAGGATGTATGTGTATGAGTGACAGTTTCCGAGTTGTAGGTAGCTGAGCGGAAAATGCGACTTTCCTTTGGTCAAGAAATGCGGCTTGCTCAGAAGCAGGTGCTCGCGCCGCGGATGATCCAGTCGATGGAGATTCTGCAGTTGCCGATCCTGGCTCTCCAGGAACGCATCGACCAGGAGTTGCAGGAAAATCCGGCGTTGGAGATGCTGGAAACGGATCCGGATCTGCCGACGGAGGCGGAGGAATCGTTCGACTCGGGCGATGAAGAGCGGGAGTTGGTGATCGACGAGGCCAACGGCGAAGACGATTTCGAGCGGCTGCTCAACATGGACGAGGAGTGGCCGGATCACTTCCAGGAGAACACGCGCCCTTCGAGCAACCGGGTCTCGGAGGAGGTCGATCGCAAGCACGACGCCATGGCGAACATGGCGGCGCCGCCCCAGTCTCTGCAGGATTATCTGCACGAGCAACTGCGTTGGCTGGAGATTTCCGCGGATCTGCGTTCGATGGCGGACCGAATCATCTACAATCTCGATTCGAACGGCTACCTCCAAAGCGGCCTCCAGGATCTTCTCGGTGCGGACGCAACCGATGAAGACCTGGCACGAAGCGAGGAAGCGTTGCTCATCGTGCAACATCTGGACCCGCCGGGCATTGCGGCCCGCGACTTGCAGGAGTGTCTGCTGCTCCAGTTGCAGCCGGGCATGGAGTACTACGAACAGCTTCAGACGCTGATCGAGAATCACCTGGAGGATCTCGAACAGAACCGGATCCCGATTATCGTCAAGAAGACCGGGTACTCCATCGAGTTGATCCAGAAGGTCGTCGCGGAGCTGAAGAAGCTCAATCCCAAGCCGGGGGCCGAATACAACGACAGTTATGCTCCGACGGTCACCCCCGACGTGTTCGTGGAACCGCGCGAGGGGGGCGGCTACGAGGTGCGCCTGGAGGAAGGGCACACACCGAGATTGTTCGTGAGGCCCGATTTCCGCAAGATGTTGCGGGCGGGGGCCAACGCGGAAACCCGAGAGTATATCAAGCGAAAGCTCAACTCGGCCCAGTGGCTGATCGAATCGATCGAGCAACGCCGGAACACGCTGGCCAAAGTGTCTCAAGCGATCGTCGATCACCAGACCGAGTTTCTCGACAAGGGCCCCGAGGCGATCGAGCCGTTGAAGATGCAGCAGATCGCCGACAAGGTGGGGGTCCACGTGACGACCGTCAGCCGCGCAGTCGACGACAAGTGGATTCAGACCCCTCGCGGAATTTTCCCGTTGAAACGTTTCTTCTGCGGCGGCACTGTCAGCGCCGACGGCGAAGAAGTGGCCTGGGATGCCGTGCGGCTGAAACTTCAGGAGATCGTCGACGGCGAGGACAAGAGCCATCCTCTCAGCGACGATCAACTGGTGACGGAACTGGCCAAGCACGGCATCACGGTGGCCCGGCGAACGGTCACCAAGTATCGCAAGGCGATGAGTATCCCGAGTTCTCGCCAGCGGCGCGACTGGTCGTCGAACTCGAAATAAGACCGGCCGTTCGCCTGGCCCGCTCGACCGCCGTGAATCGATCCGCTTCTCACACGGACTTAAGTCCCCGGGCAACCCTTTCCTTCTGCCTCGCGTCGTCTAGAGACTTGAAGACGACTTCCGGATTGTCCAGGCCGACCAATCTGAGTTCGGGATTGGACTGATCGGTCGACTTGATGATCACCGTACCGACACCGCCGTTGACCATTCGATCCCAAAGTGTCCGCTCGAGTTTCATGTCGTCGATATCGATAACCTCAACCACATCGCGTACTCGCCGGAAGATCCCTTCCTCGTGGTAGAACTGGTGGGCCGTCAACTGGTACTTGATGGTCCACACGCGATAGATCCGGACGCAGACAAACCAGATCCACAAGGCCACGATCAGGATTAACGCCGGGTACCACACCCAGTTGCCCCATTCCTGACGCATGGTAAGCCAGAGCGGGAGCAGCAGTAGCAGAATCGTTACGGCGATCGTGTTGTAGAATCGGGCGTTGAGGGCCTTGGGAGAATAGCCGCCTTCGGTCCACGCGGGGCTTATATCCGTTTCGGCTTCCTTCCTGCTTGCCGATCGAGCCGCCTCCAGCAGCCGTTCGCTGGCCGTAGGCTGCTTCGCCGGCTCCGATTCTGGCTCCGCCTCCGGCGTCTCCGAAGGTTGCACACCCTCAGAACTGGGGGCCCCGTCCAATTTCTCTTCGTCGCCCCCGTCAATTCTCGCTCCGCATTTCGGGCAGTAAACCGAACTGGCCTCGATCTCCGTTTGGCACGCTGCGCACTTCATCGTCGTTAATCCTTTTCACAAGGGTTGGCATCTGCCGGTTGGTGGGGCCTATTATAAGCATTTCGTCGGAGAAGACTACTACTTGGAATGCAGCGTTTCGGTCTTCCAAAACAGTTGGGATCGAACCTGCGACGGAGCGGCCTCCGGGCGGGCAGCGATTCGGCCCCGCGGTGGCAGAGCCCCCCTTCCAGTACGAACCGCAATCTGATAGTAAGAAAGTGGTATTCGGAGGCCATCCGAGATGAAATGTCCATTCTGCGGTGCCGATAACGACAAGGTGATCGACTCGCGTGCCAGCGAGGACGGGGCTGCCACGCGACGGCGCCGTCAATGTAACGACTGCAAACATCGTTATACGACCTATGAGCGAGTCGAACGGACGACGGTTCGAGTCGTGAAGAAAGACGGGACCCGCGTCCCCTTTGATCGACTGCGACTGAAGCAGGGCCTGGAGAAGGCCTGCTGGAAGCGTCCGGTCAGCGACGCCGACATCGAGGCCCTGATCGTCGAGGTCGAGAATTACATCGAGGCGAATTGCGAAACCGAGGTGGAGAGCCAATTCCTGGGCGAGATCGTGATGGAGCAACTCCGCGAGCTGGACCAGGTTGCCTACGTGCGTTTCGCCAGCGTCTATCGCCAATTCAAAGACGCCAGGGACTTCGTTGACGAGTTGCGTCCCATGCTCGCCGACACGAACCAGGGGATTCGGTAGATTCTGTCCGACCGCTTGCTGCCGCCGAATCAACAAGTGTCGTTGTTCGCTCCGCGAACAAGCGTCTTTTCGAGGAGCGAAAAGCGACCAAATGCGACGCCAATTCCCCGCCCGGTCCTTACTGCCGCCGATCGATCACGAATCGGGCGATGCCGACAAGCGACTCCTTGCTCGGAGCGTCCGGCCAGTTCGCCAATTCCGCAGATGCCTCTTCGATGAAATGGGTAGCCTTCCGCTTGGCGTACTCGATCGCATCGGAATCCTTGAGCCAGGGCCACAGGGCCTCGCGATGGTGATCGGTGGTACTGGAGAGAATCTCGATCATTTCGGCCCGCTGATCGGGGCTGGACTGTCCCAATAAGCGGATCAGCGGCAAGGTGGGCTTCTGCTTGACAAGATCGGTCCCGAGCGACTTGCCGGCGGTCTTCTCGTCGCCAAGAACGTCGAGAACGTCGTCGACAATCTGAAAGGCAATACCCAGCTTCCCGCCAAACCGCGTCAAGGCTGCCGTGTCATCTTCAGAGGCGCCGGCATAGAAGGCGCCGATTTCACAACAACAGGCGCAAAGAGCCGCGGTCTTCCCGTCGATGATCTCCAGGTATTCTGCTTCCGCCAGATCGTAGTCGCCGCAAGCGCCCACTTGTCGCAGTTCCCCCTCGCATACCCGGCGGCTGGCCTCAATGAGGCTGCGAACCGCGTAGGAACCCTCCACGGAGGCGGCCAGGCACAACGCTTTGGCGAACAGGTAGTCTCCCAGCAGAATGCTCGTCTCGTTGTCCCACCGAGCGTTGACGGTATCGAGATGGCGTCGGAGGGCCGCTTCGTCCAGAACGTCGTCGTGAACCAAGGTGGCCGTGTGCACCATTTCCACGGCCGCGGCGAGCTTGAGATGGGCATCGGTGATCTGACCGCAGAGTTGGCCCGACAGCAAGACCAGGGCCGGACGCAATCGCTTCCCTCCCAGGCGGAAACCGTGTTGCGCCAGTTCGTCGACAAAGGGATACTCGCTGGTCAGTTCCCGGCGGAGCAACTCGTCGACTTGTCCCAACTCGTCTCGAATAACGGCGTAAAGCGATCGCAACTCTTGTGGAGCGGGGTCACGTTTCTCAATCGTTTGACTCATCAAATCCTTCCTGGTTGCCGCTAAACGCGATCTCCGCTCCGACGACTCTGCCGACTTGATCTCAAGACCAAATTGGGACGACCCATTCACAGAAAGCCAGAGAAACGAGATAAAGAAACCCACCAGCGTGGGGGGGCGACAAAAAACGAACTCCGCCAGCGAGAGAGCGTTTCAGCCCTTGCTGTCTCAATCAGGAAATCAGGGGGTGGACACCGTCACAACCGACGTACCGAAAATAGACAGATGTTTGACTCGCTCACGGGGAATGCTGCCATTCGATGTATTCCTAGTGTACCGCCCGAGGAGGCCTTTGGGCAATCGCTGTAGACAAACGTCGGGTCAGATACCCCCCACAAGCACAGTCAGACGGTCAGGGCCGATCCAGGCCACGGTCGGCCGTCAGGTGGGTGGACGCATCGCTCGGCGCACGATCTCTTGATCGAAGTAATTGATGGCCATTCCCGCGTCGACAATGACCTGCTGGGCATTAATGCCACTGGACCGGGGACTCAGCAGGAAGACGGCCACGTCTGCTGCCTCCTGGGTTTCGACGGCCTTCTTACGGGGGATGATTTGCTCCGCAAACAGGTAGGAATCCACGTAGCCGGGGATGCCGGCCGATGCCGACGTTTTCAGCAGCCCCGGCGCTACGGCGTTGAATCGCACTCGGGAGAACTGGCTGAAGGACTTGGCCAGAAAAGCAATCGACGAATCGAGGGCCGCTTTGACAGGGGCCATGAATCCATAGTTCTCGCTGGCCATTCGCGTCGTCGAGATCGAGATGGTCACCACGGAAGCATCCGGGTCGAGGAGTTCCTTCAACTCGTTGCAGACGGCAATCAACGAGTAACAAGAGATGTCGACTGCTTGCAGGAACGCTTTGCGCGGCGTCTCGTGAAAGGGCTTCATCCCGTCCGAGTAGTCGGCAAAGGCGATCGAATGGACCAGGCCGTGGAAACATCCGTACTTGGCGGCCAGTTCCTCTCGGAGCTTCGCAATCTGATCCGGTTGCTCAACGTCGCATAAATGCACGTCGGCCTCACCGAACAGCCGTTTCTGCGACTGGCGAATCGCTTCGTTCTGAACGACGTAGACGCATTCGGCGCCGACCTCCGCCAATGTCCGGGCAATGTGCCAGGCAACGCTCTTTCGATTGGCCACGCCAAACAGCAGGATCCGTTTGCCGTCCAGTTGCAGAAAATCCATCGATCGTCGGCTCCTAAGTCGAGGCGGCTGTGCAGGCGAACTCGAACCGGACGGCCACCTTGCCGTCGACGGTCACCTTGCCCTTCAAGTAAAAGGCGTCGGCCAGGCGTTCCGTCAACTCGACTTCCATCCGAAAGGTCTCTCCGGGCCTCACCATCCGCTTGAAACGCACGTCGTTCATTCGCGTGGCCACGGGCACTTTGCCCTCAAGGCCCTGCAGGTGTCGCGACAGCAGGATCGCGCCGCACTGCATCGTTGCCTCGCACAGCAACACGCCGGGAACCAGCGGGAAACCGGGGTAGTGGCCGGCAAAGAACTCCTCGTTGCCGGAGAAGGTCTTCGTGCAGACGATCCGATTCTCTTCCCACTCGATAATCTCGTCGACGAGCAGAAACGGATCGCGGTGGGGAATCGCATCGAGGATTTGCTGGCGGGTCATGATCCCTCCGTGGCCCGGCTCCCCGGAGCCGGACCTTGCGAGCAGTGGTTCAACAGGAGCGCATCCACGTCGTTGGCGACAATCACGCCGTAGTTCACTGCACCCAGCCAGCCCGACATGATAATGCCGACGCTTCCGGAATGGTAGAGACCGCTGATCTGCTGGGGCAGGGCGCGGCTGACCGCCAGGCCTTCGAACTTGGTGCCGAAACTGGAGCCGGCCCAGTGCTTCGTATAGCGCTCGAATGTCACCGGCGTGGCGCAGTCGATCGTATCGATCTTGTCGCGGACGTTCGGCACGTACTTCTCCAGAGCGTTCAACGTGGTCTCGACCAGGTCGCCTTTGCTCTCTTCGTACTCCTCTTTCGACAGCTTCGCCCAGTCGTCGAAGTGAGCGTTCGTGCTCGAGACGATCAGGCAGCGGTCGCGCCCCGGGCGCGTCTTGGGGTAGTAGAACGAATAGGTGCGGCTGGTGATTTCCCGACTGAGCAACAAGTCGGTACGGAAGGCGGGCGCCGTCGAACTGAACAGCAAGTCGCCGCACTCCTCCTCGTCGAGCAGAATGCCCGGTTTGAGGGCCATGTAGACTTGCGTGCTGGAGTTGTTCAGGCGGACGGCCCGGGCCTGCTCGACAAAATCGGGAGCAAACCGGTCTTCGCCCACCAGGTCGAAGATCGTGGCCTTGAGATTGCTGTTGGAAACCACCGCTCGGCACTTGATGTGCCGCCCGTTCACCGTCACGCCGGTAACCCGTCCGCCGTCGACGTGGATTCGCTGAGCGTCGCAGCGGATCCGCACGTCGACGCCGTTGGCCCGCATCTCCTCGTCCATCATGCCGATGAGCTTGTCGGTGCCGCCTTCAAAGGTGTATACGCCCTTCGACATGAAGTTCGAGAACACGATGCCGTAGGTCAACGCGGGGTCTTCCAGGGTCGATCCGTTCGCATAGGTGATCGGCTCCATGAGCAGGCGGATGACGTCGCCACGACCAGGGAAGTACTGCTCAAAGAGATCCCCGGCAGTCATGGTCGTGTCGTCCAGGTGACTCATCGACCGCGCCTTCTCGAAGAACGCCTCCACCGCCTCGGCCTCGATGCCAAACCGCCCGGTCAACTGCCTGGTGAAGTCCTGGCGATCGAAGCTGGTCGACAGCGAGAACATGGGATTGTCGAAGCGAATGTGTTTGAGTTGAACGATCGAGTCGGCAATCTCCTGGTTCCAGTAGCGGCGGCAGCTCTTGATCATCCCCACGGGAAAGCCGTGGAGCGACACGTCGAAGATGTGCCCGCCGGGGCGGCGAAACCAGGTGGCCAGCCCGCCGAGCTTGTAGTGCTGCTCGAGCAGGAGCACGCGGTGTCCGGCACGGGCGAGGGTGTTGGCGGCGGTCAGCCCCGCAAGCCCCGCGCCGATAACGACCACGTCGTATTCGTCCTTCGCTCCCCTGAGGAAATCTTTCGGCATAGAAACACTTCAGACAGTTCTGATGCTACTCGTGTTCGGTGCAAAAACGAAAAAGGGGTCAGGACTGGGTGGGTGAAAAGTGGTCTGGTGTTGCTAGGCCGTATTCGTCGTCGATGTCGTTTCTGTTGAGGCACGGTTGCCACGGGAGTCATGAGACATCTCCAGGGAGATCGTTCGATGCCAGTTCATCGCTCGCTTTCGTTTGTCAGTCCACTCACCAGGTTGGGTGTGTTCGTCAAAGACAGCCGCGACAAGTGGAAGGAGAAGTGCAAGGCGGCCAACCAGGGCACGCGCTCCACCGAACGGAGCATCAGAAGATCGCCTCGCCGCCAAGAATCCGTCATGCGGGACTTGTCTTCGGTGAGGCGAGAGGACTTTGCCGCCAAGCTCCCTCGCCACCAATTCCCATTGGGGGTGCTTATGCAACCTGATGGTGCTATACTGAGTCCTAAAGAACCGTTCTAAGACCTTGTCACCAAGTGCTTTTTGCGTTTCTCTGGACTCAGTGCTATCTAGTAAGAATGGGTGATGCGACGGCTTCTGCGCCACCTTCTCGTCTTTTCGTGCACCGCTTTTTGCGCCACCCTTTTCGCTTCCTCGACGACCACTCTCAGCACCATTCCGAAACGGGTCCGTGCGATCGACGTGACTGCCTCCTGGAAGCGTTGGGACCGTCGCAGACATCACTCTTTGTTGGGGACCACTCTCGGCTGACACGGCCTCCTGGAAATGCTCCTCGGTCACTTGCCGGTAGTGCCGTTTGGCGATGGCTTCGCTGTGGCCGCACGAGCTTTCGCAGACGTGGCCGGGGAACTTGTCAGCGGCGTCCGTCGCTGCCGAAGCCCTCATGTTGACCCAGGGCCTTTCCCAAAGCTCGACGCCGACCCTGGCAGCCGCCTTCTGCGTCACTTTCCCAAGCTGAATCGACCGACGCCGCCCGTCTGGGGCCTTGAATTTCAGTCGCCGTCGTCCGTTAGCATCATTTACTATCGTAGCCATCTTCACTCTCTCACGATTTGTCGGCCACGTCATACGCAGCCAAGGACGAGAGCCGAACGGGAAGGCATTATCGTCTACCGTCAGCCTCATGTCAAAGTGCCATTGCCACGCTGGTTTCCGGGCTTTCGCTTGCCTCCAGCAGCCATTTCCGCAGCCGTTCGACGGGAAAAAGCCGCACCCTGCCAACCTTCACCGACGGTATTTCGCCGCGATTAGCCACATTGTGCAAGAAGCTCTCAGACAGCCCACAGGCCATCGCCGCCTCGGGCAGCCTCAGCGTCAATCGCGGCACCGGCTCGACCTCGATTGGCTGGAAAATGTCGTTTTCCTTTCTGACGGACATCGGGATTCTCCTCATTCTATGAGTGCTTCTCGGACACCTGCGACTGCTCGCCCTCGCGTATTAGCTCGTCGAGCATGGTGTAGATGTCTGACAGCGTTGGCGTCTTGAACGACGCTCTCCAGAAATCGCGCCAGTTGGGCGGCTTGAAGAGCCAATCGTATTGCTCCTATGTTGCGGCCGTGAGAATCCAGATAGGAATCCCAGCTCGCTCCCACTGGGGCCTTTCCGGCATTTCCGAGGGAGTGAATGGTTGTCGAAGAGCCTCTCTACTATTACTGGGGCAACGGCGAACCCACGTGCTTTGGGATCGCCGAGACGCAGGTTCGACTCCTGGCGAGGACACTGAATGACCCGAGGCTGGAGCCAGGCGGCACGGCAACCGGCTGCAACCCGGTCCAAATGGGTACGACTCCCACCGGCCTCTCTGATACGGCCAGACCAACGGCGCACGCACCCTGCCGTTGCGGCAGTCGGCAGAGTGTGTTCCGTTCATGGGTTCTGACCGATGGTCGTGTCAAATGAGGTTAGCTCAGTGGTTAGAGCACCAGACCGTTACTCTGGCTGCCGGCTGTCGGCCTCGACGAGATGGGCCTTGAAGCGTCCCTGGTACAGATGCCCGCTACGACGGTGGTGGCAATTGAAAACCTCGATTGAGGATCCCAGGGAAAGGGGAAGGCTCACCGGCACGAAAGGCGATTGATCCTCCAGGGAACCACACTGGACCGCCCGATTGCCGATCGTCGCTTTCGAGGGGTCGCGCTCCGGCCGAATGGGACCCCTACGAATCGGGCCCGGCTCCCTGGCCGCTTGGGAATCCCGGGGTCTCGAATCTCGCCGGCGACGATTACCGCCAACCCCCGATTGGTTCTGGCTGCCACGCTGACGCAAGGTCCGCCGCCACCAATGGAACCGATGCTCGGGCAGCCCCTCCTTGACGCAGAACTGCCGCACCCCCAAGCCGCTCGCGGCCTGCCGCCGAAAAACATCCCGCCAATAACGCTCCTTGACTACGTCGCGTGGCTTCGCCATCTTCGCACCCTTCCGCATGAACGGGTCGAGCTGAGATTGCAGCGAGGCGCCTGGTGAATAGCAGAATGCACCAACACGATGGCAGACAGGGCCACTTCCTTCGACGTCTTGCCGAACGATTGGGGCTGGAGCGGAAGCACAATGGAAGACCAGATGACGTCAGATCCAGGTGCCGAGCATATCGAAGACGTAGTCGATATCGACGACGTCCGCATGGGGCGACTGGCCGTCTGCTGCGGTGGCCGTGATGAAGTCGAAGAGTTCCAGGTGATGATTCACCCAATCCAGGTAACTGTCGCGTCCGAATACGGAATCGGCGGCAAGTACTCCCGTGATTTTCGCGCGGTCCGTTCCTCCTGCGCGGGCAAAGGCGTCGATGCGATCGAAGCCATGACTGTAGTTGGCAAACCCCGTACCGGTAAGAGAACTAGTTACGTAATCTCCATAAAAGAGATCATTGCCGGCCGAATCGTAGAACTTCGCCTGGTCGTAGCCACCGCTGGCATACCCATCCACGCGGTCGAATCCCCAGGCGACGTTCGAGAAGCCATCGCCGCTGAGCCAACTCTCGGTAGCCTTTCCGTAGAACGAGTCGTCGCCGGCGGAATCGTAGAGCCTCGCCCGATCGTTTCCTCCAGCGTTTGCGTAGGCGTCAACACGATCGAAGCCCCAGGCGACGTTACAGAAGCCTGTGCCGCTAAGCCAACTCTCGGTGGACTTGCCGTAGAACCAGTCGTCGCCAACGGAGTCGTAAAGTCTGGCCTGATCGTTTCCTCCAGCGT
>JAAYAY010000038.1 GCA_012719125.1 Planctomycetaceae bacterium | reverse complement strand
GCCGTTATCCTCACCGCGGCATCAGCGCGAACACACCCCAGCCCAGGTATTCACGCGTGTACGTGGCGTAGCGCTCGGGTTCGGAGGTCAGTTCGGCTCGAACCTCTTTCGCTAATTCGTCGTCGGGATTGGCTTCAAGCCACTGGCGCATGGTGAGCCATTTGGCCGCCTCGTATCTGTCCCAGCCGTCCTGGTCAGCCAGAACCATTTCAACGACGTCGCAGCCGAGACGGCCGAAAGACGCGAGGAGCTCTGGAAGCCGGAGAAAGTCGGAGATTGAGTGGGCAAGACAGCCTTTGGCAACCTCTTCCGTCGGTGGCAACTGCCGCCAGTAGGGCTCGCCGATGAGGATGATCCCTCCGGTGCGCAGGCTCCGCGACAGAAGCTCTATCGTGCCGGCGACTCCCCCGCCGATCCACGTAGCGCCGACGCAGGCTGCCACACTGGCCTTCTCGTCGGAGACATAGCCGGCAGCATCACCATGGATGAACGTGACGTGATCGGCGACGCCGAGTTCTACAGCACGGCGTCTCGCTTGCTCGGTGAACAGCTGGCTCATGTCGATGCCGGTGCCGATGACGCCGTGATCGCGGGCCCAGGTGCACAGCATCTCCCCCGACCCGCTGCCGAGGTCGAGCACTCGGGCCCCGGATTCCAGACGGAGGGCCTCGCCTAGAATGGCCAGCTTTTCCGGTGTGAGCGGGTTATGGATGCGGTGTGCACTTTCAGTGATGTTGAATATCCGCGGGATGTCCATTGTGAAAAACCTCCTGCCGGGTGTGCGTAGATTCGGTCACGATGAAGCGTACAACCCTGCAATTCTATCTTATCGTCTCACCCTGAAGTTCGCAATCCGGGTCCATTCTCCACTGCGGGGATTCATATTCCAAGTGCCATTTAAGCGCGATACTTCCACCGCTGAAACGCCTGCCGTTCCCAATGTAGACTGAGTCATTGCTCTGTACGGGCGAGACATTCCAATCAGTGCGAGTCTCCGGCCCGATAGGCCTGTGCCAATGCGTATCGACAAAGCGGGGGCCGCTGCGTGGCACGACGCCTTCACAAAGGAGCGCATCATGCCGGATGACGACACAATCTCGTTCGTGCTATCCTCCGGCAACGGCCGAATCCTGATCCAAGGGACGCCGTAGAAGCATCGGGGAGAAGCGTCATGAATGGAGCGCAGCCGCGCGAGCAAGACGGAGTTTGTTGTCTGCACGGCACAAGGCTTGCCGTCATATTGAGCGTACTGATGATTCTTCCCTGTTTCCAACTCGCGTCGTCCGCAGACGACGCCAGTGCCGTTGATTCGGAGGCGGCCCTGGCGAAATCCAATCTCGCACTGGCTGCCCCTATCCAGCGATGGGACGAGGCCGTGCCGCTGGGCAACGGGCTCCTGGGCGGGCTGCTCTGGGGTGAGGGGCGGAACGTGAAGCTCTCGCTCGACCGCGGGGACATCTGGGACTGCCGTGTGCCCGAGAAGATCGGTAACCCCGACTGGAACTACGCCACGCTGTGCCGGCTTGTGGCCGAAAAGAAATACGAAGAGATGCTCGAAATGTTCGAGTTCGACACGCCGGAGCTCGCCTATCCGACGAAGCTGCCCGCAGGACGCATCGAACTGAACCTGGATGAATCGCAATCGCTCGAATCCTTCGGGCTGGATCTGCCCACGGCGACCGGCAGGGCGCATCTTGCTGGCTCTGCGCCCCTTGAGGTTTTCTTCAGCGCCGTGGAGCTGGTGGCATTGATGCGTGTTCCTGGCGACGGGACGGTTGATTTCAAGATCATCGCGCCGGGCATCGTGGAGAAACTGGGCTACGAACCGGCCGCCGAGGGGCGGGAGGACCGTGCTGGCGACACGGTGATCAAATGGTTCGTGCAAGACGCCGCCAACGAGGTGCAATACGTGGTTGCGGCGGGCGCCCGCAAGATAGACGGTGCGACCCTGATTGCAGTCTGCATCACGACGCGCAGCGACGACCCGCAGCCGCTGGCGCTTGCCAGGGAACGAATCACCGTGGCGCTGGACGCCGGTTGGGAGGCTGCGCGGCGCGGGCACCTGGCATGGTGGAAGGCGTTCTGGTCGACATCCAGCGTGACGCTGCCTGACGCGGCCATCCAGCAGCAATACGATCTGACGAACTACTTTCTCGGTTCGGCTTCGCGTCGCGGCGCCCCACCGATTCCCCTGCAGGGCGTCTGGACGGCCGACGACGGCGAACTGCCGCCCTGGCGAGGCGAGTACGCGAACAACATCAACACACAAATGACCTATTGGGCGTATCTCGGCGCGGGGCATTTCGACGAGGGTGCCGCGCTCACCGATTATCTATGGGACCTGGCGCCGAGGCACCGGGCCTATGCCGAGCAGTTCTGCGGCACGCCGGGCATCTTCGTGCCGGTGACGATGGCGCTGGACGGCAGTGTAATACTGACCTGGGCGCAGGTGACCTTCGCGTTGCCGCAAGGCTCGTGGCTGGCACACAGTTTCTACCTGCACTGGCGCTATACGATGGACGAACAGTTTCTCAGGACCCGCGCCTATCCCTACTGCGTGGCTACGGCCGAAGGGCTCCTGGGGATATTGCAGCCGGACGCCAATGGCAAACTGAAGTTGCCGCTCTCGACCTCCCCTGAGATATGGGAGAATCGCCTCAGGGCCTGGCTGACCCCAAACTCGAACAGCGATCTGTCCATCATGCGATGGTTGTTCGCGGCGCTTGTGGAAATGTCGGAACCGGCCGGTCAGGCCGGGCAAGCCGGGCGTTGGAAGGACGTGCTGGATACGCTGGACGATCTCGCCGTGGAGGGCCAGGACGGCCCGCTGAAACTGGCTCCCGACGAATCGTTGACCTATACACACCGCCACCACTCGCACCTGATGGCCATTCACCCCTTTGGCACGCTGCACGTCGAGGGCAGCGACCGCGACCGGCGCATCATCGAGACATCCATCGACCGGCTCGACGCGCTGGGCACGGAGCAGTGGGTCGGCTTCTCCTTCCCCTGGTACTCGTGCATTGCGGCCCGGGCCGGCTACGCCGATCGGGCGTTGGACAAACTGGAGATCTTCGTCAAGGCCTTTGTCTCCCGCAACGGCTTCAATCTCAACGGCGACTACAAGGATTTGGGCTATTCGGCTTTCAAGTACCGGCCATTCACGCTGGAGGCCAATTTCGGGGCCGTGCAGGCCGTGCACGAGATGTTGCTGCAAAGCTGGGGGTCTGCGATCCGCGTCTTCCCCGCCGTCTCCGACCGTTGGGCGGATGTGTCGTTCGAGAATCTCCATGCCGAGGGCGGATTTCGGGTGTCAGCCAAACGAAGGGACGGAAGAACCCATTCGGTTCGCATTCAAGCCGATGCAGGCGGATTGTTGCGGCTGCGCGATCCGTTCGACGGGGCGGACGTCACCTGGAACCGCGATGACGTCAAACGCGTTGGCCAGGACTGCGAATGCCGCCTGGCTCCGGGCGAAATGCTCGAAGGCCGGCTGTAGCGCTTCATGCGCGTTCTACCTGGCGCGATGTGCGTGTGGGAAGCAGCCCTGCACGATGATCTCCGGATCGCCTTCACAGGCGGCTTTCGCTGCGGCGCGCCAGTATCCTATGGCCCCCAATGCTGCGCATATCCCAAGAACGTGCTATCGTGGCGTCAATTGCGATACCGTTGTCGAGTATTGCAGCCTCATGTTAGTCACTCCGGAGGGGAACGTCATGCAACTGCGGCGGCGCGAGTTTCTGGGCAGTGTGGCAGTCACGATGGCGGGTTCGTGCCTTTCGCGCAGCGAGGCGCAAGACCCGCCTCCTGCCAGGCGGATCATCTATTACAACAACTTCGCATCGCACCTGC
>JAAYAY010000400.1 GCA_012719125.1 Planctomycetaceae bacterium | reverse complement strand
GTCGCTCCCCGCGCGGGGAGCGTGGATTGAAACCGAAAACTTCGGACGTGTTTACCCTCGGTGATGCCGTCGCTCCCCGCGCGGGGAGCGTGGATTGAAACCTTTATTGGGACCATCGGGCAGCAACCTATCGTCGGTCGCTCCCCGCGCGGGGAGCGTGGATTGAAACCTTTCGGTGCCATCCTGGAAAGAGGTGGAGCTAAGTCGCTCCCCGCGCGGGGAGCGTGGATTGAAACAAGCAACCCCTCTGGTATTAGGCCATACCAATATGTCGCTCCCCGCGCGGGGAGCGTGGATTGAAACGGCGTATAGTTCGTCAGTATCCTTGTTGACGGCTGTCGCTCCCCGCGCGGGGAGCGTGGATTGAAACGAGAAGGGCGTCAGGGTTGGAAGGCGGGACGCCGTCGCTCCCCGCGCGGGGAGCGTGGATTGAAACGAGGCGGACGATGTGACCCACGTCGGTTGTCGAAGCTGGCGGTTGACAACCGAAGAGACAAGAGAGCAGAATTGAGGTGGGAATGACGGATGGGACGGCGCGAATGACACAAGGGGCCGCTATCTCGGAACTCCCGTACCGCGAATCACGCAGCCCATCTGGCCAAGCAAACATCGAGAACCGAATCATGCCTTCCATCCAGCCTTTACGGTCAGAACTTGTCAAGCACGTCGTCGCCGGTTCCTTCCTCGTTTTCAGCCAGGTTGTCATGCGAATAACCCTCCTCTCCATGGCGCTGCTGGCCTCCACCGTTGCCGGCTTCGGGGCGGACGATCCGGCCGACTCGTCCACCCGCTCCACGGGCCTGGCCATGGTTAAGCCGACGCCGCTCGACGGGCTCGCAGAGCCCCATGTCGTGCAGAACGTGAGCGGCTACAACTCGTGGCCGATGATCCAGGCTCTCGGCGAGAAGCTGGTCTGCGTGTATAGCCGAGGCTCGGGGCACTCGATCGGCGAAGACGCCCGTGCTGTTTACGCCCGCACGTCCACCGACGGCGGAAAGACGTGGACCGCGGAAACGGTGGTTGCCGATACGCCCAAATATGGCGAGGTCGCCGTCGGCAAGGGACTCGACTCCACGGGGGCGATGTTCCTCTGGGTGCGGCGAATCGGCGGAAAGGAGTGGAACCACGACCTCTACCGCACCACGGACGGCGCGACGTTCGAACTCGTGGCGACGCCGAATCTCGCCGTGACGCCCGTGCAGATCACCGACGTCTTCGCGGTCCCCACGGTCGGGCTCATGGCGATGTGGTTCGCGGGCGATTACCGCGACGACGGCCCGGGCCACTCCTGGGGCAAGCTGACCAGCAGCGACAACGGCGCAACCTGGACGCAGACCACCGTCGAGTCCGAGTTGACCAAACCGCAATGGCCGACCGAGCCCTCCGCTGTCTATCTCGGCAACGGCAGGATTCTCGCTATCGCACGCACGGAGATAACGGGCACGTCCTCAACCCGATCTCAATTCCAGATGGTATCGACCGATTACGGCGCAACGTGGACCCGCGGGCAAACCAACATCGGCGATGTCACCGCCTCCACGCCCAGCCTGATCCTCGACGCCGAAACCGGTCTGCTCAGCAACTACTACTACGAGCGCGGCAAGGGCATCCTTCGGCGTCGAGTCGTCGATCCGGACGCCGTCTTTGGCAATCCGCTCGGTTGGCCCGCTTCCGAGGCGGTCGCCACCGGCAGTCAGGTCACGTTCGACGCGGGCAATGTGAACGCCACCGCGATCGGCCGCACACACTACCTCGCTTTCTACTCCGGCAAGGCTCCTGACACGGCGATCCTGGTATCTGCCCTACCGATGCCGATTCCACGCCAGCGACAGGGGGGCCAGGCTGATCCGCACGATGGGGACCAGGAGAACGGCGCCGAACACGGCGCTATGCCAGGGAAGGATCGATGAGGGGATCAGCCACAGGGCCAATCCGCTCAGAAGGATCACCGCGGCGAGCCATAGGGCGGCGACGCGTTGGGCTGCGGGCGGTTCGATCAGTTGCCTTCGTCTCAGCACGCGGTAGACGTGTCCGGCGAGTGCCAGTTTTGCGACGACCAGGAGGACGAGCAGGTAGGGGGCGGCGTTTACCAGGAAGTGCAGGACTGCCGGGCTTTTGTAGAGCCACCAGCCCAGGGCAGGCAGGGACCAGAACGCGACGGCAGTGCCGGGAATGGCGATGTTCGTGACCCACTTCCGGCCGCAAAGGCCGATGAACATGTTTTCGACGGAGCATTTCCAGGTCAATGCGGGGAGCAAGAGAAGGGCGAGGAGGACGATTCCGATCGCCCCAACGGCGGATCCGCCGGACAGGTAGAGCAGGCCGTCGAGCAGCTTGCGATGCCAGCCGGTGAGGAGTGTGGTGAGCAGGAAGACCGGCACGGCGACGGCGTAGCAGACGAGCACGGCGTGGAGAGCGGTGCGGAGTTTGGCGAAGACGAAATCGGTGCAGGTCATAGGCCGCGTTGCCAGGAAGGCGCACGGATTGGAGTCTCGAGGCGAGACGCGGAACAGTCCGAATTCCGCCCCGGCCGATACGGAGGACGCCACGGGGAGCCAGAGCATGCAGAGCGGTGAGGCGATCCACGCCAGCATGGGGAGTTCCGGTATCGGATGCACGGCAGTGAAGAAGCTCAGCCCGACCACGAAGGGAGTCGACAGGAGGAGGGCGACGGTCAGGCCCGGTCCGTTTCGCCGCTGCTCCAGCCAGCGTTGGGCATCCTTCGCCGTGGGGAACGTGCGCTCGCCCGCCTCATACCAGCGAACGAGGCACGTGGCCGCATGGACGATCCGGCTCCACTGCGGGTTGTCTCCCCTTCTGGCACGGGCGACGCCCGCAACGGCGACGGCATAGGCAATCGGGATCTGGACGGCGAGGCCGGCGAGAATGACGATACGGGGTATGCCAAGCCATGCGGCGAGAACGGGCAAAATAAGAACTCCGACGACGAGCGGCACACTTGCGGCTACTCGCAGATACGGCAGCCCAAAGGGTGTCCAGGCCAGCGCCTGGACCCAGGCCAGGCAGGCGGCCGCCAGCAAAGCCGGATCGAGCAGAGTGATTTCCGGGCGGAGCGTTCGCAGGGCAGGGAGGATAAGGGCCAGCCAGAGGAGGAACATGGCCGCCGCTCCATAGAGCATCGGCCAGCCGACCAGCGCCCACGTGGAAAGGGGCAAGGTGAACCGCCTCGGGGGGAAGAGTGAATCGCCGCTGGACAGGTCGGTCTGGGGATCGCATACAAACATGAGCACCAGTCCCAGCGGTGCGGTCATGATGAGAGGCCCGATCAGGTAGAGGTGCAGCGCCGAATAGACGGCCCCCTGGGGTAGCAGACGGCAAGCCGTTTCGACCACGAGGTAGTAGGCAAACCCGGCCCAGAGCCACCAGCGGTAGCGGGCCCCTATCTCCCAGGCGACGGCGATTGATGGAGATCGCATGATCAGTTCTCCGCACCTACGGGGCTTTCGCTGGCCACCTGGGCGATGAAGATTTCTTCGAGGGAGGGCGTATGGTCTTCAACGATGCGGGCGCCGATTTCGGAGACGGCGGCGCGGATTTCATCCATCGACCCGCGGCAGACGGCCGACCACTCGTGCCCCATGCCTCGCCAGCCGAGGGTGTCGGGGATCGGCGGCGGCTGGGTTTGGGGTTCGGGAAAACGAATCGTCAGTTCGCGATAGGAGGCCTGGATCAGGTCGAACTCGTCGGAGAAGACCACTCGGCCCTCGTGGAGCATGGTCATGTGGTCGGAAACTCGCTGGACCTCGTGCAGCAGGTGGGAGGAGAAGAGAACGGTTCTTCCCTCCTCGGAGATGGTGCGGACCACGGCCTCCAAAATGTCGCGGCGGGCGATCGGGTCGAGGCCCGAGGAAGGTTCGTCGAGCACGAGCAGATCGGGGCGATGGGCCAGGGCCAACAGGAGTCCGGTTCGCGCTCGCTGGCCCTTCGAGAGGTTCTTCACCCTGGCCGCCGGATCGATCTGGAACGACTCGCGCAGCTTTTGTGCATAGGCTTCGTCCCAGGTGGGATAGAACGCGCTGGTGTAGGCGATCAGTTCGTGGACCCGCATCCAGCCCGGCAGATCGTTTTCTTCGCCGAGGTAGCCGATTCGGGAGAGAACGCCCACAGGGTCGACGGCCGGATCGAGTCCGAAGACGCGAACCGTCCCGGTTTTGGCTCGCAGCAGTCCGAGCACGTGTTTGAGCAGCGTGGTCTTGCCCGCCCCGTTGACGCCGACCAGCCCGAACACGGCCCCGCGGGGCACGGCAAGGGTCACGTCGTCGAGGGCCACCACTTTGCCGAATCGCCTCGACAGCCCATCCGTCGAAACGACTGCCTCGCCGTCAAGTCCAGTTCTGTCAATCATTCGTTTCTCTCCCCTGTTTGGGCGACGATTCCATCCGCTGCTGCCGTTCTTCGATCAGCCGGACGAGATCAGTGGTCGGGATCTTCATCTGCTGCGCCTCGGCCAGCAGGGCGTCGACGCGTTCCGCGAGAATTTTCCGGCACTCGCGCCGGCTCAGCTTCGACCCGGCGTCGGCCACGAACGTTCCGGCCGTGCGCCGCTTTTCGACGACGCCGGCGGTCTCCAGTTCCCGATAAGCCCGGGCGACAGTGTTTGGGTTCACCAGGAGTTGTTCGGCCAGCGCCCGAATGGGCGGGATTTCGTCGCCGGGTGCAAGGCGCCCCGAGGCCACCAGGTACTTGATCTGGTTGACGATCTGCAGGTAGATGGGGACGCCGTCGTTGGAAGAGATTCGGATCTGCATGAGCGCCCTGCTCGGCCTCGGGACCCCGGGCAACGTTTGTATTAATACATTGATACAAGCGGCGTAAGGGGCTGTCAAGAGATTTGCAGAGAAGTTTATTGCGGACTTCAGGTGATCGCAATGACGGCCTTGATCGTAAACATGCCAACTGCTGTCACGGATTCGTAACCCGACGGGTAAGTGAGGCAAGATGCTACTTTGCTCGCTTACGCGTCGGGCTGGACTCGTTTCCCGAGGCGATGGGGACGAAAGAAAGGCAAGATGCTACTCTCCTCGCTTAGGAACTGTGACAAAATAACTTGACCAATTGGACCAGAAGTGCTATGAACTGCATCTTTGAAGGCGTTGTCCTGTTCACGTTGTACAAGGATGTACGACGATGGCACCAGTCGTTGCGGAAAAG
>JAAYAY010000037.1 GCA_012719125.1 Planctomycetaceae bacterium | reverse complement strand
GAGAACGCCCCCATGGTGACGTCGAGCGTGCCGTCATTATCCAGATCGAGCCAGTCGGCCCCGTCGGTTCCGTGGACGTGAAGCTCGCTGCCGTTGAGGAACACTCCCCCGGCAAACACGGTCTGGTTGTTGGTCTCGCTTGATTCACTGTTCTCGTCGGTGCTATCGAGCTTGACGACCAGGTAGTAGTCCTGTTCGACGTCGGTGAAATTGGGATCGATCGTGATCGTGTGGTCGCCCACGGCCAAGTCGCCCGAATTGGTGATCCGCCGGGTCTGGATGAGAGTGTCGGCCGTTTGGCCGTCGCTGGACCGATAGACGCTGATATCGAAGGCGGTTGCCGCCTGGTCGGTCACATCGTAAGTGACCACCCAATCCTGGCCGTCGGCCTCGAAAGACGAGACCGCCAGGTCGGTGGCCAGCATTCGCCGATCCTGGAGTTGCTCCAATCGCATGGCACGATGCTTCAGCGGCTTCAGGCTCCCGGTCTTTCTGCGAAGCCGCAGGCCCAATTTGGCAAACGTGTTCGTCCAGAAACTGATGGGCTTGTCCATGAGATATTCCTTGGCAGGGAGTGTTCACCCTTGACTGGCAACGACGCGACCTACAAGAAAGCCGATGCATCCACTCTTGGCTGTATGATCGTTTACAACCCGTGTAACGAGTCGGCAATTGACCAAAACCGGCCGTTCCCCGAAGTTCGCGAAAATCCTATGGCCCAACCAAACCGTGAAGCAAGACGCAAACGAGAAGAAGAGTCAGCGGTGCCCCAAACCGCGTTCGGAGTCTAAGACATCTCCGAAGAGTTTGTCAAGTATCTTTGGTGAGGTTGATCCGAAAACCGTGCTGGTGAGGGGGCAAAGCACAGAGTTGGAACTTGGCAATGCAGTCATGGGAGCTACGATCGCATCGGGTGCCAACGCCATGTGGACAACCACGTGGCCGCCCTGATTTGGCCCATGAACCGTTATTACTAACAGGAATTTCTGGCAATAATTGTGTTTCGGCGCCGAGTGGCAGGATCGTCGCGTCAGGAGTGCCCGGCCAATATGACAGAAATCGTGAAAGGACTTCAAGTTATCGCGGGCGACGACCGTACTTGCCGGCTCGGCCCACCCCCGAAACGTGGCAACAAGGATGGGTACGCATCTTTCTCCAGGTTCCCAAAATCGGTTACACTGCGGCTGCCGCGCAGGGCGGGACGACCGGCAGCCGACGTAAGTTGCCCGTGGGTGACAACGTCCGGGTGTTGCCATTTGCGTGGATCACGGTGTGGTGGTTTAATGTTGCACCCGGCAGGAGCGGCCCAGTTGAAGGTGGTCTGCTCCTGTGTGTAAACGTCTCAGTATTCTTTGAGGTTAGTAACTGCCAAAGAGCGTCGGAGGCTCAAGATGCCGCGTACGGTTTTGTTCGCTTGGGAATTGGGGGGAGGGCTGGGGCATCTCGCACCGGTCGTGCCCCTGTTCGCCCGCTTGCGAGAAAGGGGATATCGTGTCGTTCTGGCTGCCCGCGACGTTTCCCGGGCCAGACCGCTCCTGGGCGGTTGTGGCATAGAACTGGTTCAAGCCCCGATCAAGACGAACAAGGCGGGGGAGCGAGTCGATCCGCTGCGGTCGTTCGGGCACATCCTCTTCAATTGCGGACTGGCCGATTTCGAGGAGTTTGCGGCCTTGGCCGAGGCATGGCGCAACTTGTTGGCCTTGGTTCGGCCCGACCTCGTGCTTTGCGATCATGCGCCGGTTGCCCTGGTCGCTGCCCGAGCGTTGTCAACGACTTGCGCCACGATCGGCACGGGCTTCTGCTGCCCGCCCGACGTGTATCCTATGCCCGATTATCGTCCCTGGTTGCCGAACGCGGAAGAAGCCATTCGGCGCGACGAAGATCGGGTGACTCGGAATGTGAATCGGCTGCTGGAGGAATGGAACTGCGATCCCATCGATCGTTTGGGGCAACTCTACAGCGGGGTAGACGAGTGCTTTCTGACGACGTTTCCCGAACTGGATCATTACCCGCAGCGTGAGAACGGGCGCTACTGGGGTCCCCTTGGCCTGCCCATGGGCGAGACGCCCGTTTGGCCCGAAGCAGAAGGCAAGAAGGTATTTGCCTATCTGAAGCTGACCAAGGACCTTCCCGGAATCCTCCGTGCCTTGCAGGATCATCAACTCTGCTCGCTGGTCTACGTCGAGCGATTACCCTTCCGGTTCAAGGTCCACTACCAATCCGATCGCCTTCGATTTGCCTCGGGGCCCGTCGACCTGGAGGCCG
>JAAYAY010000399.1 GCA_012719125.1 Planctomycetaceae bacterium | reverse complement strand
TTGTACGGTTCACCAGCAGCATTCAGACGGTTCAGGATTCCGCTATGTTCACGCCCTTTATTACCATTTCCCAAAACGGCCACACGCACTGTTTCATTGGGACTGCCTGCAATCAATGCAGGTACAGGGAAAGTACCTGCCGCCAAAGCAGCAGAAGAAGATGAAACAAGAAAACGACGACGATTCATTTTATTCATGGAATTCTTCCTAAGGAAACGCTGACTGATAGGAAATTGCCTTCCTCCCACAGGACCGAGGTTAAGCAGGGAGACGCGGTGAATCAAGGGGGGATGGTGTGGTGGCCCAGCGATTCATTACAACCCTTCCGGGTGGAAGCATCAAGGGCTCGGCCACCCAGTTCCCGGGCCATTCAGAAGTTCTTGGAACGCACGATTCAGAAGAACGGCGCCAAGCCCAAGTACATCATCACGGACAAGGGCAGCCAGTTCTGGTGCGACGGATTCAAGGGCTGGTGCAAAGGCAAGAAGATCAAGCCTCGCTTCGGTGCAAAGGCCATGACCAACACCCCCTCTTCGTTTCCTTCTCGATAGTCAACTCCTGGTCAAACCAACCTTCCTACGGGATATTTGCCCCTCCAAGAAACTCCACCTCATCGATCTCCATGCCGCCGGACGGTGGATCGATCCGGAACCCCACGATCGTGCCCTGCCAACCAGGCACGGCACTCAAGTCGACCTCGGCTGTACGCCACTCGCCGTTACCCTGCAAGGGAACATGCACTGACAGTTCCGCCGAATAACCTGTCGGCGGAGACCAGAAAAGCTGCATCGACCCGTTCTGGCGCGTTCGGTAGCGAATACGGACACGGGCGAGTTTCTTCGCGTCGAGCCCGGCAAGTCTCACCGTCAGGAACGGGTCGCCGCCCGTCGGAACGCAAACAAGGGCACCATTGCGGATCTCGAAAGCTGCCAGGTCGTTCTCCGCAGTCCACCCCTCGGGGTCTGCGTCAAACGTCCAGCGCGTCTGGTGAACCACGGCCGGACGCGGGTTGAGCCCCGAGACCTGGACAGAGACAGGAGCCTTGGCGGAGCTATGAAGCCGCATGATGACGCCCGGCATCGACGGCGACCACATCCAGCCTTGCTCGACGGTGTCCAGGTCGGTAACACGCCCTGCCAACACCCCATCAATCTTCACCTCGCCGGGGTTGGTTGCCCCGACCAACGCGACGTAGCAGTCCGAATGGTTGCGGAATCGATGGCGGAACTCCAGGTCGAACCGGCCGTTGGGCAGATCGGTGATCCGGCTGCCGTCGCCGGGCACTCCCGCCGACACTTCCTCGAACTGGCCGGGGCCGAGCAGGGCAACCAGGGCGTCGCCCCGACGAAACAGCCGCGTGTCACCCTCGGGGTGGTAACCGTCCAATGCCAGTTGGTTGCGGACCAGTCGCAACGGGCCCAGCATCAGTCCCCAGGATATATCTCCCGTCAACATGCTCCAACTGTCCGGATACAGGCCTTGGTAACCTTCCTTCTCCTGTTGCTGACGCCAGCCGCTCACGGTGATATCGCGGGCGATCGTTCGCCAGTCGTGACTGTCATCGTACGGAGCCAGGTTGAGAAGCGACGCCGCATATTCCAACCCGCACCACTGCACCAGGCGCCCATACCAACTGCCCACGTAGAACGTGGCTCCGAAGATCGGAATCGTGCCGCCCCGCATTGGTTCCAGCCCTTTTGTCGGCGTTTGCCAGAAATAAACGAAGGGTAGGCCTGTCCGTGCCCAGTAAACAGCATCTTCCAGGTACGACTCATCGCCCGTCAGGCGGTACCCCCAAAGAAATGCCTCACAGCAGTGGGACGACGCCAGGATGTCGGGAGCGTGCAGCGGGATCTCCCACACCTGGGCCCCTCGTGGAACCCGCCACTGCCGTATCCACTCGAGCCCTTGCAGGCCCTCCTTCAGCAGTTCCGGGTCGGCCGACTGGGCGGCACAATACAAGATTTGGCGTACGTGTCCCGCCGCCATTCCCACGTTCGTATCCCCGGCCTCGCCCAGACTGGCGGTCTTCTCCGTCGGATGGAAAACCCAATTGCCGTCCGGCTCGCGCCGTTTGAGAGCATTGAACCCCGCACTTCGCGTATTGCGAACGGCACCAGATACGTCTCCGAGATGCAGAGCCAGGGAGATGTCGCGGTGCTGACCGATCCGCTCGATGGCGGTTTGCCGCAGTTCGGGACGCTGCAACTGCTCGGCCAGGTACAGATAGGCCTCGGCGGTGGCCGGACTGGGCGACGGATCCCAGCCTTTCACGCTGGCCCAGCCTTTGCCCGGCGTGTAGAGAATCTCTTCGAAGCCTCGCAACGAAAGCGCATAGTGCTCGCGAAGGCTCTTGGGCGGATCGCCGATCGGCCCCGGTTTTGACCACTTGAGCCATTCTGTCACCGCATCGAGAACCTCGGCCTCCGACCGTACCAGGAGAATGCTCTGCAAGGTGATGCTCTTCCCCGTTTCCAGAACGACGGGCTCCCGCGACCGCAGTCCGTTCTCATCCAGAAAATCAGGAATCGATGGTGCAAAAAGTCCTAGCAGATGGTTGTTGCCGCTACGTTCGACCGTGAACGCGCTCGGCCCCAGGCGAGGATCGCCGCTCTCCACCAGGTTGGGCGACGCAAACACCGCGGCCGGCTGATCGTGGTCTTCCGACCAACGTTGCTCGTTATCCCAGAGCAGGGCCACCAGGTCGTGGTCGGGCGACGTGATCGCCATGGTTGGAATGCAGATGCGGCGAGGGTCCGTTACCGCCCGCAAATCTCCGGGCGGAAGAATATCACGATCGCTGGAAGAAACCTCGTGGGCCGCAAGATACTCCAGCCCCGGGAACAAAGCCTCGTACTTCGCTTTGCCAAAGGTGCCGTCACCCACACGAAGTGCCGGGCCGTCGTAACGATACAACGAGCCGTCGCGATCGCACCGCAGCGTGTGCGTCATGACAATGCGGTCGGTCTCCTCGACCAGTCGGTAATCGGCAGTACTGGTCCAAAGTGTGCCATCTGCCGCCTGACGGACCGCAGTGAAGATCAGACTTGCCTGCGAACCGGGAGCGGTCGACTCGGCCACCTTGCCCCAAGGCAGTTCCTCGTGCACATCCGCACCCGTCGCCAATGCCCCGCATGCCGGCAGCACGCCCACACGCTGCCACTGTCGGCCGTCGCGCAGAACCTCGACAACCAGCGGGCCGTAGTGCTCCCTTCCTGGATGGGCCGGAGCGCGAAGCCGCATCGTGCCCGTGCTGATCTTGGCGCAGGACTCGGTGACGACTGCACCGCGCGCTGTCGACATGTCGGCATCGAGAGCCGGGGCGACCGTAACCATCACGGCCCGCGGCGGGTCCTCACCCGGGGCGGACAGTTCCAGTTTGGGTCCCGTCACCGTCAAGACGGTGCTCACCTCGGTCTCGGTTGCCGGCTCCAATTGCGGCGTCTCCAAGACGTGCACGCCGTCTGCAACTCCCGTGTCCCTCAACTGAAGCCGTTGAGGTTCGAGTACCTCCCCGCCCGCATTACGGACCCTGGCCGTGAATCGGACCGGTTCGCCCGCAGAGACCAGGTAACGATCCGTCCCGGCCGAGACGATTTCCAGACGCGCAGGCCCTGCCGGACTCATCCCCAGCGACAGTCGGCGGAACTCCATCTCCACCGGTTCCTCGTCGGCCGGCCACTGGAGCCGCAGTCCCGTGATCTTGCCTGTCCAGGAATCGAACCGGTCGAGACGGATGTTGTGGATGGCTCGACCCGGCACCAGCCGCACACGAGCACGCTCCTTGGAATACGTCTCTTCCTCGTTGCGCCACATCACCGTAAGCACCGTGGGCTCCGTGCTCAACGCCTCCAGGCTGAGCCACGGACATTGCTCGGCCGT
>JAAYAY010000398.1 GCA_012719125.1 Planctomycetaceae bacterium | reverse complement strand
GCCAGGGGAAACATGGTTGTACTAATCCAATGTTTACCCTGAGGAGGCCGTTTCTTTCACTACCAATTCAACGCAACACCTTGTCGCAAAACCATTTCCTGCCCCGAGGGAGGCCGGTTACACCCTATTTGAAAGGCTCGTGCGCGAAGTGCGGGCATGAGGTCGTGCGTGTGGTGGAGACGTCGGAGCAGGATGCGTCCGGTAATTAGGGGGTCGTGATGAAAGGTGAGTTCGCGAAGAGGTGTCTGGGTGTGTGGAAGGAATGTGCAAAGTAAGGGGGCGACCCGCGGATTTCACCCTCCACTTGTCAATACTAAGAACCGACACGTTTTCTATTATCGCAATTCCACCGGACCATACAGGCCGCAGGGTTCGAGCGCGTCATTTCGCGAATAGCCCTCGGCCAACAGCCGGAAGGAACTATTTCCCAGGCAGTTGTTGTTGGGCGTATCCTTGTATTTGAGACAGCTCCGCGTCTTGCGTTCACCCTCGGGCAGGAAACAGTCGCCGATGAGCCGATTGCGCCAGGTGTTGACGACCACCACTTCCAATGCATTCTCGCCCGACTTGAGCGCCGACTTCGGAACCACCACACGATACGGCAGGCACCAAACCACACCGCAGTCGATTCCATTGACCAGAACCCTGCCCAGTCCCCCGTGGATTCGCCCGAGGAAGAGCGTGCGATCGGTCAGTTGCGACTCCTTGAGAGTGAAGGTAGTGCGATAATGCGCCTTGCCCGAGAAATACCGAATGTTAGGGTCGTCGCTCTTCGTCCAGTCGCCAAGACGATTGTAGGTCTTGTCGCCGATCTCACAGGTCCAGCGGCCTTCCGGCAGTGCAATCGCCCGCTGACGCTTCGGCCAGTCATCCGCAGGCGCGGGCTTGACCTCTGCCAGAGCCATCGGACGGAAAACGACGAATACCGAGCCGTTCTCTTGAAATGCAAGCGGCAGGCGAATGCGCCCATCCGGCAATGTCTCCGCATCCGGCGCCAGCCGGCGAGTGCCCCGAACCGGATCCCACAATTCGGGGATCTTGTCGTTCACGCGGAAAGTGACGCGCCCCTGACGCGGATCCGCCGACCTCACGAAATAGATGTCCGTTCCATCCGGAAGCCGACGATGGATGATGTCGTCGAAATCGCCCTCGAAATCCGGTAACGGCAGTTTCGGCCAGGTAATCGTGTCCGTCGTTCCATCGACGAAGACCGGATAGTCGCCGCGCTTGCCGATGGTTTCATCATTGAGGACGTCATAAGCATATCCCTGCGGAATCGCCACGCGCGAACCATCCCACGGGACATTGCGGTAGCGTCCCCAATGCCGATATGGCGTCTTGCCCCCATAGATGGCGATATCCGTAACCGGGCTTCCGGCCTGTAGCATCACCTGGCAACGCGCAAGATAGGCGACAAAAGCCTCGGACTCCTCGAACCAGGTCACATTTGGATTGAGGTGCGTGCCGGCGAAATATTCGATGCCGGGCTTGCCAAACTCCTTCGGCGAGCAGGAGAACGTATGCCACACGAAATGGTTGATGCCGTCTGCAAACGTCCGGTCGGCGCTGTCCTTAAGACGTTCCGGCCACACCGAGTAGTGGCTGGACATGTGCGTGAACGCCTCGGTGCTCGCCCGCTTGAGCCCGTAGATGTGCGCGGCGTTCGCCGCGGGACGGTTGTGGTCGAAGTCCGAATGATGCGCCGGCCGGACCGGCCAGAACTCACCCTGGGGCATGTCGTTCACGCCGAGAAACGCCAACTGGTCGGCTTCGCGAAAGACACTGGGATCGCGATTCCACGGTCCCCCGGATTCCGAATAGAGCTTCAGCCCCCTCGCATGCGCCAGCCGTCGCACGGTTCCGTAGAAATCATCCTTGAACATCAGATTGCGGATGCGCCGATAGTCCTGCAGAACCCGCCGTCCATCCGCGGGAACGAACCCCGCCAACTCGGGAAGATACGGGCGCAGCTCGTAACCCGCCAACGCCTTGAACTGGTCTTCGAAAGTCGCCGTCCAGGTCGGAATCGCCCCTTCCCACGAAACGGAATAGACGTGCGTCCAGGTCTTTCCGACGAGGTCGCCGATTTCGGCGAAGAGCGGCGCGGTTATGCGGTTGAAGTGGCGCTCCACCGCCACTGGATCAATGACGTCGACATCGTGCTCCCGATTGGGAATGAGGCAATAGCCGAACCGCAGCGTCACCTTCTTCGCATTGGGCGTATCGCGCGGCACAACCGTCACCTCCGCAAGCTGGGCATCTCGCTCCCAACGAGCGGTGACTCCGCCGGCATTTCTCCAGCCGGACTTGATCTCGGCATCGGCGGCGACGAACACTTCCTGCGTGCAGATGTCGTGGTACGAACTGTAATCAGCGGGAACATCCGCAGCGTTCACTCCGCACACGAGTCGCTTCGGGCCATCCTCACCGGTCAGCCACGGGCCCTTAAGCGATCCGCCGCAGTCCGAGAGATTCATCGTGAACTCCAACCCGAGACGATTGCACTCCCGCACGGCGAAGCCCACGGACTTCACCCATTCCGGGCTGGCAAAATCCATCTTGGGCGCGGGTTTCGCGACCACCTTGTCATATCCGCGAGGATCCAAAAGCAACAGTCCCCCGAAGCCCACGCGTTTCATCGCCTCGAGATCGGAGGTCATCGTCTCCCGGTCGACATTGCCATTCACCCAATACCAATAGCACCAAGGCTTCGATGCCATTGGCGGCTTCGCGAAACCGGCAGCAACCTTTTCATATGACTCCGGCTCTTTTCTCGACGCATGCGTCGACTTGACCTTTGACGAGAGCGTCAATTCCATGTTCTCGAAGACCGGCTCGGACATCTCCAGCTTACCCTTGTATTCCGGATCCTCCCAGAAATAGAATTGCTTCCGGCAGGTCATCTTTATATTCTTGAAGCGTATTCCCGACACGAATGACTTGGGAATGTCCTTGCGGTCTCCGAATTCGTAATACAAATGGTTGCGCGGGAAGGTGTCGATCTGCAGGACGTTACCCACCGTTCCCCCGGCATCTTCCACGAAAATGCCCCGGTAGTCCTGGGGCGTGTCCGGGCGGATCTTCAGCCGCAGCAGGTTCCACGCGCCGGCATCCACCCGGACTCGTCGGACGATGACATTGCGCACGTCATAGCACTCGCTCCCGGCGCCCACACAGGCATGGCCCTGCTCGCCGAAGTGGCAGTCCTCGATAATGATGTTGCGATTGGGACGGTTGTTTGGGAACTTCTCCGGATCATCCGCCCAGGCGCCGAACCCGCCCTTGAACACAATTCCGTCGTCATTGTTGTTGACCGAACACCCGCTGATCAACGCCTCGCTCACGCCGTCCAGATCCATTCCGTCCGTAGCCGGTCCACGCCAACCGTCGGGCGACACCTCGGTCTTGGTCGTAATTCCGAGAATCTTCAGCCTTTGGCAGTCATAATAATGGCTCGTCCACACCGGCGAATTCAGCAGCGTCACCCCCTCGATCCGAACGTCCTTCGACTTGGACACGAAGAGTATTCGCGGACGATGTTCGTCCAGTCCCGTGGCATTGGGATTCCACTGGCGCCGCAGCCAGAACCGACGCCAGGCCTTCATCCCGTTGCCATCAATGACGCCTTCACCAGCCAAGGTAAAGCCATCGCAGTCGATTGCATTGATCACCGCACAGAAGTAAGTCAACGAAATGCCGCGGAGGCGCGTCGGCTCCAAGGTGTAATCGGCGATTTCATCCGACGCCCTCAAGATCGCACCCTTCTCAAGATAGAGGTGCACGCCCGGACGAAAATGCAGCCCTCCGGTGACGAATAGTCCGTTCGGAACGACGATCACTCCGCCACCATTCCGCGCTGCCCGGTCGATTATCGTCTGGATCTCCCGCGTGCGGACGATTCCGTCGCCCTCGGGAACCCCCTGCTCGGTCAACACGTATTGCTTGCCGAGCTCGTGCAGCGACACGCGGCGCTTGTCTGAAAACCAACTGCTTATCTCCGATCCATCCGGCCAGGTATCGGCCGACAGGGTCTCAGTCGCACCGAAGACCGCGCCGAACAGAATACCCAGCGCCACAACTTTTACAGATATTTTTCTCATGGAATTATCGGACACTTCTCGCCCAACCCGACAGTGTCATGAACGCGCGAAAGTACTATTGACATAAACAGTTAAAGCCTGCGCTCTTATGGGGTCTAACCAAGGTTTCCCTTTCCCCAGGAGAACGCAGGCATGGAAGCCAAGGCTCCGATCCAGTATATCGAGGTTCGTTGCTGTGGGAAGACCGCTCCGTGTCCCAAGTGCGGCAAACGAGGCCAAAGGAAGCAAGTGCTCCCCGCCCGGCTGGTGCGGACGATTGCTTACAAACAGGTGGTGTACTTGAGGCTCACCGTAGCAGAATACTATGCGCGCTGCGAATGCTCGAAGACTTTTCGCAGCCATCCCGAAGGGGTGGGGCCGCGATGCCTCTACGACAATCGGGTGCGTGAGGCCGTGATTGCGAGGATCGTCGAGGACGGGCTGGCCGCCGAAGGCCTTAACAGCAAGTAATCGGTTGATTGGCCCTTGTGGGAAAATCGCTTCGAGAAAGGAGACTTCCGTGTCGAACAAGCGATCTTCGAATGAGCCCGTTGCGGCATCGTGTTCCCGTCGCTCGTTTCTGAAAATCTCAGCCGTGACCGCTGCCGCGCCATCCGTGCTGCAGTCGACGGCCGGTCACGCCGGTGACGTGCACCCCACTCCAACGTCGACGGACCTCGTTTTCGAATCTGCGACGACGCTGGCAAGTATGATCCGCCAGAAGAAGGTCTCTCCAGCGGAAGTGGTGGAGCAACAGCTGGCTCGCATTAGGCAAATCGAGCCGAAGATCCAGGCTATCGAGCACCTAGCCGACACGGAGGCCCAAGCGCTCGCCAGAAAAGCGAAAGAGGCCATTGATGCGGGGGACGTGGATTGGGACAAGCAACCTCTGTTCGGCGTCCCGATCTCACTCAAGGATAACATCGAAGTGCGGAACATGCCGACGAAGTGCGGAGCGCCCTCCCTCAAGGACTATTTTCCCGAAGAGGATGCAACGGTCGTCCGGAGGCTCAAGGCGGCTGGCGCGATCATCTTCGCCAAGACCCGGATGCCTTTCCTCGCCACGCAGTATGAGTCTGCCAACCTATTTGGCCGGGCCAACAATCCGTACGACCTCTCGAGAACGGTAGGCGGCAGCAGTGGTGGTGAGGCGGCCTTGATTGCGGCCGGCGGATCGCCACTTGGTATTGGACAGGATGGCAACGGCAGTATTCGCGTCCCGTCGCATTGGTGCGGAACGGTGGGCTTGGCGCCATCTATTGGCCGAGTCTCAATCGCTGGGATCCATCCACCTTCCGAGAATTCCATGCCCCATTGGATGTTGCGGATGGGACCGATGGCACGCCGCGTCGAGGATCTCGCACTGTGCCTATCCGTCATCGCAGGCCTCGATTACCAAGACCCCTTCACGAATGCCTTCCCGATCGGCGACTATCGCGACGTGAATCTCCCTGACCTGACGATCGCTTATTGGACGCACCAGAAGGGATACGAACACGCAAGGCCAACAGACGAGACGATCGAGGCGATCGAATCCGCGGCGCGTGCTCTGGAGAAACGGGGCGCCAAGGTTAAGAGGACCCAGCCGCCTGTAGATATCGAATCAATGTTCCAAAGCACGATGGCGATGTATTTTCACGACGGCGAAGAAGGCTGGAGCAAGTTACTGAGAGAATACAAGGCCGAGGGTGACGCATTGCTTCAGGAATCCACGCGCGCTACGATGGACTGGTTCCATAGCCACACGACCGATGAAATCGAAGGTTTCATGGATGAATGGCCCACATTGAGGCGCAAAGTCTTCGCGAGTATGGAGGGTTTTGCCGCGGTACTCGCACCGGTGTGTGAAACGCCTGCAATGTCTCATGGGACGGTGATGCGAAACGCCGTCGAGCGTCGGAGCATGATGCACGTGGCCATCTACAGCCCGATTTACGCGTTCCCGTTTGGCTCCGTGCGATGTAGCGAATCGCCAGAAGGATTGCCGATTGGCGTTCAAGTCGTCGGAAGCGCGCACCGAGAGGACATTGTTCTAAGGGTAATGGCGGAGCTAGAGGACGAATTCGGCGGTTGGCGAGCTTCGCTGCTTTGAGGCTCAGTGGTGATACGGCAGGAAAAGGGCCTTTTTCCGATACCGTCTTTCCTCGTTCATTCGAGGTGGTCGTGCTCCCCCCAGGTCGGCACGTGATGGTGCTGAGTGCAGAACCCGCCGACGCCAGCACGCACGTACGGCACGACCTTTCCGACAGCCGGATACTTGCTGGCCACCGCCGCTCCGCAGGTGCCGCTTTCCGGATCAAGGGCAACAATCGAGAACGTGGCGGTTACCGGGCCTTGGACTTCACTCAGGGATTCTGCGTCCGCGATTCCGAGGATCGAGATTGCCACGACAAACATCCCGCCAGGAATGAGCCGACTATTCATGCTGTCCCCTCCGAGTCACCGTGTGTGGCCTCTGCCAAACATCCAGCAGCCGCCAGAGGCAAACGCAAACATGCGCACCGTCGTTCTTATGACAGTCTTGCCGGCAGGCTGGAAGCTTGCACGCCGGCGGGTGGGAGAACGTTGACCTCGTGAGCATCTCGGACTAGAATCAACCCCGCCAAACGTGGGAAGGATCCATGCTGGCAGCATGTCGGTAAGCGAGTTAGTCCAGCGGTCTTCTCCTAACTTGCCGGGGCAGTCTCATGCAGGTTCGCTGTCCTTTTTGCCAGTCTCCGATTGAGCTATCTGGCGAAATCGCTCTGTCGGACATTCCGTGCCCTGTTTGCGGAAGCAGCTTCAGCTTGATTGGTGAAGAGGAAACGGCGGCTTACGAGGCCGGTACGAAGACCATCGGCCATTTCGAACTTGTCGAACAGATTGGCCTTGGAACCTTCGGCTTGGTTTGGAAAGCACGAGATGTTGACTTAGATCGAACCGTTGCCGTCAAGATACCGCGGAAGGGGCAACTCGATCCGAATGAGACGGAACAGTTTCTTCGCGAAGCCCGGACGGCGGCCCAGTTAAGGCATCCCGGCATCGTCAGCGTTCACGAGGTTGGTCGGCAGGACGACACCGTCTACATCGTCAGTGATTTCGTTGAAGGTGTCACCCTGGCGGATCGACTTTCGGCGCAATTCTTCTCTGCCCGTGAGGCGGCCGAACTCTGTGCCCGGATCGCCGAAGCCCTCCATCATGCCCATGAAGCCAAGGTTATCCATCGTGACCTGAAGCCGGCCAATATCATTCTCGATGCTGACGGCAACCCGCATATCATGGACTTTGGGCTCGCCCGCCGTGAAGCGGGCGAAGTGACGATGACGGTAGAAGGCCGGATGCTGGGGACGCCGGCCTACATGTCGCCCGAGCAGGCCAAGGGCTCTGCTCACACGGCGGACCGAAGGTCGGACGTCTACTCACTTGGCGTCATCCTTTTTGAGTTGCTGACGGGCGAACGGCCATTTCGCGGCAGCGTGAGGATGCTGCTGCACCAGGTCATTCACGACGAAGCTCCAAGCCCCAGAAAGCTCTCCAGCAGCGTGCCAAGGGATCTGGAAACGATTTGCCTGAAATGCTTGGAAAAGGATCCGGACGAGCGTTTCATCACGGCCCGGGAATTGGGCGAGGAACTTCGCCGGTTCCTGGCAGGGGAGGCGATTTGCGCTCGTCCTATCTCCGGGATGGCACGGACGTGGAGATGGTGCAAACGAAACCCGCTCGTTGGAAGCCTCTCGACTGCGTTTATCATTGCCGTTGCTGGTGGACTTATTGGCGTAACATGGCAGTGGTTGCGAGCCGAGGATGAGGCAAGGCTGGCTAATAAGGCAAGGCTCAGTGAGGAGCGGGCACGACAAGACCTGGAACAGCAATCCTACCGCGATCGAATGAACTTGGCCTACCAGGCTTGGAACGAGCGGAACCGCGTTCAAGTCGAGAGATTGTTCGAGGGCTTGCTCCGGATATCGGAAGACCCAGCACCACTGGAGTTTGAATTGCGATACTTGCTGGCGCGGTACCGCGAAATGCAGCAGGCAACGATACAGGAATTGTCTGTACCTGCTGATGCAACGAGTGTCGCGTACTGCGGGACAGGGCAATATCTGGCCATCGCCTGCGACAATCGCGCAGTCTTTCTCTACGAGCTTCTGAACTCAGAAAAGACAAAACGAGTTGTTAGTGTGCCTGACACGATCCAGGGGAACAGTGTCACTCTCTCAAAGCGTGGGAAGTATCTGGCAGCGACGACGGCGACCGGACCAGGTCGTCCTTACGCAGACACCGAGGAGGGAGAGCAACGGCTGAGGATCTTGGACGTCACCGCAGGCAACCAACTCACTGATGCGAACTGGGAAACGGCTTTCGGATCCCGAGTAATGTTTTCTCCAGACGAGAAGACGATCATTTCAGGGCATCGTGATGGTTCCGTTGAAATCCGTGGACTCCCGCATGGCGAGACGATGTGGAGCTTCCAAACATTTGAAGATCTTAGCGACATCCGGATTGCGTTGTCGTCTGACGGCCGTTTGCTCGCAGTCGCGAGCAGGGAGGAGGACAGGGTAGGAGAAGTTGGCCTTTGGGACCTGAACAGCCGCCAAAGGCTGCCAACAACGTCACCTGCGCCGTGGCTTGTCAACGCACTGACGTTCGCCCCCGACGGGAAGTCGCTTTGGGCAAGCTCGCCTTTTGGCGCGACACATTGGCGCATCGGATCAGAGGGGTTCGACCAGCAGACAACTCTGGGCAAAGAGGAGTTCACGTCGATGTCCCACTCCAAAGACGGGCTGCTTGCGTTTGGAGGAGCTGATTACCGAGTACGTATTTGGGATACGAGAAACGGCGAGTGGCTCGCCCCTCTCCTGCAGTCCGATTACGTGACCGCCGTTGCGTTCTCTCCCGACGGCCAGTACCTGGCTGCAGGCGGAAGGGATCGAATCGTACGCATATGGGGTATGCATTTGGTGAAGGCCGAACCGAAGTGCAGGGCAACAAAGGGATGGTTTCCGGCACTTGCCGTTTCAGACGATGGTTCCGTGGCGACGTGCCAACGTGAGTCACAAGGGTGGGTTCTTACCGTCTGGGAGGAAACGGGGCTCAGACGAATAGCAGATCTGGAATCCCGGGTCGAGGCGATGGCATTGTCTGCCGATGGGAAACTCCTAGCAGCAGGAGATGCGGATGGTATCGTCCGTTTGTGGAACACTGGCACGGGGGAACTGCTCAAGGAACTCAGGGACCATCACGGCGCCGCGATCCTGGATCTGGCATTCTCCCTGCCAAATGGCCGATATCTCGCATGTGGAGACCAGTCGTCAGGCCTGCGCGTTTGGGACACGATCACATACAAGCCTCGTGTGCTGCTCGGGCATGCTGGAATGATCCAATGCGTCGCATTCTCGTCCACCGGGCTTCTCGCTTCTGCCGGTGGTACAGATTCTTTGGCAATATCACCGGACTTTGGAGAGACCCTAATTTGGGATCTCAGCGGGGCAGCGCCATGTATCAACCACACGATCAAGAATCGGAGATGGGTTCGAGGCATCGCGTTTTCACCGAACGGTAACGAATTGGCAGTGACCGACGATTTTAGCACCGGCAACATCAACGTTTATGACGTAGGAACTGGGAATTTAATACGCACACTTCTTGGACATTCCTGCAAGACAATGTGCGTGGCTTTCACTGCCGATGGTCGTCGACTCCTCACAGGAAGTGATGATGGCACAATTCGTTTTTGGGATCGGTCATCCGGAGAGTTGTTGGGTACCCTGCACGTTAATGAGCGAGTGCGGAAGATCCGTATTCTTCCTGACAATTGTACTCTGGTCACTGCAAGCATGGAGGGTTGGATCCGAGTATCGGCAGCCATGCCGGTCACGCAAATCCCCGACGGCACCGGGATTTCCATTCAGTGAGGTTCTTCCCGATGGTTTGAGCACGGTTAGTGGCCATTATTCGGATTCTTGGGGGTCTGAACTGGAACTGATCTGGGTACCGAGTTGGACGGGGAGAATGTAATGTCCGACGTCACGCACATCCTGTCTGCCATCGAACAAGGCGATCCCAAAGCCACCGAGCAACTGCTACCGCTCGTTTATGATGAATTGCGAAAGCTTGCCGCAGTCAAGATGGCTCAAGAGAAGCCAGGGCAGACGCTGCAGGCCACGGCACTCGTTCACGAGGCGTACCTTCGCCTGGTCGATCCGAAGCAAAACCAAAAATGGGACATGGTCGGCACGCCCCCTTACATGAGCCCCGAGCAGGCCCAACTCAGTGCACTGGACGTTGACACCCGTAGTGACGTCTACTCATTGGGAGTACTGCTTTACGAACTGCTTACCGGAGTGACTCCATTCGACAAAGCACGTCTCAATGCCGCGGCCTTTGACGAACTCCGTCGGATCATCCGCGAGGAAGAGCCCCCCAAACCAAGCACGAAGATAAGTACTCTGGGTGATTCCGCCACAACCGTTTCAACGCACCGCCGCACGGATCCGAAAGGACTTGTCTCGCTCATTCGTGGCGACTTAGACTGGATTGTAATGAAGGCCCTTGAGAAAGACCGCACGCGGCGTTACGAGACGGCCAAGGATTTCGCCGACGATGTTGTCCGGCATGCGAAAGACGAGCCGATTGTGGCCAGGCCTCCGTCGACAGCATATCGAGTTCGCAAGTTCGTGCGGCGAAACAAGGGGCTCGTTGCCAGTATCACTTCAATCCTCTTGCTTCTTGTACTGGGTGTCACCACAACGACAGTCTACGGGATCGCTGCTCGCCGAGCGGAGGCGCGGGCCGTTTCGTACGCCGAGCAAATCAAGCTTCAGCGTGATGAAATTCAGGAGAAGGTCGCCGCTCTGCAGGAAACCACAGAGAAACTCCGCGACTCAATGATGGACATGGCACTTGCCGCCGCAATGGGAGGGCAACGCGCACGGGCTACGCAGCTCATTGCCGGTGCACGTGAAGCGGGGGCACCTGAAAGCTGGGAAGAGGTGCTCTTGGGGATCTTGTGCTTGTACGTAGCCAAGGACGCCGATTCTACTCGCGCCAGAAACCACTTCCAACGTGCGATCGACCTGGATCACGGAAACGTGGCCGCAAAGTCGCTATATGCAATAGCTGCGATACGTTCCGGCGGTTACGATTGGTTGAAGTACTTTGATGACTTGCTGGATTGTGAGCCGCAGACCATGGAAGATCATCTATTCCTGGGTTTCTTGATGCCGTGGCATGATCCCCAGGCGGCAATACGCTTACTCACTACAGCTATCGAAATGCGAGACTCACCGTTTGCCCGAGCAATTCGGGCACGGGTGCTCAGCATCATCATGATGAACACCGGATCGGCAGGACACACGCAGATGGCACTCGACGACATTGCGGTTGCGCGAACGCTCCTGCCTGACAACGCGTACGTTCTTCAGATGGCTTTGTCCGTCTACTACGCGGCGAGGGAACTGAACCCGGACCGTCGTGAAGAAATGCGGCGATTATCAGAAGAGACCGTTGCGGAATTGAATCGGTTCCCTGACTGCCCGGACAGCCTCTGCTCTGTGGCATGCTACTTGAATGATGCTGGTCGCGTTGAAGAGGCCGTGGAAAAATGTGAGGAGGCCCTCAGGGCGAGTGCATTAGGCACAAGTCGAATGAAAGTGCTAAGTCTTCTCTTCGGGGCTGGTGAGCGGGGTAAGTTGGAGCCATTTCTCAAGTCAAGTTATGAACGTGACCTGCTATTTCAGATGCTTTATCAGGCCGAAGAGCCCGGTGGTTATGAGCAAGCAGTTATACGGTGTCAGGAACTTGCGGACGAGAAGGAGCCGCTGCTGGCCAGGAGTGCTATCGAATGCCTCATCCTCCTAGGTAAGAATGAACTGGCTGAAAACCAGTTCCGCCGGTGTCTTGATTCTAACAGAAAAGAGGTCTGGTCCGGCGACCCCGAACTCCAGTTCCTTGCCGGGACTCTGCCGCAAGACGACTTCTTAGAGCAGCGAAAGGAGGGTCGCCAACTGCTTAGTATCGCATATTACCTGGTCGGCCTGAAATACCTCGGCAAACATGATCGGGCGAATGCAAGAACTCACTTTCAAAAATGCGTAGATGCTCGCAAGATCGAGTTCCAACCCTATCTTTTGTCTCAAGCATTTCTACGTCGTATGGAGGCCGACCCTTCATGGCCTCATTGGATTCCCGCACAGGAGAAAGGTGAGTGACTTGTCTCACTGTGCCGCGCTGTGCGAGCATATTTGTAAGTCTTCTTGGGTCGCGGGCTTGGCCCGTGTTAGGGGGTGAAGAGTGAATCAGAAGAGACAAAAAGCAGTCGAAATGAATCGGCGGCGATTCCTCAGAGTGACGGCTTCAGGCGCAGGGGTTACGGTCGCGGTGGCAGGCACTCCAGCAACTCCGGCACGGCATAGCCCCTCGCCGGTTGTCTCAGCGCCACCCGCGAGGGGAGCAGCGGTTCATCCATATGACAGCCCGACAATGAAGGGCTTCCCGCCTTCAGACGATGACCAGGTTACGGAAACGAATTATCGGCGATCGCACGCGAAGTGTCGTTGGGCAATGCAACACCTGCGCGAATTGTACCCAACGCAACCTGTCAGTTGTCGTAATGGAGCAAATTGGGAGTTGCCGCGCGGTAATGAGATCCATGATCTGAAGTATTGCGACTCGACGGGGAAGGAAACGAGTCTGCGGAAGCACATGGAGGAACACAATACCGACGGGTTCCTGATCATGAGGCATGGTGAGGTCGTCTTCGAAGAGTATTTTCGCGGAATGACTCCCAGAACTCCTCACATGCTATTCTCGCTGATCAAGTCAATCGAGGCCACGGTAATCGCCACGCTGATTGGTGATGGAATCCTCGACCTCGAGGCGACAATCGAGAAGTACGTGCCAGAGTTGAAGGACACAGCCTATGAAGGTGCAACTGTTCGGCAGCTTCTGGACATGGAATCGGGTGTCCGCTACGGGTATGACATCGACACCGAGAGTGAGTTCTACCGGCATCAACAGTCTATAGGCCCGGCAGCCCGCCAACTCAAGGTACCTGTGGGAAGCTACAACTTCCTTCCTACGCTGCAAAGAACACGCGAGCACGGAGAGGGAATGGGCTACAAGGAGTCAGACCACATCGCGCTGGTCTGGGCAGCCGAAAAGGTCACAGGAATACGGTTTGCTGACCTGTTCAGTGAGCGGATCTGGTCGAAGGTAGGAGCCGAATGCGACGCCCAAGTCCAGTGCGATCAGTTGGGACATTGGGGACTCCACTTGGCGGTGACCCTCCGGGATCTGGCGCGTTGGGGACAAATGTGTCTTCAGGACGGGAAACTGGACGGCAAGCAGATTGTGCCGTCGGCGTTCTTTGAAGATCTCCGCAACAATGCAAGCGTTGAGAGGCTACGGCAGTGTCCAATCGCAGGAAACTTCTTTCCTGCGGGAATTGGGTATCGCAGCTATTTTTACCGGAATGAACAACACGGCGAGGCAATCGCTGGTGCCGGTGGGATGGGTCAGTTCTGCTATGTGAATCCAAAGTACGACACCGTCATCGCATTCTTCTCTTCGGAGTGCCCGTGGGAAGCATCGATAGCCATGGGGAGGCCTCTTGACGAAGTAACAAGGGAGTCTCACCGTTTGGAGCGAGAACGTTGGCATGCATGCCTGGAGATATGTCAAGCCATCAGTGCATCTTGATAATCGGTGTTTCCATTCCGGTGTTGAATGACGTTCCGTGTCGGCGGCAGGCAGAATCGGTACCAGTTTGTCAGCGGTGGTGGTACCGGTTAGCGGGTTGCCCGGCGGGTGGAAAGAGGGGCCGTGTTGCGGGATTTGAGTTTCCGCCGGGGGTAAGGCGAGAT
>JAAYAY010000036.1 GCA_012719125.1 Planctomycetaceae bacterium | reverse complement strand
TGTTCCATTCATGCCTGTAAAATGACGGACTTCGACGAAGGGCGCAACCCCCCTTTTGGAAAAACATCAGGTAGCGGAATGTGAGTTTAACCCGCTGCCGTAGGCGAGGATTGCCAACCATCCCAAAACGGCCTGCAGTCGGTGAACGACCTCGTCCGCGGCAGCGGGTCAAACGAACGGTCGGATCGGTTGCCTGAAAGGTCAATCAAGAGGACACGGAGTATAACCCATGGCACGCTCGCACATCCTACGCACATCTCGAGTTCTGCTGCCGTGCAGCCTCCTGATCCTGATGTCCGCGTCCGCCTTCGCCCAGGAATACACCCAGGAAGACATCCAGAAACGGCACACCGCACCCTATCCGGTATCCCGTCTCCAGCGCGACTGGATCTACCAGGATCACGGCCCGAAAAGCGGCGACTGTTTCGTCGCCAAGGCGGGCAGCGGCATTGAACAGGCCATGGTCCGCAAAGTGCTTGCCGAGTTGAAGGCTCGCAACGTCGCCGTCGATCCGCTGGAAACGTCCCTCGCAACTCTCGTCAAAGACAACAAGCCGGGCAACGATCCCGCCTGGAAGCGCCTGTATCTCCAGGCGTGTGAAATTCGCCGCAAGGAGCGTTTGAAGGTCTTCGACAATCATCCCCGCGAGTTCATCTACGCCAAGCACTTCGTGTTCGGCGATTGCCAGGCCATGTTCGCCATGACCGATCACCTCACCGACGCGGTCTTCCGCGAATGCGGCCGCGATTATCGCATGGGCTCGCAACTCTGCAAGATGACCGTCCACGAGAACGGAACGGTCTCCACCGAACTGCTTCTCGATTGTCCCGAGGGGGTCGTGCGAGATCCCTGCGTTTCCTACGACGGCGGCACGCTGGCGTTCTCGATGCGGAAGACCAGCCACGACGGCGACGACGACTTCCACCTCTACGTCATGAACCTCAGCGACCGGAGCGTCCGGCAGATCACCTTCGGAGCCGGAACCGCCGACATGGAACCCGAGTGGCTGCCCGGCGGCGAGTTGGTGTTCACCTCCACTCGCTGCGTCATCTCGGCTCCCTGCTGGTGGTCGAGCGTCTGCAATCTCTATACCTGCGACGCCGAAGGACGCTACATCCGCCGCCTGGCCTCCGACCACGGTCACACCGTGTTCCCGCACCTGACCAACGACGGGCGCATCATCTACACCCGCTGGGAGTATTCCGACCGGACGGCCGGCTACCTGCACAGCCTGTTCGTGATGAATCCCGACGGCACCAACCAAACGGAGTTCTACGGGAACAACTCGCAGTTCCCGGCCGCCGTCCTGCACGCCCGAAGTGTTCCCAACTCGACCAAGGTAATCGCCGTCGCCGGCGCCCACCACATCGACCAGCGCGGCAAGCTCATCATGATCGACCGGAAAGAGGGCATTCAGGCCGGAGTCGGGGTCAAACTGCTGGCGCCGGAAAGAGATTACCCCTACCGCGAAAGCATGGGAACCGGGGGCAATATCGTCCACGACACGGAAGGCGAACAGTTCCAGTATCCCTATCCCCTCGATGAAGATAACTACGTGCTGTCCTATTCGCCCGAAGGCGGACCGATCCGCGGGCTGAAAGGCATCCAGGACGGTAAGCCGGGAAGCCCCGCGTTCGGCCTCTACTGGATGCATCGCAACGGCGAGCGCGAACTGCTGATCTACGATCCGGTGATCTCCTCGGGCCAGGCCGTGGCGACCGTGCATCCCAACCGGCCGATTCAGAAGGCTTCCACGGTCGATGAACATCAGACCGACGGCCGTTTCTATGTTCAAGACGTCTACTACGGACCGGGCCTGAAAGACGTGAAGCGGGGCAGCGTCAAGAAGATGCGCGTCGTCGCGTTGGATTATCGGGTCAAAGGCACCGTGGCGCTGGGATTGCATCCGTGGGGCGGGCACCAGACTTCCCCCTGCTCGATCAACAACGGCAGTTACGACGTGAAACACGTCCTCGGCACGGTGGACGTGGAGGAAGACGGAAGCTGCTATTTCGAGTGCCCCTCCCGCGTGCCCGTCTACTTCCAAATGCTCGACGACCGGGGCCGCATGGTCCAGAACATGCGGAGCTGGACCATGGTCCTGCCGGGCGAGTCGTTCTCCTGCGTCGGTTGTCACGAGGAAAAGAGCAGCACCTACATCGACAACCGCCCGGTTACCATGGCCTTGAAGAAAAAACCGCAGAAGATCGAACCGTTCTTTGTCAAGGGCGACGAACCGATCCAGGAGATGGAACGCTTTCTGACCGATTCGGAGAAGCGGGCAATCGAGTATCTGGGCACAAACGCCCCCCAGGCCATGGACGTCCCCCGCGGCTTCAGCTACACGCGAGAGATCCAACCCATCTGGGACGAACACTGTATCCAGTGCCACGCGGGCGACAAAAATCCGGACAAGAAGGACGTCCCGCTGAGTCTGCTGGGCGACTACCGCCCCGTCACCAATCCCGAAATCTACGGCCGAGCCAAGTGGCGTCTGACCCATCGTATCTACGCGACCAGTACGAAAGGGCACCCCGGGCGAGCCTTCAGCGAGTCGTACATCAACCTGACCGACTTCGGCTACAACGCCAAGATCCCGCTGGCCGGGGCGGGCGGCAAGGCCATCGTCCGCGACGACAAGGTCTATCTCGCCTACTTCGACGGCAAACCCGAGAACGTTCCCAATCCGGATGCCATCGGCTACTGTGCCGATGAATACGCGGGCGGCGGAATCATCAACTGGCTGCACGTCTCCAGCGCCTGTGCCATGCTCCCGCCCTACGCCTACGGCTCGGCGTCCAGCCCGTTGATGAACTATCTGGAACCCTCCCACTACGGCGTGCAGCTCACGCAGGAAGAAAAAGAGCGGGTCGCCTGCTGGATCGACCTCAACGTCCCCTTCGCCGGGTCGTGGATGGAACTGAACTACTGGGACCAGCTCAATCATGCCACCCACTCCGGCCTGACGCCGTGGTACGTCTACCGCGACAAAATGCGCCAGATGTACCTGTACTTCGAGGCCAAACGTCTGAAGTCGGCCGAGTTGGAACTGGAGCATCTCGCCAAGTACCTCCGGCACACGGATGACGGCGCCGATTTTGATCCAGCCGATTTCCCGCAATACACCTTCGGCGGTCGCGACGTCCAGGCCGAGTTCGTCCGCCAGTACGACAGTCTCCCCGCCACCGTTCCGATCTGTGGACTGGCCGAGGGCAAAGACACCCGCGGCGGTTCCAACGTGGCCGGCAACCAGGTGCGAAACCTGGCCCTGAACGGCGACGCCTACACCTACCATCTCCGTTCGTATCCCCGGGTAACGTCAAACTCGCATTATCGCTATCGGCCGGAGTTCTCGCCCAACAACGCCATTGACGGACAGCGCCGATCCGACGCATACTGGCGCCCGGCCCGCCGCACCGACACGTGGCTCATGGTCGAGTTCGGCCGCGAAGTGGAAACGGAACGGATCGTCATCACCCTCCATCGAAACAACGGCCAGGAGAAGACCTGGACCGGTGCGACGCTCGAGTTCTCCAACGGCGAAAGAGTGGCGATTGAACTACAGAACACCTCCGAGCCGCAGCAGTTCGCCTTTCCGACACAGCAGTGCACGTGGGTGAGACTCATCGACTTCCAAGAACGTTTCCCCCTCGGAGACAACGGAATTACAGAACTCGAAGTCTACGGCAAAGACCTCTGATTGCGGCTGAATGCCCCAAGCTCTGCGGACAGTGTGAGCCAATGCTGCTATTCATCGACGAGAGCGGCCACCACGAAAGCGGCACCCCCTGTGAAGTGCTAGCAGGCGTGGCAGTCTCAGAAGACAACCTATGGAATCTCGTCAAGGCAGTTCGGTCTGCCGAGCGGGATCATTTCGGCGATCATCTACGGAATCTGGTCAGCGATGAGACGAAGGCCAGAGGATTGCTCAAAACAAAACGATTCCGGATTGCTGCCAAGGAGTGCATCATACCCGATGGCGAGGGACCGAGGCTTGCGCATTCGCTGTTGGTGAAAGGCAAGAGAGCAAGAGAACAGAAGTCCGCTACTGCCGGTGAAACATATCGAGAGATGGTGGCCTACAGCCGAGAGGTCCTGGCGTTCGTGCATGACGTTCTCGACATTGCAGCAGGCTTTTCAGTTCAAGTGTTCGCGTCTGTTACCGACCCGAAGTCTCCTCGCCCGGAAAAAGGCAACCTGCGGAAGGACTATGTTTACCTGTTCGAGCGATACTTCTATTATCTGGAAACACTTCCTCCGAGGGAACGTGGTTTGGTTGTCTTCGACGAATTGGAGAAGACGCAGGCGCACCTGTTGCTCCAACAGATGGCGGCCTATTTCCTGTGGACCCAAACCGGCCGCTATCGAAGCTCACGCATCGTGCCTGAACCTTTCTTTGTCCATTCGGACTTGACCACCGGCGTGTTCCTCGCAGATTTGGCGGCCTATATCATCGGCTGGGCCTGGCGGTTGGATCGCATGACGCAGCCAAGCCGGCTGGAGCTAAGACTGTACGAGAAGAAGCTCCACGACATGCAATACCGCGGAGAAAAGCCGAAACAAGAAGGAAATGGCGTCTGGCAACTCTATGGGATCACCTACATAGACGATCTTCGCGGTCACTTTGACCGACCCGAGGAGGAACAAATCTAGCGGGCCCCTCTTAGGCGCAAAAATAAAGGCAATGAGCAGCCCCGAAGGACCACCCAAAGCCTCCGATGGAATTATCGGCTACACGGCTCCACAAGTCAAGTGGTTGTAACGAGAAATCTGCCGGAAGAGTGCTGCTACCCAAGACCGACGTTTTGCTTCGCCGAAATGTTCCAAGGAGATAATGCCATGAATGAACCAATCACCAGACGCCGATTCGTCCGTCAAGGAACGCTGCTGGCGGCCGGAGCGGCCACAGCCGCGGCGGCAGCCGGCGACAAGCCGGCTGCCGCCGGCCCTCCCAAACCGCGGATCAAGATCGGCCAGATCGGCATCGGGCACAACCACGCCTCCGCCAAGATGGCCACCTTTCGCAAGCTGGCCGACCACTACGAGGTCGTCGGCGTCGTCGAACCCGACCCCGAGTGGCGCAAGAAGCGGGGCAACGACCCGGCCTATCGCGACCTGACCTGGATGACCGAAGAGCAATTGCTCAATACCAAGGGCCTCACGGCCGTGGCCGTTGAGGTCGATCCGGGCGACGAGCACCTGATGGACGTCACCGGGCGCTGTATCGATGCCGGCATGCATGTTCACCTGGACAAGCCGGGCGGAGAATCGTTCAGTGCATTCAAGAAGGTGCTGGATGAGGCCGGTCGAAAGCAGTTGGCTGTGCAACTGGGCTACATGTACCGCAACAATCCGGCCGTGCAGTTTTGTTTTCGTGCGGTTCGCGAGGGCTGGCTCGGGCAGGTGTTTGAAGTCCACGCGGTCATGAGTCGAGATCAGCCGCTCGCCTACCGCCAATGGCTTTCGCAATTCCATGGCGGAACGATGTTCATTTTCGGTTGCCACCTGATCGACCTGGTGATCGCCATGCTGGGCAAGCCCGACCGAATCACTCCCTACCAGCGTCAAACGCGGCCGGAGGTCGACTTGTACGATAACGGACTCGCCGTGTTCGAGTATCCACGCACGACCGTCACGATTCGCACGGCGTCGATGGAAGTGAAGGGCTACGAGCGGCGGCAGTTGGTTGTCTGCGGCGACCAAGGGACCGTCGACATCCGCCCCCTGGAGCCGCCCAAGCTGCGGTTGGCCTTGGCCAAACCCCGCGATCCCTTCCAACAAGGCTATCAGGACGTCGCTCTGCCGCCGATGCCGGGCCGCTACGACGACCAGCTCATCGAATTGGCCCGGATTATCCGGGGCGAGATCGAGAATCCCTACCCCCTCGCCCACGAACTGGCCGTCCAGGAAGCCCTCCTCGCGGCCTGCGGATACTAACACACCACCCCGAGCAGTGTTTCGTGTCACAGCGCACACGCAGAGACTTCTCACGGCGTACGAACCCCGATACGCCCCGTCACCCTTCGGTCGCCTTGCTCATCGACACGGCGACGGAGTGGGGACGCCAGGTGATCCACGGGATCGCCGACTATGCCGACCGGCAAGGCGGATGGGACATTTGGCTGGAGCGGCGCTGCCAGCAAGCTCCCGGGCGGCTGCCGCCGGGCTGGCACGGCGACGGAATCATCGCCCGAGTCGCTGACCGCAACTTGGGCCGCTACCTGGCCGGGGCGCCGGCCCCGGTCGTCAACGTCTCGGCCGCACGCATCCCCGGCATCCACTTTCCCATCGTCTCGATCGACCTACCGGCCGTGGCGCGGATGGCAACGCGCCACCTGCTGGACCACGGCTTTCGGCACTTCGGCTATTACGCGCCCGGCGGATTCTCGTACGCGAAAGCGTACTACGAGAGCGTCGTCGAGAGCCTGGCCGAGGTCGGCCTGGATTGCTCCCTGTTCCTGGGACGGCGCGGCGCCCGGGCCGCCCGCCACTGGAAAGAACGTCAGGATGATCTCCAGCGATGGCTCCGAGAACTGCCCAAGCCGGTCGCTGTCTTGGCGTGGTCCAGCGATCTCGCACGCGAAGCGTCCTACGGCTGTCAGGCGATCGGCCTGCTCGTGCCCGAGCAAGTCGCGGTCATGGCAGGAGGCGACGACCGAGTACTGTGCGAAACCTGCAATCCGCCCCTTTCGGCGGTGGCCATCAATTCCGAACGGATCGGCTACGAGGCAGCCGCGTTGCTCCACCGGTTGCTGCATAAGAAACCCTGTCCAAGCAAACCCATCCTGGTCGAGCCGACCCACGTCGTCGTCCGCCAGTCGACCGACACGCTGGCGGTCGACGACAGGGATTTGGCTCAGGCAGTCGCCTTCATCCGTGCCAACGCCGGAACGCCCATCCAGGTCAGCGACATGCTCCGCGCCGTGCCCGTCTCGCGAAGTCGCTTGGAGCGCCGCTTCCAGAAATTCCTCGGCCGCAGCCCCGCCGAAGAAATCCGTCGCGTTCGGCTCGAACGCACCAAGCGGCTCCTGGCCGAAACCGACATGCCCGTACCCGAAATCGCGGTCGCCTCCGGCTTCGGCTCGAGCGAGTACCTCGCCTACGCCTTCAAGCAGGCCACGGGCCTGACCCCTCGCCAGTTTCGCAGCCGGATCCGCGGGCAGTAGTCGCCCGCGCGAAAGAAGACGCGACTGACGCGTTTTCTTAGTTTTTTTACGCAGTTTTACGGTGGTGCAGCCCTCTTCGTCGCCATACCATTGAGCTTGTTGTCAAACGTTGTCTCCACCGACACAAGGTCGGTGGCGGAATCCGATTTTCTCTGGGAATCGTGAAAGGCCATGTAGCCACCTGGGGATATAGCATGTCTCAACAGACGCGAAGAAGCTTTCTACGGCAGACGGCCTCCGGTACGGCCGCAGCAGCACTGGGCACCCTCGCGGTTCCCGCGGTTCAGGCCCGCGGTGCCAACGAGGCATTTGTGGTGGGCATGATCGGTTGTTCCGGTCGGGGAACCGCCGTCGGCGAGGAGTTGCGGAAGTTGGGCGTGAAAATCGCCTACGCCTGCGATCCCGACGAGAGCCGCGCCGAACGCGCCCGAAAGACCCTCGAGGCCGGTCGGGCGATCGCCGACCTGCGCACAATCCTCGACGACCGCACGGTGGATGCCGTGGCGATCACCGCATGCAACCATTGGCACGCCCCGGCGGCCATCCTGGCTTGCCAGGCCGGCAAGCACGTCTACGTCGAGAAGCCCTGTTCGCACAACATCGCCGAAGGCCGGCGAATGATCGAGGCCGCCCGGCGAACCGGGAAGGTCATGCAAGTGGGCTCCCAGATCCGCGGTACCAAGGCGTTTCAAGAAGGCATTGCCATGGTCCGCGAAGGGGCCGTCGGCAAGGTCCTCGTCGCCAAGACCTGGGTCAGCCGCAAGCGGCCCAATATCGGCCACTGCCAGCCGTCCGCGCCGCCGGCCGGCTTAGACTACGACTTGTGGGTCGGCCCCGCCCCCATGATCCCCTACCAGAAGAACCTGCTCCACTACAACTGGCACTGGTGGTACAACTTCGGCAACGGCGACGCCGGTAGCCGCGGCGTCCACCAGTTGGATATCGCCCTCTGGGGCCTCGACTTGAAAACCCATCCTACCCGGATCTCCGGATTCGGCGAAAAGCTCTATTTCGACGACGACAAGCAGTACCCCGACACCCACTACGTCACCTTCGAATACCCCGACGACGGCACCCCCGGCTCCAAACGTCTGATCGTCTACGAGCAGCGGCTCTGGTCGCCCTATTGGGGACAGATCGACTGCGAGGACGGCTGCACGTTCTACGGCGACGAGGGCTACCTGACCGTCGACATGCACCAGGGCTGGAAGCTCTACGGCCCGAAGAACGTGCTGCGCAAACAGGCCGAGAGGTACTTCGACACCGGCGAACACTGCGCCGACTTCCTCGACGCCGTCCGCAACAACCGCCGCCCCTGCGCCGACATCGAAATCGGACACCTCTCCGCCGCACTTCCCCACCTGACCAACATCCTCGCCCGCACCGGTCGAGGACAATTGACCTTCGATCCGAAAACCGAGCGCTTCGTAGACGCCCCAGACGCCGACGCCCTGCTCGGCCGCACCTACCGCGAGGGACATTGGGCCAGCCTGGATAACACTTGAAGCGAGATCAGTAAGACGCGCAAGCCAGATCAGTAACCCGACGCGTAAGCGAGGTCAGTGAGACGCCCAAGCGAGACCAGTAACCCGACGCGTAAGCGAGGCCAGTAACCCGACGCGTAAGCGAGGTCTGCAAGACGCCTGAGCGAGGCCAGTAACCCGACGCGTAAGCGAGGTCTGCAAGACGCCTGAGCGAGG
>JAAYAY010000397.1 GCA_012719125.1 Planctomycetaceae bacterium | reverse complement strand
GCAATCCGCTTCAAGGCGAGGGGATTTTCAAACACCGGATGAAACCCACGATCGTGGGCGAGATCGGCGCCATGTACGATGCCGACAAGATCGCAGCGCTCGATTCTCGCCCCGCGGACTTCGACGCATACTGGGCTTCCTGCCGCTTCAAGCTCGATCAGGTGCCGTTGGACCCGAAGTTGACCGAGGTCGAATTCCCCCAGACTTTGCAGGGCAAGGTCAAGTGCTACAGCATCGAGGTCAAGTGTCTTGGCCGCACGCCCGTGACCGGCTATCTGGCCGTACCCGTCGACGCGAAGCCGAAGAGTCTGCCTGCCTATGTCGACTATCTGAGCAGGATGTGGCAAGATGCGAGCAGGAAGCGTGCCATGGAAACGGCGTCCAAGGGAGTCTTGGCCCTGTATGTCAGTTGGCATGGATTGCCCACCGGCAAGGGCAAAGAGGAATACAAGAGGATCTCTCACACCTGGTATGAAGAGGGCGGAAGAGCCGGCGATACGGACCGCGATACCTGGTTCGATCACGACATGTATCTTCGGGTGATGCGTGCCTTGGACTTCATCAAGAGCCGTCCGGAATGGAACCACAAGGAACTTGTGGTGTCCGGCGGCAGCTTGGGAGGTATTCAGGCGATCGTTGCGGCTGCGTTGGATCGTGACGTCACAGTCGCGATGGTGAGCGTGCCGAGTGGTTGCGAATACAACGGCTACAAGCAGGGGCGTGACGCGGCGGGGCTTTACCGCGGCAAGAAGGGTATTGCCAGCATTGAGGCCGATTCTCGCCGTGCGGTTACGTTGGCTTACCACGACGGGGTGAACTTCGCTCCGCGTATTGAGTGCGACATTTACGTGTGCACCGGCTTTGTCGATGAACGGTGCACTCCCAGCAGCGTGTTCGCCTTCTACAATGCGTTGCCCGCCACGACCAAGAAGTTTATGAGCACAGATCCCTGCACCGGGCACTACGGAACCACGAAAAACACGGCCGGCGACAAGCGTCTCTTGGACATCTTCCGCTCGGTGACCGTGTACGATTAGCTTGCACGGTATAGACACGCTGCTGGAGATGTTCGACGAGCTGAAATAGTCCACCCGCGGCAACATCGTTCACGTTAGGAGCATTCCATGAACCGACTGGCGATTCTTTTCGTGCTTTCATGTACGTTCTTCTGCATGGAAGCCCACTCTGAAGATACCGGCAAATCCCCCGTATGGCTCGACTCCGCGCCGTTGGGACCGCAAAACCTGGTTTTCGACTTGAGCAACGACGCGGCGGTCCGCGTGGACGTCCTGGGAGAACGCCTTTTCCGCATTCGCCACAGCAAGACGGGACAATGGACCGAATCGGCGTTGAACCGCTACGGCATCTTGAACGCCGCCTTTCCGGAAGTTGCTGTTCAACGGACCGAGGCCGATGGAATCGTCACACTCGCCACGCAGCAGGCGAAACTCAACGTAAATCGAAAGGACGGGACGGTCGCCCTGGCCACCGCCGATGGCAAGGCGCTGACCGAACTGGCCTCGGCGAGTTTCGAGCCCCGCGGCGCGTATGACCTTCGCTTCACGCTGGCCAACGACGAACGTCTCTACGGTTTGGGCGACGTAAGCCGCGAAAACGTGATGCGTCGCGGCGGCGTCTACGAGTTCTGGGTCCTGAACGTCAAGTCCTACATCCCGATTCCCATGGTGCTGAGCAACCGCGGTTGGGGCCTCCTGATGAACACGACATGGCGCAACTCGATGGACGTGGGCAAGAGCGACCCGGATCGATTGATCTGCACCGCGCCGCGGAGCGACGTGGACTACTACCTGTTCTGCGGTGCGGATTACCGGAACTTGCTGGAGACATACACGTCGCTCAGCGGTCGTCCTGCGCTGCTGCCGATCTGGGGTTATGGCCTCACCTATGTCTGTAACCAGAATGTCGACGCTTTCAATATGATGAACGAAGCGGCCAGTTTTCGCCGCGAGCAAATCCCATGCGACGTGATCGGCTTGGAGCCCGGCTGGATGTCGAAGAACTACGACTTCAGCACGGAAAAGGCTTGGCACCCGCAAAGATTCCCCATCCCCTACTGGGCGCCCAAGGGGCCGCACACATTCTTCGGCGCACTGAAGCGAAAGGGCTTCAAGCTGAGTCTCTGGCTCTGCTGCGACTATGACCTGGGCGTCTACGAGGAGCAGCAACTTGTCGGCAAGGATGCGACCGCGTCCGCTGCCAAAGCGGCGCAAGGGGACGTAGTCAACGTGCAGGACGGCTTCGTCGACGAACGGCTGAGCAAGCCCGAGGCCGCGAAGAAGAAATCGGCCGCTCCGGAGGGAGAGACGCAGCAGGCGCCCGAACCGTGGTTCGAGCACCTGAAGAAATTCGTCGATCAGGGCGCGTCTGCGTTCAAGCTCGACGGATCCGCCCAGGTGATCGAGCACCCGAAGCGTCAGTGGGGCAACGGCATGACCGACGAGGAAATGCACAACCTGTACCCGGTGATCTATGCCAAGCAGATGGCCCGCGGCTTTGAGCAACATACGCAGCGTCGCCCCATGGTCTACTCGGCCGGTGGCTACGCGGGCGTGCAGCAGTTTGTGGCCACATGGGCGGGAGATACCGGCGGAGGCCCCCGACCGCTGACCTCGATGCTGAACCTGGCCTTCTCCGGCCACTCGAATCATTCTTGCGACATGAGCGTCACCGACGTGGAAGGACTCCATTTCGGATTCCTCCAAACCTGGGCCCAGCAGAACAACTGGGACTACTGGTATCAGCCTTGGTATCTCGAACAGGTCCAGACCGACGCCTATCGGCAGTACGCTCAGTTTCGCTACCGGCTGCTCCCCTATCTCTACTCGACCGCGGCCGAGGCCGCGCTGACGGGCTACCCGGTCATGCGTGCCATGTCGATGGAGTACCCCGAGGACCCGGCCTGGGATACTTGCCTGTCGCAATATATGCTCGGCGATTGTCTCCTCGTGTCGGCCTTCTCCAAGCAACTCAGGTTGCCGCCGGGCGAGTGGATCGACTTCTGGAGCGGCGAACGGACTACCGGTCCGGTCACGGTTCCAATTAGAATCACCCCCAACCGCGGCGGCGCCTTGATGGTCAAGAGCGGCGCCATCATTCCCACCTGGCCTGCCTGCGATCACATCGAGAAGGGCTGGTCGGCTGACGTGTCGCTACTGGTCTATCCGTCGGACCGGAGTAGCTTCACCCTGTACGAAGACGACGGCCAGAGCTTGGAATACCGCAAGGGCCAGTTCGCACGCACACCGCTGAACTGCAAAACGGAAGGGACCGCCGTCACGCTGACCATCGGCCCCCGCGACGGCAAATACGCCGGAATGCCGGCGACGCGCGACTTTACGGCAACGATTCACCTGCGACATCGCCCCAAGGCAGTCAAGCTGGACGGCGAGCCGCTGGCCGATTGTCCCTGGGATGAAGAGGGATCGACCCTCACGGTCAAGATCCCCGACTGCGGTGCGGCACCGCGCATCGTAACGATCGACTGATTCGCGCGGCAGACGATGGCCTCGCAAATCGCAGGGCTCGGCGGACGACACGATGCTTCCGCTGGTTGCTTTCCGTGTTTCTCTGGCCTGGGAGCGATCCGGCCACGGGGAGCGTGCATTGACGCAGGCCGCGCAGGCCGGACCGGAACACCCAAGGCGTGTCGTCGCCCTCGATTTCCAATCGCGCCGGATCGTGGCGGAAATAGCCGCCACCGGAAAGGAGCAAAAAAGCGGCTCGCCATTGGAGCACGAGCGATCCGCCAGGTCGCGGGTAACCGAGCCAAAGGGAGCCGGAGTCGTCCCGGCGATCGCCCGGGGCGCCCAGGTTCAATGCCAGGTGTTTGACGGGCGTCAGCTCGCCGGGCTGGCTGAAGCGGGCCCACTGCCGATTTTCCGCTTCGCTTTCCTTGCTCTTAAAGACGATTGTGCAAGCGTTCGGGAAGGGACACATGCAGCCCGAACTGGCCTCGGGAACCATCAACAGCCCGTTGGCGGGAACGAACTTGATCCAGCAGCCGGGACGCTGGGAACCGAAGTGCTGGGTGCCGAAATCCCGGTCCAGATCGTATGAGGTGGCTCCAGTTTGACAGACACTCCAAGTGCTTGGGTTATGGGTGAGGCAACGTCTCCTGTCAGTTCAGAGTACCGGTGCCTCTTCTCTTCTGTTCCTTTAATGTGGAAGTATCACCAGCG
>JAAYAY010000396.1 GCA_012719125.1 Planctomycetaceae bacterium | reverse complement strand
GCTCGAACGAGGCCTGGAAAGGGATGTGCGAGCGCGACGACCTCGATTTGATCTATGTGCTCACCCCGACGTTCTATCATGCCGAGATGGCGGTTCACGTGCTGACGTCGGGCAAGCACGCGGCGGTGGAAGTCTCCGCGGCGCAGCGCGTCGACGACTGCTGGCGGCTGGTCGACGCCTCGGAACGGACGCGAAAACATTGCGTCCTGCTGGAAAACTGTGTTTACGATTTCTTCGAGTCGATGGCGATCAACATGGCGCATCAGGGGGTCTTCGGCGAGATCATTCACGCCGAAGGGGCGTATATCAACCCCGAGCGTCCGCTTTTCGAAGAACCGCAACCGCCGCACAGCAAGGAGTCGGCCCCCTGGTACGGCTCAGTTCTGGCAATGGCGCCGGGGAACCGGATTCCGACGCACGGAACCGCGCCGATCTGTCAGGCAATGAAGATCGGAAGGGGCGACCGCCTCGATTACCTGACGTCGATGGAAACCGACGACTTCATCCGCGCAAAAACGGCGAACGATCTCGCCGCGTCGGGAAGCGTCTATCATCAGCAGTTCAAGAACAAACGGCACGCGGGAAATGTCAACACGACGATGATTCGCACCGTGAAGGGCAAGACGCTGCTGGTCGAGTTCGACGCCGTGAACCCACGACCCTATTCGCGCATCTTCCAGCTCTCAGGGAGCAAGGGATTCACGCAAAAATACCCGCTTCCGCCGCGTATCTATCCGGACGGCGAGCGTCTGGCAAGCGAAGCGGAAATGAAGGCTTTCGAGGCCAAATACACGCCGGACTTGGTCCGCTTTATCGAAAAAACCGCGAAGCGATTCGGCGGGCACGGCGGTATGGATTTCACTGTCGATTGGCGGCTCGTCGACAATCTGCGGAACGGCCGCCCGATGGACGTCGACGTTTACGATGCCGCGCTCTGGAGTTCGATCACGCCGCTGACCCTTTGGTCGGTGATGAACCGTTCGGCGCCGATCGACGTTCCGGATTTCACTTGCGGTGCCTGGAGCACGAATCCCCCACTCAGCCTCACGCTCCAAGGTGGCGGCAACACAGAGATTCGTGAAGCTCCAGGCTAGGCCTTGAATCATAGCGATAGGTAGTTCTTTCTAGGCGTCTTGCCTCAGACCCCTGCCCGAATATCCTGCCGCCGGTCCGTGGCGAAAACGGCTCAATCGTACACGGTCACCGAGCGGAACATGTCCGAAAGACGTTTGTCGCCGGCCGTGTTCTTCGTGGTTCCGTAGTGGCCGGTGCTGGGATTGGTGCTCATGAACTTCCTGGTCGTGGTTGGCAGCGCATTGTAGAAGGCAAAGACGCTGCTGGGTGTGCACAGCTCGTCGGCAAAGCCCGTGCAGACGTAAATGTCGCACTTGATCCGAGGAGCAAAGTTCACACCGTCGTGGTAAGCCAGCGTAAGTGCACGGCGAGGGTCGGCCTCAATGCGGGCGACAGCCTCTTTCCCGCGGTAGAGCGCCGCCGCGTCACGCCCCTGCTTGTGGCCGTTGTATTCGCAACCACTGGGTACGCTGACGATCGCCAGCGTGACATCAGGGTCCAACGCCGCGGCGGCGATCGTCTGAATTCCGCCCAGACTACCGCCGCACACCACGAGTTCCTTGTGGTTCCATTCGGGACGGCTCTTGATGAAGTCCAACGCACGCATCACCCGCAGATACATGTCGTGGCCAAACCAGGTATCGCGATCCGTATCGCCGGCTTTTCCGCCCTCTTCATACCAGGTCTGCGATATCCGCTTGTATTCCTCTTCGGTCTTGCCGGTGGGCAAACCGTGCCAACTGACGTACAAGGCCAAGACCCCCTTGGACGCCGTTTCCATGGCACCCTTCCTGCTCGCATCCTGCCAGACCATGCTCAGATAGTTGACATAGGCAGGCAGACTGTTCGGCTTCGCGCCGACAGGCACGGCCAGATAGCCTGTCACCGGAGTGCGGCCCTGGCACTTGACCTCGATGCTGTAGCAGTTGACCTTGCCCTGCAAAGCCTGGGGTACATCGACCTCGGTCAACGTCGCGTCCAGGGGCACCTGATCGAGCTTGGAGCGGCAGGAAGCCCAGTACGCGTCGAAGTCCGCGGGGCGAGAATCGAGCGCTGCGATCTTGTCGGCATCGTACATGGCGCCGATCTCGCCCACGATCGTGGGTTTCATCCGGTGTTTGAAAATCCCCTCGCCTTGAAGCGGATTGC
>JAAYAY010000395.1 GCA_012719125.1 Planctomycetaceae bacterium | reverse complement strand
GCGAGTTCCACCGTCCTGTGGCCGGTCACGAGTTGCCTGCGGTTGTAGATTTCCTCTTTGATCTGCATGGGATCGTAGGAAAGCGAGGCAAGTTCGTGTGCCAGGATATCGGCGTCTTCGCCCTGGACACCGAAGATCAGCCGAGATTGGGCCTGGAAGATCATGGAGGTTAAGTCGTGCGTGCCCTTCTTGAGCTGCGAGAAACTCTGGTGCGAGAGGAGCAGACGCAGGCCCAGTTGCCGGACCTCGGGTAGCGCGTGTTCGATATCGGGACCGACGAAGTTCTGGAATTCATCGAGGATGAGGTACGTGGGGAACACGATGCCCCTGGGAAGCGAGCGGGCCGTGGCGAGGATCTCGTTCAGTACCAGTGCCCCGATGGCATCCGAGAGTTGGGGGCTGAGGCGGTTTCCTGGAGCGAGATTGATGATCACGATCTTGCCCTCGCGCATGAAGCGAAGCACGTCCAGCCGGCTCTGAACGGTGCCGAACATGCGGCGCAGGATATCGCTCTCGAAGTACGGCTTGAGGCGGTTTCTCGAAGATTCCAGGATCCGGACAGCCTCGCCGGACCGTGAGTGGATCAATTCCTCCCACTCGTAGCGGAGGCGTTCAGGAAGGATGGCGAGCAGGTCCTTGTGGTAGGGGCTTCCCGGCATGAGGAAATGCACGCAGTCGGCAATTGTGAGCCCGAGCTGTGCCGCCGCCCAGAAAGCGTTGAAGGTCCAGCGAGCCAGTCGCGGCATGGCTTCGATGTTGACGCTCTCCCAGGCCCGCAGAATGATGTCCGTTGCTCGGGCGACCTTGTAATAGCCGTGGGCAGGCGTGTCATGCAGGAGTGGGTTGAAGCCGAGCACCACGTCTTCGCGAGCGGGTTCGATGTATACGAGGCGTTCGCGAACGTCGTCGGTGCAGTACTCGGAGGCGATCCATTGGAGCAGCTCGAAAGAGAAGTTACCCAGGCGATCGAAGATGAACACAGCGGCATGGGGCTGGTGGAGCAGGAGCGAGTGCAAGAGCGTGTGGAGGGCGGTCGTTTTCCCCTTGCCCGTTCCACCGATGAGGTGGTAGTGCGTCGTGAATGAGGATAACGGGAGCCGCACACTGTTGCCAGTTTCGACGTCGTTGCCGAGCAGGATGCTCTTCATGGCCGAAGGTCCTCCATCATCTGTTGCGTGAGTTCCGCGTACCGGGCGGCGAGTTCGGCAAGCTGGGTCTGCTTTAGGCGCTCGGCGATCTGCAGGGATTCGATCTGCGCGCGTTGAGATTCGTACCACTGCGCCAGTTCGAGCGGCGAGTATCTGACCGTTTTCGCGGCTCCTTCCGCAGCGAGGTTTTCGATCATCTCGACGAGGCTGCGGGCTCGAGCTTCCACATTCTCCGGTGCGTGCTCCTCGGCAAGGTGACCGTGGACGTACTCCTCCAGGGCTTCCTTGGAGAGCTTCGCTTCGATCGCAGGCCGATGTTTTGCATAGGCCAGATAGACTGATGCCCGCGCGTCCGCCCTTCGTTCCCGGTCGCAACTCGTGGCTCGTGCAGATTGCTGATTGTGCTGGTCCTTCCTCCACTGTTCCTCACGACGGTCCCGCTGCATGGCGTACTGCCTGTGGCGATCGCGGGCATTTCGGTAGTGGCGCGCGATTGCGTCGCGGCACTTGAAGAATGGCCAGAAGATTAGGGAGAGAATCCAGCGAATAGCCGTGGCGATTGCGTACAACATCGCGAGCAGAATCCACGCTGCGCCGACCGACAGGGCCGCAGCAGCGAGGGAACCCAGCACGTGCGACACCAAATCTTCAGTAAGTGAATACCGGCTCGTCGCGATGCGGCTGCCGAGGGAGATGACAAAAACGGCGGCACCGATGCGATGGCCGAGCTGGTGGAGTGAGGGGTGCCGTTGGACCATCACGCCGCCGACCGATCCGAGAATGGCCGCCAGAAAGAGGAGCGAACACACGTCGTCAGATTGCAGAGGATTGGTGATTTCGGACATCGTGACTGTCCGCAAAGGGACTGTTCTCCAGTTGCAAGGGGGGCCAGGCTTCCTCGTCCGACGCCGAGAACGCCGACGTACACTCGGCCCGATTCCGGAGTCGTAGAACGGTACGTATCGCTACGATAACGACCACGAACAAGGAAATCGCGATCGACAGTCGCAGCGCAACGCGGCGAATTGGTGCCTCACGGAGAACCCTGACCTCAAGCGGGGCCGGCACTACGCTCGGCGTCGCCGGTGTCGTTTCCAGCAGAAGCGGGATGTTCTGCATTTCGTCCCAAATCCATGAGGGTGCTTTTCGATTCGGCAGGGGGAGTGTGACGTTGGTCGCGCGGTTCAGGGGAAGAACGCCTTTTGGGACGGAGGATTGCCCAGTGGCTGTACGGAAGCAGGCCGCCATGTTTCCGACGCTCGCAGAAGGGGCTAGTCCGACGATTGCGGGGTGGATGACGAGCGAAAGTTCCGTCTGGCAATCGGATGCAACGGCGTCAATGCTGGTGGCTGGTCGGCCACGATCATCAATGTGGACAAGCCGTACAGGCGGGGGACCGGGGAGGCGAAGATCGAGCGACGTCCCCCGAAATTCGATGCCCGACGTGCCGTCGTGGACCGGCTTGAGTTCAAGTCGGATCGGGTTCTTTTCGGGACAGGATTGAAGATCCGCGGCGAGGCGCAACCGCACCGTATTTTCACCACTCCGAAGTGTTTCGGGGCGGAGATCGACACGCCAAACCGGAGCCTGGGCGGCCACATGCAGTTTGGTGTTGGACGGGACTGGGCCTGGGAGATGCACCCGAATGTCAACCAGAGTGGTGGCGATGCCGGGAAGGCGAAACCATTGCGGTGTCCATATGCGATCGGTTGTCGCCGTCATGGCTATCAGCACTGCGTCTGGGGCACGGAGGTTGGGATCGTGGAATTCGATTTCTGGCGGAACGAAGGTCAAGTACGGGGGGAGATTGATGGGGCGGATCGCGAACTTCAGCGAATACCGCAGGTCGGTACGCGCGACGTCGGATCTCGAGGGCAACAGTTCGAAGGCCAGCGGAAGTTCGTAGTCACCGGGACCAGGGAGCGTGAAGACCTCCTTCCCTTCCGACAAGAAACAGCCCGGCGACGGGGTGATGCGAAGGCTACAGGAACGGTCGATGTTCTGGGTCGGATCTGTCGCTTTCACGTTGAATTTCAGTCGCACGGGATATCGGACCCGCAGTGCCAATGGATCGATCCATCGGGGTACCTCGGTCATTTCTAGAACCGCAGTGATTTCATTTCGGATGCGGATCTCGGGCAGGCTGACCGGTATCTCAAACTGGTCTGGTCTGACAAAGCATGGCTGGATCAAGAGTGCCGGGCCGGTATGCGGCACCAGGGCGGCCTTAAAGGGAAGACGAAATTCGGAATGGGTGTCCAGACTGGCCGCCGAAGTGACCGTCATGGTATTCGGAGGCGAGCGTTCACCGAGGAGAGCAATGGCCTCGGTGGCCCCTTTGGCGCTGGCATCAACGCATTGGACGCGGACGCGCGGTTGTGAAGCGGGGCGCACGTCGCATTCGAGCACGACGGCCCAGCGCACCTGCAACGTGTGCTGGTCGTCGAGTCGCTGCACATCCTCAATGTTGACGACGGGACGGACTGCGACCGGAAGAACGGTTACGCTGTCGCCGTTGATCAGATCGGCCGAGCCGCTTTCAGCCAGACGTTTGGCGAATTGGTCGGCCCCGCCGGCGCCCCATTGCTTCAGGTAGACCGCTTGGTTTAGGCCCTGCTTGCGGCGTTGCATGAACAGCGCGTCAAGTTTGGCCTCCGCCTCGCGGATTCCCACCGTATTGGAGTCTTCGCCGTCTGTGAACAGCAGTACGACCGCATTCTTGCCCCCGCCCAATTGTTGCAGGGCTGCCAGTCCTTGGCGCAGGCCAGCCGCAATGTCGGTACCTCCGGAGTTGCCGGAGAGCTTGTTGATGGCCACTACCGCCGGCTGGATGTCGGTGAAGACCTGGACTGCCGATGGCGATGAGCCAAATGTGATCAAGGCAAACGGTTGCGCGGTGGTCGGCGGGCTGCTGTGAAGGATCGCGGCGATTTCCGTGCGGACGAGTGCGATTTTCTCGCCCGACATCGAGCCGCTGTCGTCGACGATGGCCAGCCGCAAGACGGGCTGTCCTACGGCGGATGTGACGGCGGCGGTAAGCAAAGCAGAACTCAGGAGTGCGAGCCGGACGTTCATGAGTTTGTTCTCCCTTCAGGGCGCCAGGGCGGCCTTGGAATCATGAAACCACGAATAAAGGCGTTGCACCGTATCTTCTCCGCCGTACCGGCTGAAGATGGCGTTGGCATCAACATTGTCCACGAAAAATTTCTTGAACTCGGGCCAACTACGCTCCATTTGGTACACGCATTCCCCCAACGTTCGGGCCATCAGATCAGCACTAGCGATTACTGTACCCTCGTCGTTGCTGTACCCGAGATGGATGACGTAATCGGGTCCGATGCCCTTCTTCATCAGGTGCTCGGTTTCGACGCGAAAGGCAAAACCGTTCGCCAGTACTTTGTGTGCCTGCGCATCGCCGACCACACGGGCGTAGTGGAACGGCTCGACGACAAACGAAATCGGCGGCAACAACAGATAGTCGTCTTCGCCCAGAAGCAGCTCTCGACGAAAACCAGTCGAGGCAAATGCTATCATTAAGAGAACCTGCAGAGCGCTACCGGTACCCCCGCCCGAGCTGCTAATGAGCACGGGGCGGATGCGCTTGAAACGCGCCTTGCAACGCAGGTCCGCGATCGTATCTCGGAGAGCCCGGCACACCTCGCGTTTGTGAAACAGGAAAAGTAGTTGACTGAGGCAGCGGGTCGTCCGAGCCCCATTCGTGATGTCGCTCGGACGGAGAAGGTCCTTCATGCCCTCGATGATGGCGACAGCCTCGGGGCCGAAGAGCCGCGCGTTTTGGATGATGGCGTCCATGTCCTGCGCGCTGGTTTCCATGAAGTATGTCATGTCTGCAGGACATGGCTCGTCGGGGTGGGTATCGATCTGGACAAGGGCCTGTAAAAACGGGCAACCATCGACTTCATGCCGGTGACGGAACGTCCTGCCGGCGCCGGCGGCCACACCGCCGAGAAGCAGATTCAGGAATACATTGTCGTGGGCGAATGCGGATCTGGTCATCTGAGTTTCTTCCTTCGTGCTGAAATCATGTAGTTTCCATCCGAACGTGGGGTATCCATCACGTATCGCCGCGTACCTCGAACACCCGTTTAAGTTCGGCCAGAGGCAATCCCGTCTCACTGCCCGGAAGCACGCCAAAGAGGTGTGGACGATGGCGTACGTCTTCTGCGGTCGCGTAGTATGTGAGCAGCGTTTCGCTGTTGCTATCAATAGCATAGGGATAGCCGAGGATGGTCCGAACGACGGTGATCTCCCGCTCTCCGGGCGGGGCCTCCACGCATTCCGTATTAGGAATCCTGCCAAAGGCATCACGAAGGTCTTGATGGGTCTGATGATCTTCCGCTCCCAGGGGTAGCGGCAAGCGAACGACCATCTTCTTGGCGGTCTCGACCTTGAAGACCGCGCGGTCACGGCTCCGTAGACGACATAAGGGAGCAGACTTCTCGTACAGTTGCCGCACGACATGCCCTGGACCGGCGGCACGGACCGCGGCGTACACGGAGCTTGCGTCACCAATCGATTCGCGAAGCAGTTCTCGAAGTGTCGCTGCGATATCGGATGGCGAAATCCGCGAGAGAAGTGTCGTCGTCCCGGCGGGGACTGCGATGAATGGGTAACGGCACTTGGCAAGGCCGTTCAAACGATCCGTCAGCTTCTCGATCAGGCGTGTCGCGAGTTCACGGCGATTTTGGGAGCCGAGTTTGTCCATCAAGCAGGAAAGAAGGTCCTGTTCACTAGGGCCATCTAAACGAAGCAGGTTTGAGGACTCCGAGATGGCGTGGCGCCGGTAGCCCTGGGTTCGTTCCTCCTCGAGGCAGCGCGCAACATTCTCGTAAGACGTGCGCACCTCTGCGGTCACACGCCTCAGTTCTTCGATCGTTGGACGGGCATTCTCGACGGCACTTCGGATTGCATCGTTCGCGACCTGTTGTGCAAATGCTGCCAAACAACGGTCAAAATCCTCCGCCGCATGCTTTGCCAACCCCGCGATCACCCGGACGCATATTCGCTGCGGCAGACTCGACCCGTCGTGCTCAATCTGCATCTTGGCTTGCACAGCATAGCGAAACTGAGGGTAAGCCTTCGTGTCCGGGGCGGGGTAAATGATCCCATCCAGCGACGCCGTTGCGTCCGACAAGATGGGCGACAGTCCGTAGGGTGCCGACTCTGCTTGAGATCGGAGTTGTTCGATGCAAGGATCCAAGATCCGTTGGACGTTCTGACGGACTTTTTCTGCGAATTCTCGTTTCATTTTGGAGGGCCGATCAGAAAAGAGCGACCGCAAAATCTCGATCCGACGTTCCAGGGCGTGGGGCGGTGCCTCGGCGATTTCTGGGTGAGTAAGCAGTATCGCAGTTGCGTTGCGGACGACCGCTCGCGGATCCAGTTCATCGAGGTTCACAGGATTGGCGGTTCTTCGCTCAAGATCCTCGCGAAGCAAGGTCAAGACGGTCAGACGCAGGTCTTCGAGGGCGCGTTCGTCGAGATGCGTCATGGCGGCATTGCAACTTCCCCGTCGCATGATTTGGTCCGGTGCGTCATACGCCGGTAAGGGACGCGACGTGAATACGAAACCTCCCCTCCGGCCGTTTCCGTTGCCGGCGGGGGTATGTTGGTGCTCGTTGCATGTTTGCGGATGCATGGAATTGCCTCACATTTGGTTGACGCTTGGAACCTGATCCTGCGGCGCTTGGACCGGTATTGGCAAGGGCTTGGCCGCGCTGGCGCTATCGTTGCCTTGACGGGCTGGAGGGGCGATTGGTACAAGCGCCTCCGGCATCAGCGGTGGGAATTCGGCCGTCGGCATTGCATCGGGTATGGATTGGCTGGCGGGTACCGCCTGGACCTGAGGGGCCAACCCCTGTTCCGCCGCCCGTGGCGTGTGCAGACCGTACAGGACGGTCATGGCCGTCACGGATACCGCGATCACGGACGATCCGGCGATCACGGCCAGCATGAGGAGTCGCCGGTTAATCGCGGAAATCGCCTCGGCGAGTTGATTTTGGAAGTAGGCCTTTAGGTCGTCGCTCGACCAGTGTCCCGGGCGATCTGGGGTGGCGCCCGGCACCAGTGACTCCCGCTGTTGCAGGAAGGCATCGGTAGCGTCCTTTAACGACTTTCCGGCACGGAGACCTTCGACTAGCTGCTGCTCAATTGTCTGGTCCGCCCGAACGACGCCCGCGTGCTGCGCTTCGGCTGTACGCCGAGCCTGCGCGACCAGGCTTCCACGCCGTCCAACGATGAAGACAGACAGGGCGAGTAACGCAAGACAGGCCAGGATGGGGATCGTGGCCAACGCAAGCGAGAGGGATGCCAAAACAGCCACAACGAGTCTCCCATGAATCGTTTGAGAGGGACGGAAGGTGGAACGAAATGTCGTCCAGGCGATTCGCAGGCGTCCGCATCTGACAGCAGACGCCAGCGGGGCAACGGACGTAGTACCGGCGGGCGGCAGTCATTAGGCTCTCCTGAAGATCTGCCCGCACCGGAGACAGATTGCCTGGAAATCACGAACCGCAACCCGCACATTTACCGGTGGCACACAGCAACAACTCCACTTCTTCAGCTTGGTGCTGGATGACGGCACATGACGTAGAGACGGAATTTCGGGGAAATCAATGTTGTACTTCCGGAGGATGTCGAAGAAGGGCGAATCGGGCTCGTATTGCGTATGTCCAACGTGATCAACCACGAGGCCAAGACTTCGCGCCTTGTGGCGAAACTCCATATTGTGATAGTTGTTTCCAGATGGATGCCCATGGACCGATTGCCAAGCATGGAGAAGCTCATGAAGAAGGACACCAAGGATCTGCCACGGCTGGCGATCAGGCAGGTGGCGACGATTCAGTGCCACTTCCCCGACCAACCCGAACCCATTATGGCCCTGGTGGAAGTGGCCGTAGCGACGCCAGTGAAGCCAGTCCACGCAAAGCGACACCTCGGCAATTTCGAGTTTAAACTCACAAATGAATCGTTCCTTCCACAGCTGTAGCCAAGAGAGCAATTCACGAAGTTCCCAGGTATCGTCCGTTTGCTGGTGGAGGGACAGGGCGCTGTAGATTGGGCGTGTACCGTCGGATTTAACGCGGACAATATCCGGCCCGTCCATCTCGTTTGTCGGGAGAATGTCAGCGGATATGGGGGTCATGAAATTTGGTCCGTAACCAAGGGGACGCACAAACACAGGCCACCGAGACGGTAACGTCACGTAACGGCCGCACGCATGCCCCATCGTGGCGTTGGTATTGCATTGCAGGCATTTATGGAATAAGACGTATCGTGATGGCGGTGGCGGCCGGTTTTTTTGGTAAGTGCCGGGAATCGTACTGGAATATCCCGCTTGACACCGGAAGTGCATTGGCCATAATGACTTACGAAGATCGTCCAAGCCCGGCGAATGTGCGAAGATGATCAACAAGACCGGAGCGAGGCGTCAATCGGCGAGCGGGTCATGACCGAGAATCAAGCCGTATCAGCGATCGACCGCGTTATCCAGACGATCCGGGTGAACCTGCGATCAGGCGGCCCCCCCGTCGACTATCAGGCCTTGCTGCTCTACGCCGGAGGTGACTTAGACGCAGAGCAGTCCCGACGCGTGCGAGAACACATCGTCGCGTGGCAGTCGTGGAACGATGCCTACTGGGAACTTGTGGGCGACCTGGCCGACCCCCACGGCTTTTTCGACGACGATCGCTCGGACGAGCTTGGGGCTGATACGAAATGGCCGTAGCGGTGAAAGCGAAAGCGGTGTGCGACATACGAGAACTATTCGATGACAAGAAGCCGGGCGATGCCGAGTGGGAATCGCGGTTGGCCAAGCTTGTGCAAGCAATCGCAGAAGATGCTCTACGGCGGCGTATTCGATCGCCGCAGCAGATCGGCATGATTCCGGATTTCGTCCAGGACACGGTGATCAGAGTCTTGAACGCCCTTCGCTGCGGCGCGGATATCATGCCAGTGGCGTTCAAGTCGTACGTCACGAAGGTAGCGGTGCGACTGGTCCTTGACTTCACTCGACGCCAAAAAGCAGCCGGCAACCTCGTATCGGTTCCACTCGTGGATGAGCTGGTTTCCAGGGATCCCGATTTCACGTCTCGAATCGAACACCAAGACACGGTGGACAAGATCAAGTCCCGGCTCAGCGGCATCAACTTGGCGATTTTCAGCGGCATTGCGGAAGAGCTGACTACTTCGGAGATCGCCAAGAGAAACGCAATCCCCGAAAGCACTGTTCGCCATAAGTGGGCGAGATTGAAAAGGACCATCGCGACCTGGCTGCGGACACTACAGGTACTCCTGTGCCTGTGCTAGAGGAGGCATTCGAGGCGATGACGGAAGATAGCCGTACAGAGAAGTCCATCGACGAGCTTGTCCGCGTAATAAGGGGCAACCTTCGTCCCGAAGGCCCCCCCGTCGATTATCAGGCGTTGCTGCTCTACGCCGGAGGGGACTTGGACGCAGAGCAGTCCCAACGCGTGCGCGAACACATCGTCGCTTGGCAGTCGTGGAACGATGCCTACTGGCAGATCGTAGACGACTTGGCTGACCCTCATGGCTGGTTTGCTGACGATGCAGCAGACGTCCAGCGCCCAACTGGCCGCAATTGGAGCCTCCGAAGAATCGCCGCCTTGTTTACGTCTGCTTGCCTGCTCGTAATTGTCGCGGTTGGTACATGGTTGATCATGGGACGAAACGGAACGGTCATTGACGAAGTTGTTGATTCGCCAGGCCGCGTGCTCAGAAGGTACGCAAACGGAGCGGTCACCGGCCCTGAGTCGTATCCCGAACCATGGCGGACCAGAATTGACAAGTTGCTCCGGACAGGGCGAATCAAGTATCCCACGGACGTTCTTGCTTTCGCGGACATGCGTCTACGAGGTTCCCCTTCAAGCACGTACATTGCCCCGGTAAGCACCGTGGTGCGAACCGACCGCCCGACCTTTCGATGGAAGCCTCATCGTCGGGCTGAGTACTACCACGTTGAGGTCATCGCCGCTGACGCCGCGATGCTGAAGAGTCCGTCAGTCGATGGCACAGAATGGGTGATCGATACACCATTGCGTCGAGGAGAGGTATTCTCGTGGAGAGTGGTAGTCGTGCATGATGGACAGGAGGAGGATCTGGATGAATTGGAGCCGAGGTTCATGGTCTTGGCGAAGGGATCGCTGGCCGAACTTGAACGGCGTGAAGCTGAGCTTGGCGAGACAAGACTAGGACGCTCCCTGCTGTTCGTCGAATACGGCCTGATGGACGAAGCGATTGCCGAGCTGAAGGAGCTTGCGGCGGCGAACCCCGATTCATCGCTTGCTCGATCGCTGCTGGAAAGCATTCTCTCACGGCCGTAAACAACCAAAGTTGCCATGTACCAGTTGTCTTCGCAGAGCGTTGTTGTCGTCTTCGCGATATCCCTTGTTTCGGGCTGTTTTCGGAGCCCTCATTCTGCCGAAACGCAAAACCGGGAAACAAGGGCGGAACCACGAGTGGCCGCTGAACCTGATTGGTCCACTGCTGACACGATACCAAGACAGACTCGGGAGGATTACCGCGAGAAATGGGCCGTGATCGTGGGAATTGACCCATACAAGGAAGGTAGCGGATTTCGAGCGCTTACCACCGCGGCAGCAGACGCGCGGAAGATCTGGTCCACGCTGCGGGATGAGTTTGGGTACATAGCCGGCAATGACGAGAGGGGCAAAGATGGCCATATGCTGCTCGTGCTGAATGAGGAGGCAACTCAAGAGGCGATTCTTTCCGCGTTCCACCACTGGCTTCCAGGCAAACACGTCGATCCCGATGATGCTGTCTTCGTGTTCTTTGCCGGTCACGGCGAACGGCGAGAGGGCCAGGGCTACTTGGCAGCGGTCGACTCCAAGAGATCTGACCTTGAAACGACTGGCGTACCACTACGCCTGATCGAGGCCGCTCTCTTATCTCTCAAGTGCAGACACAAAGCCCTGGTCATTGATTCCTGCTCCTCTGGCAGTGTCTTTGCCGAAGAGGACATGCTGCCCACAGATGCCACCCCAAAGGGTTCCGTACCAACTGGGCGGCCAGTGAAACCTGGACGACAAACGGCGCCGGGAAATGGGACCGACGTCCGGGCAGCAGGGAGCCATTCAACCGACCTGGATCGCTTCTTGTGGAATTCGATTCGAGGTAGCGCGTTCTTCTGTCTTGCGTCAGCCGGTCCCAAGGAGGGGGCGAGCGATCGGGGCGAAGGCGGACATTCAATCTTCACCCACCACCTGCTCAACGTCCTAGAGGAACGGGCTGATTCCGAGCGGACCGCCGACCATGTCTTCACGTTCTCCAGAATGGCTGGACAAGTGGCGGAGCGGGTCGCATCGTCGCCACAAGGCGGGCAGGTCCCGATTTGGGGCCGTCGAGAGCCAGGTTCGGGGGAGTTTATTTTCCGGCCGACCTTTCGTCGCCTTACCTCGCGAGAGGCCACCGAGCGTGCTGAGTTCAACACGCGTATCAAGTCGGCATACTCGGCATGGAAGTCCGGGCGTTATGAGGAGGCCAGAACCCTCCTGGGCAGTGGTTCCGACCACGACCTGACTGGCGTGACGGCAGGATTCTCCTGGCGTTTCGTGAACCGCCTCGTGCGCCCGAGTGTCGAGGTCGTGATCGAGAAGGGGAGTCCATTAACTTTATGGTCATATAGCACTGCGGAGGATCTGCTGGCGTCGGGTGATGCTGGGGGAACCCTGCGCTTGCGCAATCTCGCAACGCGGCGACTGCTAGGAGAAGCATTGCAGCACCCGTCGGCTGTCGGCGATGCGTTCGGGCATTTCATAACAGATCTGGCGTTGGGACGGAATGGTACTTTGCTGGTTTCGGCCGGAAGTGATGGGACGGTAAAGGCATGGGATGTTCGCGAGATGCGATGCATGGCCACGTTTACAAGCCCGGGCAACGGATCGACCTTGCGACCTGCCAGCTTAGCATTCGGCAACGAGGATCAGGTTCTCGCGATCTGTTGGCCACGCTGTGTGCGACTCGTCGAGATAGAAGAGTGGCAAACTCGACAAGAAGTGTCATCCGAGAACAGGCTTACCTGCACGGCCTTCAGTCGGGATGGTCGGACACTTCTGCTCGGACGCGAGGACGGCTGCGTTGAGGTGGTCGGCCTTGACCTCGGAAAAGAGCGGCACGTGGTGAAGATACACGATGCAGCCGTAATGAAAGTGACGTTTTCATCGGTGGGCACGCAGGTTGCTTCCTACGACATGACAGAGTTGGCAGTCTGGGACTACATGGATAGGACGGTAGCTTATAGGCATAGTCGATCTGATATCGGTGGGATTCAGTTCTCGCCTGACGGGAAGTACCTTGCAGTTTCTGGCGGGTCGCGATTCGAACCGTCGGAAGTTGTTGTGTTGAATTCCGATGATGGTCAAGAAGTCGCAAAAACAAGGATGCCGAACGTCGTCGTGACCGGAGTTTTTTTTTGCGGAGATAGGCAATCCTTGTGTCTTGCTGGAGCAGACGGCAGCGTAAGACTGTGGCATCGTCCGGTGGCAGAAGATATGGTCATGTTCCCCGTGGCGCAACACATTCTGCCTGATATCGCATTTGACAACCAGTCAGATAGAGTCGCCGCGGCATGCACCATGGACAAGAAGGTAAGGGTTTTTCGAGTGGCGGACTGCGATAAGAGAATGGATCTGGACTGTAGCGTAGGGCCGGTTTGCGTAGCGTTCGATCCAAGGGGAACAAATTTGGCGGTGGGAGATGGGAAGGAGATCAAGATCTGGAATACAGTAACAGGGGTATGTTTGGAGTCGCTTAAGGGACACGAGGATATAGTCCTCGATATTGTCTGGCGACCTGGCCGCGAAGAGCTGCTTTCCTGCGGCAGGGACGGCAGTATCCGGATTTGGGATTTGGGCGAGAGTGGGTCAAGAGAGATCTTTCGAAGCGATGCTGGTTCTGTACGTTCACTTTCGATTACGCAAGACGGAGCAGTTGCGGCCTCAGGTGGTGACGACAAGATAGTTCGGCTTTGGGATCTTGAAACGTGGAGTCAGCTCGGTACATTGGAGGGGCACGGTTATTCCGTCTGCAAAGTCGCTTTCTCACCTGATGGACGATCGATTTGCTCTGCGGACGGAGGATTTGATAGATTCATAGAGATGAGTGGTCCTGGGGCTATTATTATGTGGGACGTGGAGCGGGGATGGGAGAGATGGCGAGGACAGGGGGTATTCTGTGGCATGGAATATAGCCCAGACGGTGAGAATGTTGCCACAATTGGAATGGCGTTCCCGCTTGGTGAAGTCACGACATGGGACGCTATGACTGGCGCTCAGTTTACCCTCTACACAAGAACATCTTATCCGCAGAGTATTTCGTTCAGCGGTGATTCAGGATTGCTCGGTGTGGGAATTATCGATATACAGGAGTTCCTCAAGCGGAAATCGGCGGATGTTTCACAATCTGCCGTTCTAGCGATTTGGGATGCGAGAACTCCTTCCGCTGTGCAGGAAAAGTCCGGAGCTGACAGGCAATAGGAGCAGAATTGCACTACCGAATTTGATTGTGCCTGGCGGCTGCTTCGGCATCACTCTCTTTGGTCATGTAGTAACCCTGGGTGGTCCGTATGTCGCTGTGGCCGGCCCAGGCTTGAACCTGCTCCATCTTGGCGCCGTGTTCGAGAGCGTTGGTGAGTGCGGTTTTTCGAAGCGAGTGGGTGCAGATACCCCGGCGGCCGAGACGGTCGGCGTCGAGGCCGACGTGGATCGCGTACTTCTTCACGATGTTCAGGATCGCCCGTTGCGAGAGCGGTCGCCGGGTCGGGCTACGTTTGTCGGCGGCCAGGGCGCAGAAGAGGGGAGCATCGAGGTCGTCGAAGCGGATGCCGGCGCGATCGAGCCAGCGGAGGATCGGAGGTGCGGCTTCCAGCATCGGCTTTCGCTGCCGCTTGCTGCCCTTCTCACTGACGACGATGTACCAGTCGAAATCCGTCCGTTCGAGATCCCCGATCCTGGCCCGTGCGATCGCCCGCGACCGGCAGGCCGTCTTGAAGTACGTGAACAGCAGCGCATGGTCCCGTATCCCGAGGAGCGTGTTTGTATCTGGGGCGTGGAGCAACCGACACGCTTCCCGCTCGGACAGTCCCGGCGTCGTGTTCTTGTCGACGCGGGGCGACGTCACCGCCTGGATGTCGCCGACCAGGTTCCAGGCGACGAGCCCCTTCTTGCCGAACTGCTCGTAGGTTCCGCGGATCACGGACAATGCCCTGGCGACCGTCGCCGGCCGGCGGCCGGCCTGGACCATCCCTTCCTTATATATACGAACGTGGTCGCCCGTGACCTCGAACGGTTGAACCCCGATCTCGGCCATGTGCGACAGGAAGGCCCGCAGATCATCGTGGTACGCTTTGCGGCTGTTCGGCGACGGCAGTGCGTCGCAGATCCACGGGACCAGAGCGGCTGCTGCTTCGTTCGCCTGCGCCGCAGCGAAGAGCCCGGCAACTGCCGCCCTCACCTTTCCTGAGGTGTTCAGGTCTTCCGCCTTCAAGGCGGGCAGCATCGAGTGTGCGGTGGCGGCCGTCGGCACCCGGATGGCAAGTGACCGTCGCACATCGTCACCGCGGACCAGGCCGAGCTTGACATCCTGTGATTTTGCGCCGTTGTTACGTCGGCCTCTGAGCACCGGCGACATATAAGGAAGGGAGAGAGAGTACTACCGATAAAGCACATTAGGGGAAGTGCTCTACGTTAGAAAGGGGGAATGCTGGACGAGCCCTTTCAAATGTGGCTTGTTCGCGAATCGGAGACGTGATCTGCGCCGCGTCACAGGTCGGACGATCTGTCAAACGGCTTTGATCTGGTTCGCATCGAAAACGTCGCCCTTCTTCACGGTTGTTGCGCCGGTGGTCTGGCGGCGCTACGCTGCTCGCGCTGCTCCTGTTCTTTGAAAACCACACGGGAGGTTCATCATGACACTGATTACGCATTGCGGCGCGCGTCAGGTGACTTGGGGCGACCTGGACCAGATCCCCACCCCGCCAGCCACGGAAACGTGGTTCCCGCTGTCGCACAGCCAAGTCCTTGGCTCGGTTGTGCAGACGCTGGATGCGGCGGGGTTTGGCGTGAAGTCCATGGCGCTTGCGGTTACCCCGGACGATGCGCGGTTTTTCGGCACCATTCAGCTGCAAGCTGAGATCTTGCCAGGCGTGGGGATGGCCGTCGGGATTCGCAACAGCACGGACAAGTCGATGCCCATCGGCTTTTGCTGCGGACAGTCGGTATTCGTCTGCGACAACCTGGCGTTCAGCGCGGAAATGGTCATCAACAGGAAACACACTCGCTTCGGCGAGTCGCGTTTCAACGAAGCGATTGCGGCGACCGTCTCGGGGCTGGGCCAGTACCAGCAGGCCGAGGCGAAGAGGATTGATTGGCTCAGGAACACGGAGGTGTCGCCGGACCGGGCGAACTCGTTGATCTTGCAGGCCTACGAAGGCGGGATCATCGGGGCCCGCCTGCTGCCGGACGTGATTCAGCAGTGGCGGCAACCCAACCATCCTGAGTTCAAGGAGAGGACGGCATGGAGCCTCCTCAATGCGTTCACGGAGGTGCTCAAGGATCGTCAACAGCGGCAGCCCTCGCGGGCCGCCCACGAGACGATCACCCTGCAGAAGCTGATCGGCGGCGGGTACGGCGTCCCCACGCAAGCTGTCTGATCAGCGAGGCAGGTTTCCATCGGAGCAGCACGCCCCTTCCACAGTATGGAGGGGGCTTTTCGTGCAATTGGGAGCGACCGCCGCGGACGTGACGCACTATTCCGCATTATTTCTGTCAGGCAAAATGCAATCGTAACGGGCATTTCACAAACGGCTTGCGATCAGCCCCGATAGAAATCGATGGTTTCTGTCACTTTGCTTCATGCATGCGGCTGCGGGTGCATGTGGACATGTCGGGGGTCTGGAGAAAGGCTTCGCCCACCTCCAGTTGCTCGACGGCGGCGGGCAGATCCACGCCCTTGGGGCCACGGAGAAAACCAGCGACTCGTTTCGACATTGGGTAATTTGTGCGAAAGACGATCTTGGTTCCGGCATTGCCGACGACGTCGGGATGGAAATCGTCGAGTCCCTGGCTGGCAACGACGACGACAATTCCGTATTTGCGCCCCTCCTTCATGATCTTCGGCAGCGTGACATCCCTCGCAAGGCGGTGCGCCTCATCTAGCACGATGGCCAGCCGTAGGCGTTTCGTGTCGCCCCAGAGGAACATGTCTTTGTAGACCTTGCGCAACAAGAAAGCGCCGGCAGCCAACTGCAGGGCTTCGACGCCAAGGTGGCTAACGTCGACTACCAGGCCGCGTTCGAGCAACGCCTTGAGTGCGTCCGCCGAAGCAGATTCGGGGAAAAGGCCAAATTCTAGCAGTGGGCGGCAGCGAGCGATGACGTTTGAGACTTTGCGCTCCTGTTCCAGTTCCTCCAGACGCTTCGCGAATTCAGCGATGGTTGGAAGCCGCTCTGGCGTACCCGCCTCGAAACCAAGGTCAACGTAACAGTCGCAGAGTGCTTGATAGACTGCATCACGCTGCATATCCCCTAGGCCGCAGACGTACTGAAAAATCTCTGATACAGCGAAGCAGTTGCTCTTCCACCAATTGGTCCCCGCCGATTGGTTCACCTCGGCTTCAAATGGCGAGAACGGCAACCCATGAACAGCGTCCAGTACAGCTGGGTGAGCAACCTGGTTGTAGAGCGACTCAGGCTTTGTGAATTGCCCGTGAAAGTCAATAACGAGCGCAGGAAGTCCCTGGCGTCCCAATTCGCAGAGAATCCGTGTGGTGGTAACTGACTTACCCTGGCCGGGTATGCCGACTATGAAGAGGTGCGGGCTACCCTTGACTCCTGATCGCCAGAGGACTGGTTCGCCGTCGAGGGTCTGCCCCAAGTCGACCAAGGTCGTTGTCTCCGGCGGGGCTTCCATTGGAGCGATGGTAGTAGGGTCGTTGGCTGGCGTCG
>JAAYAY010000394.1 GCA_012719125.1 Planctomycetaceae bacterium | reverse complement strand
CGTTCTCCACGGCGATCGTGTCGCCGGGGCCGCTGTCCGTCGAGCGGGCGTAGACGTAGTCAAAGTACTTGATCCAGAGTTCGTAGCTGTTGCCCGTGTCGGTCAGGGAGCCCCCCTGGTACTTGTCCTCTTCCCAAAACGCCTCGTCGAACGTGTCGGCGCCGGGCGAATCGTACAAGTAGGCCCGATCGCGCGACGGGGCGTCCTTGGAACCGGCGGCCGTCACCGAATGGAAGCCGCGAACGTAGTGGTAGAACGACTGGGTGCTGTCGTACAACGTGCTGTAGGCCGGGTAGGCGCGATAGTTGTTGCCACCTGCGGCAGACCCGTTCAATACGGCGGTGTCGGCCCCGCCGCGGGTCGAGTAGGCATAGATCCTCGCAAACCCGCTGGCGATCGTGTCGGACCATGAATCATCCCGGTTCATCGTGGCCGAAGTGGTCGACGCGCTGAACGCATCGATCCCCGGACTGTCGTAGAGGTAGGCGTACGCGGGTAGCGATGCGGGAGACGTCGCCGTCACATCGTCGAACCCGCGGGCGTAGAAGTAGAACGAGCGCCTCGCTTCGGTGAACAGGCTGTAGTCGGCGTAGCCGTAGAACCGGTTCTGCGTGGCGTCGGAAGCGGTCCATGCGGCCGTGTCTTCGCCTTCGGTGGCATAGGTGTAGACCTGCTGGAACCCGATGGCGATGGTTGTGGTTTCTGCGGTGCTGCCGGCAGAGCGGGTGAAGGTGGTAAGCCCCGGCTCGGCAGTCAACTCGTCGTCATCGGGAGTATCGTAGAGGTACGCACTATCCGTGCTACCTCCCGACACGTCGACGGTCAGCGTTTCAAAGCCCTCGACGCGATGGGAGAAGCTTCTCGCCGAGTCGGTCAGCCGGCTATGGTCGGCGTAGCTGTAGAGCCGGTTTGAGGCGGTCGAGCCATACAGGGTTGCCTCGTTGTGGTGCCCGTTGCCGGCGACGACGGTGATTGCCTCAACATTCACGCCGTGGATCGCATAGCCGGCCGCGAGCAGATCGACCGAATCGGGCTGAAGGACCGCCGACTCATTGCCACCCTTTCCGTAGATGGTGATTGTGTCCGTGCCGCCGAGCCCGTCGATGCGGATCTCGGTGGCGGTTGCCGCGTCAAGATAGTCCGGTTCGCCGTTGATGGTGACGACGTGTTCGACGGTACCTGGAATTACAGTGATCACATCATTGCCCGAGGTGCCCACCAGGCCGTCGCCGAGCACTTCCACGGTGAGTGGATGCGTGCCGCGATACTTGGCATCCGTACTGAGCAATTCGTGATTCAACACGACTTCCGTCGTGCCGTGCGGAGAGCCGTGCGGACCGCCGCTCACACGGACAGTCTTCGCAACATTCCAGTCGGCGGGGGTGAACACGACGAACGAGTTGCCATGGTGAGCATCGTCGACGACGTGTAGCCTGCCTCCGGCATCGTCAAACTCAATCCGCACGTTGGCTGTTGGTTGACTGGCAAGGGCGATCTGGTAGGTGTCGGGCGGACTACCTCCCCCGACCACTGTCGAGCCGTCGGTCTCGGTGATGATCAGACCGGCGGTGTCGTTGTCGACGATCCGCACGGCAAGCGGCGCCAGGCTGAACCCGTCGAACCTCGCATCATCGCTGGTCACGGTGTGAAAGATGCGGTCTTCATCGTCGTCTTCATCCATGAAATCATCGACCGCCTCAACTCTCACCGTTTGAGGCACAGACCAGTTCGCGTCGGTGAACTCGATGTAGGTTCTCAACGGCTGAGCGTTGTCGACCACCGTCACCTGGCCGTCCAACGTGCTGAAATCGATTCGCACCGGGTGCTCGGGCGCCTCGTTCAGAACGATCGTGAAGCTGTCGACCTGTCCGTCCTCGCCGACTTCAGTTGAGCCGCCCGACTCGAGGATGACGACCGACCCCACATCATCGTCGATGACGTCGACCCTCAGCAACGACAGGCCGAGTTCCACGAACGTGTAATTGGCGAAGATCTCCACGGCCTCGTGTTTGACGTGAGTGAAATGCGGTCCTTCTTTCGTCAGATCGTCGATCGCCACCACCTTCACCGTTTGGGGAACGTTCCAATTGCTGCTGTCGAAGAACAGAATGTGGTTTAGTTCTTCGGATTGGGCCGGATCAATGGCATCGACTTGCCCCGCCGAATTGGAAAGCTCGACCCACACCTGGTACGACGGAGGGCTCTTGAGACTGACTGTATAGGTGTCGTACGAACCGCTCTCACCGACAATCGTCGACCCGTCGGTCTCGGAGAATACCAGCACGGAGAGATCGTCGTCGAGGATCTTCACTTCCATACCCGGCAAGATCAGTCCACCGTAATACGGGTCGGTCGAGCTGGTGACCGTGAAGTCGATCCAATCCGTGTGCGTTCCTTCCGCAATCGTATCGTTGATCGCCTCCACCCGCACGATCTTGGGGACGTTCCAGTCCGCGGGCGTGAAGGTCACCTGGCTGGTCCCGAAATCATCGTCCACTACCATGATCTGGGCCGCATTCGGACTTGCAGCGCCGCTCCGGGCCTCGAACTGCACGACCACGTTGTCTGTTGGCTGACTGGTGAGCACCAGTCGGAAGTAATCCTCCGATCCGTTCTCTGCGACTTCGGTGTATCCCAGGGTTTCAAGGACCCGAACACCCGGCCCCGGCAACTCCACCACGTCGATCGCCGGCGTCAAGTCAAAGTAGATTGCCCCGGTGCCGTTGTCGTCCATCTCCCGAAAATCGAAATGGACCTGCTGGAAGTACCCGTCTTCTTTCCCTTCGAACAACGCCTCGACCCATCCGCTGGTCAGCAGATCGCAACCGAACACGCCGTCGAGCGTCGTCGTTTCACCCGGGACGGTGATGTCGAGCACGAGCCACTGCAGATCGGTCCATACCAGGTCGATTCCCTGCTCCGTCGGCACCCGCACCTCGTCGATGTAGACCACCGGAGCGGTAACGGTTCCGCCCACGCCGCCGACGGTTTCGAACCGCGTTGCCTCGTCGTCGAAGGTGCCGTTGCCGTTCGCGTCCAGGCCCAAGTCGAAGGCCAGGCGTTCCGAGATCACACTCAATTGGGCGCCGGTGTCGAGCAGAAAATTACCCTCCAGGCCGACGCCGCCAAAGGTGGGAATCGCGGTCAGAAACGGTATGTCGCCCCACACTGGGGGATCGCCTGAAACCGTCTGGTTTTGCGGGTCGAACTGCACGCGGTTGTCGACCGCCACGGAGTAACGGTGTCCATTGCTCGCCGGAAGATCGTCCGAGAAATCCACGCGCATGAACAGTTCGGGTTCTGCGGCCGCGGTCGACCAACCGGTCATGTCCAGGGTTGTAACACGATCGACCATGCACGGCATCCCCGCCAGCCCCCACGGGCCGAAGATGGAGAAATCGTTCTCGGCATCCGAGAGCAGCCGGGCATCATAGATCGTGTTCCGCTGCCCGTCCGTGCCGGCAAAATCGAAACGGTACGGAACCGAAATATCCATGAGATGGTCGCCCGCCACGCCGGCTTCGAGGAACACCCCCTGGGTTTCATAGACGTAGGGGGGCTGTTCGAGATCGGCCACCGCCGTCGCCATGGCCAGAATGCCGTTTGCTCCCGTATCGAGCAGCAGGGTGTTGAAAACACTAGGACCCACGCTCCCCCAATGGGCTGGGTTCTCCCATTCCGGGTCCTCGACCAGCGGAGTCAGCACTTCAACCGCCACGCGGGGCTGATCGAGCGCCACGTTGTCAGACGGGCCCAGATCGATCATCCCGTTGGCCAGAAGGCAGCGTTTCTCCAACGGTTCCAGCCGGAGCACTGAACCGCGAATGGACTTCCACTTGCCTGAACCACGCGATTCTCGGCCCGCCCACTGCGCGGTCTTTCCACCCAATCGCGAGAGAAACCTGAACATGTCTGCAACTTTCGCGACGAAACATTGCCCCATTGACCCGACCACCAGTATTCCCACTCGGGGCGTCTTTGTCAACAATAAACGGACGACAAGACGGTGGCCGGATGATCCGTATGGCTACGGGTGATAAGGTTTACCCATGGCTGCGGAGGGGGTGAATGCCGAGATCGGGGGGAGGGGATCGGTTGCTTTTGGTTGGGCAAAGAGGCAGTAACGACCACATGTCAAATCCTTCGGACACCGATGAACACGCGAACATGTGGGGCGGAATTGAGTGAGAATGGCCGGCAATCCGTGGACTTGCGCGGAGAGGTGCCGTTGGTTGCGCTGTCGAGCATGGATCGTTGCGCAACGTCCAAAAGTCGCACACAATGGTGCGAAACGGGAATCACCACGTCCCCATTCGCAGCAACCGATAGGCCAAGAGTCTCTCGTTCTCCACGGCGATCGTGTCGCCGGGGCCGCTGTCCGTCGAGCGGGCGTAGACGTAGTCAAAGTACTTGATCCAGAGTTCGTAGCTGTTGCCCGTGTCGGTCAGGG
>JAAYAY010000035.1 GCA_012719125.1 Planctomycetaceae bacterium | reverse complement strand
TGTTCCATTCATGCCTGTAAAATGACGGACTTCGACGAAGGGCGCAACCCCCCTTTTGGAAAAACATCAGGTAGCGGAATGTGAGTTTAACCCGCTGCCGTAGGCGAGGATTGCCAACCATCCCAAAGGGGCCTGTAGTCGGTGAACGGCCTCGCCTACGGCAGCGGGTTAAACGAATGCTCTGCTGGGACTTGCGTTCACCGGCATTGGCCAAAGTGGCGCTGTCCAAGCAGGTAGGTCAGAGTGTGCGCACGGGGCGGGGATACGTGCGTATCGGTACTTCGGGAGGAGCAACCATGAACGATCGATCGCAGAGAACCGGCGCCCTTTCGCGCCGCCGAGCCTTGCGGCACGCCGTGGGCACCCTCGGACTCGGCGCCTTGATGGCCACGGCGGACGCCCGCGAGGCAGAACGGGCGGGGGACGCAGCGATAGGGGCGCGAGAGTCGCTTAAGATCACACGGCTGGAGACCTTTCTGGTCAAGCCCCGGTGGTTGTTTCTCAAGGTTCATACGGATGCAGGGATCGTCGGGCTGGGCGAGCCGATTGTGGAGGGGCGGGCCAAGACCTGCGCGGTGGCGGTGGAAGAGATTGCCCCTTACCTGGTCGGCAAGGACCCTCGCCGCGTCGTCCACCACTGGCAGGCGATCTATCGCCATGCCTTCTATCGCGGCGGGCCGATTCTCACCAGCGCCCTGAGCGGCATTGACCAGGCACTGTGGGACATCAAGGGGAAGGCACTCGGCGTGCCGGTTTATGAGCTGCTGGGCGGGCCGACCCGCGACCGGGTGCGGGTCTATCTGCACACGTCCACTCCGGAGGGAATTCGCGACGGGCTGCGCCGGGGATTCACGGCCTTCAAGGCGGGGCCCGCGGGACGCCGCGCTTCGGGACGGATCGAGAACAAGGCGGCCGTCGATCACGTGGCCGAGCAATTTGCCGCCCTGCGCGAGGCGGGCGGGCCGGAAGCGGATATCGGCGTTGACTTTCATGGAGCCTTGTCGCCCCAGACCGCCCGGCTGTACATCAAGGCCCTGGAGCCCTACCAGCCGCTGTTCATCGAGGAGCCGGTGCAGTGCCAGAACGTCGACGTTCTCGCGGACATTGCCCAAGGCACGCACCTGCCGATCGCCACGGGCGAGCGGATCTTCACGAAGTGGGGCTTCCGCGAGATTCTGGAGAAGCGAGCGGCCAGCATCCTGCAGCCGGATCTGTGTCACGCGGGCGGGATCACCGAGTGTCGCCTCATTGCCGGCATGGCCGAGGCCTATTACGCCACGATCGCGCCGCACAATCCGTTGGGCCCGATCTCCCTGGCGGCCGGGATCCAACTCGCGGCCGCGATTCCGAATTTTCTGTGCCAGGAGCAGGTTTCGCTGGGCGACGGATATCTGAAACGGCCGTTTCAGGTCGAAGGGGGCTACATTCCCGTGCCCACGGCGCCGGGGCTGGGCATTGAACTCGACGAGGACGCCTTGGCGGACAAGATCGATCACGATTGGCGGAACCGAGAGAGCTACAACGCGGACGACGGCTCGGTGGTGGATTGGTAGGTCGAAAAAGGGGGACAGGCACTCTCCGGGCGCCGCTGGCGGACAATCGGGATTTCCGGCAGTTCTGCGGACGGCACGGCGGAGCGTGCCTGCTACTTTGCAGTTCTCCTGCCCCCCAACCGGCCTGCTGGGCGATGCGAGCCGGTTCCGTAGAATACTGAGCGACTCGCGTTCACCAGATTCTTGCCGGTTCGTTGGGACCCTGCCATGAAAGCGCTGATTTCTGCCCGCGTCGCCTCTTCCACCGCTATCTTGACCACGGCTTTGATGACGGCTGCGGGGTTCTACGGCGAAAGAACCTATGCCGAACCGCTGACTTTTCGGCCGATCGATACTTCGCGTCTTATGGGGTCGCCGGATCCCATGCCGCTGGAGGCGGAACGTGTGTTTCCGAAGCTGTCCTTCAACCGGCCACTGGAGTTTACCTTTGCGCCGGACGGCAGCGATCGGGTCTTCGTGGTGGAGCAGGAGGGGCTCATTCACGTGTTTCCCAACCGGCAGGACGTGGCGGAAACCACGGTTTTTCTGGATATCCGCGAGGTCGTTTCGCGGGACGGGAATGAAGAAGGCCTGCTCGGGCTGGCGTTCCACCCGGACTATGGGAAGAACGGGCGGTTCTACGTCTACTACTCCACCCGGCCGCGTGCGTCGATCGTGTCGTGTTTCCGCGTTTCGGGCGAGGATCCGGATCGGGCCGACCGCGGATCGGAAGAGCCGATCATGAAGATCGAGCAGCCTTACGGGAATCACAACGGGGGTTGCATCCGGTTCGGACCGGACGGCTTTCTGTACATCGGCCTCGGCGACGGCGGCAGCGCGCACGATCCGCACGGGCATGGGCAGAATTTGCAGACGCTGCTGGGCTCGATTCTGCGGATCGACGTCGATCGCCGGGATCCGGGGCGGGACTACGCCGTTCCGAAAGACAATCCGTTTGTGGATCGCAAGGGGGCCCGGGGCGAGATTTGGGCGTATGGCCTGCGGAATATCTGGCGGATGAGTTTCGACCGGGCGACGGGCCAACTGTGGGCGGGCGATGTCGGGCAGAACCGGTACGAGGAGGTCAATCTGATCCGGTGCGGCGGCAACTACGGCTGGAAGATTCGCGAGGGTTTTCATCCTTTTGAACCCGATGCCCCGCAAACCGGCGGGCCGCTCATTGAGCCGCTTGCGGAGTATTTCCACAGTGAAGGCCTGTCGATCACCGGCGGGCAAGTCTATCGCGGCACACAGTTGCCCGGCTACGAGGGTGCTTACTTCTACGGCGATTACGTGAGTGGGCAGATCTGGATCGTTCGCTACGACGGGGCAAGGGTGACTGAGAATCGAAAGGTGGCCCAGACGGGGCTGGCCATTAGCGCCTTTGGCGAAGACACGGAAGGCGAGATGGTTCTGACGGCCTTCGACGGCGGTCTCTATCGACTCCGCCGGCGCGATGCAGACCTCGAAGCCGTCCGGGCCGCCTTCCCGAAACGGCTTTCGGAAACCGGCCTGTTTGCTTCGACGGAGGAGTTGGAACTATTGCCGGGCGCTGTGCCATACGACGTGAACGTGCCGCTTTGGTCGGACCACGCGGAGAAGGAACGGTTCATCGTGCTGCCTGCCGGCGGCAAGATCGGTTTTGAAGAGCAGGCCAGTTGGCGATTCCCGGTCGGGACGGTGCTCGTGAAGCACTTCTTGCTCGATCTCGACCGGCAGAATGCCTCCGGGGAGCAGCGGCTGGAGACGCGGTTCTTCGTTCGTTCGCCGGAGGGGTGGAAGGGCTATACCTACGTGTGGAACGAGGCCCAGACCGACGCCGATTTGCTCGATGAAGCGATGACCAAGACCTACCGGGTGAAGACGGCCGACGGCGAGATCGAGCAGAAGTGGTACTTCCCCAGCCGGGCGGACTGTATGGCCTGCCATACCCGGGCGACGGATTTCGTGTTGGGGCCGAACACGCGTCAGATAAACCGCAAGTTCCACGCCGCCGCGGAAAGCACAAACCAGATAGGCACGTTCGCTCGTCTGGGGATGTTTGAGAATCCTCCCACCAAACCTGTCGAGGAACTGGAGCGCTATCCCGACTGGGAGGCCGGCAGCGGGACGACCGACGCGCTCGTGCGGGCGTACCTCGACGTGAACTGCTCGTTCTGCCACAGTCCGGCGGGCATTGGCGGCAAGCGTCCCGACCTGCGGTTCCACACGCGGCTCAAGGAGACGGCCATGGTTGATCGGCGTCCCAACCAGGGGCAGCTTGGTCCCGAGGGATCGGTGCTTGTAGCCCCGGGCGCTCCGGAACAGAGCGAGTTGCTCTATCGGATTTCCGCCCGCGGGTCGCGTCAGATGCCGCCGCTGGCGACGAACGTGGTGGATGAGACGGCTGTGGAGCGGATGGGGAAGTGGATTCGCGAGCAAGTGCGATAAGCCCATTGGATCAGACAGCGGCACGCCAGATTTCGGGAGATACGAACATGACGAAGCCTTCACGACGGGAGTTTCTTTGCCGCGCTGGCGCCGCAGCGGCCCTGGGCGGGTCGGTTGGTTCCGTTTCGCACTCGGCTCTTGCCGCAGTACCGTCCGCAGGCAAGGCGATGGTGGCTTTGGATCCGGGGATCGAACCGTTGGTTCGGCTGTTGGAGGGGACGCCCCGCAGCGAGATTGTTGAGACGTTCGCGGCGAAGGTCCGTGAAGGGGTCGGCTACAAGGAGATGCTGGCTGCCTTGCTGTTGGCGGCGGTACGCAACGTGGAGCCGAGACCGTCGGTAGGGTTCAAGTTCCACTCGGTGCTGGTGGTACAGTCGATTCATTTGGCGAGCACGGCCTTGCCGGAGGATGAACGCTGGTTGCCGTTCTTCTGGGCCCTGGACTACTTCAAGGGGACGCAGGCCGAGGATGAACGGGAACGAGGCTGGACGATGGGGCCGGTCGACGAGTCGGCGGTTCCCAAGGCGGGCGAGGCCGCGAAGGCGTTTGCCGGCGCCATGGAGCGGTGGGACGAGGCGGGCGCCGATGCCGCTATAGCCGGGCTGGTGCGTACGGCCAAGCCGGAGGCGATCTGGCCGCTTTTCTTCCGATACGGCGGGCGCGACTTCCGGTCGATCGGCCACAAGGTGATCGACGTGGCGAACAGCCACCGGGTGCTGGGGGTGATCGGCTGCCAGCACGCCGAGCCGGTGCTCCGTTCGCTGGCTTACGCCCTGCTGATGCACGAAGACGGCAACCCGGCCGAGCGCGACGATCCGGCCGACAGGCCCTGGCGGCGGAACCAGGAACTCGCCGGCCGGATTCCGGCTGGTTGGCAGAACGGGAAAGCCGATCGCGAAGCGACGCGTGCCTTGCTCCGCACGCTGCGGGGCGGTTCGGAAAACGACGCTTGCGACAAGGTGGTTGAGCTTCTGAACGGCGGCGCCGGGGCGCAGTCGATTTGGGATGCGCTGTTCCTGGGCTCGGCTGAACTGGTGGTGCGGCAGCCGGGCATTGTTGCGCTGCATGCCGCGACGACGACGAATGCGTTTCACTACTGCTACCAGGCTGCCGGCGACGATACAATCCGCCGCTTGATTCTGCTCCAGAATGCGGCCTTCCTGCCGATGTTTCGCCAGGCGATGAGCGGCCGCGGGAAGGTGAGCGAGTTTGCGATTGACAAGTGGGAGCCTGCCGAAAGTGGCAACGTTCAGGGCATCTTTGAGACGGTCCGTCGCGATTCGATGAAGGCGGCGAGGATGACGCTGGCCTATTTTGAGGACGGAGGTGCGCTGGGGCCGTGGGTGGAGAAAGCGCGGCGGCTGGTTGTGCAGAAAGGCGCGTCGGTTCACGACTACAAGTTTGCGATGGCAGCGATCGAAGATGCGGAGAGAATCTCGCCGGAGTGGCTGGGCCGTCACCTGGCGGCGAGCACGTTCTTGCTGCAGGGGTCCGGCGAGCAAGACAATCCGCTGATCCGGAAGGCGGCAGCGTTCTTGAAGGGTTCGACCTGAGGAGAGAAGGGCTGAGGGACGTGGGGTTGTTGCGCGTTGGTTGTAGAGGCGGTTGACGCAGATCCGGCGTCATGCCGGTGGGAAGACTTCCTTGACGACGAGCGAGAAGCCCGGCAGAAGATCTTCCTCGGCGATCGTGTCGTTCTCGGCAAGAATCACGGGGCCGGCATCGGGGCGATGGATGACGATGCTTCTGCGGAGCGGATCGACGACCCATAGGACGCGGCAGCCGACGGCGAAGAAGTCGGTCATCCTCTCACGCAACTCGGCTTCGGTGTTGCTTGGCGAGAGCACCTCAACGGCCAGGTCGGGGGCGCCTTCCAGAAACGCGTCGAGATCCTGCTGTTTGAGCCGTTCCGAAGAAAGAAAGGAGACGTCAGGGGCTCGGACTGTATCGGGGTCGCGGGAGATGACGAAACCGGTCGAGCTGTCAAACACCTCACCGAGACCGCGGCCTTCGAGGAAGCTGAGGAGGGCGTGACCAATCTTCAGGGCGACGGCACCGTGCCGACCGCTCTCCGGGGCCACCATGAAGAGTTCTCCTCGCACGAGTTCGCACCGTCCCAGGTCCGGCGGGGCGTTGAGAAGCTCGTCGGCCGTCGTGATACTGGAGGCGGGAGGCGACATGGCGTATTACTGCTATGGGAGATAGGATCCGCTCCCGGATGCACAACTCGGATGTTATTCTACTGGGAAAGTAGAAATCCAACAAGAATTGTCGCTGGCAATTCACTTCCTCGGGTGTTCCAGGAAGAACTCCCAAATCAGATCATTGGCCGAGATATCGCGAGTCGTCTTCCCGAGCCAGGGCACGGGCCACGGTCGTCCCGGCCAGGTGTGGCCCCCGCCTTCAATCGTGTAGAGAATCACTTCGGTGCAGTTTGAGAACCTGAACGCGTTGCAGTGCAATCGTTTAACGCCCAGCCGAAGGCGCCGGCCGCACCACGGAAGCCGGCGCCTTCGGCTGGGCGTTAAACGAGCGACCCGCAGAAAGGTGCGATTGCCAGCGAATGCTCAGAGTGGCGCTGCCCAATCAGGCAGCCTGCCGTTTCTCGGAGGTTTGGCTCAGCGATTCCACTGCTTCCAAGAGGGTGACGAAGGCGGCTTCGTCGATCATCCGGTGGTCGGCTCCGACGGCCAGCAGCCGGTCTTGCGACAGCCGGCTGTTTTGCAGCAGTTCCCGGCTGTCGTCAATGGAAACGAGATCGTCGTGCGGCGAATGGAGGATCAGCACCGCGGGCTTGACGATGGTCACCGTTCCCCAGTTCTTCCAGGCAGGCGCGACCAGGATCAGAGACGCATTCCTGCTGTCGATACTCATGGCCACTGCCCCACCGCGCGACCAGCCTACGACCACGTCGGGCTGATGGCGATTGAAAACCCTCTGGGCAATCGTGACCGATCGTGCGAAGTTGTCGTCGGGCAGATCCGGCTCGACGACCGTATGGCCGTGGGCTTTCAGGATGAGCGAGTTCATGCTTCCAGGCTTGGAACCGTATCCGCTCAAGTACAGGATCTTCAGGCGGGAGGGAAATGGCACACATTGGCAGGGCTGATCCGGCATTTCCGGCTTGTTGTCAGCCGGCGTCCGATTGCGAGAAAGCGATAGGGAACAAATGTCTCTGTCCATAACGTGACTCCGCAATGGCCGGAAACTGCGAAACTCTTGTTTCTTCATCGTCCGGCACGCGGCTCGATGTGGGGCTCATCCATGGTGCCGGAAGACCTGGGCTGCGCTGCCCAAGCGTCAGAGCTTTCCCGAGCCGTGGAATGAACACCCGGATGGTAAGCTGGCGAAAGATGCTGCCAACCTGACCGGCCCAATCGTTAGGGGCGGCCCCTCTGCCGGAGGTCCTGTGCCGCAGCACTGGTGGTCTTCTGAAACTCAGACACTAGGAGCCGACCGGAGGGGATTGTCCCCCATTAGAGCCGCCGGTCGTGCGTGCCAGGTGCCCCGAGGGGACTCGGCGGCACGTTTTGGGCTGCCCAGAGCGGGTTAGCTTCCACAACCCGACCTACAACAAAGACATGCGTGTATTATGCACACGATCTCAGAACCAAGTCTCTATAGCTTCAACCCGAAATTGTCGGCGAACAGCTGCGCCAGAGCATCTAGGGCGTTCTTGGCATCCGAACCGGTTGCCTCCAGCATGATCTGCGAGCCGCACTCCGCAGTCAGCAAGACAATCTCCAGGGCGTCACGGGCACTGGCTCGCTGCCCGTCCTTGACCAGTTCGATGTTTGACTGGAAGCCGTCGGCGATACGGCAGATCGAGCTAGCCCCGCGAAGGCAGAGTCCATTAGGGTGCGATACGACGACGGTTCGGGTAACTGCTTGCTGCGACACGATTGAGTCACCTCCAGACGCCAAGGCTCGTTCTCCTCGCCATCGAAACGCGGCCCACTGTGCTTCTGCACGGGAGAGACACCGGGCCGTCCGCTACACGAATTCTTCGGCCACGCTCTTCAGGAGCTTGCCGATTTCGAGATGCTGGGGGCATCGTTCTTCGCACGTTCCGCACTCTTCACAGGCCTGGGCTCGTTCTGACGCGGGCAGGCCGTGGTAGAGATTACGGCACAGGGGCCTCGTGTTCCCCTTGAAGAGAGTTACACTGTTATACAACTCGAAGTTGAGCGGGATGTTCACGCCATTTGGGCATGGCAGGCAGTAGCCGCACTTGGTGCAGGGGATGGGCGAGAGTTCCCGATACTTGTCCCGCACCCGGCGGACCAGTTCCCGCTCTTCATCGTCCAGCAGATCGACCCCGGAGCGGCAAGCGCTCTCGATGTTCTGCTTGACCTGTTCCAGCGTGGTCATTCCGCTCAGGACCAGCGACACTTCGGGTTTGTCCCAGAGCCATCGAAGGGCCACGTCGGCGGGGCGGTACTCGCTCTCCTGCCAGATTTCCCAGACCGGTTGCGGAGGGTTGGCCAGGGTGCCGCCGAAGAGCGGCTCCATGACGACGACGGGAAGCCCCTTGCCGGCGGCATATTTCAGCCCTGCCGTGCCGGCCTGCACTTCTTCATTGACCAGGTTGTATTGGATCTGGCAGAACGACCAGTCGTAGGCGTCGACGATCTGGCGGAAGACGTCGTAGCTGTCGTGGAAGGAGAAACCGAACTGGCCGATGCGCCCGTCGGCCTGAGCTCGTTCCGCCCAATCGCAGACGCCCAGTTCCTGCATCTTGGGCCAATAGGGGGCTTGCAGGCAGTGGAGAAGGTAGAAGTCGATATGGGCCGTTTGCAGCCTGTGGAGTTGCTCGTCCAGGAAACGGTCGAAATCGTCGGCCTTCTCGACCAGGAAGATCGGCAACTTCGTCGCGAGGAACACCTTTTCGCGATAGCCGTTCTCGAGCGCTTTGCCGACGACGACTTCGCTGTTTCCGCCGTGATAGACATAGGCCGTGTCGACGTAGTTGACGCCGTGGTCGATCGCGTAGCGGATCATCTCGACGGTTGCCGGCTCGTCGACCGCCGATTCCTTGCCTTTCGTGGGAAGGCGCATGGCGCCGAATCCAAGGGCCGAAACGTTCTTGCCGTCCTTGCCGAACTTGCGATACTGCATCGGGTTGCGATTCTCTCTGCTAGGGTCCGACCTCGATCGTGCTCAACGGGTACCATCCCTGTTCGTCCCGACCCTTGATGCCGAGCTGCACGACGGGCCCTTCGTCTTCTTCGCCGACAACGGCGACCGACAGGGTGTAGTTGCCGGGGGATAGATCGGCAGGAAATCGGACGGAATCGGCAACGTCGACTACCGCTCCGGCCGGCAGGTCGGCGGGCTCTTGGAAGAACTGCTCGGTGAAGAGTTCAATCTCGCCGGGCAACCACTTGTTGACCGTAACGGTTCCCACAAGAACGCGGGCTTTCCCTCCTCCATCGGTCAGGCGGTAGGCCAGTCGATAGGGCCGGTAGCAGGGCGCCGAGCCGGTGTTTTGCCACTTCATGGCCAGTTCCAGGCTTTCGCCCGGCTTCGCTCGCTTCGGATGCTTGAGTTCCGTCAGGACAAGCCGATAACCGAGCCGGCGCAAGAACCGTTCGACCTCGGGGCGGACACTCGGCTCGTCCGGGAGGGGCGCCGACTTGTTGTTGATCACCGAGCCGTGCAGGGCGAGGGCGTAGTTGAAGATGAACCGCAGCGACCAACCCTCGTTCACCCACTTGCGCATGTCCCAGCATGTTTCCCAGGCCACGGGCGAGGTCTTCCAGGCGTCCATGGCGTCGGCTTTGGGCAGGCTGGAGGGGTAGGCCATCCGCATGTGGCACCATGTCCTGGAGAATCCGCCCATGTCGCCCAGGCAATCGGCACGCCAGCCGGTTCCGTTTTCCACGGCAAACTTGAGCATTTCGCCGCCGCCGATGAGCATCACCAGCGGCGATTTCCGAAAGGCGCTCAGATAGGCATCGACGATTTTCTTCTGCGTTTCGAGGCTCGGCATGGGAGCGCTCGCGGACTGGCTCATGTGCCATTCACCCCACCAACCGACCGAGCCCAGATCGACGTGGTCGATATCGGGGTGGCCGTCGTATCGGGCCCCAAGCCGCTTGATGAAATCGAGGTGAGCGTCCAGTACCGCCGGATCATCCAGCACGGGCACCTCGAGCTCGGGGCCGTTGCCGTAGCGAGTCGTGACGACCTTTCCGCCGATGGTGCCCAACCACGACGGATGATACGGCCCGCGCGGCGAAGAGGAGCAGCACATGACGCGGAACGCCAGCTTCTGCTTCGACGCGCGAGTCTCTTTCAGCACGCCATCCAGGAAGTCGTAGTCGATGCGTCCTGTCTCCGGCTCCAACGTACCCCAACCCCAGCGAGCGTAGTGGACGGTGGACGGAATCCACGGCGGGAGATTGGAGTCCCGGTCGGCCGTCCGATGGAATGTTTCCCACCCCATGCCGGGATTGGCCAGGATTTCGTCGGTCGTTTCGGGGACGACACGTACCCAGGAGCTATCGTCTGCCGAAGCAATTGGCGTCCATAGAAGCTGACCAATCAAGCCTGCCAACAGCATGAATTTTCGACTCGCGTGCATGTGCCACCTCAACGGGCCATAGGTACTCCCGCAGATCCTGCTTAGGATCCAGACAGGCGCCCTCCAGAGTAGCGTTTCTACCGGTGACATGCTACAGGGAATAGACAAGCCCGAAGCGGCATCCTTTCTAACCCAAATGAGTTACTTCGGACAGTCCGGGACCCTACGCAGTGGCTTGCCGATAGGCTTCCATGGCGTCGGGGAACGGCTCCAGGGCGCGGTGGAAGATACCGAGGGTGTAGGAGATGGTGACGCCGTAATTGCAGATGGGCACCCCGGCCGCTCGGCAGCGATCGATGCGGGAAAGGACTTCGCGGCGGTTCCACATGCAGGCGCCGCAGTGGATCACGAGTCGGTACGAATCGAGGTCGGCGGGGAAGTCGCGTCCCTGCATGTGCTGGACGTCGAGTTTGCCGCCCACGTACTGGGTAAGCCAGCGGGGTATCTTGACCCGTCCGATGTCGTCGCCAATGGGGTGGTGACTGCAGGATTCGGCGATCAGAACGCGGTCGCCCGACCGGAGTCGATCGATCGCCGCGGCGCCCCGAACGAACTCGGCCAGGTCGCCTTTCTGGCGAGCGAACAGGATCGAGAACGAGGTCATCTTGATTTCGGGCGGCGTGTCGGCGGCCACTTTGAGGAAGGCCTGCGAGTCGGTTATCACCAGCGAGGGCGGGCGGCGAAGCCGGTCGAGGGCGTCGCGCAGTTCGCGTTCTTTCACCACCATGCAGTAGGCGTCGTGATCGAGCAGGTCGCGAATCGTCTGCACCTGGGGAACGATCAGCCGCCCCTTCGGGGCTTCCAGGTCGATGGGCACGACGAGCACGGCCATCTGGCCGGGCGGGACCAGGTCGGCGACCAGCGGCGGCGTGTGGAGAAATTCTTCGGGGACGGACTCGATCAGCGCGCGGCGGAGTTCCAGGAGGCCTTGCCCGTCGGACGCAACGGTAGTCACGTAGGAGATTTTCTCGTTGTCGAGGCGCTGGAGGACTGCCGCGTCGGGCTGGGCCAGGTCGGTCTTGTTGAAGACGACGATCAGCGGCGTGTTGCGGCCGCGAAGCTCGGCCAGGATGCCGTCTTCGAAAGGCCCCCAGGTGCCCGCCTCGGCGACGAGCAGCGCCAGATCGGTGCGATCGAAGACCTGGCGCGACTTGTCGACCCGCTGCCGGCCGAGCGCCCCCACGTCGTCGACGCCGGCCGTATCGATGAACAGCACCGGGCCGATGGGGAGCAACTCCATGGGCTTCTCGACCGGGTCGGTGGTGGTGCCGGCGACTTCCGAGACGATCGAGACCTGCTGGCGGGTGATACCGTTCAGAAGCGACGACTTGCCGACGTTGCGGCGTCCGAACAGGCCGATGTGAAGGCGCAGTCCTTTGGGCGCTGATTTCATGGAGCATCATCCTGCAACTGGTCTATGTTGCGTCAACAACGAACGGCAAATCCGAAATGCCAATCTCGAAATCCGAAACAAATTCCAAGGCTCAAGATCCGAATGTCTCAAACGTAATAGTCGCATTGTAGGACGGAGGGCGGCGCGGGCCTATAGGAGAGATTGGCAGGCTGAAGCCTGGACTCCAACAGAAAAGGGCCGGGCCACGCGCGGTGCTCGATGTGTTGGGGAACATCATCGAGCACCGGCGCGTGAAACCCGTGCCACGGACCTTCGGCACGCCGGCCCTACGAGGATCGGCGTGCCGTTAAGGAACTGTCGGAGGAACGCCTGGCAGTGAGGCGGTCTCCCGGCAGCGCCTTGGGTAGCTTGGGTCTCGGCTCTGGAGAGCCAAGCTACGGGGCGAAGTGGCGTCGCTCCTCGTCAGAAGTACAAATCGCGTTGATCCGTCTGCTGGATTCGCCGCAGCCGGTCCCGGAGTTCCTGTTTGCGGGGGCCGTCGGAGAGCCGGTTCAACTCCTTCTCGATGAGCCGCGCACCGGCGGCGCGGGTCTCTTCCGAGCCGTAGTCAGACAAGTATTCCTGGAGCGTCGTCAGGGCGTTGGGCGTGCACAGGTTCTGGATGAAGCCGGGGATGGCGAACTCCATGAAGTGTTCGCCCGTGCGTCCGGCCCGGTAACAGGCCGTACAGAAACTGGGCACGTAGCCGTCGAGGATCAGTTCGCGCATGACCTCGTCGAGCGAGCGAAGATCGCCCAATTCGAACTGTTCTTTCTCGATCTGCTGGACTTTCTCGGCGGCGGTGTAGCCGGCCAGTTCGATGCGGCTTCCGGCGTCGATCTGGGAGACGCCGAAGGCCATCACCTCGCGGCGGACTTCGGCCGTTTCTCGTGCGGTGAGGATCATGCCCGTGTAGGGCACGGAGAGCCGGAGGATCGCCACCAGGCGTTTGAAGTCGTCGTCACTTACTATGTAAGTGTCGTCGAGTTTCACGCCGAGGGCGGGCCGGAGGCGGGGGAAACTGATCGTGTGCGGTCCGACGCCGTAGTGTTTCTGCAGGTGGCGGCTGTGGGCGACGAGCGAAAGGACCTCGAACCGCCAGTCGTAGAGCCCGAACAGGGCGCCGATCCCGACGTCGTCGCACTCGGATTCGATGGCGCGGGCCGGGCTGTCGAGACGCCACAGGTAGTCGCCCTTGGACGACTCGGGGGCGTGCATGGCGGCATAGGTTGCCCGATGATAGGTCTCCTGGAATACCTGGTAGGTACCGATACCGGCCTCCTTAACGACGCGGAAACCGGCGTGATCCAGCGGCGCGGCGTTGATATTGACTCGCCGAATCTCGCCGTGATCGACCCGTGTGGCATAGACGCGCCGGACGCAGTCGGCGATGAATTCGGGACTGTAGGCCGGGTGTTCGCCGAAAACGAGAATCAGACGCTTGTGCCCGTGCCGCTCGAGCGTCTCGACCTGGGACGCCAACTCTTCGGGCGAAAGCGTGTGGCGGACGACGTCGCGGTTGGAACTGCGAAAGGCACAGTACAGGCAATCGTTGCGGCAGTAGCTGCCCACGTAGAGCGGCGCGAACAGGACGATGCGGTTGCCGTAGACGTCGCGTTTGAGTTGCCGCGCGGCGTCGAAGATCTCCTCGGCCAGGTCGGGATCGTCGGCCCGGAGGAGGACGGCGGTCTCCTCGGGTTCGAGGGGCACCTTGGCCATGCTCTTGGCGATCACGTCGCGCACGGCCCCGCGATCCGGCTCCCGCTGAAGGAGCCGGTCGAAATGGTCTTCGTCGATGAAGTGGTAACCGCTCGTGCTGAGCGCTCTTCGATCCATGGCAGTGGTCATGTTGTCACATTTCCCGATGCTGTCGGTTCGGCATCCAGTTGTTGGGGCACGTCTTGCACGGCGGCAAGGCAGACGCAAAAGGTGCTGCCCTCGCCGGGCCGGCTCGACACCGAAACGTCGCCGCGGTAGAGTTCGGCGATCTTCTTGACGATGGACAGGCCCAAGCCGCTTCCGTGAATGTTGCGGGTCTTTTCGTTCTTGATGCGGATGAATTCACCGAACAATTTCCCGGCTTCCTTCTCGGTCAACCCGATTCCGGTGTCGGCAACGCGAATCTGCACTTGGCCGTTTTCCGCGGTGATCGCAACCTCCACGCGTCCTCGATCGCGATTGTATTTTACGGCATTGGAAACGAGGTTGTTGAAGACCATCTCCATTTCGCCGCGATCTGCCAGGAACGGCACTGGGTCGACATTTTGGATCTTGCAGACGATCCCGCGGCGTTCGGCTTCGGCGTGCTGGAGTTCGATCGCCGATCGGGCAATCCCCACGAGGTCGATTGTCTCGAGAGTACGTTCCTTCTGCCCCGATTCAATTCGGGTCATGTCGAGCAAGTCGGCGATGAGCTTGTGCATGCCCTGGACGCGATCCCGCCCGCGTCGGAGCACTTCTTCGTAGGCCCGGAGGTCGTCGCCGAGGGATCGATTCTGCAGCAGTTGCAGGAAGCCATCGACCGCGCTGAGAGGCGACTTAAGTTCGTGTCCCAGGACTCGGATGAACTGGAAGCGGACCTGGCGGCGTTCGTCGGCGAGCTTGCGGGCTTCGCGAGCCAGGGCGATTCGCACGGTGGCCTTGCGGACGGTGTTTCGCAGTTCGTCGGGCGTGAACGGTTTGGCCAGGAAGTCGTAGGCGCCCTGCTTGGTCGCCGCCACGGCCGTCTCGATCGAGGCGTAGGCGGTGATCATGACCGTGAGAATATCGGTTTTCATCGCCGCCACGCGATGCAACACGTCGAGACCGCTGATTCCCGGCATCTTGTGATCGAGGAGCATGATCTCGGGCGGGGCCTCGGCGATCTTCGCCAGGGCAACTTCGCCCGATTCCGCCTCGTCGATCTGGAAACGGACGGTTTGCTCGACGTTGGGTACGCTGACGGTGAAGTTGCGGAGGGCTCGCGCGACGCCCCGGCGCATTCCCGGTTCGTCGTCGACCACGAGGACTCGAAGCTGATCCATCGCGCTCATACCTGCTCTCCCTCAGCTTCGAGGAGTCCCTTTGGTTCGTCGGCAGCTTCGTCGTCAACGTCGCGAGGGAGGATTACCGTGAAGGTCGCACCGGTGGGCCCGGCTTTCGGATCGGCGTTCGACTCGACGTGGATATCGCCCCGGTGCATCTTGACGATTCCGTAGCTGACGGCCAGGCCCAGGCCGGTTCCCTTGCCGATGTGCTTGGTGGTGAAGAAGGGTTCGAAGATTTTCTGGCGGTTCTCTTCGGGGATCCCGCAGCCCGTATCGGCGACGGAAATCGAGACGGTCTCGTGGTTGCCCGCCGTGCGGACGATCAGTTTCCCGCCGCTCGGCATGGCGGCGACGGAGTTGCTGACGAGATTGGTGAGGACCTGGCCGAGTTGGTCGCGATCGACGCGCGCGACGGGGTTGTCGAGTTCATGGATCACTCGCAGGGAGACGTTTTTGGGGATCTGACACACTTTGAGCAGACGATCGACCATCTCGCAGACGTTGGCCTCGGCGCGGATCACGCGGTTCTGGCGGGCGAAGTGGAGCAAGCCCGCGACGATTTTCTTGCAGCGATCGGCCTGTTCGGCAATCAGTTGGAGATCGTCGCGGGTTTCGGCGTCGGGCGAACTCTCGTCGAGCAGCAGGTGGGCGTACATGAGAACGACGCCCAGAGGATTATTTACTTCGTGGGCGATTCCGGCCGCCAGTTGGCCCATGCTGGCAAGCTTCTCGGAGTGCATCAGCGCCTCTTGAGCGCTGGCCAGTTGTTCCTTCGACTGTTCGACTTCTTTGAGGGCGACGCGGAGCTGGTCGATCGTGTTCGGCAGGCACATCTCGTGTTCGGCCAAGCCTTTATAGATCGCCACGGCGTGCTCGCGGCAGGTTTCGTAGCCGCAGGCGCCGCAGTTCAACTCGTCTTCGACCGAGTGCTTGCCGAGCCGGCGCAGGATTCGGGCCAGGGTTGCGGCCTCGGGCGCGGCAACTCGCTGGTCGTCGGGAGCGAATCGCCGGGAAAGGTCCAGTTCGCCGAGTTCGTCCATGGCCCGGTTCCAGGCCTTGGTATCGAGGCGTTCGACCCGTTCGGCGGCATATAAGCGAACGTGCCGGCGGCGATTGAACAGGGGCAGATCGCTGTTGATGCCGGCGCCCATGATGCAGCCTTCGCAGCAGAGTGCTTCGAGGAGCCGAGCCCCCAGGTCGCCGGCGACAAACTCGCGGATCGCCTCGAAGGTGCGAACGCGTCCTTCGGTGGCCACGACCTCGCCGGTCATCAGGTCTTCGCTGATGCCGGCTGTTTGCAGCATGCCGCGTCCGATGGGAAATACGCCACCCACGGCGCCGTGGGGCGGGTCGAAATCCGCCGGTTCCACTTGAGAAGGTTCGACGCCTGCACGGGAGAACATGGCACGCAGCTCGGGAAAAGTCAGCACGGCCGAGACCTCGTGGTCCAGGAGCGGGCTGTCGGCCTCGGCCTTCTTGGCGATGCAGGGGCCGATGAACACCACGGCGATCTCCTTGCCCGCCAGGTGACGCACGGCTCGAGCCATGGCGACCATGGGAGAAACGATCGGCGCCAGCGAGTCGACCAGTTCCGGATGGTAGCGCTCGACATACCCGGCGATCGCCGGGCAACTCGTGGCAATGAATCGGTGCGGATTCCGCCCGGCGAGCAGGCGGCGATACTCCCGGGCAACCAGGTCGGCGCCGAACGACACTTCGTGAACTGCCGAAAAGCCCATCGAGCGGACCATTCCTACGAGTTGACGATAGGGAACGTCGGTGAACTCGGCGGGGAAGCTGGGGGCCAGACAGGCGACGACCGGCAGATTGCCGGCCAGGAGATCGTCCACCTGGTCGATCGATTGGGCAACCTGCTTCGCTTGCTGCGAACAGACGCGGACGCAGTTGCCGCAGGCGATGCAGCGGGCGCCGACCACCTCGGCCTGACCGTCGACGATGCGGATGGCCTTGGCGGGACATTCGCGGACGCACGTATAACACATGCGGCAGCGTTCTTTCACCGTGGTGATCAGTGCCATCGTCATCGTTTCACATCGCCGTTGGCTGGAGACCATATGGAATCATAGGTCTTGTCACTCCAACAGAATGGGAGGGGATGGTCCCATCCCCGCTTGCACGAGGATGGGAACGATCCCCAGGGAGCATTTTCAATCTATTTGGCCTGGACGCACAGACCAATTTGTGGACTGTGTTGGGGTCGCCTGTACTTCTCTGTTTCGGCCCCGAAAAAAAGTCCAGCTCCTAACTCCCGTTGCGATGAATCAGCCGATGGTCGTCTTCTCAGGGTGCGTAAAAAGAAGTGGACGTTGCGGCGGGGGATTGGGGGGGAGAGAATGCCGCAACGTCCGCAGAATTTATAGAGCAACTGTCGTGCCGGATGGCAGACTTTCGGCAGGAAACGCCACATGAGTATCCAACAGGTGCCGATGAATATCAGTAAATACTTGACATACAATAACTTGCGATTTATGTCACATATGCGTCGCGCTCGCTTCAGGAACCGACGGGACCGTCCCACGAACCCACCGAAATACGTAGAAATGGTGATCGAAGTGTATTTGCAGATCATACACTGTATACAATCGCACCCCAATTCTCGGATACTGTCAGGTTGGTGCGAGTTCATCCTCCGGATCCAGAGGTCAAGTCAAATGATTCTCCGGCAGTCGCAACGGTTCGTGTTTTCGAGCGCTTCTCTGTTATTTGCCTTCTTGTTGCCCACGGTTGTCCAGGCAGAGTCGCTCACGGTGTATTGCGACGGCGGTTTGCCGCAGGCCGCCTTCGCCCTGGAGGAGATTCGTTTGGCCGTTGGTTCGCCCGTCGGGCAGGATTCTCTGTCGAGTTTCGCAACGTCCGCCGGCGGTGAACGAGTTATTCTGGCGACAATCGCCGATCTCCAGGTTGTAAGGCAATTGGAGGCGGAGTCTGCCGTCAGCGTTGGAATGCGTGAAGCGTCGAGCGACGACGGCACCACCTATCTTGAACCCTACGGCTCGTTCAAGAATTTCATCCAGTGGACCTTCGACGCTCCCGCTGCCGGCGCCTATGTCCTGGAATTCCGCTATGCCCATGCCGGTCCCGAAGAGCGATCTCTTGACGTTCAGGTCAACGGCGACAACGCCGGTCCCTTGGTTGCGTGGAACTCGGGCGGCGAATCGACGTGGGGCTGGGACCGCATGCCGGTGAAACTGGTGAAAGGGACGAATCGTATTGGACTACTTGGGGCGCGGCTTCCGGCGGTGGATCTGTTGAATGTGTTGGAAACGGAGTAGTATTGGCTAGCACCATCGCGAGCCACGATCGCTGAACGGCCTCGCCTGCGGCAGCGGGTTAAACGATCTGTCCCAGAGTGACCGCGTCTTACCGGGTCAAGGCCGTCATGGGAAGAGTGCCGGATCCCAGGTTCCTTCCGCGTGCTGCAGGCTTGCCGGCTTGGTCGCCTTGACGTGAATATCCTCCAGCACCAGCCCGGTGACCGGATTCTCGGGCAGCCCCATGACGCGAACCGATTGTTTAGCCCCTTCGCACGAGACGTTGCGAATCGTGATGTTGCGGAACGTGGGAGTTGTGGCCGACTTGGGCTGCTCCGACACGCTTTCTTCCCCCAGCGTGCGGTCGCCATACAGCATGTTGATCATGACGGCTTCCCTCCGTATCTTCTCCAGATGCACGTTCTCGATCAGGACGTTTTCGACGACTCCGCCGCGACCCCGCCGGGTCTTGATGCGGATGCCCCGATCGGTGCCGATGCCCGTGAGATCGTGCGCGTAGACGTTGCGGATTCCGGCCGACATCTCGCTGCCAAACACCACCACTCCGTGGCCGGCCAGGGCGCGGCAGCGGCGGATCAAGACGTCTTCGCAGGGGCGAGCCGCATCCCAGCCCTCTTGGTCGCGGCCCGATTTGAGACAGATGGCGTCGTCGCCCGCGTCCAGGAAGCAGTCTTCGATCAGCACCCGGCGGCACCCGTCCGGATCGATGCCGTCGTTGTTGGGCCCGTGGGCCACCACCGACACCCCGCGAATTGTCAGATCCTCGCACCAGACCGGGTGGACGTTCCAGGAAGGGCCGTCCTTCACCGTGACCCCTTCGAGCAGCACGCGATTGCAGCGGATGAACTGGATGAAGTCGGGCCGGACTCCGTCTTCTTCCTTGCCGAACACGCGCTCATCGACCGGCGTGCGGGCCCGGCACATCTCCATAAGGCGCGCCATCCCGGGCTGCTTGTTCTTCCAGGGCCACCAGGCCTGGCCCTGGCCGTCCAGCACGCCCTTGCCGGTGACGGCCACGTCCTCACAGTCGCAGGCATAGATAGGCGGCGAGTAGTTGTAGCAGCGGACGCCGCCCCGTTGCTGGAAAACGACGGGCAGATAGTCGGCGTAACGGGTACTGAACCGGAGTTCGGCTCCTTGCTCCAGGTGAAGGTCGACGCCGCTCTTCAAGTGAATCGGTCCCGTTGGCCAAACGCCCGCGGGTACAATCAACCGCCCACCGCCTTGCTTGTGCAGGTCGTCGATGGCCTGGGCGAAGACGAGCGTGTTGATCTGGTCGGAGAGACCCGCCAGCCGAACTTCGCGTGCGGCGATCCTGGGCGGTGCGGGTTTGAAATCGTCGTCAATAGTGACGTCGCCGGCAAGAGTCGCTTCACAGACAACAAGCACCACAACCATAGCCAGACGCTGCAAATAGCTCTTCATTCGGATCTCGCGCAGGAGTAATGTGAACGGGTTGGAATCGTGTCCTTCCTTCGCCCGCTGGAAGAACCCATGAAAACGTTTCGGTCGCCGATTGCTGAAGTCGTGTGAACCTCGGACGAATCAACCGCGAACAGACCACCTCTTCCGCCGGACAAGCAGTCGGTTCAGGGAAGAGGCACCGGTACTCTGACGCGGAGTACCGGTGCCTCTTCTCTGAACCCGTTGTATCCGAAGGAAACGGACATATACGGCATCCGCTGTGTTTCCTGCTGGGTACACAGATTGTAAGCACTCACACACCGATTCTCTTGAAGGGTGCTCTTCCCTATTCACCCTAATCAGGATTTTCTTACGGGCTGTAGTTCCAGTTCTGCATCAGGTTCATTGCGGCGCGATCGACGGCCGGATTCTGGGGCAGGAGCAGCAGGGCGTCGAAGCAGGCCCCCCGCTCAGCCGCCAGCGTCAGCCGGCGTGTGCTCGCCGTCAATTCGACGTCGGGGATTCGATACCAGGACCAGTGACCGTACTGCTCGCCGAAATGGGCGAACATCTTGGTGTGAGCCTGTCTCGGATTGGTCCAGTCGGTGAAACCGATCATGGCGGTGGCCCGAAGCTCCCGGGGCTTCCCGTCATTCAATGCAAGCGTCATGGCCAGACTGCTCTCCGGCTCCCATCGTGCCCGCAACCACAGGGCATACTTTCCCTCGACAGGCGCTGCAAGGTCAAACGCCAAACGCCCGCTACCACGAAACATCATGCCCCGGGCGCCGCTGAGTTCGGGGATGTCCGCCGCCGTCACCTTTCCGTCGACCTTATCGGCCTGCTCCGCCTCACGGCTGAGTGCGCCCCGGGCGACCAAAACCTGCGCCGTCACCCGGCGGGGCGGTTCCGTGTTGCCGACGACCACGTCAAACGCCCCGACGTCGCCTTCGATGACCGATGCCGGACGGGCGGCGAACTCCGCCGCGCCGCGAGGCTGACTCGTCCAGCCCTGCGGCAGGTTCGCCAGCGACACCGCGTCGGACTCCGTTGCGCCTTGCAGGCTGACTTTCACCGGCAACTCGTCACCGGGCGCCACGACGAACAGATTCCGGTGGGCTTCATCACCGTTGAGGTAGTAGCTGATCGAGTTGAGCGATACGCCAAGGTTGCTCCGGAAACGCTCGGTCCAGCGGCAGGTCGTGGCGACGGGCACGGACGGAGGTCCACCGACAAACGTGATGCGATTCTCGCCGAGCGAGAGCTTGCCGGGCAGAGCCAGAGGCGACGCGACGAACGTCGTCCGCACCGTGAGTCGGCGGATCGCCGCCCGGCTGCCGGCAGCCAGTTCCGCCTTCAGCCAATAGGCATATCGGCCGGTCACATTCTCCAGCATCGACACGTCGATCGGCCCGGCCTTCGGGCCGCTCTTCCATACTTCGCTCCAGTTCTTGCCCTCGTCGAAGGAGAGCGACATTCGGACGGCGCCGGGTGTTTCGGCTTCGCAAGTGCCGCGGACGCGGCCGTCGGAGAAGATGTAGGGGCACGCGGCCCGGTAGATCAACGTGGCCGGTTCGGCTGGGTTCTTCGCTCGGAGGACGGAGACGTCATCAGGCGACCGAGCAAGCTCGGCGTTTTCCAGGACGGTCGCCTCGCTTTCGCCGGTCGGTTCGTACACGACCGCCCCGTTGCCGAAATAGGGCGGGATTTTTGCCAGGGGAATCGGCTGCCGGTTTCCGGTGATCTCGAACCAGCGGCCTTCATTGTGCCAACAGACGCTGGCATGCTCATCTGCTCTCAGATAGAAGTCCATCGAGTGGGGCCGCTCGGCCGAACCGAACCGTGCCCGGCTGACCCGTCCCGGCAGCCCCGAAGTCACGCCGTCGCCTTGCCGCAACTTCAGGTAGAGGTCGTCTTCAAACGTCCGCCGTCCGGCGACGGTCGCGTTGTCGCGATTGAGCCAATACTTGCGGGGCGACAGGTCGAACAGCCGCCAGCTCCCGCCGTAGAATGCTTGCTCGAACTGATGATGGGTGCCCGAAGCATCGTTCGACGAGATTCCGGCCGCCAGGAACAGCTTGCGCAACGTGTGATTCAGCGGCCCGCACTGGTCGAAGGCGTAGATATTCACGGCCTTCAGCAGCGTGTAGGCAACCCGGTCCCGGTGCCTGGTGGGCAGCGTTTCGCAGTAGTGGGCGTCGTAGTAGTTGCTGATCGCCAACGCATAGCGCATCACCTCCAACGCCTTCTCCTCGTCGTTCTCTGCATCGGCGGCCAGAGTGTCGGCCAGGGTCTCGACACTGAAAGGCACCACGTTGTCGTTGGCACGCCAGCGGGGCAACAAGGTCGTCGTCGCGGGCGTCCCCTCCGCTCGCTCGAAGGTGATCGACGCCATCAACGGTTCGTAGTCGCCTCCCACCTCCAACAGAAAGCCCTTGTCGCCGGCCGCGACGGTCCGCTCGCACTGCCGGCGGCGATACTCGACGAATCGCGGATCGGGCAGTTCACGGAAGGGGCGTGTGACCGTCATGCGGCTCTCCGCCCGGTTCTTCTCGAACAGTTCGGTTGGAGCGTGCGGCTTGACCAGGATCATGCGGCGGACGATCTTGCCGTCCTGGAACAGGTCCAACGGCACTTCTTCCGCTTGCCGCGGCAACTGGCAGGCGAGATGGCCGCGGACGAATCGATCGTCCGAATCGTGCACGCCATGGCGTTCGTTCTCGAAATGAAACAGCGCCCTGGTGTGCTCGTCTGCAGGAAACTCGCGGCGATCGGGGACGAAATCACCGGCGTAGCGAACGACGTCGGAGATGCGGAACTCGTCGAGCACGGCCTCGGCCCCCCGCGATTCGTTGCAGTCCTTGTCGCCGCCGATGAACGCCTGCATGGGCATGCTGCGGCAGTCCGTTTCGGAAATGCCGATGCCCGGTTTGTTCCCCTTATCGTTCGGCAGCAGGCTGCTCGGCCAGGGCTGATCGTGCGGGCCTTCGGCTGCAACGAGTTTGCCGTCCACGAAGAGTTGAAGATGGGCCTTGGGGAAGCTCCAGGTGGCCGCAAGGTGATGGTTCCGTCCGGCGTGCAGGTCCGCCGGTCCGCGGACCGTCCGCAGCTTGCCGCCGGCGTCGGCGATCGTGAACTCCAGATGCGTCTTGCCGTCGATGCGTCGTGTTTGAAGACGCGATTGCAGGCGGTGCCCGTAGGCGACCGAATCGAAGAAGACCCGCTCGCCGGAGCGGTCGGCACCGGGCAACGGACGACACCAGAACTCCAACGTGCCCGCCTCCAGCCCCCAGTGGACCGATCGGGGATTCGGGTTGTACTGTCCCGAGGTGAGCGTGCCCTCCGAAGCGCCGTTGAAGGCCACTCGCCGCTGGCCGGTGAATTCAAACCCGCGATTCAGCGGGGCCTGCTCCAGCGATCCTTCGACGAAGCCGGCTCCCGTCTCGGCGGGCCAGGACCACCGCTCGCCAGAGCGGAACACGATGCGGTCCAGCCAGATCGTGAAGAACGACTCAGGACCGGTCACGGTTCGTCGCGTATCGGCGTCGGTTACGCTGCATCGCATGCGGATCTTGACGTTGACCGTTGCGGCCTCAGGATTCACGTGCCCCCGCTCGGAGAACTGCACAAGCTGGCCCGCGGCCAACTCGATCGTCAGCCAGCGAGGCTCGACCACATATTCCGGAATCCTCGTGCCGTCGGCGCGGAACTGTTCCAGTTCAATGGTCACGGGAGCGCCGTAGACCGCCCGTTCCGCCAACAGGTCGCACTCAAACACGGCTTCCTGCCCGGCGAATTCGTGCACGTCGATCGTCTGCGCGATGGTCGCCTCGCGTCCCACGTCTTGCGGCGTGTTCTCGTCGACCACGACTTTGAGAGACCTCTGACCCGTGGTGTGATCGAAACGGCCAAGGCGGATCAACGGCTTCGGCGTCGCCGTCCAACCGTCCGGCAGGCCTTCGACTTCGTCTTCAAAACCGGGGTTCGCCGGCAGGTTCTCGGGCGGCAGCAGGTTTGCTTCACACTGCGGAGCCTGGCGGTTCCGGTCTTTCGTATCGAAGTAGATGTCGTACCGGCCGACCGCCCCGAGTTCGGGCCGGGCGATCCAGGTCAGGTAGTGCTGATGGCGGCCGGTTCGGGCATCAGACTCCATGCGGCGAGCGAAGGGAATCTCGCGTCCGGAACCATCGGCGGTTCGTTCGACGATCCGTATCGAAGCCGGATCGAACTCGCCGGTAACGTCGGCACGCTGGAGCAGCAACGGCAAGTCGACGACGGCTTCCACCGGCCGAGGCGTACCGTCGCGCCAGGGGGTCGAACGAATGATCGTAGTGCGGAATTGCCAATCTGGGTTCCACCAACTGTCCGCGGCAACGTTTGCTGCCCGGCCTTCGAGCGGCTCCCCGAAGATGCGGACCGGCCCCTCGCCCACGCCCAATGCCGAAAACATTACGACCACAGCCAGTGTCCGTTTCATTGGATTTCCTCGCAAGGCACCTGACATTGTTCTGCGCCACACGTCTTGGCGGCCTGCGATGAATTTGAGCCCGTGGAGAGACGAGTGTCAAGAAAGATCTATTGTTGCCCGCAGGTCTATTCCTGGCAGACGTCGCAGCACCGGCAGCCTGAGAGAAACTTGACAGCCCCGTGGCCATCGATTTAGCATGAGACCAGGTCAGACTGCCGCGAGAGCGTGATCGTCAGTTCCAGTCCTCTTCGAAGGCATACCAGCGGCTGTCGAGTTTGTTGACCTGAATCGGATCGCAGACTGCCTCTTTCGGATCTTCCACTTCGTCGGGGTGAGGGAAGTAAATCAGGCCACACAACTTGTGCTGAAATCTGACATGGGTCGGCGTCGTCTCGTCACCAACGCATACCTCCCACTGTATCTCCCTTTCCTTGAGCCAGTTTTCGAATCGATCCTGTTCTTCGGGCTGCAATGGACTCTCGAATCGGACTTCACACGTTACTCCTTCCGCCTCAAGACAACCATCAGCCGTCAATTCGAATTCGCGACGATGCTGACACAACAAGTTCCTCATCTCTGCTCGTGTGAGCCCTTTCCACCCCGAGCTACTGATGGCAAAAACGACGATGTTCTCAGACTCTGGATAGCCGAGGGGCTCAATCTGCCCTGTTTGCCCCGTACTACTACCGTCGCACCCCAGGAAAGGGAATAGGAATAGGCACCCCACGGCAACGAACGACATACGGCGTCTCATCTCTTGCCCCTCTTTGATGATTTGAGGTGGCTCCAGTTTGACAGACACTCCAAGTGCTTGGGTTATGGGTGAGGCAACGTCTCCTGTCAGCTCAGAGTACCGGTGCCTCTTCTCTTCTGTTCCTTTAATGTGGAAGTATCACCAGCG
>JAAYAY010000393.1 GCA_012719125.1 Planctomycetaceae bacterium | reverse complement strand
GTTGGAACGGCAGAATCTGAGAGCGGCATTGTTCAGCACGTCTCCCGTGCCCAAGGTGCCCGTCGTGGCCCCGCCGCCAATCTGAAGCATTCCTTCGCTGATCGTCGTGGTGCCGCTGTAGGTGTTGGTGCCCGTGAGAGCGAGGGTCCCCGTGCCGCTCTTCTCGATCCCGATATCTCCAAGGACTGCATTGGCAACAGTGAGGTTATTGCTGCGATCAAAAGTCAGGGTTCCTGAGGAACTGCCGGATACCGCTCCCGACCCGAGGGTGCCTTTGGTTCCTCCGGCTCCGATTTGCAGGGTTCCGTCGCTGACGATCGTGCCGCCCGCGTAGGTGTTGCTACCGCTGAGGACCAGGGTCCCGTCGCCCAGCTTGGTCAGTCCGACAGAGCCGGCAAGGGGAGACACGATGGTCGACGTGCCGTCAGCGGCCGTCAGTTTGGGGCCGGTCAGGGTGATGCTCCCGCCACTAATCGAATAGCCGGCGGTGAGGAACTCGATGCGGTCCACACTCGCGGCCGACGCAAGAGTTGCGGTGCCCGCCGTACCGGCGAAGACGGCCGTTTGGCCGGCGGCGTTATCCCAGGTTGCCCGGGCGCCCGTGGCAGGATCGTACCAGCAACCGGCACTCATCCACTGGCCGGAACCGCCGAGGCCAGCGCCGGTGTCGAGATCATTGTTCGCTGAGATGCCGTCCGGGTCCCAGTAGAGAAGCTCGGCCACGTCGATCGTGGTCTCGGCCGTATCGGTGAGCATTCCGTGGTCGGTGACCCGCAAATAGACCGTGATCGTGGCAGGGGCCGTCAGTCCGACGGCCGAGAACGTGGGGGAGACTCCCGTTTCACCGGCCTCCCCGAACTGGCCGTCCCCGTCGAGGTCCCACTCATAGAGGAGCGTGGCAGAGGGTTGCTCCGGATCGCCGGAGAGGGAACCGTCAAGCACGACCGCACCGCCTTCGTCCACCAGATAGGGCCCGCCGGCGTTTGCGGTGGGAGCGGTGTTGGGCACCACCGTCACGTCAAACGTCATCTCGCCCGTGCCGCCGTCATCGTCGGTAACGACCACCGTGACCGTGTAAACGTCGTCGCTGGTGTAGACATGTTCTAGAATGAAGGTCTTGTCTTGATTCAGGATCAGAGTCTGTGGCCCTGCGCCGTCATCGTAGTCGACGGTGGCGGTCCAGGTGTCGACAGAACAGAGATCGACGAACGAGCCGCCCACGTGGAGCGTTGCTCCCACAACAATCGTGAGGTCCGTCAGGTCACTCACGACAGGCGGCAAGTTGACCACGTCGATACGGGCTGTATCGGTGCCGGAGAACCCCACGGCATCGGTCACCCGCAGGGTGACGTAGTAGGTGGCCTGGCCGTCGCCGGCCAGGAAGCTGGGGCCGATGCCGGTTTCGTCGCCGAAGGCGGTCCCGATTTCGCCAAAGATTCCGTCGCCGTCGAAGTCCCATTCGTAAGTCAGGGTCGTCCCTTCGGGGTCGCTGGAACCGGAGGCGTTCAAGGTCAGCGAAAGCGTTTCTTCGATGGTATAGGGACCGCCCGCATCGGCGGCTGGCGGTTGGTTGAGGACAAGCGTCACGGTGGCTAGAGTCGCCGCGTTATGAGGATCGCTTGCCTCGTAAACGAAGCTGTCCGGACCGATGAAACCCGCGTTCGGAGTGTAGGCAAACGAGCCGTCGGTATTGAGCGTCAACGAGCCTTCGGACGGGCCGCTGACTAGATGGGCGGTGAGGGTATCCCCGGTGTTGGGATCCGAATCATTTGCCAGCACGCCGCTACCCGCGCCGATGACCACGGGATTGACCCCGTCTGTGGGATAGGCGTCATCGGTCGTCACAGGGGATTGGTTGACGACCGTGACGGTGAAGGTGTCCTCGACGAATGCGGCCGCATTGTCGGTCGCGCGAACGACGATTGTAGCGGTACCAACTTGGCCGGCGAGGTAGTCGAGGATCAGGCTGGAGCCATTGATCAAGGCAGCCACCAGGACCGTGTTATCGTTGCTCGTGATGGAGAGCGTCAGGCTGTTGCCATAGGGAAGGTCGTCGTCGCCGAAGGTTTGTGAGAGATCGACGATCGTCTGGCCGGTTCCCACGTCGACCGACATGTCGTCGATCAGATTGGCGACATAAGGCGCATCGTTGACGTTGTTGACCGTTACCCCGTGGCTGTTGGCACTGTACGTTCCATCCTCGTCGGTGGCGGTTGCCTGGATCGTGTACGGACCTGGGACGGCGTATTCGTGCGTGACGCTGGCCGGATTGCCGGAGACGGTTTCGGTCTGGGTGTCGCCCCAATCGATGAACCAGGATTCGATTGTGTCGTCGCCCGGGTCGCTGGACGACAAGGTCAGGGTGTAGGCGGCGTCCTCGTCGACGGACGTATTCCCACCGATTGTCAGCGTGGGAGCGACGTTGCTTATCGTGATCGCGGCGGTGTCGGTGTGGGAACCCAGGTCGCTGTCAGTCACGCGCAGGCTGATCGTGTGACCGAGGACATCATCGTGGGCAACGAAAAGTGGCGTCATTCCGATCTCGTCACCATTTGGGGCAAATCCCGGTCCCGTCTCGCCGAAGTTGCCGTCGCCGTCGAGGTCCCATTCATACTGAAGGGTATCGTAGGTCTGATTGGGGTCCCAGGAGCCTGAACCGTCCAACTGGATCGTCCCGCCTTCGCTGGCGAAGTAGGGGCCGCCGGCATCGGCCGTGGGTGGAGTATTGACGGTGAGAACCGTCAGTGGAAACGTCTGATAGGCGATACCGCCGTGATCGTCCTCGACCCGGGTGGTGATCACGTGCAGTCCGCCGTCGGACTGAGTCGGCGTCCAGGTGATCTCACCGTTGACGGAATCGATCAACAATCCGAGCGCGATCGAGCCGGCGTCCAGATGGTAGGTCAGTTCATCACCCGGATCGGGGTCCACTGCAACGGCCTGGTATTCGAAGGGCAGATCGGCGACGGTTTCGAGCGGTGGCGTGGAGACAAAAAACGGCGGGCTGTTGACGGTGTAGTTTACCGCGACGCTAAGAGGTGGAGCGGAGTAGGTTCCATCCTCGTCCGTGGCGGTAGCGGAAATCGTGTAGTAGCCGGGGGTTGTGTAAGTGTGCGTCAGGCTCGGCGGATTGCCGGTGACGGGCTCAGGATCGCTGTCGCCCCAGTTGATCTCCCAATTCTGAATTGTGTCGTCGCCGGGATCGGCGGACGACAAAGACAGTGTGTAGGTGGCGTTGATGTCGACGGTTGAATCGCCGCTGCTCACGAGTGTTGGGGCAACATTGGCCACCGTGACCACGAGCGTATCGCTGCCTTGAACGCCGGCCGCATCGTCGACGGTGACCGTGACGGTGTAATTGCCGTTGTCGACGTAGGTGTGGCTGAGGCTGAAGGTTTTGTCGGGGTTGAGAGTGAGCGTTTGGGGGCCTGTTCCGTCCCCGTAGTCAACGGTCGCCATCCAGCTATCGGTGTCCGGGTCGGTGAAGGAGCCGCTGGAGGTGAAGGTTCCGCCCTCGTCGATCGAGTCGTCGGGGCCAGCCGCGACGACTGGAATATCGTTCGCCGAACTGACAGTAACGGCAAACGTTCGGAAGAAGATGCCGTCGTCGCCGTTACCGGGGACTCCGTCCAACCCCGCGTCAGTAACCGTTACGGTGATCGCGGCCGTACCGCTCTGATCCGCTATCGGCGCGTACTGAAGCGAGCCGGTTGAATTGGGCAACGTGTAGATGACCGTCGGATCGGGAATCAGGCCCGTATTGTCGCTCGTGGCCGTGACGGTTAGGTTCTGAGATTCGCCTGCGCCTGCCGTGATGCCGAAAAGGTTCACAGTCTGCATCGGCGAGTCTTCGTCGATCGCTGCCGGATCGGGAATCGCGTCGAGCGTCGGCGGTTGATTCGCAGGTGCGCCCACCTGGACGATCCGCACGGCGTCGGCCCGGACGGTGCCGTCGGCGTTGTCGGTAAGCTCCACCTTGAGGGTGCCGGAGGTGATCGAGAAGGAGGTTCCCAGTTTGAGCCACGAGGCGTCGGCAACGGTCGAACCGGAAGGATAGACGCGTTGATTGACGCTGAAGGAACCTCTGGACGTCGCGCCGTCGAAGACCGCGAAGGGGGCATTGGAGGCGCCGCCGTAATCGTCGGGATCGTCCCAGGTGACGTGGACTTCGTAGTCGCCGCTGGAGAGGTTGCTGAACGTCCAGGCGGCCTTTTCCGCGCCGCTGCCGGCCTCGTCGAGACGCTGGTTTCCGCCGAAGCCGCCGCCGGCCGCGTCGTCGGCCCAGACGCCGGTCTCCTGGTAGCCGGTCTCGGCGTCGTCGAGGATCTCGGGACTATCGAGGCCGTCTCCGCCATGGAGGACGTCGATGCCGTCCTGGCCGTCGAGGGCGTCGTTTCCGGTATCGCCAAAAAGGGTGTCGTTAAGGCTGCCGCCGAAGAGCGTATCGTTGTCCGCCCCGCCATGAAGTACGTCGGCGCCGTCGAGGACGCCCGGCGTGGCGTCGTCGCCGTAGAGCGTATCGCTGCCGGCATCGCCATAGAGAGTATCACCTTGACTCTGCCCGTAGATCACATCGTTTCCGGCGTCACCATAGATCACATCGGCTCCGCCGTCGCCACCGTAGCCGTCGTCATCGTCGCCGCCGTAAAGTGTATCATCGCCATCACCCCCATGAATCTTGTCGCCCAGGCTCGTGCCGTGGATCGTGTCGTCGCCGTCGCCGCCGAAGGCCCACATCGGGGATCCAACGGTCGAGGAGGTGGTGATGGTGTCGTCGCCGTCGTGCATCCGGGCGCGGATGGCCGTGACGGTGGCGGAACTGTAGGAATAGGAGAACGCCCCCATGGTGACGTCGAGCGTGCCGTCATTATCCAGATCGAGCCAGTCGGCCCCGTCGGTTCCGTGGACGTGAAGCTCGCTGCCGTTGAGGAACACTCCCCCGGCAAACACGGTCTGGT
>JAAYAY010000392.1 GCA_012719125.1 Planctomycetaceae bacterium | reverse complement strand
GGCATGGCGAGCCTCCTTGCTCTGGAACCCTGATTCTCAATACCAATTCGCCTTTGCTACCCCATGTCCCCTTTCTTGTCCAGGTCAACTATAACTGTTTGTCAACTTACGAAACGGACATCTAGGATCTTCCAGACGGTCAACGGCCTGGAGTGCGGCAATGGAATCGTGGACTCGCTGTGGAGACGGCAAATCCACGAAGCGGCGTAGGATGGAAGTGACTTCCATGGTGTGATGCTCCGTTGGAAAACCCTTGAACCCGTGATGCCCCAAGGCTGTGAAAGGTGGGCGACCTTATGGACGTGTGGTTTTTCTGGCGTCGGATCTTTGAGATCTCGATTCCGTGATCAATTTCGGGCTGGATCTGTGGTGTCAGAAGCTTCTGAGTTTCACAAAAACGGTTCTTCCGAGAATTCCGGGATGGCATATTGGTCAACGGTAGCCATGTCGTAAGCTGTCTTATTTTCAGTAAATTCAGCGATACGACCGGGAGGCTACCGTTTCTGTCGCCTACTTTCGGGCTGCGGCGGAAACTGACTTGAAGAAGTTCGACATCCGGTACGACGAACTCATCCTGGTAGACTCGTTCGAGGCCAAGGCCGAGGTGATCGACGGCAACAACATGTTCACGAGAAAACCACTTTCACTAGCTGGGCTTCTCACGGACGACGATACTTTTCAGGAATGTACACATAGATTCCCAACCTGTACTTGATCCAGCCGGATATCCAACCGCAAGCGAAAATCAGCTTTCCAAGTAGTCGCAACATGACGAATCTCCTTCAATAGTGCATAAATAGACAGGCTCACCGGGTACGAGGCCGTGTGCCGGCTGGGGCAAGGCGGAATGGGGATTGTCTATCTCGCAAAGCGTCTGGCTGACGGGGCGGAGGTAGCGTTGAAGACGGTTCACCCGGCGGTCGCCGTCACGGAGAAGGAACTGCAACGTTTCTTTCGGGAGGCGGACATTCTTCGTCGGCTTCAGCATCCGCGAATTGTTGCCTTTCATGAGATGGGCTTCGCCAATGGATTGTTGTATTTCACCATGGACTATGTGCCCGGGCGGAGTGCCTCGCAATTGTTGAAACAGGAAGGTCCGTTGCGAATTGGGCAAGCCGTACGAATCGCTTGTGAGGTCTTGGAGGCTTTGGAATACGCCCACAACGAGGGTTTCGTTCATCGTGACATCAAGCCTGCCAATCTCTTGCTCAGCGGCTTGCCAAGCTGCGAGGCCTGCCAACTCGCGGATTTTGGACTTGCGCGAGCCTACCAGTCTTCGTCTCTCAGCGGCTTGACAATTATGGGCGACGTGGGCGGTACCATTCCCTATATGCCGTCGGAGCAAATCACGCGCTACCGAGAAGCCAAACCGCCCGCCGACCAGTACGCGACTGCGGCCACACTGTATCGACTGCTGACAGGATGCTATCCCTTCAACTTTGATGATTGCCCTAATCATGAACGGCTCAAGATAGTCCTCTTCGACTCACCGGTACCCATCCGAGAACGTCGCGCTGACATCCCCTCATCGTTGGCCGAGACGATCCATCGAGCACTGAGGAAAGACGTTTCCGAGCGTTTTGCTGATGTAATGGAGATGGCGTCGGAAATGGCGGCCCCCGCAACTGCGCCTTCGAGCTAACGCCCACAGGGTCGCTCGACTGACACCCATCGCCCGGCAGGCCGCGGCCGTGCCGACCTCGGGGGCAAGTTTTTCGGCAGCGTCCATCAATCGCGTTCTTTCTCGTCGGGGGTCGCCAGCGGTAGGTTCAGC
>JAAYAY010000391.1 GCA_012719125.1 Planctomycetaceae bacterium | reverse complement strand
TCGGTGAAGTCGGCGATGGCGCGATCGTAATCACCTTTGCCGCAGTAGGCACGACCGCGGCTGGAATAGGCCACGGCAACTGTCGGATCGAGCCGGATGGCCTCAGTGAGGTCGGCGATGGCGCTACCGTAATCCCGCTTGGCGTAGTAGGCCGAACCGCGGACCCAATACGTGGAGGCTTCTGTCGGATCGAGCCGGACGGCCTCGGTCAAATCGGCGATGCCGCTATCGTAATCGCCCGCCTCCACGTGGGCCCAAGCTCGCATCACAATCCGGCGCACGCCACCGGCCGCCGGGTCGCTTGCCGGCAACGGCGAAGGGGTTTCATTTTTCGCCAGGAAAAGGGGCGGATCGTCTTCTTTTCGGGCCGCCCATCTCCATTTCTGTTGTGTCACGAAATCCCGATCCTCTGAGCAGAGAATATCAAGTTTTACGTCCACCGTGTTCCCATCCTTTTTCTCCAGAGTCACTGTTCCGGCGACGAACGTGACGAACTTCGCCTCGGCCTTGTATCTTCCATCGGCGGTTGTCCAAGTCCTCCACTTGGCCAGTTCAATCTTGTCGGGCGGATGGGAGAGGGTGTCCGCAACAGACCCGTACTTTGCTTCCTCCGTCTCTTGCTGTGCATCAGTCGCTTGGTACTGCGATTGTGCCCCAACTGTCGCCTTCTCCACTTCCGACGTTGCCAGGCGAAGAGGGTGCAACTTCTCTGGCGGGCATTCCACCGGTACCCGGCCAATGACTAGGCCCGTGGTCGCGTCCTCAATCACGTAACCGGTTTCGGGCTCCGGCGGTGATTGTGCAGCAGCCAAGGGCCGTTGATCCTTGTCCGCGTCCCAGCCTTGCGTCGTGCGATGACCATTACCGCCAGTCCCGTAGTCCCCGAGGCCGATAAACCAGCTAAACCAGAGCACGACCCCGCCGGCAATCGCTATCGCTACGAGTCGGGCCTCATCCGACTTCAAAAAGACCTCACGCTGTCGAACAGGCTCCAAGTCTTTCGTGACCGTGCTGCGCTCCTTCGGCGCAGCCGCGGGCGCTTGCGAGTGATTCGACTGCTGACGACGGAGCCTATCCAGTTCTTCCTGATAGAAGCTGCCAATCTCAAGGGCCTTTGTGATGTCACGAGCGAGTGTCGCCGCCGCAAGTGCCGCGCGCTGGTTTGCTCCAGGGTCAACTTTCTGCAAACTCAAACTCAAATGGTGTAAGGCGAGAGCACAATCCCTTTTGAGGCTATTGAAGTCCTCCGGTAGCAGTCCAAGAAGTCGGTACGAGCCTGCCGTTTCCCAAAAATCGTTGAAGCGTCTGTCGTCGGGAGCAACGCATCGCTCGTCAACTGCTTGTTTGAGTTCTTTGGCCGTGGCATGGAGTTTCGTAGCCGTGCCGGTCACTTCTTCATAACAACGAGGCGCCATCGAGCGGTCTTCTTCGCAGCACTCGACCAGCAAGGCGAAGGTTGCCGGGCTAACAGGGGTCCAAAGTGCGTCCCCGATCGCAGATCGCCACTGCTTTGCCCAAGATTCCTCGAACCGCCGATGTGCCGGGTGCTTCGCGAGGTTCTTCCACTCGTACCTGCCTTGTTCGGAGCCGTCAATCTTCGCGCAACCACGGCTCCAGAGTTCCAGCACCCAGGCGGATCGATGAACACGTTTCAGGTAGTCACACACCTGAGGATCGTCGAGAAGCTCGAAGGCTTCAATGACTTCGTTTCGCGCAATACGAGTGCCATCAGCTTTGCTGGGGCCGTCTTCCAGTTGGACGTTGTGCAGAATCACCTTGCGTTCGCTCTGACGGTACTTCGCATCGTCCAGGCGTTCACAGTCCAACTTCAGATCGAGGATCGGGTCCACGAAGGGCCGGGGCGTGGTGCGAGCTTGTCGGGGGGGGACCTTCTGTCTTATGACAAGAGCTGGCGGCGGAGACGGGCCAAGCGAAGGCGCGGAAGACAACCCTGTGTCCAGGCGTGACATAACTCCGGCGATACGAGTGGATCGCAAGAAGAGACTTTGCACCTGCTCAGCGCGCACCCAGCGGCCACTATCGCCCTGACGTACCAACATCTCGGGCCTGACGATGCCAGTTTCCGCCAGCCGGCCCAGTTCCCCCGAATCGACCGGCCCCACCTGAATGTCTCTGTCCAGATAGTACCATTCAGCGGCCATGTCAGAGCCCTGTCTTTCTGCCAGGCCCGGCCGGAGGCGGCCGTCGAAAGGCAGGTGAAGGCGGCCGCCCCCGGCCCGGTTTGGCCCGCCGAGGAGCGACCCCGGCGAGCACCCGGCGACTGCCAGTATACCCCCGGCAGCGGGCCATGCCAGGGAGCCGCCGAGAAATTCCGTTCAGCCCCTCGCGCGCGCCCACGCCCGACCGTCGCCGAGGGCCGGAAGGTCCCGAACGCCACACCGAACATGTCAGTACATTGGGTGAGGTGGGTGTGGCCCCGGCGTGCCCACCAAACTCACCGCAATCGTGAGAAAGAGAATCACTACTGCAATAAGAAACACCACCCCGAGCGGTTTGTCCCATTTTTTGTTGTAGGAAGGGTGTTCGCGGACAGAGAGAGTTACGCATATCGTGAGAAAGCTCGCGACCTGAGCAAAGACCAGAGCATATACGAGATATTTTATCACCGTTCGTTTCTCCTAAGTCGCTATCGTGGTCGCGAGAACGACGAAAAACAACCAGTTGAACTAGGATATGCTACAAAAGACGCGCTCTCTCCCCTAGTGGGCGGGTTGTTCGCGGGTGCGCGCGCGAGGGAGTCAGGCGAAACCGCTCTCCCGCCGGCTTGTTGCTTGTCCCCCGGGTTATCCCCTCCCCGGTCGCCCTCGTCGCGTTTGCCCAGTAGAAGCGCCACGCGCACAGCAAGCCGTTCGGCCAAATACCTCTCGTACCTGCCAAGTCGCAACCGGCCCCGTGCCGCCCGGAAGTCTCTCACGATGTCCCAGTTATCCACTTTCATCGCCATCGGGTCCTCGATATCTGCCGGCTACCGGG
>JAAYAY010000034.1 GCA_012719125.1 Planctomycetaceae bacterium | reverse complement strand
GCAAAGACGACTACCATGCCCGGCCATTCACTTTCGGAATCTACGAATGGAAATTCAGGAAATTCATCGCCGACGCCCGACTTGAGAAGTCGGACGTGCCCCAAGATGAGAAATACCACTGGTACTACGCCGGCAGGACGCGGATTTATTCCGATAGAACCCGCCTTTGGACCCATTGGTCGTGGACGCTCAATTTCAGCTTGGAAAAGGCATTCGAGCCGGAGAATTTCAAGCAGTTATTCGATGTATACGTCTCGGTGAAGCTTCAAGGTCCTTCGTATGTGGAAGGCTCCCAAAGCCCCAATGAAGTGCGCGTCGACCGGCTGATGTTGCGCAAGGTGGACCAGGACGCCCCGCCGTTGACCCACTGACGTTTCTCGGAGTTCATGAACAACAAGGAGCGAAATCGAATCATGAGAAGTTACCCAGTCGCTTGCGCGTGTTTGATTCTTGGTCTGCTGGCGGCGGGCACATGGTCGCCTGCCTCCTGCGCCGCTGCTGAAAACGAAGGAGATACCGGCACCCTCAAACTCGGATGGGCCTCCGCCGATATCACACCCGACAGGCCCGTGGTGATCACTGGGGGGTCGGCAGCGAGGGTCTCCGAGGGTGTCGCAGACCATATCTATGCAACTGCCCTGGCCCTGGAGTCAACCGGAAACAACGGCACATCGGAAACGGTCATCATGGTCTCGTTGGATCTGGTGGGAGTAACCGACATTCTCTACGGCCGGGTCCAAGATCTGGTTAGAAAAGAAACACCCGAAGTTGCCGCCGACAAGATTATCCTTAACGCCACGCATACTCACACTGCTCCTGACCAGGGCACGGCGCCGGATCTAGTTAAAATGCACTCGCTGCATGGGATCAATGTCCCGGTTGCCTGGGCGAAATGGGGGATCGACCTGGGCGTCATGTCCGCACAGGAGTATGTCGAGTTTGCAGCAGAGCGGATCGCGAATGCCATCGGCCGGGCTTGGAAGGCGAGGAAACCAGGCGGGATCAGCTTCGGCCTGTCGTACGCCACAACGGGACGAAATCGCCTGATAGCCTATTATGACGGCACGTCGGAGATGTATGGCAACGCAAACACGCCAAATTTCAGTCATGTGGAAGGTTACGAGGACCATTCACTTGGCTTGCTCTATACCTGGGATGTGAAAGGAAATCTGACGGGGGTAGTCATCAACCTTGCCACGCCGTCTCAAGTCGCCTATGGAAGTCAGATTTCAGCCGATTTCTGGCACGCGACACGCAATGAGCTTCGCAGGCGTTTGGGCGAGGAGATCTTCATTTTGCCACAGGTTTCCGCCGCCGGGGACCAGTCGCCGAAACTCATGGTAGATGAACGCGCCGAGAAACGGATGGAGAAGCTCACCGGACGCACCCAGATGCAGCAGATCGGCATCCGGATTTCAGACGGGGTGACCTCCATACTGCCGTTCATGAAAGCGAATATTGACCGAAGTCCGGTGTTGAAGCATCGCGTTGAACAGGTCGAACTGAATCGGCGAGTCATCACAGAGAAGGACCTGACGACGCGGCGCAGCACGTTTCATAACAAGACAGCCGAATCGGTCCAGGAAACGTTCGATCGGTTGCTCGCTGAATACAAAACAAAGGTCAAGCAGTTCGAGGAGCACCCGGAACTGAAGAGCAAGCCGCGCTGGTTTGTCTCGATAACAGGAACGCACTGGTTGCTGGCCAGGGCATGGCGCACCTTGGAGCGTTATGAACTGCAGAAGACCGTGTCCACCTTTCCTGTCGAGGTCCATGTGGTCCGGATTGGCGACATGGCGATTGCCACCAATCCGTTCGAGCTGTACCTGGATTATGGCTCCCAAATCAAGGCGCGAAGCAAGGCGGTCCAGACATTCGTGGTGGAGCTGGCCAGTCCCGGCGGCGGCGGCTACCTTCCAACGCAACGTTCGGTTCAGGGAGGGGCGTATGGCGCCATTCCACAAAGCACCCTGATTGGCCCCGAGGGCGGGCGAGTGCTGGTCAACCGAACCCTTGAGCTGATCGAGTCTCTTTGGGATCAAGAATAATAGACCCTGGCCGAGCTCAGGCTCCCGATCGAGACAACGCCCCCATGGCCACCTTTGATGCCGTGACAGCCGAAGACGTTCGCGACTACCTCCGTTCGGCCGTCGAGGTTCAAGCCAACCCAGAGGCCGAGTTGCGTCGACTTGGCCGTCGAAGCTTCACTCTTCTCCCCTGCCTGCTTGAACAATACTGCCAAGTACTCTCCGAATTCGACCGTGTCGTGGAAACGAAGTTCTCCAGCCAATTGCGCCAGTCGGTCTACCGTCTGTCCGAGCGTATCCGAAGTGTTGTCCTCACCGAGCCAACAACGTCGGTTTCGCAATTTCGGCAGGCAATCGCCGGATACAAAAGCGAATTCAGCGAATCGAGCATCTTCGTGAATGCTCTCGCGCAAGTGCAGCGAAACTCCGCACTTCTGAGAGACCCCTACGTTCAGATGTGTCTCCTCGCCGTATCCAGGCTGCGCCGAAAAATCTGGAGGACCATGGAGCATTTCTGGTATCTGAGCGATCCAGAGAGACCACGGCCATTTGGAATCATCAATCCATCTCTGGATATGAACGGGCTCCTCGAAGACGCAATTCAAAGAGAAAGAAACCAGTTCCCGATTCACTTCCGCTTTGTTGAAGTCGACCTTGGGCGAGACGCCCCGGGTACTCGTATCTGCGCTGACGAAGCGCGTTTGCTCAACGCGTTCCGAGAGATCATCCGCAATGGCGCCTTTTCTACGTTAGTACGAACAGACGCGTATCGCTTTCATTCTCTGCGCGGAAACAGTCGTGTGCGTGTCCACGCGTCCCTGCATCACGACACGATTCTCACGGTGATCCGCGACAATGGTGTCGGCATGACAGAATCGCAGCTACAGTCGCTGCGACTTTTTGCGTACTCCGAAAACACAAACGGCGTCTGCTTTGGCGGACGGGGAATCGGGTTCGCAACCGCTTGCCAGACAATGGAAGAACACGGCGGACAGATCCAGGTCAGCTCCGATCAGTCCGGAACCGAAGTAACCGCCTCGCTCCCCGTGCGCGGCGCAGAAATCATCATCTAACCCTAGGGGGTCAAGAAATGAGGTCGCCCCCTTGACTCACGAGGTTTCCGCGCTTAGCCTCAGTTGCCTGGGAGAGAAGCACTTTAACCACGTTAGGAGGCGAGGAAATGAACAGGATCGAAAAGGCGTTGATGCATGCTCTATTCACCCACTTGCATCACAATACCGACAAGGCTATCGACTTCAAAGCCATCGATGCTTTGAACCGAAAAGTCGGAAAGCTCTTTCCCAAGGCCCTGCTCGTTGGGCCTGGCGACGATGCTGCCGCATTCCAGTTTCCCGGCACCAAGGGAGCTTTCGTGGGCAAGATGGAGAGCCATTGCTCTCCCTGCGTGCCCAGGCCGTATGACGCGGCCGCCACCGGAGCGGGCGGGGCCATGCGGGATGTCGTGGCGATGGGCGCCCGGCCTCTCTTCCTGATGAATTTCCTCGGCACCAAGCCGCTGAAGGAGAAAGTCATCGTCGGTCCCTGCGGGTTTGCCGGGAAATGTACCTGCGGGAAGTGCGTCGAGATGACCAGCGGAGAAAGAGTCGACTTGATGGTCAAGGGGCTGCGAGACATGTGCAGGGCCATGGACGTGTTCATTGTCGGCGGCGGATTCTCCACGTCGTTTTCAGACATCGTTCCGGCCACCGTCGTTTCCGTCATCGGCCAACTGGTCACGGCCAAGCCTTTGACCAAGCCGGCGAAATCCGCCGGGGATCAGATCATCCTGATTGGCAAGACGGGCAGCGACGGCAACGACACGCTGTATCGGGCCGGCCTGGTCAGCGAAATGAAACCGGCCATCGCCATGTTCAAGGAAGAGCGCGCCGTGATGGAGGCTTCTCTGGCGGCCTTCCGCACGGGCAAGATCAAGGCTTGCTCCGACCTCGGAGCGGCCGGCATCGGCGCCGCCGTTTGTGAATCGGCCAGGTACGGTGGTTTCGGCGCTCATGTGGATCTGGCCAAGGTGGCTCTCCGGGAAAAGAACCTGACACCCGAGGAGATCATGATCTGCGAGACCCAGGCACGGATGGTTGTCCAGGTCGCGAAGAAGAACGTCGCCCCCGTCCTGAAAGCGGTCCGGGCGAAAGGAGTGCGCGCTGAGGTGATCGGCGAGATCAACGGAGACGACAAAGAAGTCTTCGAGTACAAAGGCCAGACGGTCGCTGTGATACCGAACGCTCCGACTCAAGCTCAACGGAAGGAACTGACGAACGGATAGCAGAATGCCACGACGAACACCGAAATCCGAGTACGCCAGAGCGGGGGCCGATTATGCCCGAAGATCGAGCCGTCCAAACGGCCGGAAACAGCAACACGAGAGTCCGGCTTCAGGGCTTCACACCGGACCTGGACGGCCTTGCGTGATTCCCAGAGAGAATTGCGGCTGGGCTCTCCCTCAACAGCGGTGCAGCAAGTTGATGGGCCAGCACAGCGGAATTCAACCTTGCCGTGTTCCGTGCCAAGGGCACAGTTCTCTGTCTCGTCGTACTCTTTACCACCGACCAGATCAGGAGGGAAAGCATGACACTCAAGGAATTCTCGCGTCGCGGCTTTCTTGAACTCGGCGCCGCCACCGGCGCGGCGGTTTTGACCGCATCGCAACGGGTTCACGCAGCGGGGTCCGACGTCTTGAAAATCGGCCTGGTGGGCTGCGGCGGGCGTGGAACCGGCTCGCTGCACGATTCTCTGACCGCCATGCCGAACGTCCGAGTGGTCGCGCTCGGCGATCTCTTCCGAGAAAAGGCCGTCGCGACGCGTGCCGCAATCGCCGCGTCCGACGTCGGCAAGGGGCGGATCGACGTCCCGGACGACCGGATCTTCACCGGCTTCGACAGTTACAGGGGAGTGATTGCCGAAAGCGATATCGTCCACATCGCGCTGCCGTCCCGATTTCATCCGCCCTACAATCTGGCTGCGGTTCAGGCCGGGAAACACGCTTTCACCGAAAAGCCGAACGGCATCGACGCTGACGGCGTTCACGTCACAATCCAAGCCGCAAAGATCGCCGAGGAGAAGAAACTCGCCAACGTTTCCGGCCTCTGCTACCGCTACGACCTGCTCCGCATTCAGGCGATCGAGCGGATCCGCAACGGCGAAATCGGCGACATTCTGGCCGTGCAGTCCAACTACCTGCGAACGCCGTATAACCTCATTCCGAAGAAGCCGGAATGGTCGGAAACGGAGTATCAGATTCGCAATTGGGAGCATTTCACCTGGCTCAACGGCGACGAAATCCAGCAGTCGCTCCTGCACAATCTCGACTCCGTCCTCTGGGCGCTGGAGGACGAGCTGCCGGAGACCTGCTACGCGCTCGGCGGCCGATCCAGCGTTTTCAGCCCGGCCCTCGGCGACTTGTTCGACCACGCGTCGGTGATCTACGATTACGCCGACGGCAAACGCATCTACGGTGCGACCCGGACCGCCCAGAACTGCTTTACCAGCAATATCGACGTCTTTCACGGGACCAAAGGACGCATGATCTTCAACGCCACCGGAATCCCGCTGATGACCGACACGCGGGGGAACGAACGCTGGCGTCCCGATCCGAAAGACCGGATCCGTTCGATGTACGTGCAGGAACACTACGCCCTGGTCAACTCCATTATGAACGGCAAGCCGATCAACGACGGATTCCG
>JAAYAY010000390.1 GCA_012719125.1 Planctomycetaceae bacterium | reverse complement strand
GATCATCCCACGCGTCAAGGCGCAGGCCGTAGCCCGCGTGGGCCAAGAGAGGCACGCTCGCTTGGTTGAACTGCAACGACGACATTTCCTGGGCGTCTGCCGGTTCCGACTCAGCTTCGCCGTACGCAGGCGAAACAAATGTGGCCGCCAAGTTCGAGGGTAGGGCATCCGGTACTGGACCGTTGCCGTTTCCGTTCAGATAGTTGATGACAAGCAGCACGTCGAGCGGTTCCAAGTAATTGTTCCCGCTGGTGTCCAAGAACGGCGGTGGGACGTCCGGAGAGACGGGAGGAGCTGGCAACGGCCCGTTGCCGCGAGCATTGATCCGGTTGATCACCTGCAACGCGTCCTGCGGTTCAACAAACCAGTTGGCACTGACGTCCACGGCAAACACCGGATTCTGCCACGCGGCGAAGACACCGATCTGGAATGTCGCTACGTCGTCCGGCACATTGCCGGCCAGGTCTGAAACCGCGTCTTCGGCTATCGTGATAGTCACTCTGCCGATGGGCAGATGTTCGCTGTCGTCGCTGTACCAGTAGCGTACCAGCCCGGCGCCCAGTTGCTCGGCCCGATCGATCGAGACGCCGGTCACCGCGATGTCCTTGATGTCGATTGTCGCCACGTCCAGTCCCGCGATGCCCACGTCGGACCAGCGCATTTCGATGTAACCGGGACCATCCGGCATGAACGAATGATGGAGCGGGTTCAGCAGTTCGACGGTGGGCCGCTGAGTCTCCAGTTCGATCATCAGATCCGCCTGGCTGGTACCCTGCGAATTCGCCGCGGAAGCGGCGATCGTGTTCGGGCCTTCCGCTAACGCCACGCCAGAGACGCTGAACTCGCCAAGCGCCGAAGCAATTGCGATCGACTCGAATTGCCCGTCGCCGTCCAGATCCAGTTCGACCAGCTGACTGGGATCGGTCACCCCGACCAAGTCCACGGTTGAGAGGTTGGTGAGGTCGTCGCCCAGAATCCCGGAATCAGAGGCGGAGTCCAGTCCGAGCGTCAGCCACGGCGGTTCGGTACCGACCAACCGGACGTCATCAAGGATCACGGTGCTATCCTGTGGACCGAATCCGAGCAGGTCAAAGTACAGGGTCAGTTCGGTGCCCGCCGCCACGCCGGACAGATCCACGACCACGGTGACCGAGTCGTCCCACGGCAGTACATCGCCGGACGTCACGAGCCCCTTGATGGAGACTGTCGGAGCCCCAAAGGTGGCCCCCGAAGCCTGAACATTCAGGAACGCGTCCGTGTCCGCGACACCTTCGGCCGTACCGACCACCGACTGCATTGTCGCCGCGTCCAGCAACGCGACTTCCAACGTATCGGGCAAGACATCGGGCGTCTTTCGCAGATCCGCGCTGACAATCGTGAACTGCAACGCATTGGCATCCGCCGGGACGACAAACGTCTGGAACATTCCCGAGAAGAATCCCTCGGTCTCGTCAAGAACTCCCTGCCCGCCAACAACGCTCGCCTCGCCACTCAAATCCCAGCCGAAGGCCGCGTTGGATTGGTCCTCGATGTCGAACGCCCCATTGACGATCTCGTCTAGCGGATCTACTTCGCCAGTGTACAGCCATGCATAACTATCAGGATGTCGTGCGGGGCCCTGTGTGGTTCCGTTTTGGTAGCCGTCCCATGCTGGACTCTCCGCCGAAAAGACCTGCAAGCCCTCAGGTCCAACTCGCCCAATGTTTTCGTCTGGACGTGCCACGGCCGCGTTGGTCGTGGCAGATGCCGACTGGAGAGAATCAGTCGCAAGTCGCTCGGTTGCCATACTGTTTGATTGAGACGTCTCCACAGGGGCGTAGTTGTACTTGGCATAGAAGTCTAGGGCGCCCGGACCCGTCACGTCGTCGTCAAGTCCCACGCCTACCCACAACGCCTGCCAGGTGTACGGAAACAGGTACTCCTTCGTGTACGGCGACTGGAACGTCGAATTGTATCCCATGATATCGGCAGCTTGCGGTAGAGCCGTGCCCGGATCGTGCTCGGGTTCGCGGGAGTCTCTTACGTTCCATTTATATAGCGTAACGCGGTCATTCTTCGTGGGAATCCAGTCGAATTCTCGATCAACATCAATGAAGTAGAATCGCCCCTGTCGCGAGGCACTCGTCACCGCTCGCCACATTTCCTGACCATCCCGGAGGACCCTCAAGGTCCAACCATCGAAATGGTTACTGCCATCGAAAGTCTCCTCGAATTTCTGCGTCAACACATCTTCCCACAGACGCGGATATACAACGATCTGGTGCGAGCTAATCGACATTTCCACGAATGCGCGAAGGGCGTCGAAATCCGCGGTATGCAGTAGTCCCAGGCTATGTCCAAGTTCATGCAGTACACTTTCTGCGATGGCCTTTCCGGCAGCCTCTGCACCCAGCTTGTAGTCGAACTCCGACAGGAAGATATCGACTTCAAACTCGTGCTCGTTGAGCAACTCGCTCAACCACGCTTGCGCCTTGCGCTGGTCCATTTGGTCACCATTCCAAGCCTGTGCGACGTCCTCGACGAGGCCTATATTTACGAGATCAACCGGGCTCTGTCCTAGGATGCCCGGACTTGGGCCGCTGGTCTGCCAGTCAACGAAGTGAGTTTCCGGGGCACCGTGATCGACGAATTCATATGCCCCCGGCAACGCAGAGTCCAGCATATCTCGGAGTGTGGACACAAATGAATCCACGATTTGCTGCCTATCTTGGCGCAGTATCTGCTGCTCCGCTGAGGTAAGATAGAAATCGGGGTCATCGTGAAGTCTATACAGGCCGTCGCGGTATTCTCTCCCAGGGGCTTCAGCAATCTCTCCAAGCTTTCTGAGTAGTGTCTCCTGGTCGAGGTAGACGCAAAGTTTCTCTCCATCCCCCGCGAGTAACAGGCGCTTTGGTTCTGAATCATCGGAAACCACAGATGGCGTCTGTGTGTGAGACGACGATCCTGGGTTCTGATTTAGAACAATCTGCCGATGCTGAAGGGCAAGATCAGTGGGATCCGACCAGTACACCTCGCGCACGCCCCATGTCAGTTCGGGATACGCATCGTCATATTTGGGCGTTTCCAAGATTACCTCGCTCGACAGCGTACGCCCGGTCGCCCCAGGATCGAACACGAACTCACCATCTTCGAACCAGAGGTTGCCGTTTGGCACGACAGTGATCGTTGGTTCCGCACCGTTTGCGAGAATGGTGAGCGGTCGGGTACGGTGCCGAGTGTCAGCACCTTGTCCATCAACGATGATGTTCGGCATGTGAATAAAGCCGTCAAGTTCGGGGTACGCACCCGCGGACAACTGGTGGGAAGGGGTCTCGACCATTACCGGTGCATCGGTAACGTCGAAGAACCGATATACGAACACCGTGTTATCGTAGAGCGGAGTGCCGTTTTCGCTCTTGCTTATTCGGACGTGGATCTTTGTCCCGTATAGACGATCATCGTGAATTTGCTGGCCGTCGTAGCTCGCAAGCAGAAAAGTGGTACCAGCTACGGAATAGGCTTCAAAGAAATCCTTCATTCTGAACGGCAAGGATATGACGTCACCGGGGGACAATGACCAACTCTGTTGCACAGTGTTGGGGGTCTGTTCCCATGTGCCCGTGGGCAGGTCGAGAAACCCGTCCGGATTGCCGTAAACGGTTACAGTTACGTTCACTGGTTCGGAGCCGGCACTGAGATCGAAATTGAAGGACGAGTCGTCCGAGACGAACAGGTAATCCTGGACCCCATTGACCGCAAAGGAGACGAGCGTAACATTGTCAAGCCAAACCGTATTGGTGACAGTGCCGCCCGCCTGAGATGCCTCCAAAGAAAAGTACAATTCTCCGGCGATCCCGGGAGCACCTTGTGGAAAAATGTCTTGTGGGACCTGGAATACCATCGCTTGGAAATGATCGATGGCGGCGTTGACTAGATGCAGTTCGCCCAAAGAAATGGCGGGAGCGCCGGCTGGCGAATCATCTAGCGGTCTCAAGTAGACTTTCAGGTATTCGATCTCTGGTGACCCAGCTGCCATTACGTCGAACCGCAACGCTGTATCACGCGGTATGAAGAGGCGATTATGGATAGCTGTGGGCCTAAAATTGTCGAGGCGAAGGGCATAGGTTCCCTGCGTGTGATCGAGTTGCAGGTCGTTTTGTTGACCTCCGGCACCGCCTCCTTGGAAGGACCAACCGGGCACTTGATCGGCAAACGGAGGGAAGCGGTGATTCAGATTCAAAGTCCCCGATTCAAAGTCGCCGTTGAATACGCTCGGGACTGCGGAGTCTCGCGGCGGAGTGTCTGGGTGGTCAGGTTCCGTATTGTCGAACGCTACCGAGACACCGTCTTGGCCGGATGGGTAGTAGCCGCCGCCGAGCGGAGAGAAGAACCAACCTGCTCCCAAACCTTCCCAGATGGCTCCCGGCTCGTCGAACTTAAGCCGCCGATAGGACGTGCCTTCATAGAGCGTATACCACGGAATCTCTGCATCCGCGTACGATCCCTTGGGCGAGGGGATCCCTGCTATGGTCACTTTTTCTTCGCGGTCCGTGACGCTACGGAAAATGGGGTCGTTCATCATCACTGGGCCGAATACCTCGTGCGGGAAGCTATCCAAGGAAAGGTCGATCGTGCCCGCGTACCAACTGAGGACGCGACCGTGCGTTCCGCCGAGATAATCGTCGTCAGTGAAACCCGCCCGCCCGTCCAAGAGGAGGTCTACATCCGCTCCAGCTATCTGGCGCCCGTTAGGTGTGAGCGTGGACGAACTCTCGTCCGCCACCGTTTGGTAGTAGTTGTCGAAAAAGGCGACGTTCTGCCATCGGTACACATCCGGATCGTGGAAGTCAGAGTAATCGGCCAGGACTACGTCAAGCGACGGTTGTGCGAAATCGTGTGGGTCCAACGTCGTCATGTGGATGTTGTCGATTTCGGGGAAATACGTCCCCAGGCGTTGGATCATCTCGCTGTTGACGGAGGCGCCGCGGCTGTGGCCGATGAAATGCAGGGGCGACCGGAAGATGTCGCCGCCGAGATCGTCGTTGAATTTGACAAGAGCGGCGAACAGGGCGTCGGCGGCCGCTTCGGCAAATCCCGAGTCGTTGATACCGGATT
>JAAYAY010000389.1 GCA_012719125.1 Planctomycetaceae bacterium | reverse complement strand
TACGCAGCAAACTCTGGGACGACATGATCAACGCCATGGAAACAGGCTCGCGGAACCGCCGCGTCGGCAAGAAGCTCAAGGAGATTATTCAAATGTAGCAGTGCTAGCATTTTCACTATGAGTAATAAACATCAGTTGGGTTGCATTGAGCCGCTGATTGGCGGAAATCCAGTCGTCAAATGCCTGAGAAATCTGCTTCTCCCGTGATGGCAAAGAGGCGATCTTCAGAATGTGGCAGAGGAAGCCTTTTAAGTCGGCATCCGGCATTTCGTAGACTTCGCGAAGGCGATCCTCGGTGATGAACAAGTCGGGGCGTTGCAGCAAGTCCGAGATGTCTTCAAGTTCGTCCTCGGTTAGTTCTTCACCCTCCCGGAGCTTCTGCAAGGCGGGACTTCGATCGGACAGGTCGCGGATGTAGGCTTCCACCTGCTGACGATACGTTTCCGCAAAGGCCCCCTCGCCCGATGGTCCGAAGACAATCCAGTGGCGATCTCGAATCTCGTCACGAATAGACAGTTTGAGCAACTGGCCGCCCACTCGACGCGAGCGAAACCTCATGAGCGGTGTAAAAACCTGTTGGATGCGGCGAATACGTTCCCAGGTCAACGTCTTCCAGTAATCGGCGGCCATGACCTCGTCGAGCACGTCGACGACGGCCCGGACCTCAGGAATATCACGCGGTAAGAGCGACAGGTTTTCGATGACGCGATCACGTAACCTTTCGACCTCATCCATGTCAGACTTGAGATGCGCGACAACAAGTTGCTGAGTCAAGTTCTCGAACTGGAGTGTTACGTAACCGGTGGCGGTGGAAAACCTCAGCAGCGGCGCGATCGTAATCGCAAGATGCTGGTACTTCGATGCATCAATCGGAAGCCAGGTGGCGGTGTCAGCAATCAAACGCCGGATTTCATCGGCGTGTGGAGCGACGTTGATATTTTCCAGCGGCAATGTGCCTAGCATTGCCTGAAGCGATGCCAGTTCCTGGTTGGCCTGCTCTGTCTGATTTCGACCGATCAGGATTTCGAGTGCCTCAAGGCGTAAGCGAAAGATGCGTGTGGGCAACGGTTCGGTAGTCTCGGGGCCATCGTCTCCACCGTCGTTCACCTGCCAATACGCGAAGTTGTCCCAATGGTCGATAATGAGGAAGTCCTTCTTCTCCTCGCCTGACACCGGATCAGTCCATGTCCGAGTTCCCCGGCCGATCATTTGCCAAAACTTGACCTGACTGAAAACCGGCTTGGCAAAGACAAGATTGCGGATGGCTGGCACGTCGATGCCCGTATCCAGCATATCGACCGAAATGGCAACTCTTGGGAAGTCTCGGTTCTTGAAGTCGTCCAGTGTCTTGTCGGCTCGCTCCATGTGGCTGTCGATCACCTTGGCGAGCCCACGGCGCTGCAAATCAGGGTAGAGACGATTGAAGCTCTGATAAATCTCCAGGGCGTGGTTGTGACTTACCGCGAAAACAATGGTCTTGGCGGGCAGCGTTCCCGCAGCGTCCTTGATGGACGCATCCATGAACTCGCGCACGATCGCATCATTGGTTCCAGTGTTGCTAACGCGACGCTCGAAGTCGGTTCCTTCAAAGTCGAGTTCTGATGGGTCAATCCCCTGAGCCCTAAGCTGGGCCTCGACTTCGGGCGGCAGAGACCCCGGATGCAATCCCTCGATCTGGAACCGGGTCTTCGCCACATGAACCGGGCGGTAAGGAACCAAATACTTATCGCGAACTGCCTCCTCAAGCCCATAGTAAACGGATGGAAGTCCGTCCTCACACTCGAACAACTGGAATGTGTTGTGGTCGATGAAGTCGGTTGGCGTGGCAGTTAACCCGACGTGCATGGCATCGAAATGGTCGGGGATTGCCTTGTACCGGTTGTAGATTGATCGGTGGCTTTCGTCGAAAACGATGAGATCAAAGAAGCCGGGTGAAAGTCGCCGATAGGCCGACATCATTCCGGGATAGGTAGCCGCCAGTACGCGTGCCGCGGGATCAATCTTGCCGGATTCGATCCAGTCGCGTGGGACGTCAGGAAGATGCTCTTTGAACGCATCTAAAGCCTGCTTGACAAGTTCACGGCGGTCAGCGAGGAATAGCACTCGCCGAATCCATTGGCAGCGCATCAGCAGGTCGATCAGTCCGATGATGGTACGCGTCTTCCCTGTCCCGGTAGCCATCACCAGCAGGAACCTTCGGCGCGACTCCTCGATCTTCTCTGAAATCTTCCTGATCGCTTCGATCTGATAGCCCCGCCCGGCAATCTTCTCGTTCACGTCAGCACTTGCGGTGGATTTACGAAACTTCCGCAAGAAGCGAAGGCGTTCTAAGTCGTCCTGCGTGAAGAAACCGCTCACCTTTCTTACGGGATAAAGCGAGCGATCCTGGAACCAGATTTCATTTCCGTTTGCGAGAAAGACGAAGGGATCGACGCCATGCTGCTCGGAAATCCGATCGGCGTAATCGGCTGCTTGGCGCTCGCCTTCAAGGGCGCTTCGGCTGCTACGCTTGGCTTCCACGATCGCGAACGGCTTCCCATGATTGTCCACAAGCGCGTAATCGGCGAATTCCGTCGTTTCGTCCTCTCCGGACGGTCGCAGCACGTATTCATCGATCAGCTTCTTGCTGCCGGGTAGCCAGCCCGCAGACCGAAGTTGCTGATCAATCTGTTTCGCGCGTGTTCTTGCTTCGGTATCCATAGGATCACGAACAGCCTGAGGGACCTATCCCCATAGTGGTTCTGATGGCGAAAACGTACATATGTTGCTCAAAACGGTGCGGTAAGCCGGGCCCATCGGTTGCCACGGCTGGGACGCAGATCAGGATAGCGAACGCGATTGTTGAAAACAAGGGTGCTCCTTTGCGTTAAGCGGCTATCCTACAGGGATTTACGAAGAGCAGGGGCCGCAAGGATTGCCTAACCAGGCCGCTTGATTGCGGTTTCGGATCTGAGGCTAGGGCGGGGCCTCGCACGCAGACAGTGGCACCATCTCCGAGTTAAGCACTCCAACAACCTCGAAAGACCTTGCCAACCTGCCTGCACCGAGCCAGCACTGCTGCCGGCCGGGTCGCCGGTCGCCAGCGGCTAGGCGACCAAGGCGTCCATTCCCTGATTAGCAAGCACCAGCCCGAGACGCGTTTCCTTCTTGTGTCCGTTGCATTGTTGGTTCCTCTCCAGGCCGAAAGAACGAGGAGACCATATTCCACGGTCTCGGAATGGATTTCGCACTATTGGACGCGTGTGACGGCGGTTGATGCCAGGGCAGGAGCTTTGCTCGCAATAAGTGCCTACCCCGGCTGCGCCTCCGCGTGGGAGAAACAAGTAACACGGGACAACCGTAACCGTGCCGGCTGTTCTCCTTCTCTTTCCGGCGGCCGAACAAGTCGGCCGCCGCCCACAGCCGGTGTCCTCCGGCCACCGTCTGGGGCTCCTTCTCTCGGTAGAAAAAGTTGCCCAGAAGACGCGGACACGCGGACAGAGAGACGTAAAGCCCGGCACGGTAAGGAGAAAGGGTGTCCAGGAACGTTCCTCAGAAAAGGCCCGTGTCCGGACACTGGCGCGACGGGTGCGTCCGCGGAGCGAGAGAAAGCCGTCTTCCCTCCGGCTAGGGGCTCGCGACCGCTGCGCCTCCGCTGCGCAGACAGCGGTTCTGTGAGGCTCCGCGAGGCTTTCTGATGCTTTGACCCTTTTTCAGCGACATAGTGTTTTCGCTTGGTTCTCGAAGCGAATGTCAGTTGTGTTTGAACCCGTAAGAGAGGGCCTATGAGGCATATTGAGGTCGATTGATGATTTCTGCGGTGAATAGTAGCTGAGACCGGACTCGAACCGGTACGGGGTATTCACCCCTCGGGATTTTAAGTCCCGTGCGTCTGCCTATTCCGCCACTCAGCCATGGGACGACGCGGCGCTGGTCGGCTGCGTCGTCGGGGTGCAGGTTGGGTCATACGTTGGGACGAGGGGTCTCGGGTTCGCCGTTGCCGAGGGAGACGATGCGGTTGATGGCGTTGAGGAACGCCTTGGCCGAGGCCTCGATGCTGTCGGTGGAAATGCCGCGGCCGCGGTAGGTGTTGCCTTGGTATTCGAGTTCCACCGTTACCTCGCCCTGGGCGTCTTTGCCCACGGTCACGCTGTGGACGCGGAAGTCCTTGCAGACCACCTCGGTCTCGGCCAGTTCCTCGATGGCCAGGAAGATCGCATCGACGGGGCCGTCGCCGCAATCCATCTCCGCACTCTTGACCTCATCGCCTTTGCGGAGTTTCAGGACCACGTGGGGCACGCGGTTCGTGCCGGAGGTGACCTGGTAGGATTCGAGCGACCAGACGTCGGCCACGCCGCGGATCTGCTCCTCGACCAGGGCCGCCAGGTCGGCGTCGTAGATCTCTTTTTTCTTGTCGGCCAGGCGTTTGAAGGCGTCGAAGACGGTGTTGAGTTGTTCGCCGGTCAGCCGGAAGCCCAGGGCCTTGGCCCGCGACGCCAGCGCCGCCCGGCCGCTGTGCTTGCCGAGGACCAGGTCGCTGGTGGTGAAGCCTACGTCTTCGGGGCGCATGATCTCGTAGGTGGTTCGCTCTTTGAGCATGCCGTCCTGGTGGATGCCCGCCTCGTGGGCGAAGGCGTTGCGGCCGACGATCGCCTTGTTTCGCTGTACGTGCATGCCGGTGATGTGGGAAACGAGCCGGCTGGTGGGAACGAGCCGCTGGCTGACCACGCCAGTGTCGGCCTTGTAGTAGTCGATGCGGGTGCGCAGGGCCATCACGACTTCTTCCAGCGAGCAGTTGCCCGCCCGTTCGCCGAGCCCGTTGACGGTGCATTCGATCTGGCCGGCGCCGGCCTCGACGGCCGCCAGGCTGTTGGCCACGGCCATGCCCAGGTCGTTGTGGCAATGGACGCTGATGATCGCCTCATCGATATTGGGCACGCGATCGCGCAGCACGCGGATCACGTGTCCCATGTGGGCGGGCGTGGCATAGCCGACCGTGTCGGGAATGTTCACCGTCGTTGCCCCGGCCCGAATGGCGGCCTCGACGACCTGGCAGAGGAAGTCCTCTTCGGTGCGGGCGGCGTCTTCCGGCGAGAACTCGACGTTGGAGCAGTAACCGACCGCTCGCGCGACTCCGGCTACCGCGCGCTGGATGATCTGGCTCTTATCCATCTTGAGCTTGTGTTCGCGATGGATCGCACTGGTGGCAAGGAAGACGTGGATACGCGGGTTCTCGGCGTGCTTGACCGCCTCCCAAGCCCGATCGATGTCTTCGGTACGGCAGCGGGCCAGGCCGCAGACGGCCGGTCCGCGTACCACCTTGGCAATCTCCGAGACCGCCTCGAAGTCGCCGGGGGAGGCGATCGGGAAGCCGGCCTCGATCACGTCGACGCCCAGGTCGACCAGGGCCTGGGCGACCTCCATCTTTTCCGAGAGATTCATGCTGCAACCGGGCGATTGCTCGCCGTCGCGCAGCGTGGTGTCAAATATGACGATTTTTCTTGCACTGGATTCCGCCATGTGTCGGTAGGTCCTGATTCGTTGAGGTGGGTTGACGTTGACTCTTTGGCTTACGCGAGCGGCCGACCACTGGTCGGCAAGGGCAACACCAACCAACCCCTTGTCGGATCGACGCGGCGCCGGCCGTCTGCCCGGCTGTCGTCGGCTGGTTTCACGAGTGTCTCACACATGACCGGCTATCCACCAAAAAAAAGAACCCCAAGGCTGTTTCGGGCCTTGGGGTTCTTGTCGTGTCGAATCAGGTTGTCTCCTGCGCGAACCCTAGGGCCGTCCCCCATTAAGGGGTAACAAGAGTAAAGCGAGGCTGTTTGCGGCCGGGTTCATCGACGTATTCCCTCAGAAGACAGTCATGTCAGTCTACGACTCCTAAGTCCCCCGGTCAAGCGAGAAGGTTCGCTTGGGTCAGCAGTTTTTCGGCCAATTGGTGTCGGTGTTCAAGTCCGGCGACACTCGGCAAGTGTCGCCCAAGGTGGACGGCACCAGATCATGGTGAGTTCGAGTTCCAGATTCCCAATTCGGCCGCCTTGGCCGCCTCTTCCGCGCGGCGAAACCTTCGCTTCATCGACTCGGAATAGTCGAACTCTGTACGAGCCGTGGCCAGGCCGGCTCGGATCAGTTCTTCGTTGAGCATGCGGTCGCCGGCGAATACGTAGGCGAGGAAGCGATCGAAGCGGTCCTTCCGTTCCCGATCCATTTGCAGGCGGACTTCGCCCCCGGCGTCGTGGACGAACTGCTCGGTGTAGGCCGTCGCTTCCGGGCCGTAGGGCTCGACGGCGTGATTTGGCTGGACGGTCTCGGGGGTATCGGCGCCGATCAACCGCACGCGAGCGCCGCCTTCGAGCAGCAAGGTGTCGCCGTCAACCACGCGTTGGACTCGATAGGCACCTTCCGAGAGAGATTCGGGTCCGGACGGGCGAGAAACGTCCGACGCGAGAAGACGAAGCAGCACGAAGAGGAGGAGCAGTCCGACGATCGCGAGAGGGCGTCGAACTCGATATCGCAACGGCCGCGAGATTTTCCTGGCCATCTTCTTTCGGTGTCGCAGCGTGCGTCGAACCGTATCCGGGGATCAGTTCTTGCTGAAGTCGAACAGGTGGACAGACTCGCGTCCGAGGGGGCGCTTCACGAACTTCCGGCGGCAGTCGGCGCACAGGTCAAAGCTCATGTACTGTCGCACTTCGTCAGCGATCTCTTCTCCCTCTTCGAGGTCTTCCATTCGCTCGAGGATATTGTGAATCTCCTGCAGATGATCTCGATCGTCGTCGACGGTATCGTCGATCGGATCGAAGACGGCCGCTATTTCAATCTTGACGACATAGCGCAGATCGTTCACTGGATCGAGGTCTCGCTTACAGAGATCGCAGGTATAACGAATCATCGACAGGCTCCCCAATCTTAGCCACGCACGTCGGGATGCGAATGCATGAGGACAGAGCGAACAACTCCATACTAAAGAGATTCTTTCTTTCGACGCAAGACGTCCTTGGCCATTTTTCGCGGTTCGCTGCGTGAAAAGAGGATTCGCATGCCGCGTGCGCTTGGAGATGCCGAATCTGGGCAAGCCTTGTCGCCTCGTCGGCCCAAGAAGACTCGCACACACTGACTTCAGAACACCCCCGAAATGGCGCCGATAGTTGGGGGGGAGCGCAAGGGCCTTTGGTCTCATCCAAAACGGCCCGTCACTACCAGGGGAAGCAGACTATCGGCCAGTGCGCTGGGTCCAAGGTGGGGGAAACTTTTCCTGAATTAACAGATTATGGCATACTTGCCCGCCAGAATGAGACGCCACTGGGTTGTGAGGCGGACTGTGTCTATTTAACCGCAACCCGTTGGAATCATGAAATGGCGTGTTGGGCTTTCTGTCTGGAACGCCAAGTTTACGCTGCAACCAACCGCTCACCCATCCGCAAGCGGTTTCTTTTTCTCGGTGATGACCTCACATTGAGGGGCCATCTCGGCGTTCAGTTGGATGTACTCATGCCACTGGTCAGGAACGTTCTCGTCGAGAAAAATGGCTTCGACGGGACACTCGGGAACGCATGCTTCGCAGTCGATGCAGTCATCGGGGTGGATGTACAGCATTTGCTCCCCCTCATAGAAGCACTCGACGGGGCATACCACCACACAGTCTGTGTACTTACAGTCATAGCACGGCTTGCAAACAACGTGTGTCATCGGGCCTTCTCTCCCATGTTTTGGAGTTCTAGTTCGGGATTTGTGGGCATGGTGCGAGGATGTCTTCGTCGACACTGGGGTAGAGGGCCTCCCCACTCCGGGTGGTTTCTCTGCCTGCTGACCTGCCGTGGAAGCCGGAAAAACCAGTCTGACTATTTCTCCAGGTCAACCCATTTTGTCGAACCTCCTAATCGGGCCATGTCAGTGCCACATATCGGGGGGCGATCCCGCTGCGATCATCGCTTCAAATCCTTTCAGACAAACGATTTGAATAGCTATTGCCATTTGGAGAACGACGAAATCTTATGCCCCGTTCAGCAGGGTGTCAAGCCGTGCACTCGCCGTTGCTCCGCCCACAGAGGGGAATGTTCGCTTGCCACAGTTTTGGAACGGTTTTACAATGAAATGCGTCAGTCCATAGGGACATTATTCGCCAGCGTGCAGCTTGAGTGCTCGGCGGTCCGAAGAACGCAACCCATTATGCCAAGGGCGACTGTCACAAATCGCGGGGATTGCAGCGGTGGCACTCTCGGAAATCGATCGAAACTTGTTGGAACGCTGCTTGCAGCGCAAGCCTCGCGCCTGGGAAGACTTCGTGGACCGCTTTCTCGGGCTGATCGTCCACGTCGTCGATCACACGACGAAAGCCCGCAATATCCCCCTCGGGGCTGACGAACGGGACGACCTCTGTGCAGAAGTCCTGCTAACGCTCATTCGCAACGATTTCGCCGTGTTGCGACACTTTCGCGGACAGAGCAGTCTGGCCACCTACCTCACCGTGATTGCCCGCCGCGTCGTGGTTCATGAGATTCTCAAGCGAGTTCCGCCGCAGCAGCCGCTGTCGGAATCGGTCGAGGCGGAGGCGTCTTCGGAAGTTGCTGACGCGCTGCAGCGTATTGAGGACCGCGAGGAGATCGAGCAACTTCTCCAGGAGCTTCCCGCGCGGGACGCCGAGATCGTGCGCATGTATCATCTCGAAGGGAAGTCCTATCGGGAAATCAGCCAGTCCACCGGGGTGGCTCAGAACACGATCGGCCCCGTTCTCAGCCGAGCGCGGACGCGGATGCGTCAGGCCAGCGTCGATCAGCCAACGGCCTGAAGGGCTGATTCTCGGATTGGACGGGCCTGTACCGAATTCTGTGCTCGTGATGCTGCGGAAGGGGACAGTCCCAGTTTTGTGGCGTCCTGCCACAAAAATCGGGACAGTCCCCCTTCTGGACAGGTTTGAGACTTTGAAACCTGTCCCCGAACCGGGGCGTGGAAATCTCTTTGCGACGGCCTCGACGAACGGTTACGATGACCGACGTCCAGCCGCCCCGCGGTGATGTCCCACCCTCCCTTGCCTGAGGAAGATTGCCATCATGTCGCACCGGAATCTCTCCCGACGCCGATTTCTGCAGTCCACCATGGGGACTCCTTTGCTTGCCGCCGTGCCCTATTGGTTTCCGTGCCATAGGTCGGTTGCTGCCGAATCGCAGGCGGCCAACGACCGGCCGAACATCGGCCTGATCGGTGTCGGCGGGCGTGGGATGGCGGACTCCAAACAGGCCGCCCGGTTCGGGAACGTGGTGGCGATTTGCGACGTCGACTTGAAGCACGGCGAATCGGCCAAGGCGGCGTTCGGCGGCACGGCCGACGTCTACCAGGACTATCGCCAATTGCTGGATCGAAACGACGTCGAGGTGATCGTCAACGGTACGCCCGACCACTGGCATACGAAGATCAACGTCGAAGCCTGCCTGGCCGGCAAGGATGTTTATGCCGAGAAGCCGCTTACGCTGACGATCGACGAGGGCAAGATCCTCCGCGACGTCGTGGAGAAGACGGGACGGGTTGTGCAGACCGGCACGCAGCAGCGGAGCGAGAAGTCGTTTCAGACGGCCGTTGAATTGGTCCGCAACGGGCGGATCGGCCGGCTCCAACAGGTTTGGGTCGCGCTGCCCTGGTATAGCACCAAGGGCGGCCCCTTCGCCGCCAGCACGCCGCCCGAGACGCTCAACTGGGATCTCTACCAGGGCCAGGCGCCCGAGCGTGACTATTGTCCGGAGCGAACTCACAAGGTCTTCCGCTGGTGGTACATCTACGCGGGCGGGATCATTACCGACTGGGGCAACCACCACGTGGACATCGCCCAGTGGGGCATGGACCGGGACCTGTCCGGCCCGGCGACGATCGACGCCCGCGGCATCTTCCCGAACGAGGGGCGTCCCGACTGTTTCGATACGCCGGATCGGTTCTTCTGCCGGATGACGTATTCCGGCGGTCCCGACCTCCTATACTTCTCGGCAATTGGCGAGAAACGCGTCTACGGGACAGAACCGGGGGATGACACGCCGCAGGAGAAGCTCGACTGGCTGTTTGGCGACGACTGCCCCGACGAGATCAAGACGTACGACCGCGACGGGATCATGTTCATCGGGGATCGCGGCAGGGTCTTCGTCAATCGCGGGGGCGTTTACGGCAAGGCGGCCGAGGAACTGGCCGAGAATCCGCTCCCCGGCGATGCCTGGCGAGTGCGGCCCAGCGACGACCACATGTCCAATTTCTTTCATTGCGTGAAGACGCGGGAGGAACCGGTGGCCCCTGTGCGAATCGAGCATCGCACGGTTTCCGCCTGCCATCTGACCAACCTCTCGATACGGCTCGGTCGTCCCCTCACTTGGGATGCGGAGAAGGAAGAGTTCGTGGGTGACGCGGAGGCGAACGGTTGGCTGTCGAGGGAGCAGCGGGAGCCGTATACGATCAGAACTTGATGATCCCCTTGGCTCGCAGTTCCAAGGCGATGCGGCACATTTCGATCATTTCGGGCGTATAGCGGCAGCCGATATCGCCGCCGTCGGAGGCTTTGCCGACACAAGGGCTGCCGGGTCTGAGACGGTAGTCGAGATTCAGAGGGTCGCGGAACTGCGGATCGGCCGCCGCACATCCTCGTATTCCGGCGTCAAAACCATTGCCGAGGGTAACACAACTGATGAAGCGGTGTTCGGAGGCTGGGCACTGGACGTGAAAACTGAAGTTCTGAAGGATGCAGTCGTGCAGTTCCACCGGATCCACACCGAATGTGACGTTGCCGAGAATGGTACAATGCTGGAAGACATGCTTGCCGTAGACAAGATACAAGCCTTCTCGGAACAGGCTGTTCTCCGCTCGAATCTGCGGTTCGATCACCGGATGCGTTGGAAAGACGCAGTCAGCCAATTCACAGGGCTGGTTCGTGCTGAAGACGTGTACGCCGCCTTGTGCGTAAAACGCGCAACTGCGGAATCTGGTCCCCGACAGTTCGACTTGGACACACGATGGCTGACGTGACGCCGGCTCGCGGCACACGAAGAAGAATCGTTCCACCGTGACGTCACGTGACCTGATGACTAGCTGAACCGAGGTCTCTGTCTTCTCGATGTCGGATATGAGAAGTGGGAAAACACCCTTCTTTCCTCGAAGTACGAGACTGTCCTTGCCTGCCGGAATTACAGCTTTCTCGGTATAGGGCCCGCTATCTTGAATCTCGATCAGGCTATTCGGTGGCGCGGCATCAATCGCTGCCTGAAGAAGCACATGATCGCCCTTGCCATCTTGGCGAACCACAACCCGTTGTCCGAGGTCTCTGACCGTTTCCGTGAGTTCCGCAACCAGCGGTGTCCGATTCGAATCCGTCACCGCCCGACAATCGGCGTAGTCGGCGTTGAGTTGTTTCACAACCTCGCGTAGATCAAACAACGCTCCTTGTTGATGGAACTTCACGGCTTCCACATAGAGAGCCTCGGCCTCCTTGTCACGTACGCCCTGCTTTGCGGTCGCAATCGCTGCCTCAAACATCTCGCGGTTGGCATCGAACCAGGTCAAATCGGAGTGCTTCGACTGGAGATTCTCCAGAAGCAGAGCGGCTTTCTTGAACTCATTCTGCGAGAGCAAGTCGTTTGCCTGGGCCAGGGTCGATGCCGCCAAGGCCGCCAGTTGTGCGGAGACGTCGGCACCGGCTGCCTTAGCCAGGTCGAAGAATCGTTCGGCCGCGGCCCGATCTCCCAAGGCGGAGGCCAGCAATCCGGCGGCGACGCAGTCTTCGCCGTTGGCCGGATGCACGGCTAATTCCATGAGCTTGCCGGCGGCCTGTGTCCGCAAGTCGTTCCAGGTGAGTTGTTCGACCTCGCCGCGAATCGTCTTGGTCGCGATTCCGGCCGGACCGGCACTGGTGATCTCGCCCCCGAGGCCGCGGATCTTCAGATCACTCTTCTTCATGGGCGGATCGGCAGCGTTGATCTTGGCAATGATCCGCCGCTTGAGCAGTTCCATGCGGCGGATTTCGTCGCGGCGAGTCTCAAGCCTTGCGTTCAACTTCGGCTCCTCAAATCGAATCACTTCGGCCGCCTGCCAGGCCGCCGCGAAGTCCCAAATGGCGATGGCCGCTTCGACCGGCCCCATGGCCGCGGCGTATCTTGCTTCGGCCGCTCGCTGTGTTTCAAGCAGTTTCCGGCGGGCCTTAGTATCTGGGTCTTCTTCCGGTGCCGATGGTGCCGCCGGCTCCGGGAGCGTGGACGTCATGTCTCCTGTCGTTGGTTGTTCTTCGGGTTGGAGAGGTGGGGGGCTGTCTGTCCTCGCTTGCGCTTCGGGTTGGAGAGGTGGGGGGCTTTCTGTCCTCGCTTGCGGTTCGGGTTGGTGTGGAGGTTCGGGAAGAGTTGGTTCGTTCGAGTCGGTTGTGCCGGTCTCTGTCAATTCGATGAGACGGTCCGATTCGGGTTGCGGAGGTTGTGGTTCGATCGAATTGCCGGGAGGGCTTACTGTCTCGGCAGGCGTTTGAGCTATCTGTTCTTCGTGCCCGCCGCCTCGCAACAACAGTCCAATCACAAGCGTGAGCACTAGAACCAGGCCTGCGGCAACGGTGCCATAGAGCCACACGGGAGCGGCTTTTCTCGCGTTCGAGGTGCGTGGCACGGCAACCTGGCCGGTTTCCATGTCGACTTGCCGCCGGATCGTCTCTTCTCTTGCAGGCGAGAGGCCCTGCAGGAATGCGGTCAACTTGCTGTCGCTTTTTTCTCCGGCCGGCGGCGCGGCGCCGGGTGGACCGGCTGCCACGGCCACACGGCATGTTTCCAGCGATTCGGCCACTTCCTGCATCGATTGGTAACGGTCCTCCGGTCGTTTGGCGACCATGCGCCGGTAGACGGCGTCCAACTCGGGCGACACCTCCGGACGGGCTTGCAGCAGGGAAGGAATCGGCTGATCCCGGTGGGCGAGCAGAAGCTCAACGAGCGTGCTGCCCGAGTACATTGGTTTGCCTGTCAGAAGGCGATGAAGCGAGCAACCGAGGGAGTAGATGTCGGCCCGGCGGTCGGCGCGGTGGGTATCTTCGGCCTGTTCGGGGGCCATGTAGTCGCAGGTACCCATGACCTGTCCGCTCTGGGTCAGCCGGTCGCGATCTTCTTCGTCGAGGCCTTGCTCAAAGCGGGCCAGGCCCATGTCGAGAATCTTCACCGTGCCGGAAGCGTCCAGCAACAGGTTGGCCGGCTTGATGTCGCGATGGACGATGCCCTGTTCGTGGGCGTATCCCAAACCGCGGGCGGCCTGTATCGTGTAGTCGATCGCTTCGTCGACCGGTAAGGGCCCGCGTTGCTTGACCAGATGGGCCAGGTCCTGGCCGTCAACGTATTCCATGACGAAGTAGTGGGTGCCGTCGGCTTCGTCGGCGTCGTAGGCGGCTACGATATTCGGATGAGAGAGCCTGGCGGCGGCCCTGACCTCACGATAGAAGCGGTCGACGGCCTCTGCCGACTTGAGTGTCTTCTCGGGCAGGACTTTGACCGCCACGATGCGGTCCATTTTTCGGTGCCGCGCTCTGAGCACCACTCCCATTCCACCTGCACCGATCCGATCGAGGATGACGTAGTTGCCGAAGACGTGACCTTTGGCCTTTCCCTGAAGGAGTATCCTGGCCTGGTATTCGGTCAGGTGGCCCGCCCTGACGAGATATCGGGCAAGTCCCTTCGCATCACCCGGACGATCGGCTGCCGGCAAGTTGTTGAGAATCGCACGAAGGTCCTCTTCGGACAGAATGCCACTCTGAGCGAGACACGTGCGAAAAAAATCTGACGACATCTTGCCCCCCAGAAGGAATGCTGGTCCCTATTTTAATAGGAACTGGTGGGGACCGGAAGCGTCCAACTCAGGTCGTCAAGGAGTAGGCGGGTTGGTTCCCGGCAATCGCTAACGCGGTCGTGTCTGGCGGACGGCGTTTGGAGAGCAGGCTGCCTCCTTGGTTGGCTTGCCCACCACCACTCCACAGGCTGAAGTCTGGACTCCAACTACTTGAACCTGATAGTCGTCACCGCACCGGTGTTCGAGCGGTTTGGTAGATATCGGCGAGGCGGTCGGCCCAGAATTCGATCAGGTTGGTCTGGTGGACGTTGCGATCGATCGACTCGCCGGTCTCCAGGCAGTGGTCGATGCAGGCGGCGGCGGTTTCTGTACCGCCGAGAAGCTGAGCGGCAGCTATTTGGACGTATTGGGCCATTTCAGGATCGTCGGCGGCGAGGCCGCCGCTGAGAGAGCGCAACAGGTGGCGGTAGAAATCGACGGCCGTGTCGAGCACCTGGTGGAATCGCGCTCTGCGTCTGGGGGCCTCTTTCCCGGCTTCTTCCACCAGCGTCTGAACGGCCTCGGCGAGGCGCACGCTTTCCAGCGCGGGTCGACTCAGGGCGGCAAGCAACCGCCCGCGGAATTCGACGAGGCCGCCGCCGACCATCTGGAGCGCTCGCCCGACGCTTCCTTCCGCCAGTTGAGCCAGCCGACGCGCTTCGCTCTGGTCGCTCACGTGTCCGCCGCGTAGCAGCAGATCAGCCACCACGTCTTCCGCAAGCGGATCGAAGCGGATGATCCGGCAGCGCGAACGGATCGTAGGCAACTGTTTGGCGGGAGTGGTTCCCACCAGGATCAGGACGCTTCGCGGCGGCGGTTCCTCCAATGTCTTGAGCAGGCTGTTGGCTCCCTCGGCATTCAGGAAGTCGGCGTCGTCGATGACGGCCACCTTGCGATTTCCCATGAAGGGCTTGAGGGAAATGTCGTGGCAGAGCCCCTCCCGCATTCGGTGGTCCTTGTCACCAATGAACAGGTCGAGGGGAATGAAGGCCTTATCCGGCGGCTTGGACACGGTGAGCAGGTCGGGATGGGTATCGGCGGCAACCTGCGTGCATGCGGCACAGGCTCCGCAGGGATCGAGATCGATTTCAGGGCGCGTATTACAGAGCAGCGTCTGGGCTAGCTTGAGTGCGAACGTGTGTTTGCCGATCCCGGCGGGACCCACGAACAGAAAACTCCCGGCCATCCGCCCGCGTTGTAGTGCCGATCGGAATCGTTCCACCAGGTGATCGTGCCCTTCGATGCCTTGCCAGGCCATGTTCAATCCAGTTTGTGTAAGAGAGTCCTTGCTGTTGAGATGGGAAGTTCCCACCTCATATTGCCGTACTGGGGGCTCGCTCCGCTCGACCCCAGCCACCCGTCACACTCCGTACCATCTACTTCTCGACCACGGCAATCCATCCGTTTGCTCGTAGGGAGCCAAAGAACCACGAGTGCGGCAAGCGCCGGGTCCTTTCCAGGTTCAGGGGGACAAGTTCTCGGATGCGAAAGCCGGCTCGCCGCAGTTCTCTCACTAGTTCTCGTCGGGGGAACGTGTGGAGGAACATCTTCGGCACGCCCCGGTAGTCGAAGAACTTGTCGCCCCGTTCGATTTCCCGGTTCATGACGGTTTCGATTGTGTTTCGAACGATCCACCGGCGTCCGAGGCGATCGAACAGGTTGAACCAGTAATTGTGCACATGGAGCACAAATAGGCCACCCGGCTTGAGCACCCGATGGACGTGTTTGAGGAACTGACGTCGGTTCTGCCGCCCCCGAATCATTCCCAGCGTGCTGAACAGGCAGATGCCGTAGTCGATGGTCTGATCGCGGAGGCAATCGAGTTCCACCAAATTCGCCCGGAGCCGCATCACGTTCAGCCGGTCGATCTCGGCTTTCTCCTGAACCACGCGCAGCATGTGGTCGGACAAATCGATGCCCAAGGTGCGGAAGCCTCGCCGAGCCAACGGAATCAGGGCCCTTCCGGTACCGCAGCCAAAATCGGCCACCAGGCCGGGCTTGTTGAAGTGGCATGCGATGATTTGTTCATCGAATTCGAAGAGCTGGTTGTAGGCGAAATAGTGGTCGTATTCGGTAGCCATACTCTCGGACCGAGAGTACTCCCAGACACCGCGAGGGACCCCTCTTGGGAGTTGCCATTGTGGACGAGAAGAGAGGGGCATGAGAGTGGCGCAGGAGGTCCTTGTGGGGTCGAATTTCCACCAGTATAATGCCGGATTCTTACGAGCGGGAGCGCGACGAGAGTGGTGTGCCGGAGTTCGGCAGACCTGCCCCCCCGGTCGATTGGCGACCAGGGTAGTATTGCGGCCCCTCTATCGAGGGACAGAATTACAAAGGAGAACTAACAGTGGCAATTCGTGTCGGAATCAACGGATTCGGCCGTATTGGACGGCTCGTGTTTCGCGGCTTGATGGCCAAGCCCGAGGTCTTCGAAGTGGTTGGCATCAACGACCTGACCGACAACAAGACGTTGGCCACGCTGCTCAAGTACGACAGCATCCACCGCCGCTACCCGGGCACGGTCGAGTATGACGACGAGAACATCACCGTCAACGGGAAGAAGATCAAGGCCATGGCCGTTCGCAACCCGGCCGAGTTGCCTTGGGGCGAGTTGGGAGCCGAGATTGTGCTGGAGAGCACCGGCGTGTTCCGTGCTCCGGCCACCCCGGAAAAGGCCGGATTTGACAGCCACATCAAGGCCGGCGCCAAGAAGGTTGTGATCAGTGCCCCCGCGAAGGGCATGGATTTCACCTGCGTGTTGGGCGTGAACGACGACAAGCTGACGGCGGCCCACAAGTGCGTGTCGAATGCGAGTTGCACGACGAACTGCCTTGCCCCGGTTGCCAAGGTGCTCAACGACAAGTTCGGCATCGTGAAGGGCCTGATGACGACGGTTCACTCTTACACGAACGATCAGGTCGTTCAGGACTTCCCCCACAAGGACCTGTATCGCGCCCGCGCTGCGGCGTTGAATATCATTCCGACGACAACCGGAGCCGCCGAGGCTGTCGGTCTGGTCATTCCCGAACTGCAAGGCAAGCTGACCGGCTACTCACTCCGCGTTCCCACGCCGACCGGTAGCTGCGTGGACCTCGTTGTCGAAACGGGCAAGCCCGTCACGGCCGACGCCGTCAACGCCGCCGTCAAGGCAGCGGCCGAGGGCCCGATGAAGGGCATCCTCGCCTACACCGAGGACCCAATCGTGCTGACCGACATCATCGGCGATTCCCACAGCTCGATCTTCGTCGGTCCGTGGACGAAGGTCGTCGGCGACAACATGCTCAAGATTCTGAGCTGGTACGACAACGAGTGGGGCTACAGCATGCGAAGCTGCGACCTCATCCAGAAGATGGCCGCCCTGTAGGATTGAATCCTGGCCGGAACGGGTTTCGACCTCGTTCAACTTCTTCAAGAAACACGCAAACGGCACCGGTTCCTATGAATCGGTGCCGTTTTGCGTTGCGGGCGAAGAGTGTTCCAGGCCAGGAAAACTCGTGTATCTCGGATTCCCGTCTATTTCAGTCGATGCGCGAAGCGGCGCAGAGGTTACAGGCCCAATTGCGTACGGGGTGGTATCGTTGCTGCTTGTGGGCTACTGGTCGTGGCGGTCCTGTTTTCCACGACCTGCAGAGAGGAAGAAACCGGGCCTTCCGCGGTAGGCAACGAGCGGAACCGGGCTTTCGAGCGATTTCAACTCGCCTGGGTCAGCGGCGACGCAATCGCAGGCCATCGCCTTGCCAGAGTACGCGAAGATCGTCGGTCGTCCACTTTTCGCGTCCGACCGACGGGTCCCCGATCATGACACGGTCGCTGCCTGCTGGTCCATAGTAGACGACGGCATGTCCGAGGCCGGGCTTCCAACCCCAATCCTGCTCATAGCGGGGGTCCACGTCGGCCCCCAATTCCAGCATGACCAGTAGTATTGCCGGCGTCTCCGATTTGAGGAGTGATTCAACGTCGGTGTGGAACGCTTCGACGTCGAAGGACGTGTCTGCCGTTTTGAGCTTCAGGCCTCGGTAGAGTCCCAGGCTGGGTGTGCCGGTGGCGCCGGTGAGGCAGAGTTCCATCATCTCGGCCTCACTGGCCGGAATTCCGAAGTAGGCCAACAAGGTCGCCGCGGCGCAGGCGCTGCACGATGCCTGATTCGATTGGATACAGACCTCATCGATCCATTCGTCCCCGGCGGGCGGGGGGTTGCGTGGCATCTGGTGCAGGAGGGCGACAAGGCCGACTACGGCTATGCCGGTAGCGAAGACGAGCCGCCTCCAAAGGGGTAACGATCGCCAACCCAGGACGGCACCGGCGAGACAGGCCGCCCCTACGGCCGTCAGGTTGCCTACAAGAATGACGTTCGAGAAGGGCAGCCAGTGGGCGAGGATCAGACGCCCCTGAACCTTGATCGCGAAAGCCAGGATCGCGGCAACCAGTGACCCGACGGCGAGTGCTCGGAGAACACTCGTCATCCGATAGACAGCCAGCGCACCCAGAACACATGCGACGAGGCTGGTCAACCCGACCACGATGAAACCAACTGCGAGATCACCCAAAATCACGTCCTTTGCCTAGAATGACAAGCTCTTGTCGATCACGCACTCGCACGAGAATCATGGGCCTGTACCGAATTCTGTGCTCGTGATACTGCAGGAAGGGGACAGTCCCATTTTTGTGGCGTCCTGCCACAAAAATCGGGACAGCCCCCGAATTATGAAGCATACGTGTTTCTGCGGAGATGTCGATGGCGGTGAGGGGGTGCGAATGACTCGACATTGACCCGAACTGGTCCCATCGGTAGAGTACCGCCTCCCAAGATCAACCGAAACAGCGAAAGACCGCCCCGATTCGGAGCCCCCGCTCTGGAACGGGCTATCCCGGATGAAACGGCGTCCCAACAGGTTCACGGCATGAGTCCCACCCAACTTCAAACACGGCCGACGACGTCGCGAGCGCCATGGCGTGTTATTCCGCCTCTCATGCGGGTTCTGTTTGTGGCCAATCGGCAGCGGACGGGCGGCTGGCTTGTCGAGGCCTTCTCGGCCGAAAGCGTGTCCGACCTCCGATTGGACGAAGTGGCCGGCAGTGCGGCCGGCATGGCCCGACTTCGCGACGATACGTTCGACGCCGTCCTGGTCAGCCACGATCCGCCGGAACTCAACGCGCTCGAGCTCATCGAGGGTTACCGTGCGGGCGGCGCCGGTGAACCTATCATCGTGATGGGGCTCCAGAGCGAGCAGGAAATGGCCGCGGCCTGTTTCGAGGTGGGCGCCGACGGCTATGTCTGCGCCAGCACAACTACTTCGCGAAACCTGATCTGGGTCATGGCTCGCGCGGTTCAGCATCACCAACTGATGCGAGAGAACCACAGGCTTGCCCTGGATCAGCAGCAGCGGCTTCAACGGGAGCACGACGAGGCCGAGCGATTGCTCCTGCAACAACGGACTCTGATCGGAGACCTGGAGACGATCCAGGACAGTTCGTGGGCGGTTGTTGCCGGGGAGCGGAGTGGCCAAGCGGACCGCGAACCGCTTTCCTGTGAACGGGTCGCCCTCCCCCGTGAGTTGGTGTTTCACTATCGAGAACTGCTGCGAGCCTACGTGATCATGGGGTCAGGGAATCTGGCCTGCGAACTGAGCCGCCTGGCAAGTCTGCTGGCGACCGCTGGAATCAGCGCTCGGCAAACGATGCAACTCCACGTCCTGGTGCTGGAAGAACTTGTCAACGGGTTGGGATCGCGAAGCACGCGGCACGTCATGACCCGTGCCGACCTGCTGGCCCTGGAGATCATGGTCCATCTGGCCGACAACTACCGAGAACGCTACCGCGAGCAGGTAAACCCTCCGACGCAGCAACTCCTTCCCGGTTTCGAAGGGCTCTGTGCGACCGGATTCCGTTGATAACGCGGACCTCGATCGCAGCGCCTGCATGGAAGCAGCAACAAGCTCGATGAACGACGACGAAACCACCATTTTCCAGCTTCGCCAGGTTGTCGATCGCTTTGTGGCCGAACGGGACTGGCATCAGTTCCACACCCCGAAGAATCTGGCCATGTCGCTGGCGATCGAAGCGGCCGAATTGATGGAGCACTTTCAGTGGCTCACTCCCGAGCAGTCGTGGCAGGTGGCCGACCGGTCGGAGAAGAAGGCCGAAGTGGGTGAGGAGATTTCCGACGTCTTGTGCTATCTGCTGGCCTTGGCGAACGAGTTGAAGCTCGACCTGTCCACGGCGTTGGAGGCGAAGATGGTGAAGAACGCGGAGAAGTATCCGGTTCACCGCTACCGTGGACTGTTCGGGCCGGAGGATCCGGCAGGGAAAGGATAGTGGCAGGGCGAGATTGCTCTTCCGTTTCCGTTGCCAGATGAATTCGTGCACGTTATCGTGGTGTTCATCCACACCGCAGGCTCACCATGTCGCGAGGGGAGGCCGTCTTCCTTCCCGCACGCATTCCCGCCCCGAGGAGCCAACGCCACGATGACACGCCGAGATCTCGCGTTTTCCACGTTCCTGCTGGCCCTGGCTGCCTGCGCAGCGCCAGCGGCTCCGCTGCCCGAGACACAGGCGGAGCCCGCCTTGCCCGCCGGCGTGACCGACCTGGTCTTCGCCGTGCGCCCGTACGGACCCGACGGACACTACTACGCCAATTTCGGGTATTACAGCTTCAATCCCGAGGAGAAAGCCTATCCAATCGGCGGGCAACTCTGTCGTCTGAATCTTGCCACGGGCGAGGTTAAGGTGCTGCTCGACGATCCTGCCGGCGGCGTCCGCGATCCACAAGTTCATTACGACGGCAAGAAGGTCCTTTTCTCTTATCGGCCCGGTGGAACGGAGAACTACCACCTCTATGAGATGGAGGTCGACGGCACCGGCTTGCGGCAACTGACGAACGGTCCCTTTGACGATATTGAACCGACCTATCTTCCCGACGGGGAGATCGTCTTCTGCTCGTCGCGGTGCAATCGCTGGGTGGCCTGCTGGAAGGTGCCTGTTGCCAACCTCCATCGCTGCGACGGCGACGGCGGCAACATTCGCATGTTCAGCAGCAATGCGGTTACGGAAAACACGCCGGCCGTCCTGCCCGACGGGCGTCTCCTCTACACCCGCTGGGAATACAACGACCGCAGCCAACTCGCCTACCACCATCTGTGGACCGTCAACCTCGACGGAACCGGGCAGATGGCCTACTTCGGCAACATGTATCCGACCGGCATGCCTTCCAACATCGCCGCCAAGACCGGGAACGTTGTCAACTACAACAACGTACCCGGGGCCGAAGCGATGCTCGATTCGAAGCCGATTCCCGGGACGAGATCCGTGGTTTCAATCTTCTCGCCCGGGCACGGCCGGCGCGAACATCACGGGTTTGTCACTATCATCGACCCACGCCGTGGGCCGGATCATCAACCCTTCGCCCGCCGGCTCCATCCCGACGTGAACTGGCGCGATCCCTATCCGCTTTCGCCGGCCAGTTTCCTGGTCGTCCGCAACCGGGAATTGCACCTCATGGACGATCAAGGAAGGACCCGACTGCTTCACACCCTGGCCGACCCCCGCCCGGCCATGCAGTTGCACGAACCGGTACCAATCCTTCCTCGCCAACGAGAGCGATTGACCGCCGAACGTGTCAACCTGCACTCGGCTCAAGGCCGGCTTGTACTGGCGGATATCACCCGCGGCCGGAACATGGAAGGAGTCGCGCGGGGCGAGATCAGCGAACTGCTGGTCCTGGAACAACTCCCTGCGCCCTTCCACAACAGCCCCGGTTTCGACGGGATCAGCCTTTGGGGGCCGTTCACGATTGCCCGCATTCTGGGAACCGTTTCCGTCGAGGCGGACGGTTCGGCCTATTTCGAGGCTCCCGCCATGCGGAGCCTGTTCTTCGTGGCTCTCGACGAAGAGGATCTCTCCGTGAAGAAGATGCAGAGCTTTGTCACTCTGCAGCCGGGCGAGACGACCAGTTGCGTCGGATGTCACGAGCCCCGCACCGTGACCCCGGCGAACCCGGGCCGGGCGACGCTCCAGGCCGTGCAGCGTCCGCCCAGCCGCATCGAACCGGTGGAAGGCGTTCCCCAAATCGTCGATTTCCGCCGTCACATCCAGCCGATTCTCGACAAGTATTGCATCGAGTGTCACGGGGAGAACCATCCGGACGGGGGCATCTGCCTGACCGGTTCGCGAGGTGTACCGTCTCACGGGGCCGGACGGGTGCTTGCCTCCTATGTGGAACTGGTTCAGCGGCATGAAGAAGTGGTGGACGGCCGCAACGCACACGGGAATCGCGACCCGCGCCGCATCGGCAGTTCGGCGAGCAAGCTCATGACGAGAATCGACGGGAGCCACTACAACGTCAGAATTTCCCCCCAGGAGGCTCGGATCGTTCGCATGTGGCTCGATTCCGGCGCCGTGGCCAACGGCACCTATGCGATCATGGACGGCGGGACCGTTGAACGGCCCAGTTCCCAGTACATCCGCGAAATGAAGCGATACGGGATCCTGCCGAACGATCTCGATCCGGCCGTTACAGCGATCGACGTCTACGCCACTGACGAATCCTATTTCCGGTCGTTCTGGCATCCGGCACGGCAACGATCGCCGAGGAAATGACTGTCGCCCTTTCGCTCGGCGAAAGTGGCGCTGCTTTCGCGGAGCGAAAGGCGACAATACGACAGTACCTGCAGAAGAGCCGGGGAAGAACGGGACATTCGGCAACAAAAAGTGCCGCTGTTCGCGGGCGAACAGCGGCACATGGATGCCAATGCAGGGATTGTCGAGAGGCCCAAGCGATCAGGCAGCTTCCTTCTTCTCCTCCGGTTTGTCGGCGGGCTTGGAGGCTTCCTCAGGCTTATCAGCCGGTTTTTCTTCGGCGGCGGCTTCCTTCTTTTCCTCCGGCTTATCGGCGGGTTTGGCCGCCTTCTCCTCAGGCTTATCCGCCGGCTTCTCTTCGACAGCGGCTTCCTTCTTTTCCTCCGGCTTGTCGGCGGGTTTGGCCGCTTCCTCAGGCTTTGCGGCCAGCTTCTCCTCGGCGGGGGCCTGTTTCTTCTCTTCGGGCTTCTCGGCGGGCTTGTCGGCCGGCTTCTCTTCGGCTTTGGCCTTTTCCTCAGGTTTCGGGGCGGGCTTGGCGGCCTCTTCAGGCTTGACCGCGGGTTTGTCCTGGGCGGGCTGTTCTTGTTTCGCCTCGGGCTTTTCAGCGGTTTCCTTGGCTGGGGCCTCCGTATCCGCGGCCGTGGCCGCCGATGCTTCTTTTGCCTCTCTCTTGAGACGCCGCGCTTCCATGTCTTCGGCAATCTGACCCACCATCGGTAGGGCGCCGGCGATTTCTTCTGCCTTGAAGTCGCCGATGTGCCTCTGCTGCAAGCGTCTGGCCAACATCAGGGCACGGCGCTCGGCTCGTTGCTCGCGGTTGAGGTTCTCTCCCGCCTGCAGCTTCTCCATGCTCGCATTCAGATCGGTCACCATAACTCGCAGGGCTTCGGCCTGGTTCTTGGCGTCGATCTGCAGTTCTTTTTCAATCGCGTGTTGCAGGATCAACATCGTGTCGTCCGGTGCCGACTCACCCTTCTTGAGTTCATCGATCGTATTCTGCACAGCATCGCGGTTCTGGTTGAGGATCTCACGAAACTTATCTTCGCCGACCACATTAATCCTGGCAATCACTTCGTTCGACTGCTGCAGGGCCAGCTTCTCGATCTCTTCGCGCACTCTTGGGATCGCCTCCACGACCTGGTCGCTGGCCTGCTGCGCCCAAGTGGGTGCGTTTTGCTTCACTTGGGACTCGATGTTCTGACGGAGTATTGGGATCTGATCGTCTGCCATTTGTCCGACAAGCGACACGATCAGATCGGGATCCTTCAATTCGGAAATCTTGGCGTAACCGTAAGAGAAGTAGAACGCCACAAGCAGCAGCAAAAGACCGCCGACGATCAGCGTGATCCAGGCGCTCAGGCGGAAACGCCGGCGCATTGATCGCAGTTCGCGATAGACGGCTTCGGCACGATCGGTAAGTGATTTGTTCGAAGACATGTAGGTCAATCCTTTCAAGGAGTTATGGATTCATGCACTTTGACGAGGTCCCGCACGCTATTCAACCGACTTCTCGTCAATCTTCATCGCAGCCAGATAGAAGAGGCTGGCTACGAACTGCATTTCGAGTGAAGGCTCTCCCTCTTTCGGGTCCTCGACCATCTCGAACTTGTGCCACTTGTCGTTGATTCCTTCCACCTGCTCGCGAATCTGGTCCGAATAGTATTCGTCTGCCAAACGGTCCATCACGTCGGTCACGTTTGCATACATCTTGTCCAGGAGTTTCGCATCCTGGAGGTCGGGAAACTCCTCCCGGAGGATCGCCTGGTACTTGGCTGACGACTGTTCGAAGTGCTCTCGAAGCTTCTTCTCCAGTTCCGTTTCCAGGTTTTTGGTAAGAATACCTCCTTCTCGATTGATCGCCTCCTGGTACTTGGGCTTGTCCTTTTCCACCTGGGCGGTGAAGGCCTCCTCCAGGACGGGAAGCGAGGTCTCTTTGAGTATTTTCAGGTGCCGCAGGGCGTCTTCGGAGGTGGCTTGGGCCCTCGCCTGTGCCTTCTGAGCCAGCAAGTTCAAGTTCTCCTTCGAGGTCACGTCTCTGGCCAGGTTATAGAAACTCCAGATCGCAATCCCAATGATAAGCAGGACGGCCAAGAGCAGCGCAAGCCTCGTTCGGGCGGCGCGGCGAATCACAACCTTTACCGTTGCCACTTCCTTCTCAAGTGCCCCTACCTTTTTCTCAAGCGCTTCAATCTCGACTGTTGGGGGTTTTTCAGACGTCATGGGCTGTCTCCAAACATTCTAAGCCTGCATCAACATCGACCGGCGATCATCGGATCGCCGACGTTTGGCGCACGTTTCCCGCAACGAGCGCCTCGTCCAAGAGAGCCATCGGCAACCAAGAATGACCAGAAGAGCACGGGAATTCGCGGCGCCAATACGGCGGCTTCCGGATCGGACGACAACACCCGGCACCGGCCGGGCTCGAGAATATCCGGAATACTACTTACTACGAAATCCCTACATAAGCCGCGCAGGTCAGACTTCGATCGCCATGACTGCTCCGCTTCGCCTCATTGCGTGGGCGTTCGGCGACCTCTGTCTCTGTCGTTCGACGCCGATTCTAATTGATGGGGGGCAGAAGTCAACCTGAAGACAATCGCATTTCTCCTATCCCCCTGAAATGGCTAGCTTACCGAAACTCACACGCCGGTTTCTGGTGCCTCAGCCAATCACGAAGACTCTCCGAAATCTCCTGTGAGGTAGTCACTCGCCGCGCGAATCTGGGTCATCTAGCTGTGTGCCGTAAGACACCCCCCCACCACAGTTTGCGCGTGGGGGGGCTAACCGTTGACACCGTATTCGGGGGTCCCTAGAATTCGGGATTCACGAAAGGGAACTGTCAATTCCTACCCTTGATCACCTTTGTCACGGACCCGGAGGACGCCACAACATGGCAAACGAGAAATCAGGTCACATCGTCAACGTCATGAAAGAATCGCGACTATTCCCCCCCTCCGAGGAATTCTCCTCGAAGGCGAGGATCAAGTCGATGGAGGAATACCAGAAGCTCTGGGAGGAGGCCGCCGCCGATCCGGGCAAGTTCTGGGGGGACCTCGCCAAGGATGAGCTGCACTGGTTCAAGCCCTTCACTAAGGCACTCGAATGGAACGAACCGTTCGCGAATTGGTTCGTGGACGGGCAGACGAACGTTTCTTACAACTGCCTGGATGCGCATCTCGATACGCCGCGGGCCAACAAGGCGGCCCTGATCTGGGAGGGAGAACCGGGCGACTCGCGGGTGCTGACGTACCGCATGCTCCACCGCGAGGTCTGCAAGTTCGCCAACTGTCTCAAGAAGATGGGCGTGGAGAAGGGCGATCGAGTATCGATCTACATGCCGATGGTTCCCGAGTTGGCGATTGCCATGCTCGCTTGCACGCGAATCGGCGCGGTGCATTCGATCGTTTTCGGCGGATTTTCGGCGGAAGCCATCGCCGACCGCAACAACGACGCCCAGGCCAAGGTCCAGATCACGGCCAACGCCGGCTGGCGGCGCGGCAAGGTCCTGTCGTTGAAGGGGATCGTTGACGAGGCCCTCGACAAGTCGCCTTCGGTGCAGAAGTGCATCGTCCTGAAGCGCACGGACACCGACTGCGAGATGAAAGAAGGCCGCGACTTCTGGTGGCACGATCTGATGGCCGAGGCCTCGGCCGACTGTCCGGCAGAGCCAATGGACAGCGAAGCGCCGTTGTTCATCCTGTATACGAGCGGTTCGACCGGCAAGCCGAAAGGCGTCAAGCACACGACCGGCGGGTACAACCTCTATGCGAAGAAGACCTTCGAGTGGGTCTTCGACTATCGCGACGAGGACGTGTTCTGGTGCACGGCCGACATCGGCTGGATCACCGGCCATAGCTACATCGTCTACGGTCCATTGACCGCTGGGGCGACCAGTTTCATGTACGAGGGTGCTCCCAACTGGCCCGACGAAAGCCGGTTCTGGGAAATCATCGAGAAATACCGCGTCAACATCTTCTATACGGCTCCGACGGCTATCCGGGCCTTCATCAAGTGGGGCGATCCGCACGTCGACAAGCACGATATCTCGAGTCTGCGTCTGCTCGGTACCGTGGGTGAAGGCATCAACCCCGAGGCCTGGATGTGGTATCACAAGAAAATCGGCGCCGAGCGTTGCCCGATCGTCGATACGTGGTGGCAGACCGAGACCGGCGGCATCATGATGACGCCGCTGCCCGGTTGCACGCCGACCAAGCCGGGAAGCTGCTGCAAGCCTTTGCCGGGCATTGTTCCGGAAATCGTCGGCGAGGACGGCAAGCCGGTGCCCGCGGGCAGCGGCGGTTGGCTCACGATCACCAAGCCGTGGCCGGGCATGCTCCGCGGGATTTGGGGCGACGACGAGCGTTACAAGGCCCAGTACTGGAGCGACGTGCCGGGCAAGTACCTTTGCGGCGACAACGCCCGCTGCGACGAGGACGGCTACTACTGGATCATGGGCCGCATCGACGACGTGCTGAATGTGTCGGGGCACCGGCTGAGCACGATCGAGATCGAATCGGCCCTGGTCAGCCACGACCTGGTTGCCGAGGCGGCAGCCGTCGGGCGTCCCGACGATCTGACGGGCGAGGCGGTGTGCGCGTTCGTCACGCTGGCCGGCGGTGTGGAACCGACGGACGAGTTGAAGAAGGAGTTGAAGGCGCACGTCGGCAAGGAGATCGGTAAGTTTGCCGCTCCGGCCGACATCCGCTTCACCTCTTCCCTGCCGAAGACGCGAAGCGGCAAGATCATGCGGCGACTGCTGCGCGACATCGCCGCGGGGCGTGAGTCGACCGGCGACACCTCCACGCTCGAGGACTTCAGCGTGCTGGCCCGACTGCGGACGGACGAAGACTAGGGCCGAAGAGTCCAAACGTCCAGCCCGCTCGGCATGCAGGAACTTGCGGTTTGACGACATGCGGCCGGACCTCGAAATCTTGAGGTCCGGCCGCTACTGTTTGGCGGCTTGCCTTGCCGCACGCGCTCCCCCGAATCGGCGGGTGACGGCTTGACCCGCGGCTGCCAGGCGGCGAACATTGAGGACGGCAGCGAATCAGACCTTCCAGGAAGAACGTGAGGTGAAGAGCGATGAAACGACGCACTTTTCTCAAGGCGGTGGGTGGCAGTGCGGTGAGCAGTCAGGCCGTGATGTCCGCGGCTGCTGCGAAAGATGCGGTTGCCGAGGGCATTCCCCAACGCGTCCTCGGCAAATCGGGAAAGAAGGTCTCCGTCGTCTGTTTTCCCGGGCTGGCACTCGTCCATTACGAGCAGGAGGAGTGCACCGAGGGGCTCCACAAGGCTTTCGACCGGGGCATCACCCATTTCGACGTGGCGCCGGCTTACGGCAAGGGGGTCTGCGAAACTCGGATGGGGATCGGCTTGCAGGGCGTCCCGCGAGACAAGTACTTCCTGTCGTGCAAGACGAAGCTGCGCGACGCCCAGGGGGCTCGCGAGGAGTTGGAGCGATCCCTCGGGCTGCTCAAGACCGATCACTTCGATCTGTACCAGTTGCATTGCCTGATGGAGCCCGAGGAGGTGAAGCAGGCATTCGGGCCGGGCGGCGCCATGGAGACGATCTTCAAGGCTCGTGAGGAGGGCAAAGTTGGTTTGATCGGCTTCTCCGCCCACACGACCCGGGCGGCTCTGGCCGCGATGGACGAGTACCGTTTCGACACGGTCATGTTCCCCATCAATTTCGTGGAGATGTTCACCATCGGTTTCGGCGACGCCGTGCTCAAACGGGCTGCGGAGCAGGATGTGCCCGTGCTGGCCATCAAGGCGATGAGCCGCGGGCTGTGGCCCGAGGGCGTCGAACGGACCCGCAAGTGGTGGTACCGCTCCGTGGAAACGGAGAAGGAAGTGAACATGGCGATCCGCTACGCTCTCTCCCAAGGGACCGTCAAGACGATCGTGCCGCCCTCCTGGCTCGACCTGGTCGACAAGGCGATCGTCGCGGCCGGCGATTCTTCGCCGATCACCGACGAGGAAGTGGAAGAACTCCGCAAGATCGCCGCCGACTGCCAATCCGTCTTCCGCAAGCAGGAAACGGGAGTGGCGGACGGTCGTTCTCACAACCGGTTCTACGCCGACGTCGCGCACGAGCACTGTCCGGCATGGCACGTGTAGCAGCCGGTTGATCTCCGGCAACCACGCCAGTCGTCAGCATCCGTTACTACCCGCCTGCCTGATTCACGGTGATCGTCACGGTCGCCTCCGCGGAATCGCCGAATCCGTCGTTCACCACGTAGGTGAAGGTGTCGGTGCCGTAGTAATCGGCCTCGGGCTGGTACTCGAAGGAACCGTCGGCGTTGAGCGTCAGCGTGCCGTGGCTCGGCCCGGTCGCCAGCGCAACGCTGATCGCATCGCCGTCGACATCGGCGTCGTTGTTCAGGAGCCCGTCGGCCACGTTGACAGTCAAGGTGCCGTTTTCGTCGACTGAATAGGTGTCGTCGACGGCGCTGGCGAGCGTGTTCACGTCGATTGTCACCGTGGCCGGCGCCGAATCGGTCGTTCCGTCATTGGCGGTGTAGGTGAAGGTATCGGTACCGTGGAAGCCGGCGTTCGGCGTGTAAGTGAAGGAGCCGTCGGCGTTGAGCGTCTGTTGGCCGTTGGCAGGTCCGGTCGCCACGGAGACCGTGAGCGTATCGCCGTCCGCGTCGGTGTCGTTGGCCGCGACTCCCGAAGAGGCTTGCACGGTCAACGAGCCGTTCACCGGAACGCTGTAAGAATCGTCGTTTGCCACGGGGGCGTCGGCGACCGGGTTGACGGTGATCGTCACGGTCGCTTCGGCCGAATCGCCAGTTCCGTCGTTTGCCGTGTAGGTGAAGGTGTCGGCGCCGTGGAAGTCTGCCTCGGGCTGGTACTCGAAGGACCCGTCGGAGTTGAGCGTCAGCGTGCCGTGGCTCGGCCCGGTTGCCAATGCAACGCTGAGTGCATCGCCGTCGACATCGGCGTCGTTGTTCAGCACCCCGCCCGCCGCGTCAATGGTCAAGGTACCGTCCTCATCGACTGAGTAGGTATCGTCGTTTGCCGCGGGCAAATCGTTGACCGGATTGACCGTGACGGTTACCGTTGCTTCAGTCGAATCGTGGTATCCGTCGTTTGCCACGTAGGTGAAGGTGTCGGTACCGTAGAAGTCGGCGCCGGGCGCGTAGTCGAAGGAGCCGTCGGCGTTGAGGGTAAGGGTTCCATTCCCCGGTTGGGTCACGACGATGGCGGTGAGGGAGTTGCCGTCGGCGTCGCTATCGTTGGCGAGCACGCCGCCCGCCGCATCGACGGTCAAGGTGCCGTCCTCGTCGATTGAGTAGGTATCGTCGGCCGCACTGGCGGGAACGTTCACGACGATCGTCACGGTTGCCGGAGCAGAATCAGCCGTTCCATCGCCTGCGGTATAGGTGAAGGAGTCGGTGCCGTGGAAACCGGCGTTCGGCGTGTAGGTGAAGGAACCGTCGGCGGTGAGCGCCAGCGTGCCCTGAGTCGGTGCCGTCACGAGGGCGACGGTGAGCGGGTCGCCGTCGGCGTCGGAGTCGTTGGCAAGAGCGCCGGCGACGGCGTCCACGGTGAGTTCTCCGTCCGCCACAACGGTGTAGGAGTCATCGACGGCCAGCGGGGCGTCGTTGAGGGAATTGACGGTGACGGTTACCGTGGCCGCAGGAGAATCGGCGGTGCCGTCGTTCGCCTTGTAGGTGAAGGAGTCGGTGCCGTGGTAGTCGGCCGCCGGCGTATAGAGGAACGAGCCGTCGGCGTTCAAGGAGACGGTGCCGTGAGCCGGCTGGGTCACGACGACGGCGGTGAGCGGGTCGCCGTCCGCATCGGTGTCGTTGGCGAGCACGCCGTTGGCGGCGGTCGCGGTCAGCGGGGCGTCTTCGTCGACCGAGTAGGCGTCGTCCACGGCAACGGGCACGGTGTCTGCGTTCCACAGACCGTGGAGTTCGACGAAGTCGGCCCCGTCGATTAGCGCCGTGTTAAGGCCCGTCGTTCCGTACGCGTCGATCTCTTCGACGTCGACGAGCTGATAGAGCATCCGCCCGAGGTCGTCGGGGGTCCAGAACTGTGCCCAAGGATGGTTCTCGCCGTCGTACCAGCATCGGAGCAGGTCGTCGAGAGCGGTATCGTGCAGTTCCGCGGTGTCGCCATCGCCCTGGTGGAACGATGTGACGGCAACCTCTTCGGCCTTGCGAACGGTGAAATCGAATCCCGGGCCGGTGAACGTACTGCTCTCCGGGTTGCCGACGAAGTGGTCGCTACCGGACGAATCGGTGAAACGAGCCTTGTCGTACCCGCCGTTGACGAAGTCTACGGTCGCCGCATCGAAGTTCCGGACGACCAGGTCGAATTCGTTACCCTCGATGAGGCAATAGAGGTTCGCCTTGCCCGGCCGGGCCACGAACTTGTCGTTCTGGCTGGAATCGACGAAGGCCGCGGTGTCATTGCCGCCTTCATACTGAGACTGAACCAGGATCTGCGAGAAATCGCTCGCCGCGCACACGAGCCCCGTCTCGGTTGTCAATTGATAGTCCCTGGTCTCGGCGTCCGCCTCGAAATGGTCCGATCCCGGGGCGTCGAAGAAGACGACCTGGTCGTCGGCAGGATTGTTGGCGCCGACAAAACGGACCTCTTCGAACAACTTGGCCCGCCGATAGAAGCTCGCGTAGCCGCTCATGCTCCGGATCAACGACAGGTTCTGGCCGGGAAGGGCCTTGACTTTGTCGCGGCCGGGCGAGTCCTGGAACACCGCCGTGTCGGCCGCTCCGGAACGCGACCAGGCGAGCAGTTGTTCGAAGTTCGTGGCCGTGACGACGAACGGTTGAGACGCACCGGGATTCGTCTGAAAAACCATCGTCGGCACCAGTTCCGCACCTTCAAAAGTGGTGGTCAGCGTTTCTGCCAGCGCCGAGCCTTCGATTCGGACCATGTCGCTTCCCGCGTCGTCGACCGACTTGTCGGCATCGAAAGTCACAACCGACACCTGTTCGTCGCTGAAGGCATACAAGACGCCGTTGATCGTGATGTTTCGCGACTGTTCGGCGCTGAACAGAAAATCGTCGGCCTGGGCGGTGCCGTACACGGTCACCGTCGTGCCGTCGTGGTTCAGGAGATTGGCGATCCGCAAATCGACGTCGCCTGCACTTCCGCTCATTATCAGCGTGAAGGAGGTGCCGGCCGTCGTCAGCCAGTCAATTCGTTGACTGCCGCTTGCGGACTGCGAGACGGCCAGTTCCGTGCCGCTGCCGTCGTAGAGCGTCATGGTCACGGATTCGGCCGCCGAGCCAAGGGCCTCGAAGGTCAGGTAGCCGTCATGAGTCGTTTCGAGCGTGTAGGTGCGATCGGCCAGCCAGAGATCGTCGACGGGCAGCAGGAGGAAGTCGACGGCTCCGAGATCGATCGGTTCCTCGGCAACCGGGTTGACGGTGATCGTCACGATCGTCACGGACGACGTGGCAGTGCCGTCTGACGCCCGGTAGCTGAACGTGTCGGTGCCGTAGAAGTTGGGGTCGGGCGTGTAGACGAACGCCCCGTCGGCCACGAGAACGACGGTGCCGTGATCCGGCTCGACGGAGAGTGTTGCGCTGAGGGCGTCGCCGTCGATATCCGTGTCGTTGCTCAACACGCCGTCGGCCGCAACGACTTCCAAGGTGCCGTCCTCGTCCATCGTGTATGCGTCGGCTGCCGCCACCGGAGCGTCGTTGACATTGGTGACCGTGAACGACACGGTGACGACCTCCGAATCGGCGGTTCCATCGTTGACCTTGTAGGTGAACGAGTCGGTGCCGTTGTAGTCCGCATCGAGTACGTACGAGAACGAGCCGTCCTCTCCCAGGGTCACCGTGCCGTGGGCCGCCTGATCGACGAGCGTTGCCGTCAGGTCGTCGCCGTCGGCGTCCGTATCGTTTGCCAGCACGCCGGCGGCTGCCGGCACGGCGAACGTCGTGTCTTCCGCCATGGTGTAGGCGTCTTCGGCACCGACGGGCACATCGTTGACTGCGTTCACCGTGATCGTCACTTGCGCCACGTTCGATTCGTCATCGGCGTCGTTCGTCGCCTTGTAGGTGAAGCGGTCGACGCCGTGGAAGTTCGTGTCGGGCGTATAGGTGAAGGAACCGTCCGGATTCAGGACAAGATCTCCGTGGGCCGGCTGCTCGACGACCTCCACGGTGAGGGGGCCGGACGCGGTGCCATCGTTTGCAAGCACGCCCGCCGCAGCGTCGACCGTCAATGTCGTATCCTCATCGACGGTATACTCGTCCGGATAGGCGGGAATCACACCCAGGACGTACAACTGGACGTTCTGGGCGGTCGCGTTGCCTGCCGCGTCGGCGAGAACGACGTCGAACGATTGCGGCACGGCCTGGTCGCCGGCCGGAGTCCAGTCGATAAGGCCGGTCGCCGCATCGACGGTCATTCCGGCCGGAGCGTCCACGAGCGAATAGGATACGGCGCCTTCCTCGGGGCTATCGGCATCGAACGAGTACGCCACGCCGACCTGAGCCGTATCCGGAGCCTGGTTGGTCAATCCGGCCGGCGGCGTCGTGTCGATCATGATCGGCAGTGCTGCCGACGCTTCGCTGGTACCGCCGAGCGTCTGTATGGCAGTGATACCGTGCACTCCGTCGCTGAGCGTGTACGTGCCGTCGGTCGTGATCGTGACCTCGTCGGTCGAGGCCACGGCACTGCCGATGAGCGTGCCGTCGGCGAAGATCTGCACTTCTGCTCCGACCGTCACTCCGGTGACCAGGAATTGCAGCACAGACGTTTGGTCGGCGTTGTTCTTGCCGGTCAAGTTGTCGTCGTCGGCGTCCCCGGTATCGGAAGCGGCCAGAAGATCGATGCCGCCGGGTGCGGGCAGGTTCTCGCCGAAATCGATGCCGGTCTGTTCGCGTCCGATTTCCACCACTACGGTGTGGCTGTCGGGATTGGCGGGAGACGTTGCGATGCGTCCCGAAGTCAGTTCGGAACGTACCACGTAGGTGCCCGCCGGCACCTGAAGGCGGTACGAACCGTCGGTCTCCGTAATCGTCCAGGTTTCGCCGGAATCGAGGACTCCGTTATCGTCGGCATCCAGGTAGACGGTCACACCGGCCAGGAGTTCCTCGCCGTCGTCGTAGTTTCCGTCTCCGTTTTCGTCGAAGAACTTCTTTCCGGAAATTTCGCCCTGGCCGGCGATGCTCTGGATGACGACGAGTTGGTTGCCCGTGCCCAAAGGCAAGTTGGAGAAAATGGCTTCGTCCTCTGCGCTGATCGTGGTATCGATCGTGGAAGCGGGCGTGATCGGCAGATCGGCGATCGTGTCGACCGTCGTCATGCCGAGAATCTGGCCGAAGACGGTGAAGCCGCCGTTCTGGGTGTCGAGATTCGAACTGTTATCGGTGAGATTGACGAAGAATTGGTTCGTGGCGCTGTGGGGTAGGCCCGTCAGTTTCGCCATGGCGATCGTGCCGCGAACATTGTGGAGTCCCGGTTCGTTCTGGATCTGGGAATCCTCGGGGACATCGGAGAACTGGTCTGTGTCGGTGAAGGTGGTCGAATCGGTGCTGTAACCACCGCCCTGGATGACAAAGTCTTCGACGGATCGGTGGAAGAACGAATTGACGTAGTCGCCGTCGTTGACGTAATTGAGGAAATTGTTGACCGTGATCGGCGTGTCCGTCTCGAACAACTCGACGACGATCGGGCCGTAGTTCGTATTGAGCGACAGAACCGCATTGGAGCCGTAGAGGAGCACGATCTGGTCGCCGTCCTGGACGGCGTAGTTTTCGAACGCGGTGGAGACCTGGCCGTTGACGAACATCTGGACGGTCTTGTCGCCGACTTCGATATTGCCGAGAAGTTGATCCTCGGTCAGGACGGCGTCGGCCCGGTTGCCCGCCATCCCGGCGTTGTTGTGCCAGACGTCGAAGAGGTCGCCGAGTTTCTGGCCGCTGGGTGCATCGAGGTAGATTTCGCCGCTTGCGTCGACGGTGAACAGCGACTGCGTGCTGTCGTCGGACGCGACCCCCAAGTTCGCGGGGATCTCGACCTCCGTGCTGTCGGCGAAGATGGCCAGGCGGAAGCTGTCGTCGGTCGGTGTGGCCGAGAGGAGGGTCCTCGACTCGAGGGGTTCCAGCCGAAGGCCGCGGGATCGACGCTGAAGAGTCCGGCCCAAAGCAATGCGTCGTCGCGAGAAGGCGCCCATGAATGGTTCTCCCATGCTGCACAGAGGTGTCGAATACTGCGAACCAGTCGCGATAGTTTCGAGTCTATCATGGCGACCTGCGCATGTCATTCAGAAACCCGTGCATCGTGGGATTTGCGGGCCGCGTTTTCGGCACACTCGTCAGAATCCGCAGCCAACGTGAATCGGGCCGCCGGGCCCGCGAGAGGGAGGCCCGATGGCCCGATCTGGAGTAATGGCAAGACCCCCTCGATCAAGGGTGATCGGCTCCGACGCACATTTCCTCGCCGCCAAGGAGCTGGTCGACGTCGAGCAGAATCAGCAGTTGGTCTTTCAGCCTGACCAGTCCGGTGAGGTAGTCTTGTCCGAGGCTGGCCACGGTCGGTGGAGGTGGAGCGACGTCCTTTTGGGCAACGCGAAGCACCTCGTCGACGGCGTCGACGATGATGCCAATCGTCCGCGAGCCGACCTGCATGACCATGATTCGGCTATCGGAGTCGAGCTCGGTTTCGGAAAGCCCGAAGAGGGTCCGCAGATCGACGACGGGGATTACGTTGCTGCGCAAGTTGATCAGCCCCTTCACATAGGGCGGCGATTGGGGTACGTGGGTAATTTCGCACATCAGGTTGATTTCGCGGACCTTGGTGATCTCGACGCCGAAGGTCTCGTCGGCTAGTCGAAAACTGACCAGTTGGATCGTGCCGGTCGATTCCGGATCGCCCTGTGCCTGCGAGTGCTCTTGCAAGTCGGCGGCCATGATGAGTTTCTCCGCGTGTTCTTGAACGGCTTATGCCGTGATTTCTTGTTGGGGGAAGGCCCGGGCCGCTGCGAGGGGAGGTGCGGCGGCCCGGGCACAGGGGAGTGTAACGTTTGAGCGGATTCGGCCGGGGCGCTTCGAAGTGAATGCGGCCCCGGCTCTTTTCGCATGGGTTCCTAGACCTTGAAGCGGGCAACCAGTTCCTTGAGCGTTCCGGCCTGAGCTCCGAGTTCTTCGCTGCTGGAAGCCATTTCTTCGCTGCCGGCGGCCGCCTGTTCGGTAACCTGGGCGACTCCTTGAATCGCCTCGGAAACCTGCTGGGCGTTGGTGGCTTGCTCGACGGTGGCGGCGGCGATCTCGGTGATCTTGGCGACGGTGGCCTGGACGCCCTCGACGATTTCCTTGAGCGCCTTGCCGGTCTCGTCGCTCAATTGGGCTCCTTCCTGAACGCGGTTGCTCGATTCCTTGATCAGCGAGGTGATCTCGCCGGCCGCCTGGTTGGAGCGTTCGGCCAGCTTGCGGACCTCGTCGGCCACGACGGCGAAGCCCATGCCGTGCTCGCCCGCCCGGGCGGCTTCGATGGCTGCGTTCAAGGCCAGCAGGTTCGTCTGGCTGGCGATTTCCGAGATCACCTGGATGATTTCGGCGATCTGATCGGAGCTGGTACGGATCAGTTCCATGGCTTCGGTCGACTTCTGGACCGCCTGTCCGCCCTGCTCGGCCAGCGTGTTGGTCTTCTTGGCCATGTCGTCGGCCTCGTGGGCGTTGTTCTTGACCCGATCGATCGAGGCGCTGAGTTCTTCGATCGAGGCTGAGATCTCTTCGACGCTGGAGCTTTGGGTCTGGGCCCCGGCCGCCAGGGACTGGGAACTCTCGGCAATCACCCGAGCACCCTCGTTGAATTGGGCTGCGCTTTCGGTCACCTGGCCGATGATGCCGGCCAGATCTTGCAGCATTCGCTTGATGCCGGCCGCCAGTTCGTCGACCGGCTCGTCGCCTTCGACGGTGATGGTCTTGGTCAGATCACCTTCGGCCGCCGCCCCCACGACGCTCAGCAGGTGATCGACCTTGCGTCGGAGCGTTTCGGCCTGTTCCTTTTCGATCCGAGCGGCCTCGTCGGCTTCCTCTTCGAGCTGCTTCTTGTTGGCGAAGAAGTCACGAAGTCCGTCACCGAGTTGGCCGAGTGCGTCGTCGCCCGTGACTTCCACTTCTCGGGAGTAATCTCGCTTGGCGACCAGTTCGGCGACCTCGAGGATGTGACGCACTTTTTGCTCGTTTTCTTCGACTTCTTTGCGCTGTGCTTCGGCGCGCCGGCGTTCCTCCTCGGCCTTTTCGGCTTGAGCCTTCTGCTCGCGCTCGGCGGCATCCTTGACGTCCTGCATTGCCTTGGCAGTCGCTTCAATGGCCTGATTGAGAGATACGGCCATGACGCCGACCTCATCCCTGGTCTTCACGTCGAGCCGCTGGTTGTAATCTCCGTCGGCAAAGCGTTGAATGACGTCTACGGCCTTGTTGATATTCTTGACGATGCTCCGAATGATGACGAATGCCAGAACGCCGGAGATGAGAATTCCGATGGAACCGACGCCGTACATGAGCCACGTCGCGCTGGCATACGCTTCATCGGTGGCTTTGCCGTCGGCGATCATAGCGCGATCGGCGCTATCGGCGATGCTTCGCATGACTTGTGCCGCTTCGTCGAAGGCGGCACGACCTTGGGTGCACGACATCTGCCGGGCTACTTCGTTGCTGTTCTCGGTTGAAAGTTCTTGAACCCGCTTGTCCGTAGCCAGCCATTGTTCGTAGCCCTGGAGGAAGGCGGCCAGATCCTGCTTGCCTTCTTCGTCGGCGGTCGCCTCGAGCTGAGCGATCTTCTGGCGGAGACTTCTGTCCGTCTCGCTGATCGTTGTGGAATAACCTTCCATCTCCTTGGGATCCATGGCGAGAATCAGATTCTTCTCGGCACGCTGGAGCGAAATCAGGTCCTGGATGCAACGTGCAGCGAGGAGCGCCCTCGTGGCTGCTTCGTCGGCCATTTTGCTGCACTTGCCCAACGATTGATCGGTCGAATCGACAAAACGTTTCAAAGCAGCCTCGGCGACGTCGAAGGCCTCTCGTCCTTCGCCCGTGGATAGTCGAGTGCCCTGGTCCGCGTCGTCCTTTGCGGCGGCTTGGGCCACCCGATCGCTGATGCGTTCAAATTCGGCGGCTTTCTTGCCGAAGTCGTCGAGTAGTGCGACGTCTTCCGCAACAGCCTCTTTCCGGAGTTCAGCGACCGCAGCGTGCACCTGCGCCATCGTATCCTTTCGGACGCCGTTGTATTTGTCGCGTTCCTGGTCGTTGGGGGCCAGGATCAGATTTTTTTCGGCCCGATGAACTCGCAACAAGTCCTGCACGAGCCTCGCCCCCTTGAGTGCCTGGGCGGCCAAGCTCTGGGCCGACTGGTTCATCTCCGTGCTTTGTTTGTCGTTTCGATCGGCGAGTTGCTTGAGCGAATTCGCTGCCGCGTCGAACTGTTGCCGTCCCTCTCCTCTGGAAAGTTCGGCAGCCTGATTGTTGGTGTTCTTGCGGCTGTTGGCCTGAACCTGGGCGGAAACGGCAGCAAACTTCTCGTAGATCTTGTTGAATTGATCGATCTGCGATTTTTCTTCCTGATCGGAAAGCTGAACCATCTGCTCCAACTTCTCTTTCATCGACTTCTCACCGTCGGCCATTTCCGCGGCGTAGCGATCCATTTCGCCCGTTTCATTGGCGAGGATCAGGTTCTTCTCGGCGCGATGGATCGCCAACATGTCCTGCTGCACTCTGGCTGCCAGCAGGCACTTGGTCGACGTGTTGTCGACAATGAAATTCAGGCGGCCGTTGATCTCGCCGAGTTTCGTGATTCCAACGGTCGTGGTAACGATCGCCACCAGGGCCAAGATTGCCATGACTGCGAACAGTTTGGTTCGGATCTTCAAACGGTTGAACATGATTTGGTTCCAATTGGAGAATAGGGTATGGCGAAAGCCTACTTGCAGGCATTAGGGTGCCCTGCCGGTTGACGAGCGCCCTGTCGACGACAAAGCAACGTATTCGGTACGCGGCAGAATCCCGGCGGCGAACGCGTCGGGTAAGACTCGTGCCGGATCATGATTGTGTTCATTGCCATTTCGGGCTAGCCCTCGCGATTGTTGATTGAGACTGCAGCTGGACTCCCGTTCAGATTCGTGATAATCCTGGCCAATGATCTGGGGTTGCCTTTGAGCTGGTCGGGGGTGGCGAATTCCTGCACCACCTGGTGCCGGGCAAGTTGCTTGGGTGTCGAAAACTCCGTGACCAGATGGTCGTCGGTGTTGAGACGAATTGGAGACTCGAGGTCTCCGTACAGGAACATTCCGAGTTCGTCTTCATTCATTACAAAGGTCTCGAACGTCAGAAGGAGCGGATCCTGGCCCGTGCGTTGGATATCGGTGAACACCACAGGCCGCATCAATCTCTGCTTCAATACTTCGCAGTCGATCTGCAGTTCCGAACCGTTCTTGGCAATCAGGATGACGTCCCCCATGGCGCCGCTCGTCCAGACGGTGGCATTGGGAAACACCACGCGCATGGTGTGCATGACCACTTTGAGATCCTGCGGCGACATGTAGTAGGCGGGAAGCCATTGAGCGAACAGCCCGCCGCGATTCAGCCGTTTTGCCACCAGTTGATACCATTCGAGTGAGAACAGGTTGGACTGGCCGGCAATCCATGGGTTCGAAGGTTGGGAGATGATGACGTCGTAGCAGTCCGCCGTCGTCAGGAGGACGTTTCGGGCGTCGCGCTGGATGATCTGCGTCCTGTCGTCGTCGAGCGGAGAGTGGTTCACCTCGTCGAAATAGCGCGAGGCCGCCATGACCTCGCCGGACAGTTCCGCGCAATCGACGACGCGTACGTCGTGAGTGAGCACCGACCCGACCGTCATACCGCTTCCGAAGCCCACGACGAAGACCTTGTCGGGGCGCGGATGGAACAAGAGCGGAAGCTGCCCGAGAAGAATCTGCGTCTTCATGTCGAGGGACCCGCCGGTACTTGCATCGGTTTTCCCGTCGATGGTCAAGAACCGTACGCCGTCGCTGCGTTGCATGACGGCCACAGTGGCCGTCTGCCCCGTGCCGTAGTAGAGCAATTCGTATTGCTTCATCGCCATTTCCCAAAGCTCTCGTGCGTTGCGTCCCCTGAGGTCCAGTTCACCTTGGGTAGCCGCTTCGACGCGACTGAGCATCTGTTGATAACGGTCGGCGTAGACGTAGACTCCGCTGTTCATCACCAGAGGAGACCAAGGACGCAGCGACGCGATCCCCAAGGCGAATGTCGCCGACACGGCCATTGCCGGAATCAAGCGACGTTTGAGTGAGGCGTTCGGGTCGGCCAAGATCACCAGGACTGCCGCCAGCGCGTTGGTGATTGCGCCGGCGATGATGGTTGCTTGCATTCCCAGGGCCGGAATCAGAACCAATCCTCCCAGGGTCGCCCCGAGGACCGTTCCCACGGTATTCATCGCGTAAACCCTACCCAGTTGCCTGCCAATCACGGTCGTGTCGCCTACGAAGGCCGCGCTAACGATCGGGAACGTCGCCCCTAGGGCGCAAGTCGGGACCAACATTACCAGGGCCGCCAGCGCAAAACGGAGCACTTGCACGGCCATCCAACTCCCCGGCAGGAATCCGTGCAAGGTCAGATAGATCACGGGCAGTTTCTCGAACAGCGGGATCGTGAGCAGAACGGAGAAGGCGGCTAGGCTTTGAATCCAGACGAACAGGTTTTTCGGAGTTCCAAGACGCTGCAGAGCTCCGAAAAGGAGGCTGCCCAGGGCGATTCCCAGCAGGAACGTCACGAGCATCGTCGTGAAGGAATAAGTCGTCGTACCCAGGATCATGGTGAGCGTGCGCGTCCAGGCGACCTCGTAGAGCATGGAGGCGAACCCGGAAGCAGCAAATGCAAGCACCAAGGCGCGTTCGAGGGCACTGAAACGCGGCGAGGGTCCCGCAGCGACTCCGACCGGTCCCGAGGATTGGGTGAGCGACTCAATCCCTGGGCTTGTTGCGGCCAGCCGGTGAACGAGCCAGAAGCCGGAGCCGACAGCGAAGTTGACGGCGACTGCGATTATGCCTGCCGCGTGCGCCCCGAGGGTCGGAAGAAGAACATAGCCCGCCAGTCCGGCTCCCACGAGAGCGCCGACCGTGTTCACACCGTAGAGCCAGGAAACTGTGACAGGAATATGGGTCTTGGTGCGGATGATGTAACGGCAGGCGACTGCAGCAGGCTCGGGACGAGCTGGAGCAGCGGGTTCAGGAACGCACCGCGCAACTCCGCCGCACCAACGACGAACTCCGGCAGGAAATCGCCCAGCGCCGGCTGGCTGAGGCGGCCGTCGAATGTCAGCGCGACGTCGCCTTGATTCTGGCCGAGGCCGACGCCATCGAGGCGGCGCTGCGCGCCTGTATTTCGCGTCTGTCTCAGATGGGCACAATCGACGCCGGCGGGGTCTACCTCGTCGACGACGAAGGTGGAGTCGGTCTCGTCGCCCATGCAGGGATCAGCGACGACTTCGTGAGAAGCGTCTCCAGATATGGTCCGGATTCCCCTAACGCCGCAATGGTGAGAGAAGGGAAACCGTGCTATTTCGGCCTGAACGAACCGTTGGAGGGACTTCTCGATCATCGGATTTTGCGGACGGCGGGTATTCTCTCCTTGGCGGTAATCCCGTTCCATCACGGGGGACGTGTTATCGGTTGCTTCAACGTCTCCTCCTACACATGTGGCCACATCGCCGACACAACGCGGCAACTTCTCGAAACCGTAGCGAGCCAGGTCGGGGCGGCCGTCTCGCGGCTCAAGGCTGTGGAGGTCGAGCGGCTCCTGGCGGCCGTCGTGGATCAGAGCATTCAAGGAGTCTCGGTCACCGATCGCGACGGTTACTTTACGTACGTCAACGGGGCCTGGGCGGAGATGCACGGCTATCGGCCGGAGGAATTGATCGGAAGGCATTTTGCGGAACTGCGACCTCCCGAAGACCGGGAACTCGTCATGGCGAATCGGACGCAGGTGTGGGAAACCGGCGGCTTCCGCGGCGAAATGCGAAAGATGAGATCGGACGGCAGCCATTTTCCGGTGATGAAACAGATTTCGCTGGTCCGCGACGCTCGCGGCGTGCCGACCCACGTGGTGGCGACCTGCTACGATATCAGTCGCGAGAAGGAGGCGGAGCGGGCAATTCGGCGGGCGGGAGAACTGCGTTTGGAGGCCGAGAAATGGATGGCGGCCGGCCGTCTGGCCGCGAGAGCGGCCCACGAGATCAACAATCCACTGGCCGGCATCGCCAACAGTTTCCAATTGGTCAAGGCGGCCGTGCCCGAGGCGCATCCGCACCGGAGGTTCGCCGAGATCATCGAACGGGAGATCGACCGGATCGGTCGAATCGTTCGCCAGATGCTCGACCTGTCGAGGACCAGTCGGGACGAGAACCAGCAATCGGCCGTTGCGGAAGCGATAAGCGACGTGGTGACCATGCTGGCCCCGGCGTCCGACCAGTATGAGGTAGCGATCAAGACCGATGTTGAGGGCAAACTGCCGCCGGCAAGGGTTTCGGGCGACGCACTGCGTCAGGTTCTGTATAATCTGCTCACGAACGCCGTCGAAGCTTCGAAGCCGCGGACTTCTGTGCATCTCAAGGTCTGGACGGCGGAACATGCGTTGTGGATAACCGTTTCGGATCATGGGCGCGGGATAGCCGAGGAAATCCGGTCCAGGATTTTTGAACCTTTCTTTACGACCAAAGACAAAAGCAGCTCGGGAGGTCTCGGGTTGGGATTGTGGATTTTGAGGACGATCGTCCAGTCCGCCGGAGGGACGATCGGATTTGATTCCAATGTTGGGAGGGGAACTACCTTCCGAGTCTCGCTTCCGGCAGCATGAGTTTCGTGCATCCCCACAGAAGGCGGCGTTTTTGCTCAAGCCACTAATCGATCGCGAAGGAATAGAATTCGATGGTCTATGCTTCATCAATCCTGTTGGCAGACGATGAATACTCGTTTCGGGAATCGACGGCAGAATTACTGAGGGGCGACGGCTATCGTTGCGATGCGGCCTGCGACGGGCACGCGGCGTTGGAGTTGCTGCGTGCCGGTTCCTACGACCTGGTGATCGCCGACATCTGTATGCCTGGCAACCTGAACCTGGAATTCGTGGAAGAAATCGCAAAGACGGCTCCCGGGATGCCCGTGGTTCTCGTCACTGGTTACCCGTCGACGGAAACGGCGATTTCTTCGATCCACTTGCCGGTCGCGGCTTACATGACCAAGCCGTTGCCGTACGAGGGGTTGCGACGCCGCCTGGAGACAATCCTGGCAGATTCGCAACCGTGGCGGACGCTTGCTCGGGTGCGCGAACAACTCCGGCAGTGTGTTGAAGAGCTTGATCGACTCCAGCAGGGGGGCGATCCAGGAACGGTGAGACAGCGGAATGCACGTCCGCGAGTACCTCTGGTCACGCTTCGGGCCTTGGGCGGCTGCGTTGCCGAGTTGGTGGCGATGGAGGCAGCCGCCGACCCCGGTCGATCAATGGCTCGCACCTGCGAACTGCTGGAGTGCCCTCGCCTGCCCTATCAGCGCAACGTGCTTCGCGGCGCCGTGCAGCTTCTGAACGAGACGAAACGAAGGTTCAAGTCCAAGGAGTTGGCGGAGGTGCGCGGAATGTTGGAGACGCTGCTGAAGGAGAGTCTCTGATTTTTTTGATAACGACACGGGTTGTATGCTATACTTGCTCAACCGGAAAACGCCTCCTACGGGGGCAAGCCCTCGCGATGAACGCGGGCGGCCTTAGTTGACAGGTTTCGGATCTGTCACTTGAAGGCACAATCGAAGCGGTCTTGCCGGAACAGGGAGACCCCTTCGGTTGTGTCTTTTTTTGTCGCCTTGTTGTGGCCGGCGGAGCCGCCTGGCGAGGGCAATCACGGCCCCGCTCGTGCGAGCCGCCGCCGGTCGTTTGCGAGGCAAACACCAGAACTTCCCCGCCAAGCGATCTGGCCTTCGGGTTTGGCATACGAGTCGACGCCGCGAAATCGGATTTCGCGGCGGGCGGCTCGCTGCCACGCAGCGGCGACGAAACCCTGCCCCTATCGTCGCTGTTTGCGGCGGCCAAGGCGCCGCAACCCAAGGCAGATCGCGACCATTCATTCAGTTCCCATCATTAAGACACTAGTCAAGACGGAGAGTATACGAACATGGTAACCTCTTGCGAAACCGACGGTCCCTGCCAGAGCAACCCACTCACGCCGCTCGCGGGCGCGGCGATTGATAGTGCGATCGCCGATAGCTCCAATCAACATCTGCCGGCGAACGACAGGCCGCTGGTGACGATTATCTGCTCATGCGGAAGGCGCGTTTCCGTAGACGAGAGCGAGATTCGCCGGGCGATGACCACGATTCTCGGTTTTGGCGAGATGCTTGCCCAGGAACTGAGCGAGTCGGAACATGCGTACGCCGCCGAGGCGATCCACCGCAGCGGGCGACAACTTCTGCAGATGCTCTGCGGCGTGCGGGGGTGACAATAGACTCGCGAAACACGTGGTTAGTACGGAGTTTTGGCGACGGAGTGCCTGAGCCGAAACGATGCTTGTTGTTCTTTCCCGCCTTACATTTCCCGCCTCACTGCCGCCGCGTAACCAGCCAGCCATGAAGCAAACTCGATTGAATCTCGCCCCGACCGTCGCCACGTCTCCGTCCCCTCAAATTCTCCTGGTCGACGCTTCGAAGACATTTCTGAAGGCTGCCTGCCAGACGCTCCAAGAGGCGGGATACGCTGTCGACACGGCAAAGAGCGTTTGTTGCGCGGAGGTACTTTTAGAGAGGCGTCAGTACGATCTGATGATTACCGGCATTGAAGCGGAAATTGGAGAATGGTTTGATTTGATTGAATATGTCAGGAAGAAGAAGACCGGTTTTCCCATCGTCGTCATGGCAGCAGAACCGTTGCTGGAAACCGCCGTCAAGTGCATCGAACTATCGGTAGCCTGCCTGCTGCCGAAAACGGCTCCACAGACCGAAATTCTCGAGAAGATTGAGTCGATCCTGTTCGATACGCATCACTTGCGAGCCGTGCTTCGAATTCGCCGTCAGCTTGAAATATGCGCCGCCGATCTAACAAACGCGGTAGCGGCGGAACCATTTGGCAGAAGGGACCGTTGGGGCGGCACGCGGTGGATTCCGGCCGCCACGCTTCAAGCGCTCGCGGGATGTCTCGAAGAACTCGTGACACTCGAATCGGAGACGACCAACACGAATCGGGCAGCGCGGTACTGCGAGTTGCTCCAATGCCCTGTATGGCGTTGCCATCGCAACGCCATACACGACTGCATTCTGCTGCTCCACGAGACGAAACGGCGTTTCAAGTCGAAGGAACTGGCCCAAATACGTCAGACGCTCGAAGAACTCATGCAAACCTTTCGCTGAGGCTTGTTGCTACTTCTTCTCGCCGGTGGCCTCCGGTTTTGGGGCCTCTTTGGCCGGGTGGGCTTTCGGGGCGGCCGCATCGGGCTTGGGCTGGTTGCCAGCGGGGGGGTGCTTGCGGGCGTCCTCAAGGGCCTTCTCGGCGGCAGCTTTCTGCTTCTCGGCTTCGGCCATTATCGTCTTGGCCTTTTGCTGTTCCGCCTGGGCCTCGAGGTGGGCGGCCGCGGCGGCGGCCCGCTCTTCGGCCGCTCGCTTGGAAGCTTCGGTGGCTGTGGCTTCCGCCTTTTCGGCAGCCGCCTTCGCTTCGCGGAGTTGGGCCATGACCTCGAGAACGTAGGTTTGCTCTTTCGCCGCGTCTTCCTGGGCCTTCCCGCTGGCGGTCTTAGCGGCGTCCGCGGCAGCCTTCTCGGCCTCCGCCCGGGCGCGGGCCTGCTGGGCGGCGTCGCGGCTGATCTCGGCGGCCTGCTTGGCGGCATCGATGATCTTCTGCTGTTCGGCCAAGGCCACCTGCCGGCGAGCCGCCTCGGTCTGGGCGTGCTTCGCCTCCGCCTTGGCCTGCTCGGCAGCCGCCGCGGCTTCTTCGGCCGCTACCTTCAACTGGCAGAGGTTCTCCTGCTGGATCGCCAGCTTGTTCCGTTCATCGGCGAGCTGCGTCTTTTCTCGCTCGATGACGGCTTTGGCGAGTTTGGCAGCGTCGATGGCGGCTGAAGCCGCTTCCTTCTCCGCTTTGGCCGCTGCCAGCGAGGTGCCGGCGGCCTCCTGCTCTTTCCGGGCCGCCTCTTTCTCGGCGACGACCGCCTGGAGCGTTTCCTGGGTTTCCTTGAGTGCCTTCTCTGCGGCATCCCGATCGGTCTTGGCCTGGGTCGCTGTACGCTGAACCTCATTGACGATGTTCTCGGCCTTCGCCCGAGCTTCGTCCGCCTCGGCCTTCACTGCGACCGATTTCTCGATCGTCGCGCGAGCGTTGTCCAGGTCGCGCTTCAAATCTGCTTGCTGTTTCTCGACCGCGGTGCGAGTCGCCTCGGCCGCTGCCAGTTTCTTCTCGGCGTCGGCGAGCATGGCCGCCGCGTCGGACTTGGCCTTCTCGGCGGCCTCGAGCTTGTCGGCCGCCTCTTTGTTTGCCGCCTCCGCCCGGGTCTTGAGCCCTTCCGCCTCGGTCTTCATCTTCTTGGCATCATCGGCCGCGAGTCGAGACTCGGTCAGCGATTGCTCGGCAGCCTTCTGGGACTGCTCGGCGGCTGCGCGCGCGGACTGGGCGGTCTTCGTTTCGGCTTCCGCCTTTTTGAGGGCTTCGTCGGCCTCGGTTTTGGCTGCTTTGGCATCGGCCGCTGCTTTCTCCGCCGCTTCGCGCTGTTTGGCGGCCTCGGCGAGAGCCGCCGCCGCCTCGCGTTTCTGCGTATCCGCCTCTTCCTTCAGCTTGTTCGCCTCTTCCGCCAGCGATTCGGCTTTCGACAGTTGGTTCTCGGCATCGGTGCGGGCTTCGTCCGCTTCGGCACGAGCCGCTGCCGCAAGTTGCCGCTGCTCACCGGCCACCGCCTTGAGCTCTTCGAGTTCCTTCGAATTACCGCAACCAGAAATGGCGATGACGACTAGAACGAAAAAGATGCTGCTGATTCGGTCCATGGCTTCCTGCCTGTCTTGTGGGCGTGCGTCAAGAAGTCACCGCGATGCAACGTTGACTCGCTACAATCGAGGCAACACGAATCCTGTGTAATATAGATCGACAAGGAAATTCAGGCAGGACACAAAAACAGGGAAGCCATTTTCAGACTTGTGTTGCCCAGTACCAACTGTCCATTCTCCACAGACTCACTTTGTCTCTGCAGATTTGCGGGAATCCACAGACTGAGGGGATCGGTTCTGCGGGCAGAGCAAAGTTTGCTTCGAGCGGAGCGGCAGTCATGTGCGGAAGATCCGTCGGTGGCTGCGGCTTCGAGCAAGTTTTTCGGACGGTCGAAAGAGTCACTGGCTGTCCAACCAGGCTAGAAAATCTTCCTGAAATTCGGCGGGCGCTTCACTGCCGGGGGGGAATTCCTTCTTGAATCGTTCGATCGCCGCGGCCGGCAGGCCTTTGGCTCGCCACCAGTTGCTGTCGCCGAAGAAGGTGTCCTGCATCGAGGCCCCCTCCAAATTGGCCTCTTCGAGGTTGGCGCCGGTGAGATCGGCCGCATCAAGATTGGCCCAACTCAGATTGACCCGGCGGAGGTCGGCTCTGGTAAGAACGCCGAGCAACAGATTGGCCTCCGTCATGTCGGCCCGCTCGAAATTCGCGTCGACCATGTCGGACTGTTCCAACGACGCGCTGCGCAGGTTGGCGCGGCTGAGGTCGGCACTCGTCAGATCGACCTTGCGAAGGAACGACTCGGAGAGGTCGGCGCGGGAGAGATTCGCCCGGAGCAGTTTGGCAAGTTCGAGATTCGCGCGGCGGAGGACCGCGGACTCGAGATTCGCGTCGGTCAGATCGCAGCCTTCCAGATCGACGCTTTCGAGGTTTGCGCCGCCGAGTTCGGCTCCCCGCAGCTTGAGGTGTTTGAGCCGGGCACTGCGCCATTCCTTGTTGCCGGCTCGAACCAGGGCGGCGAAGGCATCGCGACGCTCGTCGGCGGTTGCACCGGGCTGGCTGACGATCCAGAACTCGTGCTCGAGTCGCCCCCTTCCCTGTTCCCGGACCGCACCCCACAGCACCCAGAGATTGGCCGTCAGGAGAAGCAGCAGCAACCACCCGACGGTTCCGCCCATGACGCGGGCGTTCGGTCGGGAAGGCGCCGGGTCGCGGAGTCGTTGCTCCAGCGTGCTGACGCGGGCGGCCAGGTCCGGTTCCGGCTTCATGCTACTCTCTGCGCTAGGGGGGAGTTAGACTAGATGTCCGTTTCGTAAGTTGACAAACAGTTATAGTTGACCTGGACAAGAAAGGGGACATGGGGTAGCAAAGGCGAATTGGTATTGAGAATCAGGGTTCCAGAGCAAGGAGGCTCGCCATGCC
>JAAYAY010000388.1 GCA_012719125.1 Planctomycetaceae bacterium | reverse complement strand
GCGCCTTCCGCATTGCCAATTCCTGGGGCACCAGTTGGTCGCCCGGCGGGGTTAACGACGGCGGCTTCACCTGGCTCGCGTACGACGCCCTCAAGGGGGTCTCGGCCGTGTCGGGAGGCCCGAGCACCGGCCGCCAGCCGGCCTGGCGGTCCTACGAAGCCTATTGGATGAACGCCCGAGAGGATTACACGCCCTCCCTGCTGGCCCAGTTCGATATTCAGCACGGCAATCGCTATCAGTTCTCCGTGACTCTGGGCACCGCCGACGCCGGCCAGACCACTCCAGAAAGAACCTGGACGCCGACCGGCCTTTCATACGACGGCGGCGCCTACGGCTTTGACGGAAACACCTACGCGACGACTTCCGCGGCCTCGGTGGGCACTTTCGTGCTGGATTTCACGAATCTTGGGGCCAGTTACGGGACGAGCACAACCTACTTCCTGGGAGTGAACGACAACGCGGACGCGGCCATTGAGGCGACCGTCAGCTCGTTCAAACTGACCGACTCGCTCGGCAACGTGCTGGCCAGTTCGACGAATGTCCCGATCACCGATGCCGACGGCTACGAAACGATTGTCTACACCTCCGTGGAGAGCACACTGACCGACTTCGTCGTCGACTCCAATTGGGTCAACGTAGACGAGGGTGCTACCGGCACGATCGGCGTGAAACTGGCCTCGGCTCCGGCCGGCGACGTGACTGTTTCAGCCGACTGGATTAGCGGAGATTCCGATCTCTTCATCACGAGCGGCGGCAGCCTCGTATTCACCACGAGTAACTGGGACTCCTACCAGACGGTCGAAATCTCGGCGGCCCAGGATGTGGATTCCCTGAACGGCGAAGCGACGCTGCAATTCACCGCGGCCGGTTTGAGGCCGAGGACAGTCAAAGCCACTGAAGTGGACGACGACGCGATCTATGTGGCGATGATGGATAGCGACCCCGGCTGGAGTTATGACCCGCAATGGGCCTGGGGAACGCCGCTCGGCGGAGGCGGTTACCGGGGCAGTCCGGACCCGGCTTCCGGGGCCACGGGCACGACGGCGATCGGCTACAATCTGGCGGGAGACTACGAAAACAACCTGAGTCTAACGCAATGGGTTACCACAACGCCGATCGACTGCTCCGGCTACGAAGACGTGGAGCTCCGATTCTACCGCTGGTTGGGCGTGGAGACTTCTACCTACGATCGCGCGTCCATCGAGGTCTCCAACGACGGCGCCGCTTGGACGGAAATCTGGAGTAATTCGGGCGAAATTGCCGACTCGTTCTGGAGCTTGCAGACCTTCGGCATCTCGGCAATTGCCGACGGCCAGGCCTCGGTTCAAATCCGTTGGGGTATGGGCATGACCGACTCCTCCGTGACATACTGTGGCTGGAACATCGACGACGTCGCACTCACCGGCACCCTCGTCGCCACTCCCAGCACCGCCCCCGCCTCCATCGACCTCGTCTCCTCCTCCGACACCGGCGCCTCCGACTCCGACGATCTCACGAAGTACGACAACAGCGACTCGGGCAACGTCCTCCAGTTCGACGTAACAGGCACCATCCCCGGCGCCGAGGTCAGGATCTATGCCGACGGCACGGAGATCGGTCTCGCCACCGCTATCGACACCACGACGACAGTCACGACCGACGGCGCATTCGATCTGGTTGACGGACCCCACACGATCACGGCCACCCAGAAGGAGCCGGGCAAAGTTGAGTCGGCGCCGACCGAGGGGCTGGCGATTACGGTGGATACGTCGCCGCCCGAACCTATCTTCGCGGTCGTGCCGCCGACCCAGCCAGACTTCGTGATTGACAGCATCGCGATCGACTTCGACCAACCGGTTGCCGGGCTCGACCCGAACGATTTCGGATTAACTCGCGACGGCACGACGGTCGTTCTCACCGGCTCGACCGTAACGCCCAGCGATCCGGGTGATTACTCCCTGTCTTACACCCTCGGCAGCCTTGCCCCCCTGGCCGCCAATCCAGGCGCCTACATCCTCACTCTGCACGGCGCCGGCATGGGAATCGTCGATTCAGCGGGCAACGAACTCCAGGTCGACGCCACGATCGGCTGGGCCACGCTCTCCGGCACCACGGGTAACGATACGATCAGCGTTTCGAGCACGGCTACGGAACATGTCGTCAGAATCAACACCGATGAGTACCGGCTGAACGCCGCGTTCGCGACGGAGATCTACCTCGACGGAGCAGGTGGCCGCGATAGAATCACGATCGTCGGCACAGACGGCGGCGAGCTCGCTACACTGCAACCCGGCTCGGTCGACGTTCAGCATCTGGCGGATGCGTCGTACCCGGAATTCTGGGTGCATGGAACCAACATTGAGGAGGTAACGGTCAACGCCAGCGCAGGCGACGATACGGTAATCATGACCGGCTCGTCAGAGTCCAATCGCTTCTATAGCCACCCCAATTACTCAACGCTCAGGGATATACCGGGGAGCTTCAGTTTTCGCGTCGAAGGTTTCGAGACGGCGACCGTCGAGGCCCCGGGGAGCGGTTCGGACTATGCCTTTCTCTACGATTCTCCTAATAACGATGAATTGCTCGCCGAACCGGAAAAAGCCGTCTTCACGCGATCAGCCGGCACGGCCGCGGAGACGGTGACCACCGCGAACGGCTTCCGGCAGGTCTACGCCTACGCCAGCGACGGCGACGACACGGCCGGTCTCACCGGCTCGGCCACCGGCGCGAACCGCTTCTATGGCTACGCCGACTACAGTCTCTTCACCGACACGACACGCTCGTTCTACTTCTACGCCCGCGGGTTCGACGCGGTGACGGCGACCTCTCCCGAAGCGGCGATCGGCTACGCCTACCTGTACGACAGCCCGGGATTTGACGAATTCGAGGCATCGACCACTTCTGCCACCATGGACCGGAAGGCCCCTTGGTCCGACACGACTGCCAACGGTTTCGCGAGAATCTACGCCTACTCGACCAAGGGGGGGGGCGACAAGGCGAAGCTGAACGGTTCGACCGCCGGCGGCAACACCTTCTACAGTTACCCGACGCACAGCACGCTGTACGACGCGGCCCGTTCGTTCTACCACTATGTCCGCGGCTTCGGTTCCGTGACGGCGTTCGCCTCGATCGCCGATTCTCCCGGCGACCGGGCCTACCTCTACGATTCGAGCGGGGATGATACGCTCTCCAAGCAGTTCTTCGAGAATGACAAGTATCAGGGCGGGCGGCTCACCGATGGGCTGACCTACGAGAACTGGTTCAAGTACTTCGACGTCGTCTATGCCCGGTCGTCCGACCAAGGGACGACCGACACGATCGAGGGTGAGCAGGAATTGGCCTACCGCCTGATCGAAATGGGATCCTGGTAGCCTTTCTCGAAGCAGTCCGATCCTGTCGGTAGAATCGATTGGATCGGAGATTTCCCAGCCGTTGCCCGTGCAGAACCGGTGATCTCTCCCTCCGCTAGGGGCGTCGACTCAGGTAGTCGGCCCGGGCTTCTTGCGTCTCCCCTCAGCAACGGCGAAAAACAGCACTGCTGGACTATTGCATCCCAGCGAGGGGCCTAGTATCATAGCTCAAGAGGTACAGTGCTCACTTGTTGTGTCGTAATTCCCTCGGAAGTAGTGTAGCAGGCAGGGGGGCCAACCTGGGCTGATGAAAATTGGGACTGGCTCCGCAACATCTTCTGTCCTCGCGGCAGACCGCACACTGTCAGTTGCGGTGCCTGTCCCCTATTTCACCAGCTTCCCCCTTCCGAAATCAAAAAAAGAACCTGCCGACCGCGTGACAGTGGTTCCCCGCTTACGGGCTAAATGACGGTGCAACTTCGGAACCGCTGTCTCCCCGACGCTGCAGTGTTTGTTTTAACTCATGCTGGCATCTACGGTATGGTTCCTCTGCAACCAGCCAAAAACGGTGGGCTCTCGTGGCCGGAATGGGCATGAATCCGTGGCCGCAGTTCCCCAATTCGGCGGGGAGGTGATAGCGAATTGCGATCTATCCGGCTGACAGTCCTTCAGGTAGCGTTGAAGGCCTGTAGGGGAACGGAAACGATACGGTTGGGAGAACGTTTTGGCCGTCAGCCGGATAGATCGGGCGTTGAACTTTGTCGC
>JAAYAY010000387.1 GCA_012719125.1 Planctomycetaceae bacterium | reverse complement strand
GCAAAGCCCGGCCGAACGCCTCAACCAACACCGTTACCATGAAAACTGGCTCCAAAACCTCCTGGTCTCCGCTTCTCTCGGTGGATACCAACATCACCCTCCCCAAAATCCGTGACGGTCAGGAAACCTGGGATGGATCGAGGCAGGGCCGACTTGGGGGCGGCCCCCCAAATCGCCTCCCATCCTACCCGTTTCTAGTGACGTGTCCTACCATTGCCGGCTATAATAATTGTCATACTTGCTACACGATTTCGTTGTCCGCAGCCTCCTATGTCTCCCCGATCCGACAAACCGCGCCAACGCCGCGTCGCCCTGCTCATCGAATCGTCGCGGGCCTATGCGCGCGAAGTGATCCGCGGGATCGCCCATCACAACCGCAAACATCAGAACTGGCTGCTGGAGTTCACTCCACGCGGACTCGAGGATCCCCCGCCCGCCTGGCTCAAATCGTGGCACGGCGACGGAATTCTCGCCCGAGTGAACGATCGGCGCATGGCCAGTGCGTTGCGTCGCAAGGGCTTGCCCGTCGTCGATCTGCGGCGCTTGATTGCGGTGCAGGGCATACCATGGGTGGGGCCCGACGACGCCGACGCGTGCCGGCTGGTATGGGAGCATTTCCGCGATCGGGGGTTCACACGCTTTGCCTTCGTAGGAGAACCAGCAGGGGTCCACCGCGCCATGGATGCCCGGGCGGACCATTTCGGCGAAGTGGTGGGACGGAGCGGTGCGAGCTATTTCGAGATCCGGCTCGACGTGCCGGCGGCCGGCGATCGGTGGGACAAGCAATGCCGGCAGCTCCGTAGGTGGCTGGGCAAACTGCCGCTTCCTATTGCGGTGATGGCGTGCAACGACGACATGGGGCTCCGAGTGCTCGATGCCTGCCGCCGCGCTTCGCTGCGAGTGCCGGACGAAGTGGCCGTCGCCGGAGTCGGAAACGACGAATGCCTGTGCGACCTGTCGCTGCCGCAATTGACGAGCGTGCACCTCAACCCGCAGCGGATCGGGTACGAGGCGGCGGCTCTTCTGGATCGCATGATGGACGGCGAACCGCTCGAGCAACAGGAATACCTGATCGCACCCCAGGGAATCGTGTCGCGGATGTCGACCGACGTGGTGGCCACGGAGGATCCGTTGGTTGCCGAGGCGATCGGCTTCATTCGGAGTCACGCTTGTGATGGAATCGACGTCGGAGCCGTCTGCCGCCATGTCTGCCGATCCCGCGGCGCCCTGGAACCGCGTTTCAAGCAGATTCTCGGCCGCACCGTCCACAACGAAATCCAACGCGTGCGTCTCAGCCGGGTCCGCGACCTGCTCGCTACCACCGATATGCCGATCAAGCAGATCGCCCGGGAAACGGGCTTCCGCTACGCCGAGTACCTCATGCGAGTCTTCCGGCAGACCACCGGAACGACGCTCAAAGACTACCGCGTTGAGTATCGGCTGCGAAGCGGCAAGGGTGGCTGAAGCCTCCCGCCGCTCGACGTCCTGCCCGTCTCATGACGTATAGTTCAGATACGGTTTGCCGCAACGCTTCTGCGTCTCTTTCGTCAACCATTCGGGCGATTCCGCCCCGGCAAGTCATTGCGCAGCCCAACGAGGAGAAATGACCATGAAACGCTTGATCGTGTTATCATTTGCCATGGTGCTGCTGGCCTTTACCGCGAGGGAACAGGCGCTCGGCCAAGGCACAACGTGCCAAAACGGAACCTGCTCCAACAGGAGACTGACGCCGGTGCAGGTCCGAGTCTTTCAACTGGAGGAGATGGGATCTCTGGAGAAGAAGATCGTTCAGATGGAGAAGGAGGCGCTGGAGAAGTGGTACGCCGGGGATCCGTCTGCCTATATTGCGTTGATGGGCGACGACATCGGGTATTTTGAGCCCGGTCTGGAAAAGCGATTGGACGGCGCCGAATCCCTGAAAAACATGTTCGAGGCCCTCCGTGGGAAGATCCATGCCGACAAATTCGACATGCTGAATACCCGAGTTCAGGCGACCGAGACCATGGCCGTCCTGTCCTGCAACTTGATCGCGATCGAAGACGGGATACCCTATCGCTGGAACTGCACAGAGGTCTTCGAACTGAACCCGGAAGGCCAATGGAAGCTGGTCCATTCTCATTGGTCTCAGACCAAGCCCGCGCGATGATGATTCAGCGCGTCGGGCATGTGGTCCAACGCGATTGCGTAGCGTGACGGTTCGCTCGACTCCGAGCCGACGTCACGGCGAGAACAGCTCCCACCAGACCAGCATGGCTTCGTTTGCGGTGCTTTCCGAAGCCGGGTCGACGAGGAGCCGGGCGATATCGGGTTGGGCGTGCAGGTCCATGTCGTTCAAGAACAACTGCAACTCCTTCATCGAGGCCTTATCGCCTTTCTGACTCTTGGCGAGCGTTTCTTTGTACTCCTCGCGATAGGCCGCCCGGTGGTCGAGCAGGTGCCGTTTGAGAAGGGCGGCGGCTTTCTCGGGGTCTCTCTCGGCTGCGACCAGCGCGATCAGACGCGGGCGGATCGACGAGAGCCGGCCGGTTCCTTCGACGCCTTGGAGCGGTCCGTCGTCGGGCGGGCGTTCTCCGCCCGGGGCCAAGTACTTCCCGCCGCGAACGATATCGAACGGTTCGCCGGTGCCCGACTTGAACAGGACAGGAACCGTGGCATGTTGTCCGCCGGCAGGCGCTTCGACGGCGAAGTGGAGATGCGGGACAGCCGAGAAGCCGGTGTTGCCCGAGAGCGCGATCCATTGGCCTTCCTCGACGCGTTGGCCGACTTTCACTTTCGCGCCGTTCTGGGCGATGTGGTAGTAGAGGGCGCGGCTGCCGTCGTCGTGGAGGATGCGGAGGTAGTTGCCCTTATCCTTCAAATCGTCGGTCATGCCCGACTTGGAGAAAGAATCAACCGCTTCGACAACCAGCCCGGCTCTGGCGGCATGGATCGGCGTTTCTTCCGGCATACCCCAATCGATGGCGTACTGGTTCTCGTGGGTGGGAGATTCGAGATAGCCCTGTCCCACCTGGAACGTCGCCCCCGGTGCGTAAGGCAGGGAGTAGAGCGGCCCGACGGGCCGGACGTTGGGCGGACGCATGCCGTTCTGCGCGAATAGCGGTGCCGCGGGAATTGCGGCGACGATACCGATGAGGACAGCGACTGCGGCAGGGCGGATCTTCACGGGCGGGAACCTCCAATTGAGGCGGAAAGGCCGTCTACAGGCGGCAAGCGTGGATCATCTCAATTGTAGGTCACAGTTCGCAAGATCGGCGGCGACAACTGCCGCGACAGCTTAATCAGTTCCAGGTGCCTTGCGGCGGTACTGCCGTCTTGACGCCAGCGGCGGACTCACGGCGTCACGGCAATCCACAGTCTCAAGGCATCGGTATTGCAGGGCCACTGCTGGCAGGGAGCGGCCTGCGCGAAGCCGGCGGCCGTCAGCAGTCTCGCCAGATCGACGTCTGACCACGCCCGGGTTGTGTTTCGGTAAGCGCGCGTCTGGCTATGGCCTGTCTCGGTGACGGCAAACGTCTGAACGGTCACTTCCTCGTCCGGTAGCCACCGGTTCTCCGTTCGGCAGTGGTAAGGCTGATCCGAAAACAAGCCCGACTCGTACCGTTGTTCGAATGGTTCGCTGTGCCCCGCCCTTTCAATCGCTTCCCAGGTCTGAGTTTCGAGGATGAGACGCCCTTTGGGACGAAGGCTTGCCGCGACCTTGCGGAGGAGGGCCAACGCCTCGTCCGGGGCAAATACGTTGAATTCGCCGAAGACCATCATTGCCAGATCATACGGCCCGCCATAGGCCGCATGACGGATGTCGCCCAAGAGGAACGTACATTGCCGCGGGTCGGGATTGTGCTCCTGGGCGTACTCGATTGACGCTGGGCCGAAGTCGATTCCGTGACAGCGGTGTCCTCGCGTCGCCAGCCGGTGGGAGTAGAAGCCCGGCCCGCAGCCGAGATCGAGAACGCGCGATGAGAGCTCGCCGAGTAAGTACTCGTGGATCCAGGCAACCTGCTTGTCGATCCACTCGGCTCGCCGGCTGGCCATGTCGTGATCCTGCGACAAGTGCTCTCGCAGCATCCGCCGGCTGAAACCGGGGTCGTCCCAGGGGATCTTGTAGGCCCCATGCCACGTGCGGTCGTTTTGTAGAAACATCAATAGAGATCCTCATTCGCTCCGCCGTGGAGTACAAGCCGAACGTGCCCCGGTTCGACCGCCGGCCCGGCTTCGACGAACCCGAGTCTGCGCAAGAGCCGCATCGACGGAACATTGTCTTCGGTTGTCTCCGCGACGATTCTCGACACGCCCGGTTGGGTGAAGGCCCAGTCGGTCAGGGCTCGGACCATTTCGCTGGCGTGGCCGCGCCCGTGAAACTGGGGCAAGACCGAATAGCCGATTTCGACGCTGCCGTCCTGCGGCGGTCCCTTGAAACCTCCGCCGGCCGCGAGAACGTCCGGCTCGTCGCCCGGCGAGCGGATCGTTGCATACCACACGTACCAGCCGACCTGATCCGGCGCGGCCTCCATCCACTGCAGGAAGATGGGCAACGCGTCGGCCAGCATCTCGGGCGGCCATTCATTGGGCACAACCGCCGACAGTAACCGGGCGAATTTCGCACGGTCGGTTAGCTCGGCCCGCGCCAAGTCAACGGTCGCAGGCACCAATCGCATTCGAGCGGTCACAATCATGCAGTTCTCTCCACGAAACGTTCGCGGTATGATAGCCGACAGGAATCGAAACTGAAAGGGAATCGGACTTCTTGCACCAATGAACATTGTGCCAGCAACGATTGAAGACGCCGCCGCTATTTTCGACCTCCAGCGGTGTGCCTACCAGACGGAAGCCGCCATCTACAACGACTTCTCCATACCGCCATTGGTCGAAACGCTCGAACAGTTGCAGGATCAGTTCAACTCCAGACTCTTCCTGAAAGTAACAGAAGACAATCACATCGTCGGTTCGGTTCGAGCTTTTCAAAAAGGGCTCTTCCGGGATTTAAGTGGGTTGGGGTGCCAGGTCGAGGTCGCCGCAATGGAAGTAGATGGCGTTCTTGAAGTTCTCGAAGTTGCGGAAGCCTCGGGCCGTGTACTTCACCCATTGAATCTTCGCATTGATGCTTTCGCTGGTGGCGTTGGTGATCCCGTGCTTGAGATAGGTGAGGATGTTTGTCAGATGGCGATTCAACATCTTCGCCTTCTCGATCATCGGTTGCAGGCGACTGTGCGTGGCCCAACGGTACCACCAGGCGAAATGATTGCGCGCTGCCTGCGGGTATGTGAACTCCCAGAGCTTCATCGCCTGCTCCTTTAACGCCCACGCCCGCGACGTTCTCAGATTGTTCCGTCGCAACTGACAGAACTCACGCCATTCGCCCGGGTCGAATTTGTCGCGCCCTTTGAGCCAATCGTATTTCGTGCCTTTCAGTCGCTCATCACCCTTCGCGAGTAGTTCCTTGTGTTCCCTACGGCGTACCTTGTCCACCGCTTCCCCCAGGTGCTTCGCCACGTGGAACTTGTCAAAAACCATCTTCTCTTCGGCTTCGGGCAGGTGAGCCTTGATCGACTGCACATAGGGCTCCCACATGTCCAAGGCCACTCCCCCGATCCAGCCCTTCTGCTCCTCGCTCAGGGTCGGCCAGAAACCGTCCAGGCTCGACTGCTTGCGGTCTTCCGCCACAAACAGCACTCGGCCCCGGGCCAGGTCGTTGACCACCGTCAGGTACTTGTGCCCCTTGCGAAACGACTTCTCGTCCACCCCCAAATATCCGATCATTTCCGCCTTCCGCCGCGCCAACCCCCGCCGCACGGCACGCTCCATGATCCCATGCACCTCGTCCCACGTGAGGCCCAATCGCTCGGCCACCGCCTGCTGACTGGCCGCCCCCAACCAGTCGATCGCCAGCCGCTCGAACAACGCCGTGAAACGGCTGT
>JAAYAY010000386.1 GCA_012719125.1 Planctomycetaceae bacterium | reverse complement strand
GGCATGGCGAGCCTCCTTGCTCTGGAACCCTGATTCTCAATACCAATTCGCCTTTGCTACCCCATGTCCCCTTTCTTGTCCAGGTCAACTATAACTGTTTGTCAACTTACGAAACGGACATCTAGTTCGTGGTTTGTGTTGGCGGGATGGAGTTGCGCGATTCCGGGAGGGAATTCTCGCAGGGGGTGATAGTCGCTTGGGCTTGCCCAGCGCTTCGTTGTGTGCGGTTCTCGGGATGGCGATCTAAGCGCCGGGCAAGCCCACGCGGCTGTCACTGTTTTCCGGCCCCGGCTTCTTGTTCGGTGAGGAGGTAGTCGGGCGATTGGGCGATGAGGGCTTCGAGCATGTCGGGCGTCGGATCGGCGGTGGCGGGGTCGGAACCGGCCGGGAGGCGACAGCCCAGTTGGACTTTGTAGAGGTATGCCGAGCCGGCGTAGCCCATTCGGGATCCGGAGGCGGCTTCCCACGATCCGCCGGTGCTCCAGGCCCAGTATTCGCGGAGGATGTGGCGGTCGTAACCGCGGGAGCGGAAGGTCGCAACCCAAAAGGTGCCCGTCAGCTCCGGGCGATCCGGGACGGAGATCGTAGTTTTTTCTTTCTCGCCGAGCTGCTCGTAGCCGATGCCGCTGGTGCAGACCTCGGGGGTGTGGGCGCCGATGTAACCGGGCGGACCGATGAGGAGAGTCATGGAGACATGGGAGCCGGTCGATGAGTTCTTCAGCACGCGAACGTGGTGGGCCGATGGCTCGAGCATGCGGAGGGACGTTTCGTCCAACTGGCTCTCGTCGATGGTGGTCCAGTTGCCAAGCGTCTTGGGGAACTCCAACAGCCGCGCGGCAGCCCGGCTCTCCAGTTCGGAGGCACCCCAACGGCGCTGCATGGTGCCTTGCATGTAGCCGGAGAGGATCGTGAGGGCCACGATGAGGGCGACGGCCAGGATGAGGGCTGGGTTCCTCACAGTTCGTACTTCTTTCGGAGTTCGTTGAGCCAGGTCTTGTCGGTGGTGGTAAGGATGAGGCCGGGACGCTCGAGGAGGCCGTCGTCGAGGGCCTTCTTGAGCATTTCCTTGGCCTTGGTGGCGTCGTTGACCCGGTCGCAGGCAACCGCCAGGTGGAGCAGGTAGCGGGGATCCTGGACATTGCCGGCCACGGCGCGGTCGAGAACGGCGACGGCTTCGGCCGAGCGATCAAGCTGGATCAGGATCGTTCCCTTGGTATCGAGAAGATTGGGCGTGCTGCCGGAAAGCTTGATGGCCTGCTCGACGTAGGTGAGGGCGTCGGCGGCGCGGCCGGGCAGCTCGCCCAGCAGACTCGCCAGGTTGTTGAGGATGATCAGGTTTTCGGTCTGGATGGCCAGGGCCTTTTCGAGCAGGGCCACCGCCTGGTCGATCTGTTCGCGAACGATGTAGACATTGGCGATGCTGGTGAGAAGATCGGCCCGGTCGGCGTGGGCCTCGGCCGCGGCTCTGAGGACGGGTTCGGCGGCGGCCCAGTCACCGTCGGAGGGGTTGGAGGTGACGAAGATGCGGGCGAGGGCCTCGGCCTTGACCAGGTCGTCGGCGCCGGGCCGGTCGGCCAGGGCCAGTTCGACGGCCTGGGAGGTCTGGCCTTGAGCGGCGCGGCAGGCGGCGAGTCGTCCGATGGCGGCGGGTCTCAACTCGACCAGCTTCTGGTAGTGGGGTTCGGCCTTGGCGTGCATTTCGGCGGAGCTGTAGAGGTCGCCGATCAGTTGCTCTACGTTGGCCTGCTGCTCGGGAGCGGTAGCCTCGGCAGCCAGCCGCGGCTGCAAACCTTGGATCAGGGCATCGATTTCGTCGTCGCGACCGGACTGGTGGAGGAGCTCGATGCGGAGGGCGATGGTTCCGATGGCGTCGGGGGCCATGCGTTCGAGCCGGGCCAGTTCGGCTTCGGCCTTGGTGAGGCGGCCGGTGCGGATGTTGCGGCGGATCTGGTCGGCGAGGGTCGCGACGTTGAGAGCCGGCGATTCCATCAGTTGGTCGAAGACCTCGCCCGCTTTGGCGAAATCGCCCATGCTTTCGAGCATCAGCCCGAGTCGGTAACGATCGTCGGCAGAGCCCTGATCGGCCGGGTGCGGTAGCTCCATTCGATAGAATTACGCGGCTATTTGATGGGATTGTTTGGCTGTTGTCCTGTTAGTGGCGAGCATTGGTCGAGGTTGGGTCTTCAAGTATTGGCGGTAGACGGTTTCCCAG
>JAAYAY010000385.1 GCA_012719125.1 Planctomycetaceae bacterium | reverse complement strand
TAAGCGAGGACAGAAGCCAACCCGACGCGTGAGCGAGGACAGAAGCCGCATCCATTCCGTCCTCACTTACGCGTCGGATTGGCGTGAATCATTCACAATCTCGCTGCCGGCGACCGCTAGCACAACGGCCGCCGTGTAATCAGATACTCTTCCACCACCCGCCCGCCGATCAGGTGCTCCTGAATAATCCGCTCGAGCACGGGCGGATCGCAACGGCCGTACCAGGCCCCTTCGGGATAGACCACGGCAATCGGTCCGCCCATGCAGATGCGCAGACAGTTGGCCTTCGTGCGGTACACGCCCCCGGCCCCGCTCAACCCAAGCTCATCCAGCCGAGCCTTCAAGAAGGACCAGGCTTCGAGCGAACGCGCCTTTTCGCAACAGTTCGGCTTCGTCTGGTCGCAGCACAGAAAGATGTGCCGCGCCAGCCGGTCGATCCCCAACTGGGCGGCCATCTTCCGCTGACCGGCAACCATCTCCTCAAAACTCGATTCGTCCTGCATAACGAAAACTCCGGGGCGTGTCTGTCAGTCTGTCCGCAGTCATCGTACGCATTCTGATCGCCTCGGAGAAGTGGTGCGAAACGCCCATGGCCGCGAGGGCTTGCCCTGCGATTGGTCGCGTTATCACGGATCCGCCTTCACATGCGTCGGGCAAGCCGCAACAGCTTACGATTCCGGCCTCAACGCATCGCCAGGGCAACCTCGGCCACTCTTTGCCCGAGCGCCTCGGCCGACGAGCGGTTCGTCGCTTCCTCCACGCCCTCCTCGGCTCCGCCCCAGATGCAGGCCCCGAAGCGGCTCGTTTTCCCGCCGGCCCCCACCACAATCATGTGCTGGCAGAACAGCGAGGCCTGAACCGACGTGATCGTCACTTCCTGGCCTCCGTGCCGCGCCCCGCCCACGGCCAGCACGCCTGCGACTATGTTGTGTAGGGCGTGATCCTGCTTGTAGAACAGCATGAATCGTTCCAGCAGGTCCTTGCAGGGCGACGACATGCTGGAAAAATAGACCGGCGTCCCGATGATCATCCCCGCCACGCTCGGGTCGCCGATCTTCTCGGCAATCGGCAAGAAGTCGTCGGTCTGCCCCTCGGCCAGTTCGATCCCGGCCGCCACCTCGGCGTGCAGGTTCTTCCCTGCCAGTTCGATCAACTCGACCTCGATCGCATCGGGAGAAATCGCCTTGGCAGCGTCGAGGGCGATCGCTAGCGCCCGCGCCGTGTTCTCGCCGGCACGGCGGCTGCAGTTGATTCCGAGGATCTTCGCCTTGCCGGCCGGCTCCGCCCCTTGGGCCGCCTCGGCCCCCGCCATCACCAGACCGCCCGCCGCCGCCGCAGCCGAGCCAATGAAACCTCGTCGTGATACATGATCGCTCATATTTGGTTCTCCCGGTTCAAAGAAGCTCGAACAGAACGTGAAATACTCCTACGGTCAGCAGCGCTGGATCTGTTGTCCAACGCGTCGGATTACTTGTCAATAGCCACATGTTGAGCGCTCGTTATCGCCCCGCGGTCGTCAATCGCGGACAGGTAGAACACCAACGGTCGCGTATCCGGCAGCTCCCCACAAATCGCGCCGTCGACCACCTGCGCCTCCACCGTCTGCCACTTCCGCTCCTGCCAGGGGCCGGTATCGCTGGTGAAGTGGAGTTGGCCCTTCGCAACCGGCACCTTGTTGACGACGTCGGCTCGGACCTTATTCCCCTCCACATGGATCTGGCTCAATCGCGCCAACGGTGCACCGCCCGCGAGAACGCTATCCACGAAAAACCCGATCTCCTTCGGCGCCCATCCGTGCTGGTGGCTGTGCTTCATGGCCACTTCGATCCGCAAATCGATCGGCCCCGGCACCGAGCGATAGCTCCTCTGATAGCTGTCCAGCGGATAGGCGAAATCGTTCGTCCCGTTGACGAACAGAATCGGGCACGATACGCCCGGCAGATAGCGCGACGGATCCCAGAACTCAACCCACCGCTGCCGCAGCTCGGGCGACATCTGGGCAAATTCCTTGAGCCAGGCACTGTTCTCCTGAAGGAAGCCGCACCCGTAGACCGGCACCGCCGCCTTGAGCCGATCGTCCACGCCGGCCACGATGCACGTCAGATAGCCTCCCCAACTGATCCCCGTGATCCCGATGCGGCTCCCGTCGACGCCTTCCAGCGACGCCAGCAGCGAATGCCCCCGGACCACGGCCGCCACGGCATGATAAGTCCACATCGTGTCGACCGTCGCGGCCGTGAACTCATGGAACTTCTCGGCGTGCGACTGGTCGGGGCCGCCGTCGTCCAATCGCTTCCGTTCCGGCCCGCAGCCCGCCAGGTCCATGGCCAAAGCCGCATAACCCCGCTTGGCCCACAGTTCCGCCCATTCCGCAAACGCCGTCCCGCCGCCTCCGTGCACAAGAACCATCCCCGGTAGCGGACCGTCGGCCTTCTCCGGGCGCGCGTAATAGCCGAACACACGCGTCGCCTTCCCTTGATAAGGCTCGTTCTCGTAATACACCTCGCGGACGACTCCCTGTTGTTCGCCCCAGGTGTGCTCGGGAACCGTCTTCAGATGCCCCATGTCCCACGGGCCCGTAAACCGCTCGGCAGCCTGAAGCCCCGCCGGCAAGAAAAGCAGCAGCGACAACGCCACGAACAGCCGCCGCCTGACAGAAAGAAAGCCTGTAGAGATGAGAACACTCCTGGAAGCTCGCGTCGTCATTTTCTTTTCCTGATCTTCTTTTCCATCCCGAAAGGCCAAATCGGCCTCCAGCTTACCAGACCGAATACCGCCGGGAAACGGCTCGACGCAGCCAATTCCGAAATCGCCGCTTCCGGCGGATCCTGTCGGTCCGGTGGTCCCAGGGCTTGCATCCGGGGCCCGTATGGTGCACGCTTCTTGTATCGCGAAAACAAAGAGTCCTGACCCCTTTTTCCGGAAGGTAGGTTGGCTCTCCCGAGCCGACCAAAAGAACCGCCGGGAGACTCGCAACTTCAAAAGCACGCGAACGCCCGATGGCAGCTTCCCAAACCCAACGCAGAACGCCGCGAGAATCTCTCCGCGTAGCCGCCGTCCAGATGCGGTTCGCGCCGACGATCACGGGAAACCTCGCCATCATAGAGCGTCTGGCGAAACAGGCCGCACGAAAACATGCCGACGCCGTCCTCTTCCCCGAATGTGCCGTGACGGGCTATGCCTACGATTTCCTGTCGCTCAAACCGGTCGAAATCCGCGACGCACTCCTGGCCCTCCGCGCCTTGGCGTCGAAACTCCGCACCAATCTCCTGGTCGGCTCGCCCGTGTTCCGCCGGCGGAAGCTGTACAACTGCCTGGTCGTGTTCAATCGCCGCGGCGAGATCGTCTACTGTTACGCCAAGAATCACCTCACACCCGATGATGAGACGTGCTTCACTCCCGGCGACGCCGTCGCCCTGTTTGAACTCGACGGTGTCCCCGTCACGTCGGTGATCTGCCACGAACGCCGCTACCCGGAACTGGTGCGGCTGGCCGTCATGGCCGGGGCCAAGATACTCTTTCACCCCAACGCCGGCATGGATGCCCTGGCCGTCTCGCGCAAGAAGCGCGGCGGCCGCGACGGAATCTCCGCCCGGGCCTTCGAGAACGCCATCTACTACGTGTTCGCCAACTCTGTCGGCCCCCAAGGCGGCGGCAAGTGGTCCGCCGGCGATTCCAAGATCGTCGCCCCCGACGAACAGGTTCTCAAACTGGCGGGCAACCGCGACGAAGCCGTGATCGTGGCAGACCTCCATCTCGCCAAGGCGACAGGAACGTACGCCCAGCGGGGCGCCAAGCATCCCGCGTTTCTTGCGCCCCACTGGAAGAAAATGGTGCAAGCAGTACGTCGGCAAGCGAGCGAAGCAGCGCTAGACTTCGACTTGCCCTGAATCGTCTTGCGCGATTCCCGGAAGAATTCTCGCGCTCCTTCAACCGTCATTCCCGCGATGTTCCGTCTTCCACTTCCACAAGCGCGCCTTGCCGACGGGAGGGGTAGCCGTGTGGAGCGGAATGCTATCCGATTAGTTCCTTCAGAATCGTTGCATCCTGCCGGTCCTTGTCCCGCCCTGAAGCCACCTTGTTCGCGTGAAGATGCCGGAGCCCAATTACGGGCACCGACAATGCGTCGATAGAGACAGACATTCGATCAGGCCAAGCATCTTCAAAATCAACGCCCGAGATTGACGTCAGGATGTCGATCCGTTGCGGTGGCACACCCATCTGATACACGATTTCAGATGTGCAGAAATCCTCTGGCGTCACTTTCGACAGCGGGGCGCCGAACTTCTCCAGCGCAGCCCACACACGTCGGGCGTTGTCTTTGGTCGGACGGACCCAGATATCGATGTCGCCTGTTGCCCGGGGGCATCCGTAAGCCGCCATTGCGTAAGCGCCGACCAACAGGTAGTCAGCCCCCGCTTCGCACAATGCGGACAACATGTCTCTGAAATTCTCGTTGAGCATCTTCCCCCGCTCCGGGCACAAATGCCCAGCAACTCATCGTTAACGGCCAGACCATGGCCAGACGCTCCGCGGGCGTGGCATCGACGATTACGCCGCAATCGCCTTCCTGATCCAGCGTCAGTTTGCGCTCGGTATCGAAGCCTGCGCGAATAGTCCTGCTCATACCACAACTCCCGAACCTGAACCCTAAAGACAATTCTAGCCGGGAATACCTGCGTACGCCAGTCGACTTGCGTGGTCAATTGACAGCCGTAGGGTGGGCCAAGTGGCCCATTGCCCGCCAGTCACCACGCCGGAGCGAACCCCTCCAAACGCCGACGATCCACCACAACCGTCCGACGAACGCGGCCCACCATGTTCCGTCTTCCACTTCCGCATGCGTGCATCGCAGACAACCGTAGGGTGGGCGAAGTGGCCCATTGCCCGCCAATCACCACACCGGAGCGAACCCCTCCAAACGCCGACGATCCTCCACAACCGTCCGACGAACGCGGCCCACCATGTTCCGTCTTCCACTTCCACATGCGTGCATCGCAGACAACCGTAGGGTGGGCGAAGTGGCCCATTGCCCGCCAGTCAACACGCCGGAGCGAACCCCTCCAAACGCCGACGATCCACCACAACCGTCCGACGAACGCGGCCCACCATGTTCCGTCTTCCACT
>JAAYAY010000384.1 GCA_012719125.1 Planctomycetaceae bacterium | reverse complement strand
TAAGCGAGGCGGCATGTAACCCGACGCGTAAGCGAGGCCCGACAACATACATCCGACGCGTAAGCGAGGCGGCATGTAACCCGACGCGTAAGCGAGGCCCGACAACATACATCCGACGCCTAAGCGAGGCGGCATTATAACCCGACGCGTAAGCGAGGCGAAACAACATCGTCCCTCTCTCGCGACTCCGGTAGCGAGGGGCCAAGACCCGCCCTCGCTCATGCGTCGGGTTACAGCGCCGTGACAGCCGCTCGCAAGCTTGCGATCAAGGCCCAGAAAACAACAGGCTCTCAGGATAGAGCCCCCTGGGAGATGGGTCTTGTAAAAAATGCGCAGATATTGGTACTATTTGCGCATCATGGACACCCAGGCCTTTCAACGCTCGTTCCTCGCCCGGCTCGACGGGCCCCTCGACATGACCCGGCTTCTCGACTACCTGCCGGAAGTCTATTTCTATTGTAAAGACACACAAAGCCGCTTCGTCACCGTCAATCGGACCTTTTTCCGGAACGTGACCGTCGATCGCGAAGAAGACGTGATCGGCAAGACCGACTATGACTTTTTCCCCACGGATTTGGCCGAACAATACATCGCCGAAGATCGTCGCGTCATGCGGGAAAGGGTCCCCATCCCGAACCAGGCCTGGCTGGTCCCCGATCGCCAAGGCTCGCTCCGCTGGTACCTGTCGAGCAAGACGCCCCTTTTCGATGCCTCGGGCGAGGTAATCGGCATCGCCGGAGTGATGCGCGATTACGCCGAGGCCAGCGCCGTCCTCCAACCCTACCAGGAGATGCAACAGGTGGTCGACCGGGTGTTCCAGGCCTACGACCAACGGCTCGAAGTGCCCCAACTCGCCCGCATGGCCCATCTATCGATCAGCCAGTTCGACCGCCGCTTCAAGCAACTCTTCGGACTGACCCCCCAGCAGTTCATCCTCCGCGTCCGCATCCACGCGGCCTGCCGCGCCGTCACCTCCACCAGAAGAAGCATTTCCCACATCGCCCAGCAGACCGGCTTCTGCGACCAGAGCTACTTCACCAAACAGTTCCACAAGTTGATGGGAAAGACGCCTTCGGAGTATCGTAGGGTGTACGCTCAGTTCGCACACGCCAGCAAACGAACCATGAAAGACGCGGATGAACACAAATAGAAGAACCGCGCCCCCGTCCGTCATTCCCGCGAGGGCGGGAATCCAGGCACCCCGGAAAAAACCACCCAGTACCCGCCGAATTCCTGTTCAGGTGTTCAATTTCCCCCTTGACAAAGTAGTGTATATGTGTATACTAAATACGAGTGCCTTCGACCAATTCATGTCCCGATTGGTTGTTTTGAAGTTGCTTCATTTCAGATCTTCTTTGGCCGAACTGCGCAACTTCATGAATCGAATGCCCCCCTCCTTCGAGCCAAAAGTACCCAAGAACGAATATTTCGCGCCAACAATGCAAACAATGAAATCTATGAAGCAGAAAACTTGGATAATGTCACCCCCTCCATCGACCTGCCCTCAGTCCGAGATACTGGCAGAATTCGCTTCCCGTTGACCAACTCCCAATCCCACAGGGTTTCTACTGTCTTCCACGTTGTTTTTCCTAATCCTCACCTCGAACCGCCGCTGAGATTAACACAACTCCTTCCAGCACTTGAACTTAAATGAGATTCTGTCAAAAACGACACCCCCCTCTTTTGCATGGTAGTCAAAGTGATTCTCCACGCCCGACGACGCCGTAACCACTTATGCCGCAACACCATAACAACGGTCGTTCGATGGAGCAATCGATCGATAAGTGCACCCACCGCCAGCCACGCCCGCAACCATTTTCCACCGCAATCTGATCCAGCCCCGTGAACTCCAGATACACCCTCCTCATCCTGCTCATCCTCACCGCCGCCATCGCAGCCGGCTTCCGACTCCCCTGTCTAGGCCGCCGCCCCATGCACGCCGACGAGTCCGTCCAGGCCGCCATCTTCCGCCGCCTGTGGCTGAAGGGTGAATATGCCTACAATCCTCACGAGTTCCACGGGCCCACCTTGCCCTACACGACGCTGCCGTCGGCATGGCTGAGCGGAGCGAAGTCCTTTGCAGAAACCACCGAAGCCACCTACCGCATCGTGCCCGCCTGCTTCGGCATCGGCGCTGTTCTCCTCATCTGGTGCCTCACCGACGCCCTCGGACGACCGGCCGCCGTCTGTGCCAGCCTGTTGGCGGCACTCTCGCCCGCCATGGTCTATTACAGCCGCTACTACATCCACGAAACACTGCTCGTGTTCTTCACCCTGTGTGCCATCCTCTCCGCCTGGCGCTACCTCCGCTCCCGCAAACTCGCCTGGTGCCTCGCCGCCGGCGCAAGCATCGGCCTGATGCAGGCCACCAAAGAAACCGCCCCCCTCAGCTTCGTCGCCGCCCTCGTGGCGTTGGGACCCACATGGCTCTGCGCCGTCTATACCAACCCGACGCATAAGCGAGCACAGCCACCACCCCCTTCCAACCCGACGCGTAAGCGAGGACAGCAATCCTGCCACCAGGATGTCCCACCGAAGAACGAACCCGTGAAAGAGATGGCAGATCCTCCGTCCTCGCTCGCGCTTCGGGTTGGTATGGGGCACCTCGCCCTCGCAGCCGCCGCCGCATTGCTGGTTGCCGCCATCCTCTATTCCTCGTTCTTCACCAACCCCCGCGGCCTCGTCGATGCCGTGCTCACCTACGAGCCCTGGCTCAAACGGGCGGGCGGCCAGTCGCCCCACGGCAATCCCTGGTACTTCTTCCTCCAACGACTCGCCTGGTGGCGGCTACAGGACGGGCCCGTCTATTCGGAACTACTCGTCCTCCTCCTGGCGGCAATCGGATTCCTGGCGGCTCTCCTTCCCAAGGGCCGCTGGCTCCGGGATGCAAACGTCCACTTTCTCCGCTGGCTCGGCTTCTACACAATCTTCCTCACGGCCGGCTACAGCATCATCCCCTACAAGACGCCCTGGTGTGCCCTGCAATTCCTGTTGGGAATAATCCTCCTCGCCGGGGTCGGCGCCGTCGTGATCGTCCGCGCGATCCCGACCGTTCCACTGAAGACGATCATCGCCCTGGTCCTGATCGCCGCAGCCGGCCAGTTGAGCTGGCAATCGTATCGGGCCGGTTTCGTCCAACCGGCCGATCCGGAGAACCCCTGGGTCTTCGGTCACACCTCGCAGGGCCTGCTCGATCTGGCAGCCATCGTCGAACAGTTCGCGAAGGCCCATCCCGACGGGCATGCTCTGCCAGTCAAGTTCATTTGGCACGACTATTACTATTGGCCGTTGCCCTGGTACCTGCGGCGCTTCGAGCACGTCGAACCGTGGACGAGCATGCCGCCCGACCCTAGCGCCGCGATCGTCATTGCATCCCCCAAGTTCGACAAGCAACTGACCGCCGCCCTCGAACAAACCCACCTGATGACCGGCTACTACGAACTCCGCCCGCAGGTGCTGGCGCAGATCTGGGTGCGGGAGGACGTGTGGATGGCCCACTTGCGGGCATTGGGGCGAATCTAGGAATGTGTCCGACCGTGAGCGTGGTCAAGATCCGAGAGGGGTTCGGGGCGGATTTTGCGCGAGTTGGCCGAGGTTTTCAAGAAAAGTCCCCTCGAAGAGCCTGATCGCTTGATCGAGGTCTCCGAGGGGTGTACTCCGTAAGGTTTACAACAACCGCGGAGTACTCCACGATGTACCATGTTTTGCTTCGCGATGCCCGCTTTTGGGACTTTCTTTTTACCGTTGACAAAGACCGGGACGGTTGCCGCAAGCGGACGACCCCGCTGTCGGTGCGGTTTCTCGGCCGGAAGGTCTACCTCGGCGCCGTGGTGGTTCTGGTGGCCGCCATGCGGCAAGGGCCTTCGCCGAGTTGCCCCGCGCATTGCTCGAGGCGTTCAGTGTTTCCTCACTTGATTGCCTGGCACCTGTCGGCATTGGCGGCGGCGTTCGTTCTCTTGGCGGCGGCGTTCGTTCCTGCAGGACACTATCCGATTCATCTTCCCGAGGACGTCTTGATTGCAGTTCTTGTTGGCTCTGGGATGGGATGGACCGTCTTCTTTGTCGTGGACGGCACTTGCCGTTTCGTGAACTGGGCGGACAACTTCATGGGAAAGAAGACCACGAAAAGAGAATGAAGGAAGTCCAACCGAGCGAAGCCCGAAACTGGGAGAGGAACCGCACTGCATGCCCGGCGGACGGCACGGCGGAGCGTGCCTGCTACTTTGGCGGACGGCACGGCGGAGCGTGCCTGCTACTTTGGCGGACGGCACGGCGGAGAGTGCCTGCTACCTTGGCGGACGAGACTCGGTGTTTGCTATCAGGGCTACACTACCGCCCGCCAGGGGCGAGCCCGCTTGAGATCGGCGCCGAGGACGTCGAGGGCGATGTTGCAGTCTTCGACGACCTGGAAGTCGTACATGCCGACGCAGACGAAATCGGCGCCGTTTTCGAAGGCGTAGCGGAACCCGTCGCGGGGATGAAGGGCGCCGGCCGCCAGGACCTTGAAGGCAATCCAGGGCTGGGGAAGCGATTCCATGAAGGCGATCGTCTCTTCCGGCTTCTCGCACCAGACGTTGTCTTTCTGGTTCTCCGTGTTGGAGGACCAGTAGTTGTGGTGATGAAGGGTCTTCATCCAGAAGTCGGGCTCGAAACCCTCGTCGACGCAGCCTTGGATCGTCTTCAAGTAGTGGCCCCCGATGCCCGCGGGCAGACCGGCGTCGCGCACCTTCTGCAGGCCCTCGGCGATCCAATCGAAGTGGCCTTGGGCGACGTAATCGTCGCCCGACATGCCCTGCAGATAGGCGGCGCAAGCGCCGTGGTCGATCGAGAACTGGATGTTGTCGAGATAATCCTGGCGGTTCTTGCCCTTGCACTGGGCGATGAACTTGATCTTTCCGCCGTGTTTTTCCCAGTACTCGACAATCTGCGGGGCCAGGATCGTATTGGTGATGATGGCGTTGATGCCGCAGGACTCTCCCAGGCCGAGCGTTTCGAAGACCCGTTGATCGGTGTGATAGGCCTTGACCAGATTCGACACGTAGATCAAGTCGCGGGCGTGGGCGAAGCCGTTCATCAGGTTGCCGCCCATGATCACGCGGCTCAGTTCGAGGTCCTTGATCTTGGCTTTCGGCACCTTGCCCTTGAGATCTTCGAGCGACGCGAAGTTGAGGTTGGTCATCGACGGCGACGTGACGCCGTCGACCCGCGGGGCGTGCGACGCCAGTTGCTGCTCCTCGCGGCTGACGTAGCCGCGTTTCTTCAGCACGGCCAGGACGAAGCCGCCGAGGATCGGCAGCCCGATTAGGGCGGCCAGCATCCGGCGGCGGGGCACGGCGGAACCGCTTTCCGCCCCGGACTCGCTCGGCACCCGGACGCGGCGTCGGAAGATACCGCCAAGAAACCCGTCGATTCCCCATCGCGGCGACGGCATCACCAGGACGACCAGAAGCGCGAGCAACTCGACCAGGTTCTTGTTGACGATCAGGTAGTTGCCCTCGACCGGTCCGGCGGGATCGGTAAACAGGGCCGGATTGGCGACGTAATAGAGGGCCAACAAAGCCACGCCGCCGAGGGCCGCAAGACGAGTCATGCAGCCCACCATGAGGCCGAGGCCGACCAGCAGGAGCCCCCAGGCGTTCAGCAGTTCGACAATTCTAAGGACAGACTCGTGAGAAGCCATCCAGTGAAAGACGTCGGCGCCAATCCAATTGGCACCTTCCAAGTATCCTCTCGCCCAGCCCGCCGGTTTGAACAACAGTTTGACCACACCCTCGTAGGCGAAGTGCCAGCCGATGGCGATCCGCATCAGGGCGAGGAACACGGATTGGATCGGATTGAGTCTCGACGGTTTCTTCACGTTACGGTCGGCCATGGGCTTTTACTCACCGGGCTCGGAGATCGGTTGGCTGCAAGCCTCCATTATGGGGTGCGTGACGCGGAAAAGAAACGTCAACCTTCGCGGACGTGTTGTGCCAGCCAGGCGATCGCCGGCCCGGCCAGCCCCTCGTGCCCGCCCTCGAAGATGGTGACGCGTGCCGGGCCCGCGTGACGCCGCAGGTGGATCTCGCGGCCGTAGGGCGGGTCGGGTTCGACGTCCGACGTTTTTGGGCTTTCCAATCGGCCGTCGGGGCGGCTGAGCCGGTCGATTTCGTCTTCGCCGATTGCTTCGTAGCCGCCGGCACGAGCCACGGCGTTGAAGGCGTCGAGCGTCTGGCGGACCGGAACCGATCCGGTATGCCCGTCGTGGATCCCGGCGGCCATGTCGAGGGGCAGACCAACGGTACGGTGAAGCCACGTCAGAGGTGAGCGAATCCGGTACTGCTCGTCGACCTCGACACTGTCGCCCGGTGCACCGCCACAGGAGGCCCTCAGCATCGCCCCGTAGTTGTCTTCGGCGTGGCGAGCATGCCAGGCGGCCAGGTCGCTGATACCGACCCAGGCACTGACGGCCGTCCAACGATCGGGGTAACGACCGGCCATGAGCATGGCCATGTGCCCGCCGCCCGAGCACCCGACGAGGTAGACACGCCGGCAATCGATCGGGTAGGTGGCGATCGCCCAATCGACGGCGTCCAGTATGTCCTGCTGGGCCAGCAGAGAACCGCAGGCCTCCGGGGTCTTGTTGGGCCCGCGAAAGTGAGGGAACAAGTAGATCCAGCCTGCCTTGTCGGCTTCCGCCTCGAACTCCTTCTGCCGCTGCTCCCCGTCGCCGCTGAAGGTGTGCAGCGAGACGACGAGCGGCCGGGGATCGCCGTCCGGCTGGCAACCGTCGGGCAGGATGACGTAGCACGGTTGGTCCGTACCGTCGGCCGTACTGGGTATCTGGACCTTCATTCTCTCTCCCGCCCGGCCCAAGGCCGGTGGCATCGACAGAGCGATCGTCGCCACCAGCGGAAGGAGAATCTGCGGTATGGCGAGCCTGCCGATCGAGGGTACAGGTCTCTTGTTCCCGAGCATGAGATTCTGCCTCCAAACGGGCCTGTACCGAATTCTGTGCTCGTGATCGTGCCGGAAGGGGACAGTCCCATTTTTGTGGCGTCCTGCCACAAAAATCGGGACAGTCCCCTCCAAACAGAAGAAAAGCCGGGTGACCCGCTCGCCCGGCTTTCCTTCAGGAGAGTCCTGCAATTTGAGATTGCAGAAGAGTAAGTTGGAGCCGCACTAGTCAAGGAACCCGACCAGTTCCTGGCTGCGTCCCGGTTGTTGCAGCTTGCGAACCGCCTTGGCCTCGATTTGCCGGATACGTTCTCTCGTCACCTTGAAGATGTGTCCGACTTCTTCCAGGGTGTAGCTGTAGCCGTCGCCCAGGCCGTAGCGGAGCTTGATGATCTCGCGTTCGCGGTAGCTGAGCGTTTTGAGCACCTTGTTGATTCGCCGCCGCAGCATCTCCTGGGTGGCCCCGATCGAGGGGCTTTCGGCGGCGCCGTCGGGTAGCAAGTCGCCGAAATGGCTGTCTTCGCTGTTTCCCACGGGGCGATCGAGGCTGATCGGGTAGCGGCTCATGGCCAGCACGCGGCGGGTCTCGTCGACACAGGTTTCGCTCGCCCGGGCCGTCTCTTCGATCGTCGGTTCCCGGCCGAGTTCCTGGAGCAGCTTGCGGGAGACGTTTCGCACTCGCGACATGGTCTCGACCATGTGGACCGGAATGCGAATGGTCCGGCTTTGATCGGCCACGGCACGGGTGATGGCCTGCCGAATCCACCAGGTGGCGTAGGTGCAGAACTTGAATCCGCGGCGATATTCGAACTTGTCGACGGCACGCATCAGGCCGGCGTTGCCCTCCTGGATCAGGTCCAGGAAGCTCAGCCCCCGGTTGCGATACTTCTTGGCGATCGAGACGACCAGCCGCAGATTGCCTTCGGAGAGGCCTCGTTTGGCTTCCTGATACTGAGCGTACACGGACTTCAGGAAGCGGATCCGGTTCCGCAGGCTGGTCGGAGTCTCCTGAGTGGCTCGCAGAATGTTGCGGAATTCGATCGTCCAGGCTTCGCGCTCTTCCAGCAGGCCGCCCATCTTGCGGTGCTGATCGATCCGATCCCGCAATTCGTCGACGCGGCGGCTGAACTCTTCCAAAGTGCCGATCAGGGGCTCGATCCGCTGGGTTCGCAGGCCGAGTTCTTCAATCAAACGCACCGCCCGCTTGCGGCAACGTCCCAATCGGCGCCAGGCCTCGTGGCGATCCCGCAGGGGTCGCGACTTGCTCGTGGCAACCCGGTAGTCGCGACGATTCCGCCGCAGCAGAATCTTCAGCGTTCGGAGATTGTGGGGCAACCGGCCAAGGATCTGTTCCTTCTCGAGGCGGTCGGTGACAGAGACCTGAACCGTGCGATCGAAGGGCAAGTCGCCATCGTGAACGCGGCCCAGAACCCGCACCGCCTGCTGCATCACGTAGTCGCACTCCAACAATCTGCGACGAAATTTTGCCCGGGTGATCTCGATCTGCTTCGCCAGGGCAATCTCCTGTTGACGTGTCAGCAACGGGATCTCGCCCATCTGGGTGAGGTACATCCGCACTGGGTCGTCGGACCACGATTCGGTATCTTCGGCGCTGAGCAGAGACTCATCGTCTTCAGGGCTCTCCAGGTCGTCCTCCACTGCGAGATCGTCTTCCAAATCGTCAACCAGATCGAGCGCGTCGTCATCCTCGTCCAACTCGAGCCGGCCTCCGGCTCGTGGCGTCTCATCGTCGTGCAGTTCGTCCAAAAGGGTGTCTGCGTCGTACAATGCAGGTCTCCTAAAAGATTCTTGATATCGACCGATCATCAACTCGCCGGGTCCTCGGGGCGCAGATCGCTGCAGCCGCGATCGGTGAAGTTGATGCCGGGAGGTCGTTCTTCGACTGCCCTGAGCAGGTCCTACCAGTACCTTCCAGTCCGCACGGCGTCGGCCCGAGCGAACCACGAAATTCTACCACCAGGATCTATGTGGCGCCGGGACCACACGGCATTTGGTAAGGGTTTCGGTTTGGGCGTTCGAGACACGCAAATCCCAAACCGCCCAAATACCCCAACCTCACATCAATGAAACGAAGTGCACCGTCCACGACGATGGTTCACTCTCAATGTACACCAAAAGAGCCAAGGTCTCACAAGACGCCTACCAAACACGGCACGCAAAACCGGCTGTAGACCACACGCCTGACTGCCGACAGACGGCGTTCCCCTCGGTGTATCTTGATGGCGGGGTAGCAGATGCTTTCTCAACCCGCGAGCCTAAGTCCAAGGCTGGGTATAACGGGGGCCGGGCCATTTAATTGTAATCAGCCGCGGAGTCTCGTCCAGAGTTTCTTTCGGAAAGAAGAAAAAAGTCGTTGCCCTATCTCCCAATAGGACGCTTCCGATGGATCGAGGTTCCGACTAATCTAGTGGAGATGGGCACAATTTCCGACCACGGGAATGAAACGAAGTTGACTTGCATGCCTCAGGGGAGAATGGCCGTACCTCCTCAGGGTTATTTCCAGACGGTTCCATTGCATTTCGGCGATCGGGAGTCCAGCGGGCGTCGTACTTCCCTACGTGGCCGATCCAATCGATGTTCTGTCCAAGGCGACCGTGCCGGAGGATGAGAATCGCCCTGCAAGCGTCTCCAGCCAGCCACGATACGAACCGTCGCTCAGTCGACTTGCCCCAAATACGCCGACACACCTCGGAGCCAGAATCGTGAGAGATAAGTACCTTCTGCCGTGCTCCTGCGGAAAGAAAATCCCCGTCGAGACCACGATGGCGGGACAGAGCATTCAGTGCTCATGCGGCCGGACGTTGGATGTCCCCAAGTTGCAGGGGATCCGCCGTCTTGAGCGGTTTGTTGAGACCTCCGACACTCCGCGAAAGACCTCTTCGCGAGCGGGACGCGCCCTGGGAATTGTGCTGATCGGTCTCATCATCCTGGCGGCCGGCGCGACCCACGTCTGGTGGACCCACAGTTGGCGACCGGTCCTTCCGGAACTGAACCTCGCGCCGTGGGAGATGTGGCTTATCTGGCAGCGAGACCTCCGCCAAGGCGTACGTTTCCCGGAGTATGTCGAGTCTCCGTACATGCAGGATATGAAAGTCTACAGGATGTACTTGACCTTTGGCTACGTGATCATGGGCTTGGGAATTGTCACCATCGCCTCCGGCGCCGTGGTGGCCCTCACCGGTCGGCGACCCGATCGCCGACCGGCACCCCGCGGGACTCCCTGACGATTCGCTGAGAAAAAGTCTGCCTCTTCAGCGGGTTGCGTCCGCGTCGATCTCGGAGACATTGATCGCCGAGAATCCGCCAGGGAAACGCTGACCCTGGGCGGCATAGCGCACCTCCCTGCTCTCCTTGTCGACCACCAGGAGCAATCGTTTCCACCATCCCGCGGCCAGCAGAATGAAAACCTCGGCCGTTTCCGAGAGCGCCCAGTTTGCCCAGCCCTGGAGGCCTTTGTGCGTCTCAAGCAGCGGCGCCAACAGCGGTTCATCCTTGGCAATCGGCCGGGTCGAACGGCAGGCCAGGCATCTTCCCTTTACGATGGTCTTGGGACTGACACGCTGACGGCACATCGAACAGGTTGCCAAGGCCCGTTCAAGGACCGGCCGGTTCGACACCGGGCAAATCCGCGTCTGGTCGGCCAAAACCGTCAGCCCCGTGGCATCGCATGTCACCAGTTCGTCGGCCAGCACGCGGCGTCCGGTTTCCTCGCAGGTGCCAATACTCTCGAAAGCGACGATCCGTCCGTCGTCGGTCGCAGCGACATGAAACGACGGCTTGCCCGAATGAGGGCAGATGAAGGGTGGCGGCTGGAGCGTCCGCGTCCACCCGCAAAAGGGGAGATCCGCCGACTGGTCGCGGATCGTGAACCGCAGTTTTCCCTCGGCGTGCTTGCACCAGATGAAGACGGCGTCGAGCGTACCGGCGACACCCCATCGGTGCCGTGCGGCCTCCGTCGTGTGCCGTACCGTCTCTGCAAGCTGACTGGGCGACATTTCGGGAGGGGGCTGCCAGGGCACGGTCTCGTCCATTCCCAACAGTCGGGCGAATCCGTCCTCCACGGCACGGCCCGACTCGTCCGTGATGAGCGCCCCGGCCCGGGCCTGGCTGCTGTCTCCCATTCGAAGGAACGGGCGATCCTCCAGCCGACAGCCTGCCAGGTGGACGGCCCCATCTTCCACCGTGTAGGCGGAGAACAACCGGTCGGTGAGTTCATGGACGCTCCTCGGTTGACCGGCCGGCGCGAGATGGATCGGCGTTTCTGTGTCCGACAAGAGCATCTCCCCACAACTAGATACCCGTGCTATACCCCGGAAATTGTAGCACACGACCGAGGCAAGCGGCACCCGAAAACCGGCCTGCGGGGACTGTCCCGATTTTTGTGGCAGGACGCCATAAAAATGGGACTGTCCCCTTCCCGCAGCATCACGAGCACAGAATTCGGTACAGGCCCGCCGACGAGAAGGGGCTGTGCGTGGAACGCCTGGCTGGGCGAGCCTGCTCAGCCCTTCTTTCCCGCCGGCTCTTGCGGCAGCGCCGAGTCGTCGCATTTCAGATCGCCGGCAGCGTACTGGACCCCGTCAAGGATGAACTGCAGCATGGTGCTGCTTTCGTAGCTCTCGGGAAAGTGGCTGGGCGAACAGTAGAACACTCGGCCCTCTCCAAACGGTTTGATCCAGGCGACGTAGCGCTTCAATTCGCCCACGCGTCCTTTCGGATCGTTCAGCCCCTCGACATCCATCGACAGCAACGGCCGAAAAGCCATTTTCTCATAGGCACCGTTGAAACAGTACGGCTCGTCGCGATGGATAAACGGTCCTTTTCCTTTGAACGCCGCCACCAGGGGATGATCCTCGTCGACCGTCTGAACCGTCACTTCCTGATTGGGCGGATGGTAGTCGAAGGCCCCGCCGACCATCTCGGTGTATTTGGGCGAGTTGTTCAGCAACGTCGGGGCGCCGTGCACGACGACGAGTCCCTTTCCGCCGGCTACGAAGTCGAGCATCGACTGTTCCAACGTGTCCGACTTGGCTTGCCGCTGTTCCGCAGTCATGTCGGCATACTTGGGATTCCTTTCGAGTTCGTCCAGAAACAAGTTTCGCCGCGGACCGACCGAACAGTTGTTGTTGAGTACGAGCACGTCGTACTTGGCAAGGTTCTCGGGCATGAGTTGCTCGATGTCGACGGTGACCGTCGTCTCGAAAGCGCCCGTCTTCTTTCCGAGAATCTCGAACACCCGGTCGACGTGGGGCATGACCTTGTGATCGAACCCCGTACGGAGCGAGAAGACGAGTAACTTGCGAGTGTCGGCCGCAACCGTGGCCTTTTCGGGGGCAGCCTTTTCGATCTTGGCGCACCACTCGGCCGTCGGCGGGACGATCTCGGTCTGCGCGTAGGGGATCTTCTCGGCAGAGGCGACGACGAGCATCGCCGCAACAGCGAGGATACAGCCGACCAGATGAACAGGTTTCAGGGACATGGGAGTACCTCTTGGAGACAATCACCGCGGGTCCGAAAGTCCGGTCCCAGCAAATCACGGTTGCCCATTCTAACACACTCCAGGGCCAGATTGCCAACAGGGACCATACTCGGCTATGCAGCCCCCTCCATCGTGGGCAAGGGGGCTCGTCCACGCGACCTCCGGCCCCCTTCGAGAAGCTGATCTTGGCCAGAACGGGGCGGCTGCCTAGAATGGCGGACAAGTGGGGTAAACATTGGGTCTCTCACGGAGGGGTTTGCGATGTGGCGACATGGAATCCGGCGTGCTGGCGCCGGCGTGCAACGGTCGGCTTTCGGGACGCCAACAGCAGTCCAGGCGTTCGTGGTAATTCTGACGGTCTTCTGTACGTCCGTACAAGCGGAAGCGGCGGGAGGAAACCGGGAACGAAAGAAAGCCCGGCAGAACGCAAATGAGGCAATCGCGTCCAATCCGCAGACTGCGGAGAAAGCGGGCTTCGACGAAGCGGATCTTCGGTACCTGCCGGACGACTGCCGCGTGGCCGGCCGGATCGACGTCAAGACGCTGCTGGAGAGGCCGCTTGGCCGGAAGCTGGCCACATCATCGGTGGAGTGCGCCACACTCACCCCGCTCAACGTCAAGTTGGAACAAATCGACCAGATCATTGTCGGCGCTGAGAGTTTCGGCTCCAATAACCGTTCCCGCTATGTCGTTATCGTGCACAGCAAGCAGCCGGTGGTGACTTCCGAGAGTCATCCCTCGTGGTCGATTGAGAAACTGGGATCGCGGACGATTTGGGTGAGCAATACGGGAGATCCGACTGCCCTCTGCGTTGTCGAGAAGGATGTCTTTCTTGCGGGCCATCCCGACACGGTGCGTGAGGTGTTGCAGCGCGACGGTCCCGCCGAGTTGCCCGCCGCGATCGACCGCGCGCAACGGCAAGTCGATCCCACGGCCCATGTGGTGTTTTCGATTCTGCCCAGCCAGGATCTCGTGCAGTTTGACATGTCCGGCATCCCGGCTGCCCGCGAACTGCTGGATGGAATCGATGCGGTGAATGTGGAACTCCGGTGCGACCGCGATGCGGTGATGAAGGTCGTTGCTCTCTGTCGCGACGAAGCCACGGCCCTGCAACTCAAGGGGATTGGCTTGGCGCTGCTTGCAGTCGTTCAGGCCCAGGACATGGCCCCCGAGCAACTCGCCCTTCGTATGATGGCGGATTCCGTTGACCTGAGTGTCGACAAGTCGGTGCTTACGGTCGGCGTGGCGATACCGGGAGAGCTTATCCAGGTGACGGAAAGCAGCGGGAACGACAAGAGCCTTGCCTCGGGATCTTCCGTGACGCTTGCACCAGTTTCAAACAATGGTTCGCCCGCTCAACTATTTCAGAGTGGTGCCAAAGCGCCGGTTTACTCGGCCGGCAACTCCTATTCCCCCGGCGCCGCTCCCGCGCCGGTACCGCCCCCGGGGCAGCATCTGCCTCCGATCGTACAGCCGTACTCGCCGCCCGTCTCAACGCCCTACGATCCGTACGCTGCACCCCCGTTCTCTTTTTTTTGCAGCACCTTTCCCATACCGCCCGCACCGCCCGCACCAACGCTCCCGCTTGCTGACGTGATTCGGCTGTCGAAAGCCGGTGTGGACGAGCAGGTGATCATTCAATATGTCGGCCGGCACCAACTGGAGACAGCCTTGACGGCCGACGATCTAATCGTCTTGACGGAAAACAAGGTTACCGTGGGGATCATCAGCGTATTGCAGGGCCTGCCGTGTGCCAACACGTCAGGCGGGAATGCGGTGAAGACGTACAAGCCGTAAGGTGCGACGTCACGGCTTCTGTCTGCCACTGTCGCGCCGAGTGGGAACGATGGTCAGGCGCTATCAGCGATTTCCGCCGGCCAGGGCCTTGGCCGTGGCATTGACAATGGCCCGGGAGGTGACAGTCGCACCGGTGACGGCGTCGACGCCTTCGATGGATTGGTTGGCAATGATTTGCCGTGGAATGTCGGTGATCGCCGCGTAGAATTGTTTCTCTTTGTGCTTGGTAACCTGAAGCATCGATCCCGTTCGGTCCATTTTGCTCATGGCTGAGGCGAATCTTCAGCTTCCTCCGGCCCCGGAGCATCGTCGATGGCGATCTCGACGGTGTAGGACCACTCTCTTCCTTCCGCGACCTTTCCGGCGATCGGATAGAAGGCGAGAAGATATCCCGGTCCGTTATAGTAGCGATCGTCGATGAGCTGTCCGGCTTGAGGCAGGCGGACCGTGATCGATTTTCCGTCAGCGAACGGAAAGGTTGCCGAATTGACTGCGTTTGCCAAATTGGGATTCTCCGGTGTGGCCTGCGGCAGAAGAACCTGCTCGGCGCCCGTGCCCCCGGTTTTTCCACCGAAGACTCGAGGGGAGAATCGCACACACTGGCGGAAGGCGCGCAGTTCGAGCGGGGTCCGGGCGCGCAGGTGGTAATCCAACACCAAACGGCCGGTGGCCAGACGCATCGTTTGCGTGAATTCCAGGCTCTGCTTCTCAAAGCTGCGCAGGCCGGTCAGCGTCAAGGAACCGTCGGGGCCGATCTTGCGTTGCAGACGTGTGGTGTCGAAGTTTCGCCAGCGATCGTCGGCCACAATCACCGTGGCGACGGCATCGATCAGTTCCTGCCCCCCCGAGCAAAGACTTTCGATAGTCCCGTCCGAGCCGATCAGGATGGCCGTGCCGTGCCCGTCGCGAAGAACCAGATTGCCGTCACGTTCGACCATACCGGCGGGACCGGCGGTGGTGAGTTGCGGCTCGGGCGCGGGTAACGTGCCCGGTTTGGACGGTCCGTCGCAGGGCAGGTAGATCCGACCGTCCAGGCGGGGGATCACGAAGCGTCGATCGACCTGACTGCTGCTGATATCGCGATGAACCCGGCCCAGATCGATGGAGGCGTCCCAAACCGTCGGATTCACGATCACGATTCCACCATCGAACTTCCGCTGCCATGTCCGGTCCGTTTGTCTTTCACACGGCCCCTCGGGGTAACCCAAAGGTGCGTCGAATTCCGGGTACCACCAGTACTGTCCGCGCCAACGCGTGTGCAGGTCGAAGCTGTAGTAACCGTCTCCCATCAGGGTCGTGGCCAGGCCGAATCGCATCCGATCGACCAGCACCTTGCCGCGATCGAGATAGGCGGCTCGCTCCTTTTCTGTGAGCTTGTAGGCCTCGAAAGGTGGTTCGATTCCGCTGGCGCAGCCTAACACGGTGACGTTCGGGCGCCGTGGCGTCTCGGTCCAGCGGAGGTACTTTTCGAGGACGCTGTCCCACGACATGCCGCGATCGAGAATCGCGTCCGCATAGTCCTCCAGGTAGATCCCGTTGAGCTGGTCAAACGTATCCAAACCGGGCTGGTTGGCCATGAAGACGGCCTTGTCACCGACCAGTTCGCGTGTGCGGCGAGCCAGGGCCGTCTTGGCGTCGGTCCAGACTTTCGCCAACTCCTTGCGGTCGTCATCTTTGCCGTCGGCGTTGTAGTCGACCGTATAGGGCTTGCCGGTGGCGATTTCGCAGGCCCAACTGTCGAAATAAGGGCCCAGGCAGTCGATAAAGACGCCGTCGTAGCCGATCTGCTGCACGGCAGGTACCGTCTGCTGCGCGAGCCAGTCAATGACGCCGGGGGCCGCCAGGTTCAACATGTAGGTCCCGGGCCAACCGGCAATCGGTTTCCCGTCGCTCTGCAAAAGCCAAGGGATGACATGCCCGGGTCGACGTGCGGCGAGGACTTCTGCCGGCGGCGCAACGTGGGTGTACGGTGCACTGCACGCAAACTGCAAGGCCATGATATGGGGGTTGACCTTCTTGAGTTTCTCCAGGTGCTCGCGAAACGCTTTGCCTTCCGGGTCGTCTCCCAGCCGCCGTTGGACGCCGACCAACAGGTCGTAGCGTGCGGCTTCCTCCAGCGTCCGTTCGTCACCGTGGAAACTCGCTCCATTCCCGGTGAAGGCCGTGCCGTAAACGTTTGCGATTCGCGGGAACGGCGGCCCCCGGTCCGGCTCCAGAGAACCTGACATACCCTTGCGGGATTTTGTCGTGGTCATTCCCCGATGGGGCGGGGCTTGATTTGGAAACGGAGTTCGTAGTCCGTTTCGGGGAGATGCGGGCGGCGGGCGTTGAGCTGCTG
>JAAYAY010000383.1 GCA_012719125.1 Planctomycetaceae bacterium | reverse complement strand
TTCTTCCGGCGCGGCGCCGCGCCGGAAGAAGATCGCAAAACCGGCCTTCAGATCGGGCCGGTCGCATTGCCACGCGCACCAGACGTCGTCGCCGGCGGCCGTTTCCTCCGTCAGTTGGTAGAAGTCGCCCATATAGAACGGTCGCATGCGGATCGCGATATCGAAGACCTTCTTGAACCAGGCCGTCTCGTCGTCGGTTATCTTGCGCCGGAGGATGCCGCCGTCGAAATCGGACGGCGTAATGACGGTCCCCGACGAGATGATGCTGAAGGCCGCGTAATCGTCGCCGACCGGCACGCAGTTGAATTCGCAGCCCTGGAAGGGCAGGTAGGGTATGAGGTTGAGCGTCGCATTCTGTCCCAGGATGAACGCGGTGTCGTTCGGCTTGCGACCGATGTAGTAGTCGCTGCGGCAGTACGTGTGAGCCCGCGAGATCATCTCCATATCGATGCGCCGCCCGCCGGACGAGCAGTTCTCCCGGAGAATGTCCGGAAATCTCGCTCGCATGTCGTCCAGGAACTTGTACATTCCCGCAATATGCTTCGCTTCGGCGATCCCGACGCGGTCCGCCGCATCCATCTCGCGCCAGACGGGGCCGGGGTCCATATTGAAGTCCTGGCGGTAGACGTCGATCGCGTGCTTGGCGATGATTCCGTAGACGGTATCCTGAATCCACTTGAGCGTCTCGGGATTGCCGTAGTCGACGAGTTGCCCGTGCCGGAATTCCGGATGGGTCTCTAGAATCGGCGCGGAGTCGGTCATGCGTTCCGGTTCGAACCAGAGCAGGAACTTCAACCCGGCCTGGTGGACCGCGTCGGCGATCGGCAGCAGGTCGCCAGTCGGATGGGTGGTTGTATTGACCCGCCAGTCGCCGACGTACTTGTACCAGTTCGGCCCGCAGTTGGAGTACAGTTCATCCTCGTGGGGCGCGCCGTACCAGCCGGCATCGACCCAATAGGTGTCGAACGGCATCTTGTTGTCGAGGCAGTATTGCAGGACGTCGGCCATCATCTGCGGCGTCTTGTTCCCGCCTCCCGACGCCACCGCCAGGATTGGCGGAATGACCTTGCCCGCGGAATCGCGAGGCACCTTGTTGTCGAGCATGAACCGGTGGACGAGGGTCTTGAATTCCCGCCGAGTCTGGTTCTGCCGAGTGAGCACGAGGACCGACGGCTGTCGAATCGTCTCGCCCGGCATGAGTCGGAAGTTGGTGCGTTCCATACCGATTTCGACGTCAACCGCCTTGCCGGTATTCACAAACCGTGCCTTCCACGATCCCGTCCAGCCAACCACAAACAAATAACCGCTCTTGTCGTCGAGATTGAGTTCGAGGAACGGGATGTAATCGTTCGACGACCTCCCGCACGTCGTGGTCAGAACCTGTTCTTTGCCGGCTTCAATCGTGAACGATTCCGGGACGAAATCCGTTGGCTTGCAGGTGGAACCGCGGAGGGCGTTCAGCGTGACGGCGGTCGCCGAGTTCGGCTTGTCGACGGAGAGCTTGAGCGATCGGAAATCGCCGACAATCCCCGTGGGCTCCGTCTTGGACAGGTTCGTCAAGGAGACGCCATGCTCGGCTGCAGGGAAGTCCTTGTAGTTCTTGCCGTCCAGGCGGATCTGCAGCTTGCCGTCTGCGGCCGCCATCGTTCTCGACTCGGCCGTATAACGAGCCGTTTCGCGCTGCGAGCCCGGCAGAGCAGTTCTTGAATACGAGGCGTCGGTCTGGGCCGATTTCCCGTCGTAATCGAAGGCGGGCCAGCAAGTATCTAGCCGAGGACTTTGTGCGAGGGCGACGGCCGGAAGGACGTGTGCCGCCAGAAGAAAGGAAAACAGCATCACCCGTCTCAGATGGGCTGGAACCGATCTTGCGTAAATGACCGTCATGACTCACCTCACAATCGAGTTCTCATGTTGTAGCATCGTACTACATCACTGGTCTTCTCCAGCGGGCCTGAAGCCGCTACTGAACCCTGTGTTCACTTGGCGGCCGTGACCAGATCGACCGTTCCCTTGAACCGAACCGCGACCCGGCACTGGCCATCCTGGCGTGTTACGTTCGACACGACGCTCTTGTTGAGCGGCACTCCGTCCAGCAGGCCTTCATTCAAGACCAGCGTCCGTTCTGTTTCGATGTTCGCGTCTCCCGGCCTCAGTGTCAACCTGGCGAGCCGGCCGCCTTGCACGGCGACCTCCGCCGCCAGATTGCCGTGGCATGCGAGTTGGAACGAATAGTCTTTCCACGCCTCAGGAACTGCCGGCGCGATCAGAACAGTGTCATTGCGGGACTGGACCAACATCTGGTTCATGGCGTAGACCACGTTTCCCGACGCGGTGGAGAACCACGGGTGCATGGCCACCTTGGGTTCGTTGATCTCGAACATCTCGCCGAAACAACCTGCTCCTTCCGCCGCCTTGCCCAGCAGTTTGACCGGTTCGGTTCGATCTCCCAGGGCCGCCAGGGCGGCCGCCATCCAGCCGGCATACCACGCGCACACCGACTTGCCCACCGGGTACATGTTTCCGGACGCCTTGCCGTTGGCGACGAAGTGATAGACGGCGTTTCGCTGTCGCTCGTTGGTCTTGTCGAACAGCGGATACGGGAACAGTCCGCCCAGCGACGCCACGCTCTCCTCCTGGCATCCCGCGTAGGGCACGTACCGATCGCCTTCGTAGGGCAGCGATTCGCGCAGCTTGGCGGCCGCGTGTGCCCAGCGTGCGGCTTCGGCCTCGTCGGTCTTCAGCAGCGCAGAGGCTTCCGCCGCCGCCTCCAGCGTGTAGATCGCCCCGCAGGAGGTCATGAACGGATTCTGCCGGGCCGGGCCCAGGCGTTCCAGGTCCGTGCACTTGCCGATGAACATCCCGCCGTCGGCCGATTCATAGACCATGTTGGCGAAGAAGAACCGGGCACACTCTCTGACGACCGGATAGCCGGTTTTTTCCAGGTAGTTCTTGTCGTCGGTGTAGAGATACTGAAACCAGGCGGACAGGGCGATGTTCGACATATGGAACACGTGCTCCATCCAGAAACCGGGCGGCGTCCCTTCCGTGCCGTCTTCCAACGATTCCCACGGGAAGCGGGCGCCGTAGATGCCCGGTTTGCCGTAATGGCTGGCCCGGTAGAGCGCCTTGGGCAGCCCGGCGAACCGGAATTCGGGGCAGCGGCGCGCGATGTCGCGATGGTTGCTGCTGATCAACGCCTGGTAGCAGAACATCTCATCCCAGCCGAAGTACTTTCCCGCCCAGTGCGTGGGGAAGATGCCGACCGGGAAAGACCACCGCGTCGCATTCGCCCGGAGATGGTACTGCGCCGTGCAATACGCCTTTTCCAGCCGTTCGTCCGGGATCTGCACGTACGACTCGTCCCAATACTTGCCCCACTCCTGCCGGTGGGAAGCCAGCATGCCGTCGAAACCCTCCTCGCGGACGCGAGACTTCAACCGTGCAGCTCGATCCAGATAGTCGTTTCCATCGATCGAATCCGCAAACAGCAGATAGAACGTCAGTTCGGCAGGTCGCTCGGCATCGAGCGCGATTTCCGCAGACAACGAAACTACCTGCCGGTCGATGGTCGCGGTGACCGGTCTGTCGGAAAACGCCGAGATGACGCCTTCAAAGGGGCGGTACCCGTCCACCTGGTATCGGAGATCCACACCTTGCGGGTCCTCTTGCCGTTCCGACGAGCAGATCATTCGCCGGGGAAGAACGTTATCGTTTCCGGGGTTGGTGAACCGGTATTGGAAGGTCAGCCGGGCCGAACCTGCCTTAGGACTCTTCGCGAAGAGCCGTTTCTTCACCACGATCAGATCGTGGGAGAGATGAGTGAATGCAACCGTCTCGACCGTCAGCCCGTCACCGTAATCATTTCGGCAGGTCACCACCGCGTCCCTGGTGTTCAGCGTTTGCGTCCAACTCGTGGGAGCCTCATGCACGTTCCCGGCGACGGACACCTCCTGCTCGAAATGGCCGAAGGGGACCATCTGATCGTGTCCGGGTCCGGGTCCGTATCGGCGTCCCGCCCACCAGATCGCCGGCGTCATTTTCGCGTAGTCGCGTTGACGTTGTTCCCCTTGATAGTCGATCAGCGTGCAGAGACTTCCGTTGCTGATCATGGGCGGGACATATCCGGCCGGCAACGCCTCCTGGGTACCGCTGACGGTACTTTCAAAACTCTCCCCCGCACACGCCGTCGAAGGCTGGAGGGTGGCAGTCCATAGCACGGCCAGTAGAATGGTTCTTAGGGTCATCGTCAGATTGCTCCGCATACGAAACTCGCTTTCCGCCTATTCGGCAGGCAGGGCATAGTAGGCACACTCAGCAAAGAACAGTTCTGCCATGTTGAGTCTGGCATAGTCGTAATGGCAGATCGCCTGCCTGACCGGTTCGAATCCGTCCCGATACCCGGCCATCGCGATGATCGCCGCGGCCGCCAGTGGATGTCGCATCCTTCCGGCCTCGTAGCTCTTGCGTTCTCCCAAGATCGCCCGGTCACCCCGGGAAGCCATCTTCTCGGCGTCGGCCTGCGTCTTTTGTGGAAACCAGGCCGGATATCCTTCACGCCAGCGGGCGTGGCCGAAGATCTTCGTATCGTCGTTGTCGAAGGTCTTGTAGGCGTCGATCACCGCCAGGGCTCCCCGCGCATTGACGGCGAGCCCGGCGCGAAAGCGGGCGTGCACGTCTCCGTCCGTCTCCCAGTCGGCCAACCGAGCCAGGGCGCCCTGCGAGCTGACATAGATCCACAGCAAGGCGCGATCGATGTTCTTGATCTGCTCGTGGTCATACGGATAACCACTGGCGCAGATTTCAAGCCGTGTCGCGCCGGTCTTGTTTGAACGTTCGCTCATCGCTTTCCGGTAACGTTCGAACCAGATGCGGTCGCCGGTTACGTCGTACATGGCTCTGAGGATGAACAGATACATGACGGCCCCGTGATGCCGGAACAGCTTGAAATCGCCGCGGGACTCCCCCGCGAACGCGCCGTCACAGGGGCATTTCCAGTCCGCCGCCTCCAAGGCGCCGGCGACCTCCTTCATTTTGACCACGACGACCGTTCGCTCGTTTGCGTCGGGAATCCCGCTGGTGGCATAGGCATGCAACCCGTAGAACCACGGGTGGGTCTGGTCTTGCGAACCCATCGGATAGTGGCATTTGCCGTCGGTTCCCATGCCGCGGGCGATGAAACCCGGCACGTCCGATACGGAAGCACACGCAAGCAACCCTTTGGCCAGACGCAGTGCCTGCTCCCGGTCGGCCGGCTCCCCGCTGCGGCGGGCGCGTTCGCAGATCGCAACGAGATACGTTCCGGTGAACATCGGACCGTTTTCGATGGGGCTCCACCAACCGATCGCGTTGGGCCGCCCCTGTTCGCAATCCTCGGGCGTGGGGAGCTCCCCGACAAAATCGCGGATGAGGCCGTCGTCACCGATGAACTTGCTCCATAGAACGGCGTGCGCCTCATCCACCGCATCGGCCAGTTGCTGCGGCGACACCGCCGCCGGCGGCGCGGGTGCATCGGCAGGAGCGGGCTCTCCCGCACGGGCCGTCCACGCCGCCAGCAGCAACAGGATCCAGGGCGAAACACGGCTCGTCGTCATTGTGTGGGGGCGTCCTTCTGCAAATCGACCTGGGCACGCTCGGCAAGCATCATCGGGCTGTCCCAAACCGGCAATTGCGTCAAGGTGGTGTTTCCGCCGTCGCTCTTCCAGGCGGACTTGTCCAATTCGAAGACCTTGCCCGTGATCATTTCCACGTAAACCGGATCCCGGAACGTAACGCCTTTGATCGTCACGTCGACCTTGTCCCAGGCCAGTTCGTCGCTCGGAATCTCATCACTGTACCACACCAGCGCGACCGGTGTCCCGGCCTTCTCGAAGCCCGCGACCGTGAGCGTCCGCGGCGAAGCCGCCTCATATTCCAGAAGGCCGACCGGCTTCACCGCGTCGTCGTAGAAGCTCATCATGTGCTGGACGGCGTAGTAGGCAGGCCGTTTGTAGATGAACTCGAGCAACAAGCTGGAGCGGATCAATCCGAAGGATTGCAGCATGTTCGGATACTTCAAGTCGATGATCGTGAAGACGCTCGAAGGAATACTGCGGACCCGGTCGCCGGCCATGCGGCGCAGATCCCATTTCGCCTGGCTGTACTCGGTCCACGGATAGAATGCCAACGCGTGGGTCCACTCCAGGATCGACGGGCAGCCGACCTCGCCCTGGTACAATTTGTACTTGGGGTTATAGGACGCCAACTGCTCCTGGGTCTTCTCGACCCACGCATACGACGTGTCGGGGTTCCTCGCATACGGGTGGTAGACCCAGTAGTCGACCAGGTCCAGCTTGTTGGCGGTCTTGAGCGCCTCCAGGACGTCGACCCGGTCGGCATCGGTGATGGCGGTGACGAGGACGACCGCATCCGGCTGAATCCTCTTGATGAGTTCGGCCGTTGCCAGCACCATGATGGCGTAGTCCTTGCCCTGGCCGAACGGCTCGTTCCAGATCTCCCATTCGTTCACGACCTTCTTGTATCGGGTCACGACCGCTTCGACGTACTTTAGCCAGGCGGCCATCGCTTCTTCCGAGTGCACGATGGGCGCCAACGTCGAACCCAGTTGGATGGTCGACTTGTAGATGGGGTTGCCGTAACACAGGCACATCCAAGGCTTCACGCCTTGTTCGTCCAAGCCGTAGACGCCTTCGTCGAGCCAGGCGAAATCGTAGACGCCCTTTTCCTTCTCACACTTGGCCCAACCGCTTTGCAGCCGCCCGTGCTTGGCCCCGAGCTCGCCCACATAGTCCTTGTAGACGCTGAACTTGGCCTGATCGCGGTCGAGCGTCTCGCAGCCGACCGACCAGTCCGACGACTCGATTTCCTTGGCGGACCGCGTGGCGAGCAGACCGATCTGCTTCAGTTCCGGCCCGGAGGCCTTCAGTTTCTCCCACGTGATGCTGCGGTACTTCTTCTTGCCCTTCTCCGCCCCCATGGCAACGGAACAAATCGCCAGTGCGACCAGCATACCCATCGTCAGTCTTTTCATGTACGTTCTCCTGTCTTGCGTTGTGTTAACGATATGTTCTCTTTCTTCCACGTCGGCAGTTCCCTGGGGCCGCGAAACCCTCACGTTCCGGGCAGCTTCGTTTCGGCCTTGTCGAGCAATTCCCTGGCGCGGCGAACCAGCTCGCCGTCATCGGTCGCCTGCAATACCTTCTTCATGGTCGCGGCGACGGCCGCGGGTTCACAAGGAATCATCTTCTCGCCGATGGAAACGGCGGCAGAAGCGGCCGCCGCTTTCAGGCTTGCCGTGTCAAGATGCGACACTACCACGTCGAGGGCCTGCCGCGACGGGATGCGGCCTATCGCTTCCAGGGCCAGGACGCGTTCCTCATCCCGTTCGGCCATTTCCATTGCCTCGCGGCACATGGCGAGCCGGGATTCCGGAGGAAGATCCATTTGCCGGAGAATCCGGATCCCGCCGCGGAGAGCGCGGATCCGGAACTTTGCGTGAGAGGAGTTCCTCGCGACCTTCAGCAGGACGGGAGCGGCATCCGGACTCAGCCACTGGCCGAGGACACGCGTGCCAACGTCCTGTGTTTCCTCATCCTTGTCCAAGGCCGCGGCGGATACGGCCTTCAGGGCCGTGGGCCCGCCCAACTCGCCGAACAGTTCCAACAAGAACAGTCGCACGGGTCGCGGTACCTCAGGGAGACAACTCACCAAGGGTTCGGCACACGCTTCCTTGTCGGCCGATCGCCGGCAGGCGGCCTTCAGTGCTTCTTCGACCACAGCCAACTCTTGGTCGCTCTCGGACGCGACGAGCCGCTCGGTCAGCACGGAGAGTTGTCGGGGACCGATCGTTGCTCCCAGCGAGGTGAGCGCGGCGAGTCGTATCTCTTCACGGGGGCTGGCGGCGGCCTTGAGCAGTGCCGGGACGGCGGCAGTGATCTGGCGTCGGCCGGCAAGTTCGACGACGATCCTCTCCATCGGGCCTTCGGCCGTTCCGACCATCTCGGCCAGAACGGTGTCGACCTTTGGGTCGGTCAAGGCGGCCAAGGCCGTCAAGGCGGCCGCGGAGACCTCCGGTTCCGATTGGACGCCCGCGTCCAACAGCAGTTCGAGGCTCGACGAATCCCCCAGCGTGGCTAGTGCTCGCAGGGCCGCGGTACGCACCTCGGGCGAGGAGCTTGCGGCGGCCTGCAGGATCGCGGGACGCGCTGCTACGTCGCCCCGATCGCCGATCACCTCAATCAACAGGGCCTGGCGAGCGGGCGGAAGCCCCGCCAACCGGCCGACCAGTGCGCCGGTCAAATGCGGTTCGGAGAGTTCGCGGCTCACGCCGATGGCTGCCATGAACCGGCCCTCGTCTTCGGCGCTGAGTTCCGCAATCAGCAGCGAAGTCCCTTCTTCGCGCCGAGCGAGAATCGCCCCCCGTGTTGCGGCCGTGAGGATCGGTTCGGGCAAGCTCGCTTGGCGGAGCCGATCGTAGACGGCAATCGCCCGCTCGCGGTTGCCCTGAGACTCAAGCGTCTGGGCACACGCCAGGGCGGCGTTGGCAAATGCAGGACGCACGGCGGTCGCGGCCGCGGTCAAGGACTCTTCCAGCAGTTGTGCCGCTTCCGAACCGGAAACCTTTCCCAACGCGGCCGCGGCGGCCGAGGCGACAGTCTGGTCGCCGTCGCGGAGCAGTTTCCCGAGCGCCGGAATCGCCTGCCCGTCGCGGCGAGCGCCGATTGAGTTGATCACTCCGACCAGCAGTTCCCCTTTGACTTGAGTCAGGGCGGCCCGCAGGGCTTCGCCGGCGGCCGGATCAGGAATTGCCTCCAGCCCGATCCGGGCGGCGTGTGAGAGTTCTGCATCCGAAAGTAAGGGGGCCAGAGCTGCCACGGAGTCGGCGTTTCCGATCAACGCCAACCGCTTGCAGGCCGACAACTTCTCGGCATGGGGACGGTCGGACGCGAGCACGGCGGCAAGCTGCTGGCGCTCGGTCGAAGCCGAACCGGCAGCGGGGCCGTCTTGGCCCGCCACGCCGCCGGGGCCCCACACAAAGAGGGCGGCGGCAGCGATCGCGACAGAGAAGGATTGCATACAGGACATAGCGGATTTCTCACTTCACGAAGGAAAGTCGGTTGGACCGGTCGCGCCTCACACATGCCACGGCTGTCGCATCGCTCGCCGTCGCATGCGATTGGCCTCCTCGTCGCCGACGAACTGCTCGCCGGCGGCGTCCCAGGTCAGCGTGCGTCCGGTCCATCGGGCGATACAGCCCAGGTGGGCGACAATCGTCGACTGGCAGCCGACGGCGATGTCGCAGTTCGGGCGACGCCGCGTGCGGATCGCTTCCAGCCAATCCCGCTGATGCCTTCTCAGGGCGGTGAAGCGGTCGTAGGGGCCGGGACCACCGACGACGAGTTCGGGAGGATTCGAGGTGAGGTAACCGCTGCGGCCGACGTGGATCCACCCGCGTTCGCCGACGAACACGCCTCCAAAGTTCTGAATCGACGTCAGTTCGTCCCAGCCCTTGGGGAGGATATGCTTGCTTCCGTCGAGCCGCTGATCTACGACGTGGACGAGCACGTCGCCGGGATACTTGAACGTCAAATCCGGAACCAGGCCGGTTTCGGGGGGCACGATTTCTAACGGGCCGGACTCGTCCATCCCGAGTACCCACTGGACGGTGTCGAAGGCGTGGACGGTGTTGCTCGTCAGGCTGCCGCCACCGAAATCCCGGCAGAAACTCCAGGGCACGACGCCTTTCGACTCGCCGTACTGGTGGAACCGCTTGTTGAACGGTCGCCACGGTGCCGGGCCGAGCCACAGGTCCCAGTCCAATCCGTCGGGGACGGGGTCGGCCGGGAGTTCCACCTCGCTACTGGTGCCGGAGATGATGACGTAGATACGTTCGATCTTCCCCAGTGCCCCTTCACGAACCAACCGGCAGGCCAGTTGGAATTCCTCAGCCGAACGTTGATAGAGGCCGGTCTGACAGACTCGTCCGCAGCGTCGGACCGCTCGGACCATCGCCCCGGCTTCGGCAATGGTCAGGGAGGTCGGCTTCTCGACGAAGATGTCCTTGCCCGCCTCGGCAGCCATGATCGTGGCCGGAGCATGCCATCGTTCGCCGGTGGCGATCACCACGGCGTCGACGTCATCGCGTGCCAGCAATTCGCGGAGATCGTTGTAGGCGGCGCAGCCCCGGTAGGTACCGCCCGCCTTTTGCGCTGCGTACGCCGTCTCGACGGTCGCCTGAGCGTGTTCCCGGCGCCACCGGTCGACGTCGCAGACGGCCACGACCTGGGCCTCCGGATACTCGACGAACCGCGACAGGTGGTGCCGCTGGCCCATGAACCCGAGGCCGATGAAGCCGAGTGTGATGCGATTACTTGGAGCCACTCGCCCGTCACGCCCCAGTGCGGCGGCTGGAACGATCCAGGGCGCCACTACCAGTCCGCCCGCCGTTCTCAGGAACGCACGGCGTCCGGCGCCGCGTCGGTCGATTCGTTGCATGGTTCCTCCTTTCGATGCCGTGGAAGCCCCCGATCATTGCACCGGCGGCTGACCGCCCTTCTCCTGGCCCCGGATGGCCGGCGTCAACTCGGCGCTGGGGGTCGTGGGCGCCGCCAAGTCGCCCAGCACGAACTGGATTGCTCCCAGATAGAACTGCAGCATCTTCGCATCCCAGAAGATCTCTGCGCCGTGGCCGATGGCCGAGTAGAAGACGCGACCGCGGCCGTAACTCCGCACCCAGGCCAAGGCGTAGTCGTTGTCGCTGCGCTCGGGCTTGCGCCCGCTCAAGTCGGTCTTTTCGGTGTCGATGCTCAGTAGCACCCGGACTTGGTTCCTCGAGTACGGGTCGCTGTACCGGAAGAACTCACTGCTGTACTCGAACCCCGCACCGCCGAAGATCCGAGTCAGCGGATGACCGGGATCCTCGACCTTGATGAAGACCCGCTCGCGGTAGTCGCGATGGTTCGCTCCCCGTGCGCCGAGCATCACACCGAACTCCGGCCAGGTGTCCTGGCAACCCTTCGACCAATCGGTGAAAGTCAGCGAAGCGCCATGAATCCCCATCAGCCCGCCGCCGTCCCGGACGAATTCGATCAGGTTTTGCCGCAACGAGGCGTCATCGAACGGATTTCCGACCGTGTTGTTGAAGCAGACCGCGTCAAACTGTTTCAGATTCGCGGGACGGAACACCTCGGGATCGCGGCTGACGACGGTTTCAAACGCTCCGGTCCGGCGGCCCATCAGCGTGAACGCCACGTTCGCATGCCCGATCGAACGATGCCCCCGGGCGTCGACGTGCGCCGGATAGACCTGCCCCGGAAATCTGGTGGGCGGACCGGGGTATCCGACGTTGAGGTCGAACACCAACAACCTGCGAGGTTTGGCGGGGGCCACGATCCCTTCCGCGGGAATCGCTTCCTCGATCTTGCGCCGCTCCTCGGCCGTGCAACGGTCGTCCGTACCGGCGGCAGGAGCGAACCGCACCGATTCGTCGTCGGCTTCCCCGTTTGGGCGGCAGATGCCCACGGTCGCGAACGTAAGGACCAGCACGGCCGCATGGCACCACAGCCAATTGCGAAGTCGAATCACGATTTCTCCTTTCCGCGGAGAGCACACGCGCCGGTGCCGCCCTACCGCACCTCGATTTCATACCACACGGTCTTGTGCTGCGGCCCGATCGCGATCTTCGCACCAGTTTCCGCCTTGTCAACCGGGACCTCAGACTTGCGGTCGCCGTGCGGATCGAGCGCGTAGCAGCGCACCTTGACCGGATCCGCGGCCAGCGTCAGCACGGCCGAAATCCCTTCGGCAAGCACGGGCGGACCGCCGCGGTCCGTGAGCGTGATTCGCTTGCCGTCCAGTTGCTTGACGACGCGCCCCGCGTTGCCCGAATCGCCGGTGGCAGCCAGCAGGATACTCGCGGGCTCGCCCTTCTCGCCAAAGCCCGTGGCGTGGCGCGACACCAACGACACGGTCGCCCAGTCGAGCCGGGTCTTGCCGATTGCCAGTTTCACCGAGCCCAAATCGATCGTCCGCCCCCCGGGGAAACCGGTGAACAGCTTGGTGTTCGGCGCGCTGACGGCAAGGTATGCGGCATCCGGCTTCTCCGTATTCCAGGTGATTTCGCCGGTGTCGCTGACGAACACCTTTTGATCTGCCGGGAACTTCTGCGGCTCGATCGGTTCACCTTTTGCGACCTGGGGCTCCGAGGCCGCCCCTTGTACTTCGTCGTCGGCGATGAAGGCCACCGCCGTCTTGTGGACGGCCGCGAGACGCGCATCGTGTCCGAGCGAGCCGATTGAGAAGGTGTTCGAGCGGCTGGCGATCAGCTTCTCACGGCAGGCTGCCAGGCCGATCGACGCGACGAGCGACTGCTTTGCCTCCTGCACGTCGCCGCGGAGGAAGATGGCTGCACAGGCGGGGTAGTGGGCCAGAACGTCTGTCCGGGCAACCAGATCGAAGAAACACCACGGATTGGCCTGGGGCTCGAAATCGTTGACGTAGTGGTTGTAGCTGTATTGAAAGATGCCGTCCCAGCCCTGCAGCCGCCCGTATACGGCCAACGTCGGCTGGCCCTCCGCGCCGTACTGATTGGGATAGGGATGGTTGTACTCGCTGACGGTATAAGGCTTGTTCAAGACGCGCTGGCCGGCCAGACGCAGGATGTTCCCCAGCGAGTTGACCATGGCATCGTTGCCGATCGCCCACGGTTCCGTAGCCGTGAGCGAGATCCAGCCGCCCGTCGGATGCCGCCAGTAGGCATGGCTGTCGACATAGTCGAGCCTCGCCTGGATATCCGCGGGACTGTAACCGAGTTGTGTTCCGGAAATCGGTTGCCTGGCTTTCAACTTGCCTTTCACGAAGTCGGCCATGCCGGTCCAGTAGCTCGTCTCGGTGTCGAACAGGAATCGCACGAAATCCCGCCTCGCCTGGGCCGAATAGACACCCTCTCCGATCCTGACGGACGGCACGGCATGCTCGGCAAAGCCCTGCACAGGATCACACGAGATCTCTGCACCGGCCTGAAATGACAGGCCGTCGAGCTCGTAACGTCCGACCCTAAACCGAGTCAGTTGAAGGTGGGCTTGTTGTGCGTCCTCGGTCGCCTCAAAGACGCGAGTGACCGTCTTCCAGGAGTCTCCGACCCTCACGAGGTCTTGCAAGCCGAGCGAACGCCAGCCGCCCTGGGTGGTCGCCATCGCCACACTGAGGTCCCAGGGCCCCGTTCCTTCCGTGCGGCGGATCCTGAACGACAGCGTGTAGAGCTGGCCCTTCTTCACGGCCAGTTTGCGGATCAGCTTGGCGAAGAACTCTCCGCCATCCTGTGTGACCTCGACCTTCAGAACGCCGTCTTCCGTCCGGGCATCTCCCGCCCCCGAGCCCTTCTCAAAGCGCCACGTCTGTCCGTCCAGCGCGATCGGCGATTCGAAGGTGCCTTCCGAGATCTGCTCGTCGTGGAGCGGCTCTCGCCGCCATTTCCAGGCGTTCTGCAATTCCGCACCGTCGGCGTAGGTGGCGTGCAGCCAGGCGTTCCACTGCCGGCGGAGTTCCGTCGCGTACGGTTCCGGCAAGCGGTCGAGCGTCCCGGCGTAGTAGGGGCGGGTCAACGAATCCTCGTTGCTGATCTCGATCATGGCCACGCACGGTTCGTCCGTGTAGGCGTTGCCGGTATAGGGATTCACGTGCGTCAGCAGTTTCTGCGCGTACTCCTTCTGCAGTTCGATCATCCGCGGCACGAACTGGCCGATTCCCTTGTTTGCCCAGGGCAGCCCTTCCGAGTTCTCGAAGCCGTCGCGTTCGTCCAACGTCCGGCCGACGTGGAGGTTGACGTTCACGTAGATGCCTCGCTTCTTGAACGCCGCAATCATGTAATCGAGTTTGTCCAACTGCTTCGGATCGAGGTTCCGTTGGGTGTGCGTGTCGTCGGCGAGAATTGCCTGCGTCGGCTGCGGCATGAAGTTCACGTACCACGTGTCCATGAAGTGCAGACGCACGCAGTTGATGCCGAGGCGAGCCAGACGCACCGACAGCTTGTCGGCCGCCTCATGGGCCGGGAAGTTCGCGGGGCCGGTAAGATTGGTGGCGTGGAAGCGGATCGCCCCTGCGTCGGTGGCAAACCGGCCGTCTTTCACGTGCACGAAGCCGTGCTTGCCGGCCGGAGCGTCGAGCAGATGCGCAACGCTCGACGCATTGTCGGGGCCGTCGTAGGAGATCACAAAGGGAAACATCGGCGCGACCGCATCGTCGGCACGTAGGGGGGCGCCGACCCCTGCCAGGAGGATCGCCCAGAAGGCACAAATGATAATCGTGTCGCGGGTGTTTGGTGTCCTCATAGCTTCTCTCACTGCATGGTGGCTCGTGTCAAGCAGGCGAACGTCATAGGGCTGCCGTGAGGGGGCGAGGGGCATTCGTTGATCCATTCGCTGTTCGGTCCCAAGTTCTTTGCTCAATGCTCAAGGCCGATCTCTCGAACAGCCTCCAGATTCACCTCGGCAGGGGCGTTTGGAAACTCGAACGGCATGAGTCCCCACTGTTCCGCAAAGGTGGCCGACTCGCCGGGGACCAGAATTTCTCGCGGCCCAATCGGTTCCAGTTCGCACATCTCGTTCTCATAGTACCAGATCGAGATGGTCAGCCCCGCCATTTCGGCATAGACACGATCGGGATACACGGGGAACCGTTTGACGAACATCAGGTTGCCCGGCAGCAGATAGCAGAACCAACCCGCACAGGAGTCCATCCCCAGCTTTGGGTTCCGGGGCGTACCGAGAATCTCCAGGAAGCCGTTGCGGACGCGGATGTTCGGATCGTCGGGCTGATAGTTCATGACCGGTCCGGGCCCGTACATGAGGTACTGCTTCGGAAAACGGCCTTCCGGCGTCAACGGAATCAGGCAGACGCCGCCGCCAACGGCCAGGGTCCGACTCCAATGGCAGCAGGTGACGGGTTTGTCCGACTCGTTGATGATACGCTGTTCGCAGGCAAGACGCGAGGAATCCGCCGCCAGCGCGAAATCGCGGACCAGCCGGATGCCCGTGGCGCGATCCCGCTGGCTGGTCAGCCGGATCCTGTCCTCGCCGACAATCTCTCCAGTCCAGTCGCCCAACCACAAATCAGGATGCGGGGTAATGACCCGTTCCGGTCCGACGTCGAATCTCCCGCCGCAGGGATCGACGGGCGGGATACCGGCCTGATATCGCCACCCTTCCTGCGCCTGGTTCAGGTAGATCGCATTCACGCCCTGGTGGGCATACTCGAGCACCCGTCCGCCCGCCAGGGGGCAGACCGTCACCCGAGTCTCGGCGTTTTCCAGTCGGAGACAATCGTTGTATCCGAAATAGTTGATCTTCGATGTCTTCATGGCAAATTCCTCATGCACTTCCGATTGTCGAGCGGAATCACCGGCGGTAGATCAGGACCGCTAGGGCGTCGCGGTCCAGAGTCACACTCCGGCCTCCGTTCGGGTCTTCCTTAACCGTTCCTTTGCCAAGCAATTCGAAGCCGTCGAACTTCTTGTCCTTGACATCGATCCGCGTTGTGACGGACGGCGCCGTGCTCTGCGTCAAAACAATCGCCATGTCGCCCCGATATTCAAAGGCCCGGGCCAACATGGCCGGGTTGGCGTTCTCGAATCCCAGCGTATCGCGATAGGTTCCGAGCAGGAGAAGCTCCGGATGCTTGGACCGGATCGCGTTGATCTCGGTGAGCCGCTTCTTGAAGTTGGGGGCCTTGTCGATCAGGTCGCGGCAACGATAGATCTCGACGTTGTTTCGCAGGCCTTTCAACAGCGAATGGTTGACCCGGCGAAAGGCGTCGGTGTCATCGCGCATCGTCCGGTCCGTGAGGACGATCTCCGGAAAGGTGAAACGTACCCAATCGACGAAGTCGCGACCCCCAGTGCCGTCGGTCATGCCGTGGATGTAGTCCGCATGCTGCGCAACTACGTCCGTCAGATGCTCCGTGCCGATTGCGACGTCCGGCTTCCCCTTCGTATCCAGATAATCGTGAAGCATGCGCATCGCCTCGGCCTTGTCGGCGATCAGGCACAGGTTGGGAATGGCGAATTCGCCGGAAACGTCCCAATTGGTGCTTGCTTCGGCGTATCCGAGCTGGTCGTAGAAGACGCTGTCGGCCCCCATTTCCAGGCCCCGATCGGCCATTTTCAGGAGCATCTTCTTCCAGGCGGGTTCGCGCAAGTCGGCCGTGACGAAACTCCGCGCATTCAGCAATCCCGTAAACGTCCCGTGTGCGGGGAAGCGATACTGCTCGAGATACTCTCCTCCCGTGTTGTCTCGATAGCAGACTCGCGCCCCCGCCCCGGTCCTGTAGAACGGACTGGTCCGGTCGATCAGCTTTCCGTTGAAATAGATCAGAAACTTGCCGCCGTCCTTTTGATAATCGGCGATTGCCTTCTTCCAGGCGGCGTCTCCGCCCTGGTGCTCATCCGTCTCGAAATAGGAGTCGGGATATCCGTTGTCCATGCCGCTCTTCCACCACCCGAAGGCCATCAGAGCGGGGAGATCGATCTCCTGGCCGGTGCGTTTAACCTTGCCGTTCAGATCGTCGATCGAGAACAGATGCTCGCCGTATTGGTGGATGAAGATGATCCGCTGCCAGCCTTTCATGAGCCGGATCCAGTCGGGGATCTTCCGCTGGTGCCACCAGGTATCGGCCCACTTCCGATAGATTCGCGAGGTTTCGTGCCAGCTTCCGGAATAGGGGACGACAACATTGGCGTCGCAATACCAGCGGGCGCCCGAGACGCAATTCGGATACTTGTAGAGGCCCCCTTCCAGCTCATTGAAGTCGCCTTCTTCATCGGGATACACTCGCACCCCGTGGACCGTATGCTGGAACGTATCGTCGTGACTTCCGAAATACAAGCCCTCGTTCTCGCCGATCAACGCGAAGCAGTTGGAGGCCGTTGCGCCGGGATAGCGGAGCGACGCGTCGCGGAAGAACTGGGCCGGCGCGGCATACGAGGTACGGTTGCCCACGGCATTGACGTAGTTCTTGACGTTCGGCCACAACTGGCCGCCATGGTGCGTCGTCAAGAGCGTGAAATCATCCGGAAACTGGACGTCTCCGATCAGCGGATACTGGAGTTCGCGGATGATCGTGTGCGGCTGATTGTTCCTCACTTCAGAAGCGAAGCGAACCAGGCCGCCTTCGAGAGTGATCGTCAGTTCGAGCTGAAAATTCAGCGGGGTCCTGCGATCCACGAAGCCGTCGCACCTGAGGACGATCGCGTTATCGGACTTGGCGACTTGGACGGAGCAGTCTCCGCTGGTAAGTTCGTTTTCGAGCTGGCCGTCCTTCTTGTCGTAATAGAGTCGCCAAAGCGGCTCGCCGCCCGCGAAGTTTCGCCCGGTCTCGAGATTCTTCAGCGTGACGAGGCGACCGCCGGCGTCGACGGCCGCTTCGGTCTTGCCGTCGCTGATGGAGAATCGTTCTTCTCCACGGAGTTGTCCGTTGGCAATCAGGCAGAGACCAATAAGAGTTGCACAAACCGTACTCTTCATGATTTTCCTCCGAAGTTCATGGGAACCATCCGCGTGCCCGGTCAATGGTCCACGCTCTCGGCGTTGGTTATGGCGTAGTTGGGCTTCTCGCCGTCTCGAGTCAGCACATTCCGGAAGGAGATTCCGGCGCAGTTCTTCACAGCAATTGTCGAGCCGGCGGCCATTCGGATGTCTTGGAAGTGGATATTTGTCGTGTTCTTCTCGGCATCCTCATAGCCGTCAATCGTGATCGCGGGCTTGCCGGTCACGGCATTCTCCATGTTCAGGTTGGCAAACTCCATATCCCCGAGGAATGGTATCTCCGGGGCGGATTCGTAGTCGGTATTGTAACGGATGTTCGTGATGATCTTGACCTGGCTGAGCGTGCAGTTCAGAACTCGGATGTTTCGGACATAGCCGCCGCGCTCTCTTGGCGCTTTGATCTGAAGGCCGTTGAGATCGTCCTTGGCGATCTCGCAATCTCTCACCGTAACGTTCCTGACCCCTCCCGACATTTCGCTGCCGATGGACATCCCGTGCCCTCGGAACTTGCAGTGGGCGATCAAGACATTCTCGGTCGGCTTGGCGATACGATTCCCTTCCGGATTCTTGCCCGACTTGATGGCGATACAGTCGTCGCTGGTCGAGATACTGCAATCGAAGATATACGAGTCGGCGGACGAATCGGGGCCGATCCCGTCACCGTTGCGGATGCCCTCGCTCACGATCGTAAGGCCGTGGCAAGTGACGTTCTTGCAGTACGTGTAGTGCAGGGTCCAGGAAGGCGAGTTCTTCAGAACAAGTCCCTGAATGCTCACATCACTGCAGTTCATCAGGCAAATCAACCGCGCCCGGGAGTAGTAGCCTTCCGCATTCAGCATGGCGTTGCCGAGGGCTGATCCACCGCCGGAGATCGTCCCTTCGCCCCGTATTGACAGATTCGTGACGTTGCACGGGCCGTCATGGGCAAGCTTGCCTGCATTGAGCAAACTGGCGAACGTCTCCATCTCCCATCCCGAATAGCGATTTGGTATGAACGGGCGGTAATCGTCGACGTCGGCGCTTCCCGTCAGAGTGCCCCCCTTGGCGATGTACAAAGTCATGTGACTCTTCAAGAAAAGAGCCCCGCTCACGAAGTCGCCGGCAGGCACGTAGACCGTCCCGCCGGGCGTGCAGGCGTCAATAGCCTTCTGGATTGCCGCGGTGTTCTTGGTCGCACCGTCGCCCACGGCCCCATAGTCGACGATATTGAACACGTTGCCGTGCTTCTTCGTCGAAAGGGAGATTTCGGTGGCGGTTGACGAGAGATTCCCCTCGGCATCTCTCGATCGCACGGCAAGAAAGTAGGTTGCATTCGGCTTCAGGCCGGTGACCGTGTAGAAAGTCTTCGAAGTGGTACCTGCACGGCTGCCGTCGCAGGAGACTTCATAGGAGAGGTCGCGCTGACGATCGGATGGCGGGTCCCAGAGGAGGGTGAGCGAGGTTTCTGTTGCTGTCTCGGGCGGGGCGATCAGGTTCTTCGGTGCGGGCGGACCGGCTGCAACCGAACCGGCCAGTGCACAGATCCAACAGGTCACGGAGAGAGTAACGAGCGTAGGCAGGACTCGATCCTCTTGCAGCGAACGTTCCCGATTGCGTGAGTGTATGCCGCTCATATGCCCTCAGGAGCCTCCCTGTCTCGGTTGTTTCGAGTGACAGACAACGTGATCGCGATTCTCGGCCCGCATCGACTCTTTTCCGGTTTCCTATCGCCATTCCGAACCGTCCAGTCTATGGTTGGACAAGTCGGGTCTGCAATGACTTCTGATGACATGGACATGACATATTTAGACAGACCTGTTCTCCGGAATTTGCCTCCAGACGGTCCAGATACCTGGCACCGACGCGGGCGTACGCACGTCTTTTCCGTGCCGTTGGCCGACCTCAGCGGGTGCGACCGGCAGTCTTTGCACGGCCGATTCCGTCCCGTAGAATCGTCACTGGATTCCCGCCTGCGCGGGAATGACGTGAGGCCATTTAGAGTTGTGATCCTGGACTTTGCGGGCATGGTGCACGCATGTTTTTGTGGAAGTCAGCGTGCGGGATTTGCCCGCTTTGGGATGTACCGATCGCAGGAGAGGGGTCATGAGCCGAATCTACGTCTTCACCGTACTGTTGTTGGCGGCCACCACTGCCAGCGCTGCCAATCTGCGCCTGGAGAGTCGCTGGCTCTCCGTCGAAGTCGATAGGACTACGGGCGATTGGGCACTTACAGATGCGAAGTCGGGCGTGCGCTGGCCGACGACGGGTATGGCAACTGTGGGCACCGGGCAGGATCTCTCGGGCGAATTCGCCGAAGTCGAACAGGTTCAGGAAGGCAAGGCCGTGGTGTTGCGAACGAAGAACGGTGCCGAGGTCGCCTTCGAGTTGACCGGCGACGGCCGCTCGCTGGAGATCCGCTACGGCGGCAAAGACGCCGGAGAGGTGAGCGTCCTCGGCGATGCCCTCACCGTCACCGACGCCGAGAAGGGCTACCTCGTCGTCCCGTGTCGCGAGGGGCTGCTCATTCCGGCCGACAGCGGCGTGTCGTTCACGCGCAGCTTCGGCACGAGCGACTACGAAGGCTGCCACATGAACGTGCTCGGCTTCGCCAAGAGCGGCTCGGTACTCATCGCCGACTGGGACGACGCCTATACCTTCCCCGAGGTGAAGAGCGTGCTGCCGGAGAACGGACCGGTCCGGCAGCGCCTTACCACGACTTTCCGCCTACGGCGCAGGGCTCGCTCCGTTCGCCTCACGCCGCTGGGCGAGGGCGACTGGAACACCATCGCCGCCGGCTACCGCCTGCTCGCCGAGCAGAAGGGGCTCGCCGTCACTCTCCGGCAGAAGACGGCGAGGAACCCACACATGGCCAACCTCATCGGTGCATCGAACGTGAAGCTGTGGACCTGCCTCGCCCGCCGCATGAGTGAGGACAGCAAGGAAGAGGAGTCGGTCAACGTCCGATGGACCTTCGACGAAGCCGCCCGGATCGCGGAACACCTCAAGAAAGACGTGGGCCTCGACCGCGCCCTGTTCATGATCGGTGGCTGGACCGAGGGCGGCTATGACTGCCGCCACCCCGACAACCTGCCGGCTAACTCCGAATGCGGCGGCAACGACGCCCTCGCCGACGCTATACGCCGCATCCAGCAGCTCGGCTACGTGGGCTGTCTTCACGACAACGTGCAGGACATGTACGCCGACGCCAAGAGCTTCGACCTGAGCTTCATCGAGAAGGACGCCGACGGCAATCCCCGAAAAGGCGGGCGCTGGCTCGGCGGCCGGGCCTGGATGGTGTGCGCCCCGAAGCAACTCGAACTGGCCATGCGGCCTCAGAACCTGCCTGAGATCTCCAAGCTCTTCAAGCCCTGGAGCTACTTCATCGATACGACGTTTGCCGTTGGGCCGCGGGAATGCAACGACCCGGCCCACCCCCTCGACCGCAACGGCGACATCGCCTGGAAGCAGAAGCTCAGCGACTACGCCCGGGATACCTTCGGCCTGTTCGGCAGCGAATGCGGCCGCGAATGGGCGCTGCCCCACAGCGACTTCTTCGAGGGCCTCGTCGCGGTGAGCGGCCGCTACTACCACAACCTGGATCCCGCCAGCCTTGGCGCAACGGTCATCCCCTTCTGGGAAATGGTCTACCACGACTGCCAGATCGCCTACGGCAAGTATGGTTATGCCGCCGACCAGGCCGCCGAATGTGTGGCCCACCACGCCCTGTGTGCCCGCCCGCTCTACTACCACTCCATCCCCGACCATCTCTACTGGACGGAGCAGCCCGCCGCTCCGCAGGCCAAGGTGATGGTGCGACCGCGCGTCGTCGAAGTGAAAGCGACCGGCAAGCAAACCTTCCAGATCCGCTATGCCTGGGACGTGGAGGCCGACGTGAAGGACGACTGGCGGATCTTCGTGCATTTCGGCACGGAGAACAAGATCTTCTTCCAGAACGACCAGGCCGCCGTGCCGCCCACCTCGCAGTGGCGAGCCGGACAGACCATCCCGTTCGGTCCCGAAACCGTCACCGTGCCGTCGTCGGTACATGACAAGGCAGTGAATATCTACATCGGTCTCTTCGCATTGAACAACGCCGACGCGCGTGCTTCCCTGGCCGGCGGCGACCGCCAGAACCGCGTTCTTGCCGGCCGCCTCGTTCTCACGCCCGAGATCCGATTCGAGCCTGTGGCGGACGTGCCCGACGAACCTGCTCGCGGTGCTTTCGTCCGCAGCGACGGCTGGGCCGAGGGGCTGCACCCGACCGACGTATTCATCAAGAACACGCACGAGCTGCTTGCCCCGCTCCATGCCGCCACGGCCCATGCGCGCCTCACCCGGCTGGAATTCCTCACCGCCGATCGCACCGTCCGCCGGGCCACTTATGGCGCCGGCGCCGACGCGGTGACCGTGGTGGTCAACTTCGGCCGCACGGACGCCACGGTCGAGACGGAGCAGGGCGGTGCCGTCGTGCTGCCGCCCTGGGGCGTGGCGGTGGAATCGGCGAGTTTTGCCGCCTTCTACGCCTTGCGATGGGGCGGGAACGATTATCCCGAGGGGGCGTTGTTTACCCTTCAGTCGCTCGACGACAAGCCGCTGGTCGACAGCGGGCAGGTGCGTGTCTTCCACGCTTTCGGCCCCGCCACACTCGCCTGGCGCGGCCGCACCTGGACCGTCGCACGCGAGCAGGCGATCGCACCGTAGCTATCCAACGCAAATCACCACGTCATTCCCGCCCAGGCGGGAATGACGGGCGGTTGCACGTACGGTCCATCCACAATCCGAGCCAGCGCCGCTCACTTCTTGCGTTCCCAGGTTTCACCGCGTTTGTAACGGTTGGCTCGTTCGACGAGTTCGTCGTTGGTACTGAGCTTGATCACCTGGTCGAGAACCGCATCAAACTCGGCCTTGTTCGGGTCGCGGACCTGGCGGTGGTGGGCAAGCTCGACAATCGTTTCGCAGGCGGCCTGGCAGAACTCCGGCTGGTCCAGGTAGGGACGCACAAACCGCATGGCTTCCACGTCGTAAGCGGTCCGCGTGCGATTGATGACGGCGATCTTCTCCTCGGTGGTGCGTGCCTCTTTCATCGCCTGCTTCATCCGTTCCAGTCGCTGCTGGTCGTTGCGACGATCGCGAATCGCGCAGACCTTGACGTATGCCTGAAACGCCTGGCGACGCTCTGCTGCGTCGGTCGTCTTGTTGGCGATTTCGAGAAGCGTGTCGGCAGGACTTGCATCCGGCCACTTGCTGAGGGCGTCGATGCCGAACGACCGGCGGGAAGCGTCGTCGCCCATGGCAATATCGGCGACGAACCGGATCAACCGTTTGCCGCCGACCCGACCAACGAGCGGCATCAATTCGTCGCGCTGGGCAACTGCGACGGTGTCGAGGGCAGCGATCAAGGCATCGCCGCGCTGACCCTCGTTGTCGATCCGGTTGCAGACCTCGGCTACGTTCCGCTCGGCATTGTCCCGTTCGCCTCCTCGGGCGGCCTTCAAGACGCCCGGCAGCATCGTGGCGAGTTGATCGGGCTTGCCGATCTGGCCCAGAGCGTTCATCGCGGCCGTACGGACGCTGGCGTCGTCGTCCATGGCGGCGGCGATGATCGCGTCAAGTTCGCCCGTGGCGCGGCGAGCGGCAAGCACTTCAATCAACTTGCCGCGCACTTGCGGGGGAGCGGTTTTCATGTCGGCGGCTAGCACCTTGACCACGGAAGGGTCACGCAGGCGGGTGAGGGCCGTGCCAGCGGCCTCCTGCTCGGCAGCGGACTCGGATGCCAAGGCCTTGACCAGTCTCGGCAGATCGGAGGGCGTTCCGATCTCGCCGAGGGCAGCCAGCGCCGCGGTTCGGACTTCCTCGTCCGGGCTGCCGTCGAGTTGTTCCAGCACCGCCGGTCGGGCCGCCGTGTCGCCCCGGTCGCCGAGTGCCGTAATGAGTGCCGCCCGAGCGGAAGCGTCAAGCTTCGGAAGTTGGGCGGCAAAGGTCAGCGTATGAGTCGCTCCCTTGGCGTCCGTGCGGACCCGTTCCAGGGCTGCCGCACGGAACTCGCGATCCGGATGGCCGAGCAACTTGACAATCTGGTCCACCAGATCGTCGGAAGCGTCGGCATGGACGGTCACCGCAGCGGCGCAGAACGCCACGAGCATCAGGAGTGAGATTGGTCGTCGAAGCATATCGTCATACCTTGAATTCAGGAGGTTTCGGTAGTAGGTCTTGCGGGAACACGCGCGCCTTTCGGCCGTGGACGACACTCGCCGGGTTTCAGGACGCCGCCGTCCGGGCACCGCAGGCCAGCAGACCGCGCGTGGCGGCCAGACGAATCAGACGCGGTTGCTGATCGCCCGACAACGACTCGTAAATCACCTTCGCTTCGACGGTCTGCTTGGAGCGGACCAGCGATTCGGCACATTCCAACAGGGCGTCGATCAGGGAATCCTTATCGCCGGTTCCAGTCTGGATCGCCGATTGCAGAACAGCCGTTGCCTCAGAACCGCCGATCAACCCGAGTGACATGGCCGCCGAACGGGCCACGGCAGGGTCGGCGTCGTTCAACAGGCTGGCCAGTGTCGCAACGCTGGAACTGTCGCCTCGGGCTCCGAGCGAGCCAATAGCCCCGATCTTCAGCTTGCCGCTCAGTTCTTTCGCGGCCGTCGCCAGGGCTGCTAGCGCTTCCGGACCGGGAATTCGTTCCAACGCGTGGCGCGCCAGGTGCGAGTTGGCCTCGATCGGCAGCAGTTTGGAGAGTGCCGGGACGGCGGCAGGCGTACCGATTCCGGCCAGTTTGCGGCAGACGTAGTCCTTCGCGTCGCGGGAGATGTCGCTACCCAGCGCGGCAATCAGGTGTTGTTCCAGATCCTGGCGGACGGCAGGGTCGGCGTGCGCCGCGACCATGGCGTCTTCAATCCCCTGCAGTTCGCTGATCGGGGTGCCATAGTCGTATGTCTTGAGAGCTTCAAAGGCTTGATCCAACATGGGAAGTTTCCGTTTATGGAAGTGTGGGGAGATGGTTCGATGGAGCGACTCCGGCCGGGGACCGGGCACCGCGAACTACAGTTGCCACGGTTCGCGGCGGCCCCGGTCGACCATGCGGTTGGCCTCTTCGTCACCGACAAACTGCTGGGCGGCCGCGTCCCACTTCAGCGATCGCTTCAACTGATAGGCGATGTTGCCGAGGTGGGCCAGCACGCAGGTATTGACCGCTCTCTCGATGTCGCGGAACGGGGTCTCGCGAGTTTTCACGCAGTGGATGAAGTCGCCGTAGATCCCGCCCGATCCCTTGTACATCGGAACCGGCTTCGGCGCCAGTTGCTCGCCGGGCGTGCCGACGATCTCCAGGTTGCCGGAGCCGGGCTTGTTGTGATGGATCGTCAAGCCGTTGGGATAGCGATAGTCGAGCCATTGCCCGTCGGCAGTATCGTTGTACACGACTTCCACCGGCTGCAGTTCCCGAACGTTGCAGATGAACGTCGCGCCGCCGAAGTGGTGAGCGCCCCAGTCGGTCATGCCGCCGCCCGAGTAATCGAAGAACGACCGCCAGCTCGCGCCGTTGATCGAGTAGCTGCCGCTGCAGCGTTTCGAGTTGTACGGCCCCCAGGGCGCCGGGCCGAGCCACATGTTCCAGTCGATCTTCTCGACCATTTCCTCTTCCGGCAGATTGCACAACTGGGGCAGCGGCCCAACGTTGACGTTGATCGATCGGATCGTTCCGAGTTCGCCGGCCCACGCCGGGTCGACCAAGTGGCGGTAGTCTCCCAGCACGCGCTGGCTGCCGCCCGAGACGATACGACCGTACCGGCGAGCGGCAGCGATCATCAGCGGGCCCTCACGCAGCGTGAGCGTCTCGGGCTTCTGGCAGTAGACGTCCTTGCCGTGCCGGCAGGCCTCGATGACGAGGACGGCATGCCAGTGGTCCGGTGTGGCGACGTGAACGGCGTCGATGTCCGGCCGGGCCAGCAGTTCGCGGAAATCGTTGTAGGTCTTGCAGTCCTTGTTCTGGTAGCGGCCGTCGATGCGGGCCTTCGATTCCTCCCGATTGGCCTCGCGAACGTCGCACATCGCCACGTATTGCACGTCGTTGCGGCCAAGGAACGCTCCCTGGTCGCCGCGTCCCATGTTGCCGATTCCAATGCCCGCCATCACGATCCGGTCACTGGCCGCGGGACGATCGGCGCTGCCGAGGGCCGACGAGGTGATGATCAAGGGCACGCCAAATGCCGTGGCTCCCGCTGTCTTCAGAAACTGACGGCGGTTGGCGCCACGGTTTCCGTCGGTGCCCGCCGCAACGGTCGCTCGGGAAGTCCGTTTTGTGGAAGGTTGATTCATGAGTACCTCGATGTGGTGTGACAGAGGGTATGCCCTCCGTGGTCCTGCAGGCAAGCCGGCTTCTGCAATGTGGAGGGCACCGTGTACGGATCATTCTGAACGGTGTACGGGATTGCTCCAGTCTACTGAACTCGATTCAAGGGAACCAGCGTCAGGGAACTACTTCTTCTTCAATTGCTGCAAATACTGTGTCACGGCGGCGGTGAAGTCGGCTTCGGCACGGTCCGTAAAAGGCGACACGTTCGGCTCGTATCCACCTTCTGCAAAGGCTGCCTTCGTGGGTAGATAAAGGAGGGAGCCATTCGTCAGTCCGAAGTAGAAGGTGCGTGCGAACGGAGAGGTCTCCCGAACACTCAGAGGCACTTCGCTGAACAGTTCCAGCGGTGCCGCCCAGATCACGGTATCGCCGTTGATGACCAGGCTGCAGACCGGAACCCGCACCTGGGGTGTGCCGTCGGCAGAAATGGATGAGTAGTCCGCCAGGGTGTCGGGCCAGCCCAGGCCGGCTTTGCGAGGCGTCTCGACGACCGTCTTTCCAACGCGTAACGTGACATCCGCGGTCGTGTTCTCGATCGCAGCATTGGCAGCCAGGATTCGTTCGCCCAGTAGCCCGTCGTAATCCTTCAGTCGCGGATCCTCGATGTTTGCGCCGACGCTGTGCAGCGGCGCCGCGTTTCCCTCGGCACCGTTGATGAAAAGCATGGGTACCCCCGTCGAACGTTCCACGTAGTGCGCCGCATAGCCCGGCACGTCACCACTGATCAGTTGGTTCTTTCCTCCCAGGGACGTGCCGTGGACGGCGTAGTTGGCAATCAGTCCGATCAACGTGCCGTCAGGTCGCTCGATGCGAAACACGCCAAGTTGCCGATCCACGGGCCCTTCCGGGTTCACGCCCAGGACGGTCCGGCCGTCCGCCCGCCGCTGGCGCCGGTTCACGTTGGCGGCCGCCGTGCCGGCGGCAATTCCCAGGCGTGCCGGTTCGAGCCGCGACTGGGCTTCCTTGATGCCGGCGATCAACTTGTCCGCGACCGACGCCCAATAGGCCGTGTCGTGCTTGATGGAAAACCGATCCCCCAGCGTGCCGGAGAACAACTTGGCCAGGTCCTGCGGCCCAACATGAGGGGCCGAATGGGTGTGGGTCGTTGACCACCAGAAGTTCTCAGAACGGATTGAGGTCTCGCGCTCCAGCTTCTTGCAGAAGTCTTGGTAGAACGACGGCGAGATCGTGCAGATGTCGGTCGACACGAGGCACAGGGTCGTCGCGGCGTCATCCAGGACGGCAATCCGATGGTAGATGGGATCGTGGACACCCGTCGATTGACGCGGACCGTAGCCCTGAAGCCACTGAGGCGTGTCGGGCGTGATATCGACCTTCACACAAGCCGCACGGAACGACCCTGGTTGTTCGGAAGCAGCCTCCGTCCTTCTGATATCGACGAGCCCTACCACTCCCGCCATCAGCACTGCAAGAAGTACAAAGGCCGTTGTGCTGTTGCCTGATCTTCCCGGTCTCATGGTCTTTTCCTCACTTTCCGATTTCCAGTTTGCTCCAACCACGAACGTATTCTACCAACCGCCCGTCACCTCCAGAAGGAGCATATCGAGCGCGGGGATCGTTATGCCGAGCTTCGGCGATGCATGTGTTTTCTCGCCGCCCTGCGTGCTCACATCGCGAATGACCGGAGACGCACTCGTGCCGATCCGCCCCGCCTTGCCACCGGCAGGGCTGTCGGAATCCACGGTCGTGAACTCCGCCCGAGCCATTTCCTGTTGCGACAGCCCCCAGCCTTTCGCACCCGTCTGGAAGTCGCCGTTGGTGAGAATCTGGGCGTGGAGGAGGACTGGACTGCAGAAGACAAGGGCAAACTGGAGGGTTGTTGGATGGAGGCTTGTCTTCATGGGCATCTTCCTGCGGAATGGATTGTGTATTTGCAGATAGCTGATGCGATACCATTGGGCACTCATCTACCAAAGCCCCTCTGCCGCGTCCGCCTCTGATGCTATTGCGCTTTCACAACCATCTCGCTGCGTATCCGCACCGGGCCAAGCAAGCCCGAGGGCTGGAGCGAATCGTCTTTCTTCCAAAGCCGCCAACTGGTGAATGTCTGACGCCCACTGGGGCTGGGCTTGCCTTCTTCCAGCCATGCCGGCCACACCTTGAGCGTGCCGTTCGCGTTCCGCTCGCTGTCGTCAGGCAATCGTTCGTCGCCGATCATCCGATTGATCCAGAGGTTGACCAGCTCGATCTCCAGCACGTTTTCGCCGGGTTTGATCGCAGCCGTCGCGTCCGCACGGTAAGGAGCTTTCCACAAAACGCCCAGATCTCTGCCGTTGAGCCGCGGGCGAGCCATCACCTCCACACGTCCCAGATCGAGGGTCACAACCGCGGGTCGGCTCAGAGCGGCTTGGTCGACTTGAAACGTCGTCCTGTAGCGTGCGGTTCCGGAGAAGTACTTCACATCCGGAGTCGTGTGATCGCTCCAAGAACCCAGTTCGTCCATTTCGATCCGAACGGGCTCTTCTCCATCTCGCGGGAACGACACAGTCCAGGGCCCTTCAATGCAGATCGGCTCGGGCGGCTTGGGCGACTCGACGACAGCGTGTGTGCCGTCGGCCCTGTCAATCCGATAGGTGCCCGGTTCGGAAGTCGTCAAGGCAAGCGTTGCATCTGCACCACGGGTGCAGGTGACTCCAGCCGCCGGCTCGGTGGTTGACAACACGGTTCGACCGGCCCGTGTGATGGACACGACGCGGTCGGGCTCGATTGCTGAGGCAGCACGGAAGACTACAAACACCGAACCGTGCGGCTCCAGCCGCAACGGCAATCGGGTAAGCCCGTCGGCTTCGTCGTAGGCAGCCGGTTGCTCAATGTTCCCGGACCGGGGATGCCACAGTTCGGGACGCCGATCCTGGATCCGGAAACTGCAAAGTGCCTGGACGACTTCCGGTTCCGCATTGGCCACGAAATAGACATCCGTGCCGTCGATCGCTCGATGGGTGTAACGCACGGTCGCGGCACGTGTGCCGATTTCGTAGCTGAAGTCCGGCGGGAGGCCGGTGCCTTCCAGTAGACGGCAAATAGCCTCGATCGGCGGATAGAGGTCGTCGTCGGTCATGCTGTCGTCGAGTTCGCCCCACGGTTTCACGCCCGCGGCACCTTGCTCCAGGGCTGGCGACCAGGCGTCGCTGCGGTTCGTGGCAGTCTGCCAATCACCGGTCACCGAGTTGGCCACTTCCCAGGAACTGTCGGTTCGGATGACGACTACGCGGCCGTCGCGATAGGCGAGCGACAGGGCGGCGATCAATCCGGCCGGGTTGGCCGTTTCCAGGGTATTCGTCGCGGCAACCGCGATGATGTTCTCGCCCGGGTGAATCTGTTCGGTCACGTCCGTGGTATAGGCCTTGCGAAAGTAGCTACCGGAGAGTATCTGGCGGCCGTTCACCCAGCAGTCGAACGTGTTGTCGGCAGTCATCGACAGGCGAGCCTGGGCCAGTTCGCCGTCGTCCACCGTGAACACACGCCGGAAATATCGCACTCCCGGCGGAAACGCTGCTCGCGGCCTGCCTTCGTGCGTCCAGATCCACTGGGACTGGGCGATGCCCTGGCTTTCCGAGCTGAGCGGCGGCAGGGAGAAACGGAACGGGCCGCCGTGGAAGACGCGGCCCTTGCCGACAGGGCGCTCGGTGAGCGTCTCGGGGGCCGGTCCCGTTCCCCAAAGCGAATCGGCCAGGGTGCGAACCTGCTTGTCGCACCCCGGATAGCCGGCTAGGCTGGGTGACTTCAAAGGCCGGCTGCCGACCACGGTCGCCCCCGCCTCGACGAGCGACTTGATCTTGTCGAGCAGTGCCGGGGTCATCGTTTCGGCACGAGGCAAGGCCAGAATTCGGTAACTCGCGCCGCTTTCCATCACAATCCGGCCGTCGCAAACCGACGCCAGGTTCAAGATCGCCTCGGCCGGACAGGTATCGAAGTTGTAGCCGGGCCGTTCGAACGGCAATTCCTGAGAATCTGGTCCTTTCGACAGAAACGCCCGCTGTCCCTCGATGGTCTGAGGCGAACCCTCGGGGGCCAGCATGCAGATATCGGCCACGAAACGTCCCTGCTGGAGTAGATATTGGCAGCGGGCCAGGTATTCGTGCCACGGGCGCGAGAACTCCCACCAGGTCTGTGTGCGCTCGTAATGCAGCCCCCAGGGCCCCATCGAGATTCCCGGCGCGCGGTCCGGATCGGCGCAGGGCTGCAGCGCGTAACGGTGGAACACGAAGCGGTTGATCCCTTCGCAGAAGGCCCAGTCGCCCAGGTCCTTGATGTTGCCGGGATGGCCCAGCCATTTCTCGTCATTGGTCGAGGTGAACGCCTCGGCCCCGACGATCGGCCGGCCGTAAACATGGGCCGCGGATGCCATCTCGGTACAACTGAAACCGGCGCGGTATTTCACCCACGCCCAGAATTCGCCCATCGGCTCGTCGCAGCGGCCCGCATAGGCCATCTCGTCGGTCGGACAGGTTGTGTACGCTTCGATGGAGAGTCCCAGGCCGTGCTCATGGGCCAGTTTGCGAAAATGCCCGGCGTAGTTCTCCAACAACAGTTCGGAAATGGTCTGGCGGAGGTCCCAGAGGAAGCGTTCGGAGAGTTCCAGGCTGTCGACGACCAGGCCGGTCATCGTCGGCAGCAGCGGCAACGGGTCGTATCCCCGGCGCCGCCGAAACGCGTCGCGGAAGCCGGGCGTCCAGTTCTGGCTGCCGACTTCCCAGCTATCGATGTGCGTCGAAGCCAGCGTCTTTCCCGCCAGGGGGCCTGCGTCGGCAATCAGCTTCCCCATCAGGCCGCCGAAGTGGACCTCGGCAGCCTGCTTGCTCAGTTTGTCACATTCGAGACCGCGGCCTGCCTCCGGCGCGGGATGGTTCTCTTTGCCGGTCGACGTGTGACCGAATCGAAGGATCGTCCAACGGCCCGCCGGAACCTCCCACGCCAGCCGCCCTTCGGCCGTCATGAGGGCCGAAACATCGACGATCGCTTCCCGGTGCACCAGCCGATCTTCAGGCAACTCCGGCCAGTCAGCACGAGCCGACAGCGAACCGCGGATGGGCGCGAAGGCGGCCTTGCCCTGGATGCCCGCAATTGCCGCCGGGTTCTCAGGCGTGGGAAAAGCAAGCACGCCGAGATCGCGGTAGTAGTCCTGCAACATGTCGGGCTGCGGCAAATCGTCCTCAAACCGGCGCGGGCCTTCCACCTTCGTTTCCGACCAGACCACCTTCTGCATCGAAAGCTCCGGGGTGATCCACGGTCCGCCGCTGCCACACCAGCCGGCATCGTTGTTCATGCGGACCTCGATCCCCAGTCGGGCAGCTTCCCGGCAGGCATGCTGGAAGAGGCTTCGCCACTCCGGTCCACCGAATGCGGCCGGGCCCGGAGGTGTTCCCTGGTTGGTCTCCATGTAGAGCACACCTCCGATCCCTACCCGTGCCATCGCCTCCAGATCGGCGGTGATCCCCTCGCGCGTGATGTTGCCGTCGAGCGGGAACCAGTAGACCCAGGGCCTGGCGGCCTCGGGTGGGGAAACGAAACCCGTTTCGAGAGCCGTCCGTTCATCGGCTCCAATTGCCGAATACCCCGACAGCAAAACTGCGAGCAATGCCGGAAGGGCTCTCGTCAGCGCAGTGCAACCGTTTTGGCGTTGGCAGCAAGAGTGTCTCGACACGTTTCTCTCCCTCCGGCGTCAAGCGTGATCGCTTCACCGGTTCAAGTAGTGCTTGGTGGAAACATCGATTTCATCTCGCCCCCTTGCCGCACTGAACAGGCGCATCAGACTGCCCCATGCCCATCGGCTGCGCACGCGACGGCGGAAATTCTGGTCCAGCATCCTGGATCTCCTGTGCTTGCGACTCACTTCTTCTGCCTTGAGGCGGATCGATTCTACCATGCCGGAGGTCTAAACCAAGAGTCGCAACGATTGGCTGTTGACCCGGGATCCGCCGCGATTCCCCATTCAGGCGGGGGGGAATGAGTTTGAGTTACCGCCCGGCCAATGCCCAAATGACCTTGCGTGATTCCCGGGAAAACTCGCAGGTTCCTCGAACTGTCATCCCCGCGCAGGCGGGAATGACGCACGGGAAGGCCCTCTCGGAGCCGTCTTTCCAGGAACCACACAAGGCCCTTTGGATCGACGAATTGCCGACCCGTTGGGCTGGTCGCTATAGTGAAACGGTTCCTTATGGAGTCCCATTAACATGATCGAGAACCGTGATCGTCGTTCGAACAAGCAAGCGTCGCTCCTAATCGTCGCTGTGCTCACAGCCGCCATTCTGCCCTCACTGCTCTGGGGCACGGTGAGAGCCGGCGATCCCAGGCCCCGTCTCCTCGTGCTGACAGACATCGGCGGCGACCCGGATGACCAGCAGTCGATGGTCCGCTTGACGGTCTACTCGAACGAATTCGAGATCGAGGGCCTGGTCGCCTCCGCGTCGGGAACGCCGGGCGAACTGAAAGAGGCGGTGACCCGTCCGCAGTTGATCGGCGAGATCGTCGACACCTACGGCCAGGTTCGCGAAAACCTGGTCCGGCACGCCGACGGATATCCGACGGCCGAGTATCTGCGAGCGAGGATCAAGTCCGGCAATCCGCAGCGGGGCCTCGATGCCGTCGGCGACGGACACGATACGGATGGTTCGAGTTGGATCATCTCGGTTGTCGAACGCTCCGATCCACGACCGGTCAACATCGCGATTTGGGGAGGACAGACCGATCTGGCTCAAGCACTGTGGCGGGTGCGCGCTGATCGCGGTGCCGGCGGATTGAGAGAGTTCATCCAGCGTGTCCGCGTTTATGACATCGGCGATCAGGATCGAATCGCCGAATGGATCTGGCAAGAGTTTCCCGGCCTGTTCTACGTGCTGGGACGTGCCGCCGAGGGACGCGACAAACGCGAGGCCGTCTATCGCGGCATGTACTTGGGCGGCGACGAATCGCTCACCTCTCGAGAGTGGATGGAAACCAACATCCGCCAGGGGCATGGGCCGCTGGGTACGCTGTATCCCACCCGCACCTGGACTGCGCCGAATCCTCATTCGGCGATCAAGGAGGGCGATACGCCGTCCTGGTTGTACTTCCTGCCCGTCGGTTTGAGCGATCCCGGCCATCCCGATTGGGGCGGCTGGGGCGGACGCTTTAGTTTGACGGCCGACAGTATTTGGCGGGATGCAGTAGACTCGGTTGGGGATGTGACTGATGGCCGGAGCACCGTGTGGCGTTGGCGCAACGCCTTTCAACGGGACTTTCAAGCTCGAATGGATTGGTGTGTCAGTTCACCGTCTCAAGCCAATCACCGACCGGTTGCCGTCTGCAACGGCGACGGGACGCAGGCCATCTTGACTGAGAATGCCACTCCCGGAAGTACGGTCCGCCTGAATGCTGCCGGGTCCCGCGATCCCGATGGCCACGTTTTGACGTATCATTGGTGGATCTATCGCGAAGCTGGAACCTATCGCGGAAATTTCACACTCGATAATCCCCATGCGCCGCAGGTTGAGGCTCTTCTGCCGCCGAATGCAACCGGCGATCTACATGTAGTCTTGGAAGTGACCGACAACGGCCAACCACCACTAACCGCCTATCGGCGGGTGACCGTCCGTGTGAAGTGACAAAGCATGCCCTTCAAGACCATTCCAGTTGGAGTCATGCGCCCATGAGAACGATCTTCTGCCTTGGCCTCCTCCTCATAACCAGTCGGTCTTACGCATTGGCCGCCGACGCGAAGCCCGAAACGATCTCCCCCGCCGGCCAGACGCAGGTTTCCCTCGTCGACGGGAAATGGCACGTCAACGGCCAGGTAACCTACCCGGGCACCAAGGCGGAAGGGCTTCTGATGAACGTGCGGATGGTCAATAGCACGTTCGAGGATCGCCGCCGGCCGGAATTCGACGTCGAGGCAAACACGGCCGCCTTCCTGGCGCAAATCCCCAGTTACGCTGCCCACGGCGTCCGCGCTTTCACGCTCTGCCTGCAAGGGGGCATGCCGGGCTACGAAGGCGCCGTCAACTCGGCCTTTGCCCCCGACGGTTCGCTGCGCCAGGAGTATATGGACCGGATTCGCCGCGTGATCGAGGCTTGCGACCGGCAGGGCATGGTCGTGATCCTCGGCTGCTATTACCAACGACAGTCGGGAGTTCTCAAGGATGAAAACGCAGTGCGAGCCGGGCTGGTCAACGTGGTCCAATGGATCCGCGACAACGGGCTGACCAACGTCGTGCTGGAAACGGCCAACGAATATCCGCACCGAGGATTCGTCCACGAAGTGCTGCGGTCTCCCGAAGGGCAAGCCGGTCTGCTGCGGCTGGCCAAGCAAACCTGGCCGCAACTGCTGGTCTCCGCCAGCGGCTACGGCGATGGCAAACTGCACGCGCCCGTGGCCGAGGCCGGCGACTTCCTGCTGATCCATTTCAACGGCACTCCGGTCGAAGAGATCCCCACACGGATCGCCGCCCTGCGAAAGTACGGCAAGCCGATCGTCTGCAACGAGGACGACAAGACGGGCCGAACGGCCGCCCGGGCAGCCGAGCTATGTGTCGAGAACGGCGCCTCCTGGGGTCTTATGCTCAACCAACTCAACCAGTACCAGCCCTTCATCTTCCAGGGCGCCGACGACGACCCGGTCGTCTATGCCAGGCTGCGAGAGCTTACGATCCCGTCGAAGCCGGAGCCGCAGCGGCAAGCGACAGGCATGAAGTTCCTTCCGCCGGATGTGGATTGGGATCACCCCGTCTACCAGACGAGTTTCGAGGAGCCGGCCGATCTGGAGGACTGGCGGCTCGAAGGCGGGCTGCGGATGAGCGTCGCCGGCGGAAACCTCGTCCTCGAGAGCCGGCCCGGTTCGACGAAGTCGGAGGCGAACGCAAACCACCTCGTCTGCTGGCTCACCCAAGAAGTGCCCGCCGACTTCCTTCTGGAGTTCAGCGTTCGCCCCGAGAACCGGCAGCAGGGCCTCAACATCGTGTTCTTCAACACCCGCGGGCTCCACGGCGAGAGCATCTTCGACCCTGCCCTTGCGCCCCGCGACGGTCTGTTCAAACAGTATCACAGCGGCGACCTGAACGGCTATCACATTTCCTACTGGGCGGCCGGGCGGGGGACCGCAAATGTCCGCAAGAACCGCGGATTTCACCTCGTCGCCGAGGGAACCGACCTCGTCACCGACGGTCCGGCCGGCGACTTTCAGACCGTCCGCCTCTACAAGCACGACGGCACGATCCGCTGCACCGTGGACGATGCCCTGTCGGTCGCCTACGACGACGACGGCACGACGTTCGGCCCCGTGTGGACGCACGCCGGCTGGATCGGCCTCCGGCAGATGGGACACACGGTCCGCTGCCAGTACGGCCACCTGAAGGTCTGGCCGCTCACGTCGGGGAAGTGACGCGGTGGCCCCACGCTTGCGTGGATGGAGCGATGGATGGCCAAATCGCGTTGCGCGACTTCCGGAGAAAGCCGAGGATTCCATTAACAGTCATTCCCGCGCAGGCGGGAATCCAGACCGTTCGCCGGGTGTCGGGATTCCCACCTTCGCGGGAACGGCGCACGGTGTCTACGTCACCGCTCTCGTCAATCGCGCATATCCGGACGATGCGAGCAAGGTCGGTGAGATCCGGCAGGCGGTTTGGGAAACGGTGGCGGCGCTGTCGATCGGGTGTGCGGAGCCTTGAGCCGTGAGCTTCAAATCCCGCCGTATCGGCGTGCATTGCCTACGCCGAAGGCGTTACATTCCAGAGCCCGGCGTCGCGCAGCGCACGCTGGGATTCGAATGCTCGCATCAACCTATACCCCGACGGGGTTTCACAAGACGAAGGCGTGTCCCAACCCCTGTGTCGGAAACACGCGTTTGAGATTGGACGGCGTTGCGTATGGGGCACACAGGCGTGTTAGACCCCTTCGGGGTATAAGGGATTCCGTGTCTTGTCTCCCGGCGTGCGATTCGCGACGCCGGGCTTTGGAATTCAACGCCTTCAGCGTAACCGACTCTCAGCAAGCAGATCTGGCGTTCTTGGGGTTGTGAGCCGATTCTTAATTCTGGGCACGTCATGAGTCATGCTCTGCCCCGAAGCCGAAGCGATGTTGCGATGACACCGCCTATTCATCGCTCACCCTCTCCCCACCGATCGCTTCCGAAACTCGCAACGCCCGACTGTAGACTCGCACCTTTTCGACGCTGACATCGCCTGACTGCCCAACGGAAACTCGCCCGCTGCCACCGACGTCACCCAGGGCACGATCATACCACGACCACCCCTGATGCCGTGCCTTTCCGCCATCGCAGAGCTGGCCGTCGACGACGAACACGATCACACCCGGCCGGGAATCGACGATGGTCGTGATGTGGTGGGTGACGCCCGGACGGAGGAGGCCGGGGTCGCAGTCCCAGGCGCCCGTGTGGGTGCCGTCGTTGAGGAGCAGTTCGACGGTCTGCTGGTCAGTGAGGCGAAGAGCAAGGCCGCGCCCGTCGGTGGTGCGGTTGTCGAGAAGGACCGTGCCCGGCTCGAATTGGGATACGGTGAATGTGCATTGGATCGTCAGTCCGGTCGTCTCTTGGAGATTGAGTGGACCGGGAAGGGGCAAGGGGCTGTTCTTCAGTTGTTGAGACCCGGCGTCCAGGATGAGCCCGCCTTTGGAAACTCCGGCCGCATCGGGTTGCCGCCACATGCCTTCGAACAACGTTCCGTCGACCTCGTGCACTCGAGCGATCGTCTTCTGCGTTTCGGTGATCCAGTACCGGCCGTCCTGCTCGATCAGGTCGGGGTAGCTCATACGGACTTCCGGATCGGGATCGTAGAACAGGATCTCGGGCTGAGACCAGTGGATGAAGCCGTCGCGTTCCACCCCGCCGCTGATCCAGACGGGGTTGCGGTGCAGGAACCCGGCGTTTTCGATGCGGCCGTGGTTGTGGAACCAGAAGAGGTAGTTGCCGTTCTGTGTCTTCCAAATCCGCGGGCAGGCACGGGGCGTCTTCATGGGCCGGCCGTCCGGGGTGTAAGTGGCCGGTTCAGGAGTGGTCCAGGTGTGGCCGCCGTCGCGGCTGTAGGCGTGGAAGGGGTGGCCGGTCACGGTGCGATACATGCAATAGAGCGAGCCGTCGCTGAGCACGACCAGGTTCTGCTCGGCATGGACGGGGCCTGCCTCGGGCACCTTGAGCCCCATGTCGCCGTCGGGCAGCAGTTGCCAGTCGATCTGGTCGGGCTCCGGGTCGCTCAGGATGTTGTCCGAGCGGAAGAACCAGCCCTCGCTGTTGTCGACCAGGTGTTTGCCCACCCGAGAGAAAGCGAACCACATGACGCCGTTGTGGGTGACCGGCTTGCCGATCCCCCAGAACATCTGGTGCTTGCCGCCGAAGGTGTTGGTCGCGTCGACCGGCGCCGGAGGGAGCGGAAGGCGATAGCGCTTTTCCGACCAGGTCTGTCCGTTGTCGTCGGAGTACTTGGCGCAGTACCAGCCGACGGTGTCGGCACGGAGTTTCTTGCCGTTCCAGGTTTTGAGGTCATCGCCGTTGTAGGTATAGAAGGCCCACACTCGCCCGCTGTTGGTCACCACCGGCATGGCCCAACTGGCTTCGGGACCGTCGGCCGGCTCGATGTCGAAGGGCCCTTCCCAGGTCCGGCCGTGGTCCTTACTGATGACGGCCACGATATGCTGCCGGCCCTGGCCTTCCAGACCGGCGCCGGTGGTCATCGTGCAGAGCCAGTTGCCGTCGCGGGTAATGACCGTGTAGGGCTGGTCGCAATACCCTTCGTCGGGAATCGTAAGCCCGGTCTGAATGTTCCGCCAGTCGTCGGCAGAGTAGGCGAACGTCGGAAAGGCGAGTCCGAGAAGGACAACGAACATGAGTCGATTCATACGAGGCGGTCCTTGGAAAGCGTCTCGGGGCTATTGCGACTTCGCAGGAATTCCATATTTTCTTTTCCACCATCTTCCTTTCTTTCCTCTCCTTCTCTGCGACTTGGCGCCTCTGCGCGGAATCCGATAAGCCGATGGAAGAAGGTTCAACAGTTGTCTGTCTGAGGGACGAGCCCTTCCCCTCGGTCGCTGTGCTCCCTGGGGAGGAAGTTCAGGCCCACGGACGTTTTCGGTTCCGAACTTTCTCGACGCACTTTCGGATCAGCCCGGCGTCTTCCTCGACCTGGAAGTCGAACATGCCCAGGCAGATGAAGTCCGCGCCGCTGTCAAAGGCGTACTGAATGCCTTCTTCCGGCGGGATCGCACCGGCGGCCAGGACCTTGAAGGCGATCCACGGGACCTTCACGTCCTGCATGAACTCGACCGTCGCCTCGTGATCGTGGCAGAACATGTTGTCGTGGTACTCTTCGTGCCGCGGAGAAACCGGTTCGTACATCTCCATGTACCGCCGATTCTCGCGAGGATGGGCCGACCAATAGCGGTCGTGATGCAGGGTCTTGATATAGTAGTCGGGCTTCAGGCCCTCCTTCTCGCAGAACTTGATCGGTCCCAACCGGTGTGCCCCGATGCCGACAGGCAGGCCGTACTTGCGCAGGATCTCGTAGGCCTTGATGATATAGTCCCGGTTGCCCTGGTGATACCAAATATCGGCCGCCCCGCCCCATAGATAAAGCGACCAGGGGTTGAACTCCATGTGCTGTTCGACCCGGCGCTCGTAAGCGTTGATGTCCTGGGTGATCACATCCGCGTGCCACACCATCCGGCCGCCGAATTCCTTCCAGTAGTTGGCCAGGCGAAACTGTTTGAAGTTGTGGTCCTTAAGGACGATCGAATCGCAGCCGTGTTCCTCGCACCGTTTGAGCGTCATGAACACGCGCTCTTCCGTGTTGTAAGCCCGGGCCAGGTTCGTCATATAATCCAGGTCCCGGGCGTGCATGTTCATGCTGATCAGGTTGCTGCCGCTGACGAGCCGGCCCAGTTCCTTCCCCGCAATCCTCCCCTTCGGCATCAAGGCCTGCTTGGCCCGGGCCTCGGGGGAGTCGAGATCGAGGTTCTTGAGCCGCCGGTAGTCTGCACTGTCGGAGAGTTTGGCAGAAGGCGCCGCGCCGGCCGCCGCGCTCGTTTCGCCGGCATTGCTTCTTCGGCCAAGCCCCAGAAGACCCACGAGCGGCGTTAATCCCAATCGCCGGAGAAGGCGCCGGCGTCCTCCGCGGTCAGGTCCGCTGCCGCACGTTCTTCGACGGAACCACGAAAGAACCTTCGACCAGGCGATGGAACGTTGTGCCGTCATTGCAGTCACTCCGTGGCCGGTGGAGACGCGGGAGCATCGCCACCCGCCGGCTCTTCCCAGCGGTCCTTCCAAACGTCGGCAGCCGCCTTGCGCAGGCTCTCGCGGTCCCACAGCCCGAGCGCCGGGTCGGGAAGCTGCCGGCAGTCGGGGCTGCGAAACAGGAAGAAGAACTCCCGCTGCTCCTTCGGCTGAAGATCGAGCGCAAATCGCACGTTCCCCGGCTTGTAAAACAACTGGTCGTTCTCGCCGCCCACGTCCACATAGTGCTGCGCCCGCTCGTTCAGCTCGCCGCCAATCAGTTTCTTCTCGTCCAGTTCGGCCGCGGCGTCGAAGATCCACACCACGTTCAGGATCGTGTTCCGGTCCGAGGCCCTGGGATGGGGACCAACGCTCACTTCAAGCCGGCCGTCAGCGTTCGCGTCAGCCCCGTCGAACCGCACCACCCCGGGAACGTGACGCCCCCAGGCGGCAACCGGATCGACCGTTCGCTCCTCCGCGCCCTCAACCTGCACCAGGAGCGGGCGCAGGCCGGGGCCCGGGTGATGGCTTTCGCAGAACCCGAGCACGACCGTTCGCTTTGCACCCGGCTCCACCTGGAAGCGGTAGCGGATGGGCACGCCGCCCATGCCGGCCGAGATGTTCTTGAACGCCGGGTCGCAGGGCACGCTCGGCTTGGCCCAGCCGGGCAGTGCCGAGACGGCCTCGGTGCAGCCCCACTCGCGCTCCTCGCGAATCGGCGTCAGGCCGGCCGGCAGGACCAGCGCCGGCTGCTTGCCGATGCTGCCCGTCGACTCGCCGATCTGCATCCCCTCGGGCACCACCAACTCGAGCTCGGCCTTCGCTGGCTGTTCGCCCGTATTGGCAACCGCGGCCTCGAGCACGTCGACCCCCGAGGGCCAGATCGGGGCCCGATAGGCCGACTCGGTCAACGTCACCTCGCCCGCCTTGAAACAGGTAACCGCCATGGGCATGGGCGACTGCTCGGCGCGATGCGAGACAATCTCTTTGTCCTGGGGACTCACGAGTTGAAGACGGACAGCCCCCCAGGGCTCCACAAGCGTGCCGTCGTCAGCGACCTTCGAGGGCGACGAACCGGGCGAGCGGATCTCGACCTCGCCGCGGGCGACGGCAACCGAAATCGCTGCGATTGCCGCAATCCCCAGAAATCTGCTGAACCGTATCATACCGCTCCCTCCCGCGGAGCCTTCTCCGGTGAATTGACGACCTTGATGCCCCACATCTGGCAGAAGTTCTCCACGTCGCGGCGATGGTTCCCGGCAAACACGACCTGGTGGAAGCCGAGCACGTCGCGGCTGTCCTCGACGCGATCCATCTTGATCTTCACGTCGGTGCGGCAGCCGCCGGCGGGCGGCGTGTCCTGGTTGCCCACAACCACGCCCGTGTCGAGAATCAACTCGTTCGGATTGCTGAACCGCACCAGAGTGCAGGGCCGGCCCTCCTTCCACAGCACCTGCATGGCCACCCCCAGGTCCGACTCGGAATGCGACCGCAGACGATGACGCTCCTGGGGCTTGTCGAAACCGTCGATCCGCGTGCCGCAAACACAGTGGGCGGCCAGCAGCAGGTTCTCGACCGTCTCAGGCACCGGGTCGTTCATGAAACCCGGCTTGTCGAACAGATAGCTGGTCAGCATCAGCGACATCGCCCCAAACACGTCGGCCTCGCAGCCGTAGGTGACGCCGCCGTCCTGGAACATCGAGACGGCCATACAAGGCGGAGTCGGCACTACGCGCGACGACACCATCCCGAGACAGTCGGAGGTCATGGCGTTCGACTTCTCGTCGCGGCAGATCCGCTTGGCCGTCAGGAAAGCCCGGGCCGCGTTGAACATGTCTTCTTCCGTCGGCTCGATCACCTTCTCCGCATTGGCCACCATCGTCTTGGCGATCTGGCGGGCCTCGTCCGTGAGCGGCATGCGGTTGAACAACTCGTGCAGGTTGTCTCGCGGAATGTAGCGGACCTTCGTGCCAAGCCGCTCCAGGACCGCCTCCTTTCGTTCCTTGCCCTTGACCACCAGCAGCCGCGTTTCCTCGAACTGCCGCTTGGCGCGGATCATCCGGAAGGCCTGCTCGATCGCCCGGGTATCCAGCGACGAAATCACGTGAACCTTGGGCAGCCGCGCAACCCGGCGCACGTGCTGCGTGAAGGCCGTGCCGACCGGCGCCCACACGATCAGCGGAATGCCCGCGTCGATAATCGGCGTGATCCACGGCCAGCAGTGGATCTCCTGCAAGTGGACAAGCACGGCGTCCACCTGGTCGGCCTTGGCCTTCGCCACCCAACCCGCAACGTTCTCTTGGGCTTCGATCGGCGTGGGGTCCATCTCCAGGGTGACTCCCGTGCTCTCCGCCATTTCCCCAAACGCGGCCTCATACTCCTTGCGGTGACCGTCGAGGTCGTAGGACGTGCCGGGCCAGCCGAGCCAATAGGGTGGCTTGAGACGCATGATCACTTCCCGAATCCGAACCTTCGGCTTCGGGCGGAGAGATCCCAACTCGATCGGTTCATCGAGTGGAGCGTCGGACGAGCCTTCATCGGCATTGACCGACATGAACGACGTGGCGGTAAACGCCGCGATGGATGACGCGACAAAGCAACGCCGCGAAACGCTGCAGCAGTTGCACCCGTGATAGGGAAGATGGGGAAGCTTGGCCATGGCACTCACAACCTCGGTTAGGGTTTGTCGATGTTGCCCGGAAAGCGGTGACTGTCAACTCGTGCGCGAAGCACCGGGCACCGACGGACGGTTGGTCCGGCCGCCTGCGGCAAAAGGTCGCCTTTTGCCCCGGCGTTCGGCACGGCTTTCACCCGACAGTCTGACTCAGGTCGGGGCACTCGTCAACAGTCTGCGGAGCCTGCCCAGGGGAACTGCAAAGTAGCAGGCACGCTCCGCCGTGCCGTCCGCCAAAGAAGGTAGCAGGCACGCTCCGCCGTGCCCTCCGCCAAAGAAGGTAGCAGGCACGCTCCGCCGTGCCGTCCGCCAAAGAAGGTAGCAGGCACGCTCCGCCGTGCCGTCCGCAGAACTGCCGGAAAAGGGCTGCATCGACAAGTCGTGGAAATCGTGCCCCGACGAGTCCGCCGGTTGGCAGACGCCCGGGTTCGACGATTCGTCGTGGCCGGCGGTCAAGGAGATCGCCTAGGAACAAACCCAGATCACATTCTCTGCCATCGTCTCCACCCGTCAACGGTGTAAAAGGGCAGTTCTCAGTCGAAGAGGCACGCGGTGCCGCGCGATCGGCCCAACAAACAGCGGTTGAAAAGCCCCCGGGAAGACGATACCATCCATCAGCGGGGCCATCCTCCCTTGTTCCAGGGATCGGAACCTGTGCCCTTCAGGCGGCCCTGCATCCTGGCCGGCGGTGTGGTGTGTGTGTGTATTGCCGACTGAATTCACCCCCTCGCTGGCCCCAAACAATCGTTTAACGCCCAGCCGCAGGCGCCGGCCAGAGCAAGAGTCGTCAGGACGCCACCATGATTCACGGATACCACGTCATCCTACCTGCTTACGGGTTCTGGCTCCCCAATGATCCGCGAGGCTCGTGGTCCGACATGGTTCGCAAATGGGAACTCGTCCGCTTCGGCACGACGACTCGGTCGCGTGAGCGGCGATCGCTGGAAGAGTTATCGCCCGAGGAACTCTTCCAGCGTGATGCAGCCAGAAAATCGCTTGCCTATCCGCCCGTCGCTCTCACCGGCCGTCAGGCGTTGGTCGTCGCTCGTGGTTTCGCAGCGAAGGCGGCCAAGAGCCGCTACACAATTTGGGCCTGCTCGATCTTGCCTGAACATACCCACTTGGTCATCGCCAGACACACCTACAAGGTCGAGCAGATTGTCAATCTGCTGAAGGGCTTTGCCACGAGCGAGTTACTGAAAGAGAACTCCCATCCGCTGGCGGCACACGCCAGCTCGGGTAATCGCCCGCCACGAATGTGGGCGGAACACGAATGGAAAGTCTATCTCGACTCCGAAGAGGCGATTGAGGACGCTATCCGCTATGTGGACGACAATCCAGTCAAGGAAGGCAAGCCAAGCCAACGATGGTCCTTCGTAACAGCCTTTGCCGGAATCCCCAAGGGCGGTTGGACCACCTACCACTAGTGTCCGACACCCACCCTCGCCCGCCGGCCCCAAAAAATCGTTTAACGCCCAGCCGCAGGCGCCGGCCAAAACAAGAATCGTTTAACGCCCAGCCGCAGGCGCCGGCCGTAGTAGACCACCATGCGAGCCAGCTCCTGCAGCAACCAGACGATACCGGTACGTGACGCACCTATACCGGAACGACGGACATGTTCACATGCCCTTCAATCGCCTGGACCCTATCTTCCAGACGTACCTGATCCCTGCACTGACACCACAAGTCCAGATGTCAATTGCTGATGGTTCATCGACCGTATACGACTCAATATTTCCAGAAAACCCATATTCAAGTCCATCATCTTTTCCAATACCAACGCCAATAAACTTACCATTATCATTGATATCGCTTAAATATTTAACCTTCTTTCCGCACATCTCGGTTTGATTTTCTCGGAATTTCCCGGGTGGGGCAAGTCATTGGCCGTAGTGATTTGGTGCTAACCCAAGCAGGTTTAGGAGCCGGCGTTGGACGCGGGTCAGGTCGGT
>JAAYAY010000382.1 GCA_012719125.1 Planctomycetaceae bacterium | reverse complement strand
TTCCGCCTTCAACTCGTCGTCGTAGAAACGACGCCCAGAACGACCCTTCCCCCGGCTCGATTTCCTTGTCATGTCACACTCCTTTGCTCCCCAGTATAACGGCTGGAATAAGCACTTGGAGTGTCTGGCAAACTGGAGCCACCTCAATTCGGGGTGGGTGTCGATGCTTTTCTCGCGCGGTTGCGGACGGTACACTATCGGCCGTTGCGGCATCCGATTCTTTGGCGAGAAGGCGGGCGAATGGGCAAGACGATCGCGCTGGTTGGGGCCTTCGATACGAAGGGGGCTGAGTATAAGTTCGTTCGGAACTGCATCGTGCATCGGGGGCATCAGGCCCTGCTGATCGACGTGGGGGTGCTCGGCGAGCCGAGACTTGCGCCGGATATTCCGAGCAGCGAGGTTGCCAAGGCGGCGGGGTATGAACTGCAGGATTTGATCGAAGCCCAGGACCGCGGCGAGGCGATGGCGGTCATGACGCGTGGGGTCGAGGCGTTGATTCCGCGACTGTATGGCGAAGGGCGATTCGACGGGATCATGGCCCTGGGTGGCGGCGGCGGAACGAGCGTGGCCTGTGCCGCCATGCGGAAGCTGCCACTGGGGGTGCCGAAGGTGATGGTGTCGACGGTGGCCGGGACGGACGTGGCGGGTTACGTGGGGGCGAAGGACATTGTGATGGTGCCCAGCATTGTCGACGTGGCGGGGATCAACCGGATCAGCCGCGAGATTTTTTCCAGGGCGGCGGGGGCCATTTGCGGCATGGTGGAAACGCGGGTGCCGCCCGGCGACGATCGGCCGCTGGTGGTGGCTTCGATGTTCGGCAACACGACCCAGTGCGTCGAGGCGGCGAAGGCGAGACTCGAACAGGTCGGCTACGAGGTACTCGTGTTTCACGCCACGGGCACCGGGGGGCGGACCATGGAGAACCTGATCGAATCGGGCCAGATTGCCGGCGTGCTCGACGTGACGACGACCGAGTGGGCCGATGAACTGGTGGGCGGCGTGCTGGCCGCGGGTCCGACGCGTCTGGAGGCGGCCGCCCGGCACGGCGTTCCGGCCGTGGTCGCGCCCGGCTGTCTCGACATGGTCAACTTCTGGGCGCCCGAGACGATTCCGCAGCCGTTCGCCGACCGGCGGTTCTATCAGCACAATCCCAACATCACGCTGATGCGTACGACGCCGGAGGAGTGCGGCCGGCTGGGTGAAATTCTGGCGGGGAAGCTCAACGGGAGTAGCGGGCCGGTCACGGTGCTGCTTCCGCTGAAGGGTCTGAGCGCGATCGACGCTCCCGGCGGTCCGTTCTGGTGGCCCGAGGCGGACCAGGCCCTGTTCGACGCCCTCAAGAAGAACCTTTGCGATTCTATCCCTGTGATCGAGATCGACGCCAACGTGAACGACGAGGAGTTTTCGCGGCAGTGTGCGCTGGTGCTACTGGAGCAGATGGCGGCGGTGTGAGGGAGGGCACCTTTGACGATCCGGCGCGGTCGGTGTACACGATGTACTTTCAGCACGGCGGTCAGTGGTGGATTGCCGAATGCGGACTTGCCCGCAGGTGCACGGACGTACCGCCAATGATTCGGCGGTATCTCGACACAGTTCGTTGTGATAGCATGGTGTTGCCGGAAGATGGTGCTCATCACGGCGGAGCGTGATGGCTACTATTCCTGGAATCGAGTAAGGCTATTTGGCAGTTTTCTGTATTGGAATATCGCTGGAGAGTTCAGGAACCGTGCGGCGCCCGGTACCTACACGATTGCCATACTATAGGAGAGGCTACCCATGTTGCGACTTCCCATGGTTCTGTTGGTTTCGGTGGTTTCGCTGATTCTTGTTCCCGGTGTGAAGGGGGCGGAGCCGGACGGGGCGCTTCGGACGGACTATAAGTATGCGTGGCCTCGCGACGAGGAGATTGTGCTGGACGGGACGTGGCAGCTTGCCCATACGGACGTGCCGGACAAGGTTGCTTTGCCCGAGGATCTGGACGGTCTGGACTGGTTCGAGGCAGAGTTGCCTGCGGACGTGCACTGGGCCCTGTATCGGGCCGGGAGGGCGGGGCATCCGTACGTGGGGCTGAATACGCCGTCGTTGCGCTGGGTGGAGGACAAGGCGTGGTGGTTTCGCAGGCGGTTCACCGTGCCCAAGAGTTTTGAGGGGAAGTATGTGCGTTTGATGGTCGAGGGGACGGACTACTATGGGCACTACTGGCTGAACGGCAAGTATCTTGGGCGGAGCGAGGGGGCGTTCGGGGCCGCGAAGATGACGGTTTCGGGATTGCGGATGGACGGAGAGAACGAGTTGGTCGTGCGGGTGGAGTGCGGCGGGTACAAGCTGGGCAAGGAGGGCGGGGCGCCCCGCGCTTCGCTGGTGAAGTCGGAGCTTTGGTCGGGTTGGGCGATCGGTGCGGCGGACCTGAATACAGTGGGCATCTGGCGGCCCTTGCGATTGGTGGCCACGGGCTGGCCCTGCCTGGAGCGGCCGTTTGTGCGGACCATGGCACTCGGCGACGGCCGGGCCGTGGTTCGGGCGACCGTGGAGGTCTGTTCTCTTGAAGATCTGCAGCCCGGCTACGAAGTGGCGGTTCGGGTTCACGGTCGGGGGTTCGACGGGCCATCGGTTGAGGGCAAGGTGCAGGTGCAACCGCTATCCAGCATGGTGCTGGCCGACGTCGACCTGGAGGTGGCCAGGCCCCGGTTGTGGTGGCCGAACGGGCTGGGCGAGCAGCCCGTGTACGAGGCCGAGATCACCCTGTCGCGCGACGGACAGCGACTCGATCGGCTGACGGTTCCGTTCGGGATTCGCACGGTCGAGCGGGGGATCGGCGGGGGACAACGGACGGACTACGCCCAGACGGCCTGGGTGTTTCACGTGAACGGCAAACCGATGTACGTGAAGGGTACGAACTGGATGCCCATCGACGCCTTGGGCGACGTTTCGCCGGAGCGCTACGAGTGGCATCTTTCGATGGCGAGGGACGCGGGGATCCAGATGATTCGGGTGTGGGGGGGCGGGATTCTCGAGCCCGACGTGTTCTACGAGCTTTGCGATCGTTACGGCATCATGGTCTGGCAGGACTTCCCGCTGACGTGCAGTTGGAAGGCGGACAAGATCGACCGCGACTTGTGGAAGAACACGGTGATGTGGACGATCTTCCGGCTGCGCAATCATCCGTCGCTGGTGTTCTGGTGCGGGGGGAACGAGTTTTCGCCGGACGATCCGACGAACAGCGACCTGGTAGGCACGATCGGCCGGTACGCGAGGATTCTCGACGGCACCCGTCCCTTTATGGCGGCCTCGCCCAACGAAGGAGACTTTCACGCGTATCCTCAATGGGACGCTTCGGAGTGCTGGAAGTCGCAACTGGTTCACGGCCCCTTCGGCAGCGAATGGGGTTCTCACGGCATGCCCTCGGCGGAAACGTATCGCGAGATTGTCCGGCCGGAGGAGGCGGAGGCCGCGATCGGTCCGACGCTGTTGAAGATGGACAAGAAGCTGATGGAGGAGCGATTTCCGGAGATCACCTATCACTGGGTGGAGTTCATTCCGTCGCGTCTGCCGCAGATGCTGGCGCGAGGGTCGGCGTACGACGACCTGGCGAGCGTGCCGCTGGACCGTTTCACCGAGGCGATTGCCGCCGGGGCGGCCGAGTTCTACAAGTATTCGGGGGAGGCGTCGCGGTCGGGCTATCCGCAGAGCGGCGGGCTGCTGTTTTGGGTGTGGAAGCGTCCCTGGCCGGTTGTCGGCATCCAGATTTGCGACGGGCTGGGCCAGCCGCTGTCGGTCTACTACGACGTGAAGCGGGCCTATAGCTCGCCCTGGCCGTGCCTGGCGCCGCCGTACCTGAATTACGTGCCGGGCGACGAGGTGGAGATGAAGTCGTTCGTCTTCTCGGAGGTCCATCGCCCGGACCTGAAGGGGACGAAGCTGACGGCGCGGCTGGTGGATCCGGAGTTGAAGACGCGGCAGACCTGGAAGGACTGGCCGACGGTCGACGTGCCCGGCGGCCCGCAAAGCACGGCGGGGCCCACGCTGCGTCTGACGGTTCCGGAAGACTTTGCCCGATCGTTCTTCTTCGTCGTTCTCGAACTGCATGACGGCGCGGGCAAATTGTTGGCGAGGAACCCCTACTGGTTCCGCTGCCCGCCGCAACTGGAGGACGAAGCGTTCCGCCAGGAGTATCGGCGGGGGGCCAGGCAGGGGCTTCAGCTCAGCGAGGGGCCGTGGCTGCGGCCCCAGTTGTTGAAGTTGCCGGGCAAGCTGGAATCGCGGGTTGTCTCGTGCGAGCAGGAGAGCGACACGCGGGCGCGGCTGGTCGTGGAGGTGAAGAACGTGGGCGAGCGGCCCACGGTGATGACCGAGGTTCAGGTTCCCGGGCGAGTTCGGTATGTGGCCGACGACGCGTTCTTCTGGCTCGAGCCGGGCGAAGCGCGGACGGTCAAGCTGCGGGTCCGGTTGTTGCCGGGCGAGTCGCCGAGCAAGCTGGAGGCGAGCGGGCGGGCTTGGAATTGTTTGGGGGAGTGAGCGGTTGAGCCTCCAGGTTTCCAGCACGCCGTACTTCCGGTAGAATTGGGAGCCGGGGCAGGCCGACCACCGCGTAACCTGACAGAGGGCTCTTTCATGTCCGCTCCTTCGGATATCGGGCAACTTCGAGACACGTGGTTGCAGCGTCTGTCTGACCTGATTCAGACTATTCAACGTTGGGCCGTTGAATTGCGCTGGTCGACTCGGCAGATCGAAGTCGCGCTAAGTGACTCGCGCCTCGGCAAGTACAAGGCGCCGGCTCTTCTTCTCCAAGAGGATGCCATTCGCATTCTCTTAGAACCGATATCGCGTTCTGCGCCTGGGGCCGAGGGGGTTGTGGATCTCTATCTGATGCCGGCGTATGACGACATCGCGAGCCTGTATTTCTACGACGGTGATTGGCATATCCACTATGTGGTTCCTGAGGCAGAGACGGTAGCCGAGATGTGCCATGCCGAGCCAAGACCTCTGACGAAGGATTCGCTCCGAGACGTGCTTGAGGGAATGAAGAAGAATGCCGTCTAGCAAATTCGAATGGATGAGGCGTGTGAAGGCCGTCGAACGTGAGCACATAGCGACGCGATTCGCCATGGATTACCTGTCGGCTGCCGTCCAACGAGATCCTTCTCGGATAGGCGGCGACCTGCGGCTGAGAGACTTCACCGACGCTGCTGAGCGACTGGAAGGCACATACATCGTCCGCCTGTTCGCGGAATTCGAGACATGCTTGAGGGCGTTCTGGCTGGTTGCGCTTGGCAAGCTGCCACCGTCAAGAACGCGAGACTTGCTCGATGGTGTAGGTGCACGACGCAGGATTCCCCACGATCAGATCGACAACGCCCATACTGTCCGTGAATACCGAAACAGCTTGGTGCATGCTGCAGAAGAGCCGCCTGAACCCATCTCCATCGATACCGCTCGAAGTCGCCTGTGTCACTATCTGTCATTCTTGCCAATCACCTGGTAGCAGAACTGCGATGAAGTTTCCAACGAATGTCTTGCTGGGTTTGACCTTAAGCCTGGTTTCGTTCCCCGCCTCGGCGGACGAGGGGATGTGGTTGTTCAACGATCTGCCCAAGGCGCAGCTTGCCGAGAAGTACGGATTCACGCCGAGCGAGGCGTGGGCCGAGCACGTGATGCGGGCGAGCGTGCGGTTCAACTCGGGGGGGTCGGCGTCATTCGTTTCCAGCAGGGGGTTGGTGCTGACCAACCACCATGTCGGGGCCGATACGCTCCAGAAGCTGTCGACCGCGGAACGGAACCTGCTTGAGGACGGGTTTCTTGCCAAGACGCCGGCGGAGGAACTGCCGGCTCCGGATCTCGAGTTGAATCAGCTTGTGTCGATTGAGGACGTGACGGAGCGAGTGGCGGCGGCCGTCAAGGAGGGAATGCCGGCTGCGGAGGCGATGGCAGCTCGGCGGGCGGTGACGGCGAAGATCGAGAAGGAATCGCTGGAGGCGACGGGGCTGCGGAGCGACGTGGTCACGCTTTACGGCGGCGCCCGTCACCATCTCTATCGCTACAAGAAGTACACCGACGTGCGGCTGGTGTGGGCGCCCGAGTCGGGGATCGCCTTCTTCGGAGGCGACGCGGACAACTTCGAGTATCCCCGTTATTGTCTCGACGTGTGCATTTTCCGAGTCTACGAAGACGGCAAGCCGGCCCGGATCGAGCACTTCCTCAAAGTGTCGGCGGGAGGTGTCAGCGACGGGGAGGTGGTCTTTGTTTCGGGGAATCCGGGGCGAACGCAGCGGATCTTCACGGTGGCGGCACTCAAGTATCAGCGGGATCACTACCTGCCCTTTGTGCTCGACTACCTGCGTCGCCGGGAGATTCTCTGGCAGCAGTTCGGTCTCGAAGGCGAAGAGCAGGCAAGGCGCGCCAAGGACGATCTGCTGGGCATCCAGAACGGCCGCAAGGCGCTGGGTGGGCGGTTGCAGGGCCTGCAGACGCCGGCCTTCTTCGCGGCCAAGGAGGCCGAGGAGAAGGAGTTGCGGCAGCGCATCGCCGGAGACGAGAAACTCAAGCAGCGCGGGGCGGCATGGCAAATGATCGAGGATGTCCAGAAGCGGCGGAAGGCGGCGCTCGGCAGGACGGGGGAGTTTGCGGGTGCTCTCTACGACATTGCCCAGCAGTTGGTGTTCCTGTCGATCGAGGACCAAAAACCGAGCGGCGAACGTCTTCGCGAGTATCGCGACTCGGCTCGGGAGTCGTTGTTGCAGGGGCTTTTCTCCCCGGCGCCGATCTACCCCGACAAGGCCAAGGCCGAACTGGCGGACTCGATGGCTCTGTTCATGGAGCGACGAGGCGGCGACGACGAACTCGTCGCCAAGGCCCTTGACGGCAAGAGTCCGGAGACCCGGGCGGCCGAGTTGATTGACGGCACCCGGCTGACCGACGTCGACTATCGCAAGCAGCTCGTTTCAGGAGGGCGGCGGGCGATCGAGGCGTCGGACGATCCGATGATTCGGTTGGCGCGTCTTATGGAGCCGGAAGCCCGGCGTCTGCGGCAGGAGCAGGAAGAGTTGGCGGAGATCGAGCAGCAGGCCTACTCGCAGGTTGCCGACGTGCTGTTTGCGATCCACGGCACGGACACGTACCCCGACGCCACGTTTACCCTTCGCCTGGCCTTCGGGCCGGTGGCGGGCTACAGGGAGTCGGGCAGCGTCATTCCGCCCTGGACCACGATCGGCGGGGCCTTCGAGCACGAGAAGCGGCACGGTGCCAAGGATCCGTGGATTCTGCCCAAGTCGTGGCACGCGGCCCGGTCGAGGTTGAACCCCGAAACGCCGATGGATTTCGTTTGCACGGCCGACATCATTGGGGGGAACTCGGGCAGCCCGGTGGTGAATCGCGAGGCGGAGTTGGTGGGCGTGGTCTTCGACGGCAATATCCAGTCGCTGACGGCCAACTACTTCTATTCGGACGAGCAGGCCCGGGCGGTTTCGGTGGACGTGCGGCTGATTCTCGAAGCCCTCCGAAAGGTCTACAATGCGGGCGGGCTGGCCGGCGAGTTGGGAAGGTAGATGACGCTGCATGATTCGTGGAAATACGGTTCCGGTCGAGATAGCGGCGCCGTGCGTCATTCCCGCGAAGGCGGGAATCCAGCACCCTCGGCGAACGGTCTGGATTCCCGCCTTCGCGGGAATGACGGATAGAGGAATCCTCGGCTTGCGCCGCGAAAGGTTGAAGTACAGGTTCCAGCCTGCCAATGTCCTGGACTCAATTGGGGCAGGCTGAAGCCTGGACTCCAACGATCGAATGGTCAACAATCGCGGGGGAAGACTGTCTTGTTCTGATTCCTCCCATCTTGGAGTCGATCGCAATGAGAATCACTGGCTGCTGGCGCTCTGTCGTTCTCGGTTGTGCTCTTGCTGTTTTCGCTTTGCCGGTGCAGGGCCAGTCGATCGTGGCACTGCCGGGTACGGAGCCGCTTGCGTGGGAAAAGGAAGACCTGTCGGGACGCATGATGGACGGGGCTCATGCGTTCGTGGAGCGGAAGATTACCGAGTCGATCGGGTGTCGGGCGCAGTATTGGAATCGCGACTTTTCGTCGCCGGAGGCGTATGCGAAGTCGGTGGAGCCGAACCGGGAGGATCTTCGCGAGATCATCGGGGCTGTCGACCAGCGGTTGCCCGGGACCCTGGAGCGGTTTGGCGATGACGTCAACCCGGCTTTGGTGGCCGAGTCGGATCGCTACGGGGTCTACCAAGTGCGCTGGCCGGTGCTGGAAGGTGTGTTCGGGGAAGGGCTGCTGGTTCGTCCGAAGGGGCAGGCCGCGGGATACATTGTTGCTTTGCCCGATGCGGACCAGACGCCGGAAGAACTGCTGGGGCTGGCGGGCGAGCTTCCGCTCCAAGGCCAGTGGGTGCGGCGGCTGGCGGAGAGTGGATTCGAGGTCGTCGTGCCGACGCTGGTCGATCGCCAGCGGTTGGCGACGGAAGACTCGCAGTTGCGCCGCAGCGACCAGACTCATCGGGAGTGGATCTACCGGCAGGCCTTTCACATGGGGCGGCACGTGCTTGGCTATGAGGTGCAGAAGGTTCTGGCGGTCGTGGACTGCTTCGAGCGGCAGGGCGTGCCCAGCGACAAGATCGGCGTGGCGGGATACGGCGAAGGCGGTCTGATCGCCTTCTATGCGGCGGCTGTCGATACGCGGATCTCTGCGGCGCTGGTCAGCGGCTATTTCGGCCCGCGGCAGGGTGTGTGGTCGGAGCCGATCTACCGCAATGTGTGGAGCCTGCTCCACGAGTTTGGCGACGCCGAGATCGCGTCGCTGATTCTGCCGCGGTCGCTCGTGGTGGAGTACAGCCAGTGTCCGGCGGTTTCTGACCAGAAAGGGGAACTGAAGACGCCTGCTTTGGAGGAGGTGCAAGAGGAGATCGAACGTCTGCCGGCCGAGTTGAAGCGATTGGGCACCGTGAAACTGGTTCACGGCGGAGACGGCCCGGTCGCGTCTGGATCGGTCGACGCGTTGAAGCAGTTTGTGAAGGGGTTCGGCGTCGAGTCGGCATTGTCGCTTTCCTCAGATCCGCCGGCGGATGGGCGGCAGGCCTTCGATCCGGCCGTGCGGCACGCTCGGGCGGTGCAGCAGTTGGAGGACCACGTGCAGCGTCTCCTTCGTGGATCGGAGCATGTTCGGGACCGCTCCTTCCTTTACGCCGTGATGCCCGAACTGGCCGACTGGCGATGGACGACGGAGAGGCGGCGGCCGATCCACGACGCGCAGAAATTCATCGAGGGGGCCAAGGCGTTTCGCGAGAAGTTCCGGGTGGAGGGGATGGGGACGTTCAACGAGCCGTTGCTGCCCCAGAACGCCCGCAGCCGGAAGATTCTCGAAAGCGAGAAGTGGACGGCCTACGACGTGGTGCTCGACGTGTTTCCCGAGCTGTTTGCCTGGGGCGTGATCGTCGTGCCCAAAGACATCAAGCCGGGCGAGCGGCGGCCGGTGGTCGTCTGCCAGCACGGCCGGAACGGGTTGCCGCGGGACACGATCGACAAGAACAGCACGGCCTACAACGATTTCGCCGCCCGGCTGGCTGAACGGGGGTTCGTGACCTTCGCGCCTCACAACCTCTACCGGGGTGAAGACCGTTACCGCTGGCTCGATCGCAAGGCCAACTCGGTGAAGGCAACGCTGTTTTCGTTCATCATCGCCCAGCACGACCAGATTCTCCGCTGGCTGGCTCGGCAACCGTTCGTCGACGGCGAGCGGATCGCCTTTTACGGGCTCAGCTACGGGGGTGAAACGGCGGTTCGTGTGCCGCCGGTGCTGGAAGGCTACTGTCTATCGATCTGTTCGGGCGATTTCAACCAGTGGACCCGCAAGGTGGCGAGCACGGACCAACCCTTCAGTTTCATGCGGACGATTGAGTGGGAGATGCCTTACTGGAACCTGGGGCAGACGTTCGACTACGCCGAGATGGCTTACTTGATGATCCCGCGGCCGTTCATGGTCGAGCGGGGCCATCTCGACGGCGTCGGCCGCGACCAGTGGGTGGCCCACGAATACGCCAAGGTCCGCTGGCTCTACGCCCAGTTGGGAATCGAGGACCGGACGGAGATCGAGTTCTTCCAGGGCGGGCACAGCATTAACGGGGAGGGGACGTTTGAGTTTTTGGAGAGGCATTTGCGGGGTGAGTGAGGGAGTTCACCTACACGTGCCGAATTGAGAAGTCCTGCCGCTTTCTTGTCTGAATTGATATCTGGACTTCGGAGGTCAACGATGGGCGTGTTGCGGAGTGGTCTGGTAATCCAGTTGTTTGCTGTTAGTGCTGTCTTGAGCCTGTCACCTGCCCGGGCCGACGTTCTGGACGATTTGACGAAGTGGGAGGAAGGGCGGGGGATGTGTGCCAGTTCGGCGCGGCTCGGCGACGACGGGCTGCCCGACCCGGCGGGCAACGGGGACTGCGATCGCGAGGTGGAGCCGGGCGAGACGGTGGTGATCGCCGACCTGGAGGGGCCGGGGGTCATTACGCATATCTGGATGACGGTTTACCACTTCCAGTCGCTTCGGCCCGGTTGGGCGCCGCGGGGGCGGGCCAATCCGCAGGAGATCCTGGTGCGGATGTATTGGGACGGCCGGGAGAAGCCCGACGTGGAAGCACCGCTGAGCGATTTCTTCGCGGCCGGTTTCGGGAGGCGGACCACGGTTCTGAGCGTGCCGGTGGTGACCGAGGACGGCGACTCCTACAACTGCTATTGGCGGATGCCGTTCCGCAAGTCGGCCCGGATCGAGGTGACGAACCAGAGCCCGACGAAGCCGATTCGCGCGTTGTTCCACGCGGTCGACTGGATCAAGAAGGAGTCGCTGCCGGAGAACACGATGTACTTCTGTGCGCAGTACCGGCAGGAGTATCCGGTGCAGGGGAATCCCGACCGGTTCGACCACGAGTACGTGATTCTCGATGCGGAAGGCAGGGGTTACTACGTGGGCACCGTGCTGTCGGTGAGGACGCGGAGTCCCGACTGGTTTGGCGAGGGTGATATTCGCATCGCCATCGACGGCGAGCAGCGGCCGTCGATTTGGGGGACGGGGACGGAAGATTACTTTCTTTCGGCCTGGGGGCAGAAGGAGTGCATGACGCCCTATTTCGGCACGCCTTACTTGAGCCACAAGTTGCGGGACGTGGGGCAGATGTCTTCCTGTTATCGCTGGCACGTCCGCGATCCGATCCCGTTCTCGAAGAGCATCCGGGTGACCCTGGAGACGATGGGGTGGCTCAACCTGGATGAGAACACGGAGAATTCGAGCCGTCTTTACGGCCAGCGGCAGGACGATTGGGCCAGCCTGGCTTACTGGTATCAGATGGGGCCGACGAAGAAGTTTGCCGAACCGACGACGGCCGAGGATCGCCGTTTGCCCTGCATCGATCGGGTGATCGCGTGGGGCGCCGATTGCAGGGATCTTGAGTTCCACGGTCGGGGCAGGACCGAACGACACAATACGGGGCGCTACCAGGATACGGAGGAGATCCGCGTGCTCAGCCCGGAGAGCAAGGAGGAGGGGTGGTTCGAGCTTCCGCTGGTGGTCGAGGAGAAGGAGCCGTTGCGGCTGATCGCCGTTCTGGAACGCTCGCCTCACTCGGGCATCTATCAGGCCTGGTTCGACGGGGTGAAGCTGGGTGAGCCGATCGATCTGTATAGCGCCGAGGCCGAGATCGACGATCTGCAATTCATGGACTTCTGGTCCGAGCCGGGCAAGTATGTCTTTCGGCTGGAATGCGTGGGGCGGAATCACCTTTCGGACGGCTACGAGATCGGCATCAATTCGGTACGGCTTCGCGAGCGCCGGCCGCGGGTCAAGGAGATCGGGTATTTGAAGGACCATGACTGGCGTGCCCAGCCGATTCTGATCGACTTGAACACGGAACCGTTGAAGTAGCAGGCAGTTTGAATCCGCACCACAGACTACGGAGAACCGAGCCATGGTACCAGAGCAAGGCCGAATGATCGACGTCACCGAGAAGAGTATCAACACGAGCGGCCTCTCGCGACGGTCGTTTCTGAGTGGTTCGCTTGCCATGGCCGCGGGGGCCGGTTGGCTGTCGGGATCTGCCTGGGGGGATGCTTCGCTTGGGCTGGAGGTTCTCGGGAAGGTCCGGCCGCGGGCATCGAAGTCGATCGGCGGCTCGCCGCTGGGCGTCGGTTTCGAGACGCTGGATCGCAAGATGTTCGAGCCCGAGCCGACTTATCCCTATCTGGCCGAGTTGGGGGCCAAGTGGGCCCGGATGCAGACGGGTTGGTGCCGATGCGAGCCGAGCAAAGGGAAGTACGACTTTGCCTGGCTCGACGGGATTGTCGATCGCCTGCTCGGCATGGGAATTCAACCCTGGTTCAACCTGGGATACGGCAACCAGTTGTACACGCCCGAGGCGACCAACCAGTTTGCCGTGGGCTGGGTGCCGCTCTGGAACCAGGAGGCGAGGCAGGCCTGGCTGCGTTTCGTGGGAGCGCTGGCCGAGCATTTCCGCGATCGGGTCGAGCACTGGGAGATCTGGAACGAACCGAACCATCGGAACTTCTGGAAACCGCATGAGGCCGACCCCGCGGAGTATGTCAAGTTCGTGCGAATGACGGCTCCGGTGATCCGGCAGGCCGTGTCCGAGGCGAAGATCATCGGACCGGCCGTGTGGAGTCCGGCGTACTTCAAGGGGTGTTTTGGCCTGGGGCTCGGGGAGTTGGTCGACATCGTCTCGTATCACTGGTATCGCGCGATCCCTGAGGACAAGTACGAAGCGGGGGTAGCCGGTTGCCGCGAGGTGTTGGCTCAGCACAAGCTGAATCTGCCGCTGTGGCAGGGTAAAGCGGTTGCCCTTCGCAAACGGCGGGTGCGGGTGCGTTGGCCAACTACCCGTGGAACGAAGCCCGGCAAGCCCGCTGGGTGGTGCGGCGCACGCTTAACGATCTGCGGCTGCGCGTCGACATGACTTCGTATTTTCACACGGTCGACATGCTCTATCCCAACGAAGACGGTACGCCGGACGGGCGATTGAATTCGAAGGGGCTGATCCGACGTAGCGACTACACCCCCAAGCCGGCCTATTTCGCCTATCAGTGCCTGTGTGCACTGTTTGATGCGGAGACGGAGTGGGCAGATCGACCGCTGGAGATCTCGGGGGGCGACGAGAGGCCGTTGGATCAGTCGGCGTTGTTGAGAGCCGCATTCACGCGTGGCGATCGGCCGCTGCACGCCTATTGGCTGCCGGGCGATCTTCGAGAGGAAACGCCTGCGCGGACCGTGGACTTGGTGATTCTCGATACGCCGGGCGCGGTGCTCGAAAGGCCCGTATTGATCGATCCCCTCACGGCAACGGTCTACGGGCTGCCGCAGACAGGGCGGCGCAGGGGGGGTGGGAGATCGCGGGTGTGCCCTTGAGCGATTGTCCCCTAATTGTCACCGACCGCTCGGTGGTGCAGTCTGGAGCGTCTTGAGGCGAAAGAGGTGGTGGTGGCGGGACTTTGCTTCTGCCCGGATTCAGAGTGGCTTTGCGCCGCCGGCGGTGCTGTATAGAATAATGCAGTTGAATACAAACTGGTGAGGACGAGAAAATGCAGCCCATCAGCGAAACCTCTCCCGAAGGCGATACGCCGGTTTTGGAGCCGCACAAATCGGCGAGAATACTGGCCGAATTCCCCGATCTTTTTCCGGTGACGGTCTTCTTGTGGGTGCTGAGCGTGGCAACCATCGGCACGATCGTGGGGCTCTTCTGCACGGAGTTCTTTGCCGGCTACACGTCGCTCTTGAGAAACCTGATCTCGAATTGAGGGCCGGCGTCTTTCCCCCCCTGGCATAGCCGGGAAGCGCCAGGAGAACTGCCAAGTCCGCTTGTGGCAAGAAAAGCAGCAGGCACACTCCGAGCGCCGTTTGCGGGAAATCGGGATTTTCGGCAGTTCTGCGGACGGCACGGCGGAGCGTGCCTGCTACTTTGCGGACGGCCCGGCGGAGCGTGGCTGCTACTTTGCCGTTTGCCTGCCGGAAGCGTCGGGGGATTTGACCCGTCTTCGGGCTCCAAGCATACTGGCAGATTAGCGCTGCCGGCCGCGCACCTTCGGTTAGACTTCCACGGATTTAGCTGGCGGCGTACCATCCTTGCCACTTGCCCCATGACGCCCCCCTCCAGCGAACTATCCTCTGTGACGCGTCGAGTGCCCGACGACGTTGTTTCCCGCTCTGCCCTCATTGCGGTGCTGGCATTCCTGGCGGCTGCCTGGATCTTCTCGGGTGGGTGCGGCATGTTGGCCCGGCCGCTGGCCGGTGGGCTGGTCTGGTGCTGTCTGGCGGTGATCGTGGCAGCGTTGCACCCCAAGAGGGAGGCCGGTTTCCGGCCGTGGGCCGTGTTTGGAGCAGGGCTGGCTGTGGCAGTGCTGGCGACTGCCTCGATGAATGAGGTTGTTCGCCTGGCCGGGCTCGCCATTTTCGCGGCCGTCCTTTCGACTCTCGATCGAAACCACCTTGACCAGCGTATTCTCCGTGTAGCAGCTCGGGCACTGGCTGTGTTCGTTCTGTACCGGTTCGCTCTGACCTCGATCCCGCTCGTTTGGCATGTTTCCGAAGCGATCGGCAGCGCGCTCGGGCAGGTGGCTTCGGTCTTCTGGGGGCACCCGGTGTCGGTCGGTGCGACCTTTGCCGGGCTCGACCATCTCGTGCTCATGACCGCGCTGGTCGCCGGTTGGGCCTTGGAACTGGAACGGCCGCGAGTGCGGGCTGTGCTGCTGACCGGGTCGGCGATTGCGATCGGGCAGGCGGTATACCTCTTGTTCCTTTCGTTGGCCGTTGATCTGGCGAGCGTGTTGCCCCCGGCGCCCCCGGCGCCGCCCCCCGAGCCCTATGTGCCGCCCGACTGGGCCTGGGGCGATGCCGCGAGGACTCTGTTGCCCTGGAATCTGCCCGTGCTTGCGGTGGTGTGGCACCTGGGCGTTGCCAGTGCCATGCTTGGCCTGGCGAAGTATCGCGCCGAGACGCCTGCTGCCGAGGGCAAGCAGGACGCCGGCACCTTCGATTGGCGCCCCTGGGCTCCGGTGGCTGTGGCTGCGATGTTGCCCCTGGTGTGCGTGCTCTCGCTGGGCAAGAGCGATCTGAGCGACAAGACCGTGCTGGCCTACGATCGAGGTTACCTTGACTGGGACGTTCCCGTGCACGATCGTTACGGCGCCGATTCGTCGGGCCGTTTTGGCATGTTGCCGGTTTTTGTGGAGAGTCTGGGCGGGCGGTTCCAGCGGTCGTCAGACTTGAGCCAAGAGGATCTTTCGGGCGCCGACGTGCTGATTCTGATCCATCCCAATCAGGCTTGGCCGGACGAGGTGCTGTTGCGTGTTCAGGAGTACGTGCGGCGAGGCGGTTCCTTGTTGGTTGCGGCGGGACCCCGGCTGCAGGATTCGAATTCGGCCAGTTCGTACAACGAGGTGTTGGAACCGCTGGGGATGCCGGTGCGTTTCGACACGGCCGTGAGTCAGAACGAGGCGTGGCGTCACGGGATGCTACGTGCGGCCCATCCGGCGGCGATCGGGCTAGGCGACGAACGAGACAGGTTCGGCATGACGGCAGCGGCATCGGTTCAGTTGCCCTGGCGGGCGTCGCCGATTCTGGTGGGGCGTTGGGGATGGAGCGACCCGGGGAGCGATTTCTTTCTGACCGGAAGGGCACGTTGGGAACCGCGAGAGCGTTTGGGAGACCTGGTTCTGGCCGCGGAACGGCGGGTGGGATCGGGTCGAGTGATTGTGCTGGGCGACAACGGGTGCTTGACCAATCAGGGAAACGTGCGGGCCTATCGGTTCACGGGCCGCCTGTTGGCCTACCTGGCTCGGCATGGCGGTTCGCCCCAGGCTTGGTGGCGTCAACTGATCGCGATCGTGCTTGCCGGCGCCATGGTGGTCCTGTTGGCACGGGTGGAACGCGGGGAAGTGTTGGCGGCGTTGGTGGTGGCTTTGCTCCTGGCGACCTGGTTGTCGACGGAATGGAGTTGTCGCTCATGGGAGGTCCTGCCGGACGGGCGAGGCCGCACGCCGAACAATCTGGCGTATCTGGATGCATCCCACTTGGAGGCCTACGCCGAAACGCCGTGGAACGCCAACGGCATCGACGGTTTGGCGCTGACTCTGATGCGCAACGGTTTCCTGGTCCTGGCGGCGGATGATCTATCTTCTGAGCAGTTGAGCCGAGCGAGCGTGGTGGTGTCGATTGCGCCGGTTCGCCAATTCACCTTGCTCGAACGAAGGCGAATCAAGCGGTTTGTCGAAGACGGGGGCGCCCTGATTGCCATGGCGGGCGCGCCGGAGGGGCGCAAGACCAACCAGGTGATGAACCAGTTTGGCCTCGGCGTTCCGTTGGTCTATCATCGGCCCGGTTCGGGCCGAGGCGACGCGGTTCCGCTGGGGTGCGTTTACCGCCCCTATCCCGACGATCAGAGTTCGCTTGCGCCGGTTCTGTTTCACAGTGCCTGGCCGCTGAGTGGAGTTGAACGGGAATACCGGCCGCAATCGGTCGTCTCGGCGGAAGTGCCGGGGCGAGTGGTTCCGGCCCCGGTGGTTGCCCGATCGGATGCCGGGAAAGGGGTAGCCGTGCTGATCGGCGACACCGGTTTTGCGATGAACAAGACGCTGGAGAACCAGGACGGCGGGTCTCTTGCCGACGATCACTTGAACGCTCAATTCTGGCGGTGGCTGATTGGGCAGTTGCCGGGGCGGGAACCCTGGCAGCCGCCGCCTTTCGACTGGGGTCGCTGGGGGGCAAAGCCGGGCACCGCACAGGCGGACGGCGAGGAGGTGCAGCCATGATGCGAATCTGGATCGCCGTGGCCCTGCTCGGGGCTTCCTGGATGTGGGGGTTGGGCTACTACAGCGGCGCTAGTGGTTGGCTTTGGTCGGTCTTGCTGCTTGCCGGGATTGCGTTGTCGGCGGAGCGCCCGCGGCGGATTCCTTGCCGCGTCAACGCCTTGCTGGCGATCGCGGCGGCCTTGCCCGCCCTGTGGATCGTGTCGTGGCCCTATCGGGCTGTCCCGCTCCTTCTTGTTCTGGGATTGACGCCGCTGGCGCTCGGGAACGTCTCACAGTGGATTATTGCGGCGGGCTGGGGGATGGTACGTTCTGCTCTAGTCCTCGGCGGCCAGGCGCTCGCACTGCGGGGCTACGCGCTGTTGACCGCCCGCTGCCACGACCTGCCCTGGCCCGGTCCGTTGCTTGTCGCCATGTCGGCGAAGCTGGTCGGCGCCGACGCATCGGCCGACGGGACGAACGTGGCGATCTTCTCGACGTCGGGTCCGCAGCGTCTCGGCGCGACTTGGGAGCTGGTGTTGGATCCGGTGACGGCGGCACTATTCGGCGGAGCGGCGGTTCTGGTCTGCCTGTGGGGGTGGGAGGATCGCAGTCGCGAGTTCCGCCGGTGGCTGGGCAGGATCGGATGGCTCGTCTTGGCCTTTGCGATATGGATTCCGGTTCGACTCGGATTGCTTCTCGGCCTGTTTCTTCACCGCGAGATGCGGGCCCCGGAAGACCTGAAGCTGACGGTCATGAACCAATTCTTCAGCCCTTGGGTCTTGACGATCGTCGGCCTCGGCGCCGTGGTGAGCCTGGCCTGGTGGGTGCGGCGCGAACAGGCCGAAGCGGAACCGGAGGAAGACGAGCAGCCGTTGTGCTCGGCGGAGACGCGGAAACGAGTTGTTGCTGCGGCTGCTGCGGTTGTGGCGGTGGGACTGGCGACCACGCTGCTGGTGATCGATCCGGTCGGGAGCCCCCGAGGCGGGCGGGTGGTGTTCGTGGAACGTCACTCCGATTGGGAGCCCACGGACCGGGCCTATGACACCGAGTCGTTCGGCCACGATCCGTCGTACAGCTACACGGCGATCTACCGATACTGCGAGCAGTATTTCGACGTGTCGCGATTGCAGGACGATGAGAAGATCGACACGGCCCGGCTTGCCGATTGCGACGTGCTGGTGATCAAGACTCCGACCGAGCCCTACTCGCCGGACGAAGTCGGCGCGATTCTGCGATTCGTCGAGCGCGGCGGCGGGCTGTTGTTAGTCGGAGAGCACACCGACTTCATGCGTACGGGGAGTTGCCTGAATCAGATTGCGGTGCCGATGGGATTCAAGTTTCGGCCGGACAACTTGTTTGCGGTGGACGACCCCTATGTCCAGCACGTGGCGCCGGAGCGTTTTCCGCATCCGGCGGTGCGCAACGTTCCGTATATCCGCTATGCCGGATCGTGTTCGATCGATCCGGGAGGGAGTTGGGGGCGTGCGGCCGTCTGGAACACCGGGCTGTGGAGCCTGGGGGCCGACTACAACATGGACAATTATTTCCCCGAGGCATACTACCGACCGGAGATGCGTTACGGGGCCTATATTCAGCTCTGGGAGACGCGGTACGGCAAGGGGCGTGTGCTGGCCTTCACCGACTCGACGATCTTCTCGAATTTCAGCACGTTTGAGCCGGGCAAGGCCGAAATGATGCTGGATATGCTCTCATGGTTGAACTGCCGCAGCCTGTTCGATTCGGCGGCATTGCGAGGTCTTCTTCGAGTTGCAGGCGTCGGTGTTGTGGCGCTGCTGGTTTGGCTCGGTGCAACTCGTTTCCCCCGCAGCCAGGGTGCCTGGCTCGTGTGGTTTTCCTGTGCCATGCTCGGTTATCTGGTTTCGACCGACGCGATTGCCGCCTGGCAACAGGGGGGACAGCCGGAATGCGAGAGGCCGCTCGTCCGCGTGGTGATCGACCGGACGGTGTCTCGTGTTCCGCTTTCGGAAGGAGGATTCACAAAAGAGCCGAACGGCTACGGGTTGTTGGAGCAGTGGATTCCGCGTTTGGGCCATTACACGGTGCGAGCCGACGGGGTCGAGGCGTTTTCTGGAGATGTGCTTGTCGTCATTTCACCGACGGAATCGGTGCCCGAGGGCTACCGCCTTCAGCTCGTCGGCTGGGTGTCGATAGGCGGCAAGCTGCTGGTGATCGACTCACCCGACAGTCAAGGCACGACCGCGAACAGCCTGCTCTGGCCGTTTGGAATGTCGGTCAATCACGCGAGCCCCGCCCAGGGCATGGTGCGTACGGCAGATTCCGACTGGCCTGGGGTCTCGGCGGGACTGGCGTGTCAAATCGAGGGTGGCGAACCGTTCATGTGGGTGGGCGACGCGCCGGTTGCCGCCAAGGTTCGACACGGCGACGGCACGGTCACTGCGATCGGATTCGGTTCGCTGATGAACAACTCGAACATGGGCGGCATGTGGACCGCGGAGCCGGGACCGGCGGAGTTGAAGATCTATGGGATGGTGTTTGAGTTGATCGATTCGGTGGTCGTGGACCGCCCGCTTCAGCGGCGTGCGACAGTTCCAACCGGTGGACCAGACGCCGATTCGGGGGTTTCGGGCAAGATTCAGGAAGAGGCCGACACGCCGTAACTCCAATTTTTCAAAGAACTTACAAGAGTGCCGGGGTGACTTGAGTGTCGTGGTCGCGTATACTGACTGCGCCTGTTGGCGCTCTGTTTCCTGATCGATCAATGCCACCCGCAAGGACTTGCCGATGACTTCAGACTCAACCGACCTCGATAGGTTCCAGAAGATCCGGGAGGAACACCGGCAACTAACAAGTCTTCTGGAACAGATCGATTCGGCATTGGCGGAGCGATCGGGTCCCATCAACGAGGTCGTCGATCTCCTGGGTCAGTTGGGGCACCAGCTTACCAAGCATTTTCAGTCGGAGGAGGCGGGCGGCTACTTCGCGGAAGCCCTCTACGAGGCTCCGCGATTGTTTGAGCGTGCCAACGCGTTGATGGTCCAGCATCCCAAGATGACCAAGAGATCGCGGATGCTGGCCGGCGCGGCCGATCCGGAAACCGAGCCGGATTTGTGGTGGGAGCAGACGGTCGAGCGTTTCGCGGCCTTTCGGGCCGAACTGAGGGAGCACGAGCGCGAGGAGGACCGGCTGATTCAGGAGGCCTTCACTCGGGACATCGGCTCGCACGATTAGCGCTGTGTCAGTTCGGAATTCTCGCTCCGGAGTTGCTTTGCCCGCCGGGGAAGGCCACAATCGAAAGCTAGCCCGGTCTCCCGCCTTCGCGGGAATGACGCTCGAACCGCACGTGAAGTTCATGCATAGTCGGGGCTAGGATCGTCGGTCAACCATCCAACGAAGGAGATAGCAGACATGCTGCGCACCGGAAACCGTCTTACCACCTTGGCCGTTGCTATTGCCTTGGGATTCAGCCTGGCAACACCGGCCCAATCGGAGTCGATCGATCAGTCGGCTCGGGAGGTGCCCGTGGCTTACGAGGTCGACGTGGCCGTGATTGGCGGAGGCGTGGGGGCCGTTTCTGCGGCGGTGGAGGCTGCCGGCTCGGGGGCGAGCGTTTTTCTGGCGGCCCCGCGACCTTATCTCGGCGAGGATATGGCCGGGATGCTTCGGCTCTGGCTGGAAGAGGGTGAGAAGCCCGCCGGACCGCTTGCCGAGCAGCTCTACGACGATCCCGTCAAGAACGAGCTTGGCGCGCACCCGGACGCCGTCGATTTCACCTACGAAGCGAGTCTGCCGCCGGCAGCCGCACACAAGGACACCACTCCTCCCGGGCTGTTGCACGACGGCAAGTGGGGCAACGCCTCGTCGGAGAGCGTTCAGTACGACGGCGACGTGACGCTGACGGTCGATCTGGGCGAGGTCAAGGAGGTGAGGGAAGCTCGGCTGATGGCCTACTATCGCGGTTCGGGCCAGGCGCCCGGCAACTTCGTGGTAAGCCGCGTGGACGTTTCGGTGTCCGACGACAAGCAGACCTGGACAGCCGTTGGCTCGGCCGATCGAACGTCGGGGGATGAGGTATCGATCATCGCCGTGGAAGTGGGGCGCCCGGCTCGCTACGTCAAACTCGACGTCCACAAGCCGGAGACCGAGTCGCGCGTGTTGTTGGGCGAGATCGAGGTTGTGGGGCCCGCGTCTTCGAAGAAGGTCGAATCGTCGGCTCCCCGACCACCGCGTCCGATGCACGTGAAGCGGACCCTCGACAACGCGTTGCTGGCGGCCGGCGTGAAGTACCTTTACGGATGCCAGCCCACCGAGGTCCTGGTGGACAAATCGGGTCGGATCGGCGGTTTCGTGATGTCGAACCGTGCGGGGCGTCAGGCCGTGCTGGCCAAGACGATCATCGACGCGACCGACCGGGCCCACGTGGCCCGAATGGCTGGGGCCAAGTTTCAGCCGTTCCAGGCGGGAACGCACACGTTTCGGCGAGTGGTTGTGGGCGGCGAGCCGTGCGAGGCGGAGAACATGACAGCCCGCATGGTAGGCGTTCCCTATCGCGGCCCTTATCCCAACCGGGCGAACACGTCTAGCGGCGAGTTTGCGCTGATTGAATACACCATTCAACTCCCGATGGCCGACGACAGTCCGGCCGCGTGGGCGGCGGCCGATCAAGCGGCCCGCACGTTGACTTACCATCCGGAGCAGCAGTACACGTCGGACGACCTGTTCCATGTGCCGACCGATCCCGTGGTGGCCCGCGAGGCGGGGGAAGGGTCCTGGACGGACGTCGCCTCTCTAGCGATCGATTCGTTCCGGCCCGCGGAGATTGACGGGGTTTACGTGTTGGGCGGCTGCGCCCAGATTTCGCGGGAGCAGGCCGAGCGACTCCTGCGGCCCGTTCACCTGTTGGAGATGGGGAGTCGAATCGGCAAGGCGGCCGCGGCGGAGGCAGCCAGGACAGCACGGCCCGAAGGTGTTGCGGTGCGGACAGGGCGTGCCTCCCAAGAGGCGCAGCAAGGCGATGTGGCCGAGTTGCTGGCCGGTACGCGTCCGGTGGACGAAGGGCTTGCCACGGTGCCTCAACCGGCAGGTTCCCTGCCGGTGTTGGCTCGCTATGACGTTGTTGTGATAGGGGGAGGGACCACGGGCGCACCGGCCGGGATCGGAGCGGCTCGCCAAGGGGCCAGAACGCTGGTGGTCGAATATCTCCACGAGCTGGGCGGCGTGGGAACCACTGGCGCCATTTCCAACTATTACTGGGGAAACCGCATCGGGTTCAGCGCCACCGTCGAAGAGGGCAAGAAGACCTGGATTCCTCAACAGAGAATGGAATGGTGGCGCCGGCAGCTTCTCGACGCCGGGGCCGACGTCTGGTTCGGCACGGTCGGATGCGGCGCCGTTGTGGACGGGAAGCGGGTCAAGGGGGTCGTGGTTGCCTCCACCTGGGGCCGGGGAGTCGTGCTGGCCGACGTGGTCATCGACACGACGGGCAACTCCGACATCGCGGCGGCCGCCGGGGCGGAAGTGAACTACACCGACGCCCGCGAACTGGCCATGCAGGGTACCGGGCTGCCGGGCACCCGTCTCGGGGGAACCTACAACAACACCGACTTCACCATCACCGACGAGACCGATATGGTCGACGTGTGGCACATGTTCGTCTACTCGAAGGACAAGTACGCCGATGCCTTCGATCACGGGAAGCTGATCGATACCCGGGAGCGCCGCCGAATCGTGGGCGACTTCAACATGACCATTCTGGACCAGTTCAACCTGCGAACTTATCCGGATACGATCCAGATCGCCTACAGCAACTTCGACACCCACGGCTACACGGTCGATCCTTACCTGGAACTGAACCACCCGGAAAAGGTCGGCGTTTATGTGAACGTGCCCTACCGCTGCTGCCTGCCCAAGGGACTGGAGGGGATCCTCGTGGGCGGACTGGGAATGAGCGTGGACCGCGATGCGGTGCCGCTCACCCGCATGCAGCCGGACTTGCAGAACCAGGGCTATGCGTTGGGAGCGGCCGCGGCCCTGGCCTCGCGGGCCGGAGTCAAGCTGCGCGAGCTGGACGTTCGCAAACTTCAGCAGCATCTCATTGAAGTTGGCATTCTTCCCCAGGAGATTCTCGAGCAGAAGGACTCCTATCCCATCCCGGAAGAGAAGGTTGCGGCGGCGGTCAAGAGCCTGCCCGGCGAGCCGGAGGGCGCCTCGGTCATTCTGGCCCGGCCGGAAGTTGCCTTGCCTCTCCTGAAGGAAGCCTTTCAGTCGGCCGGCGGCGAAGACAAGCTGGTCTACGCTCATGCGTTGGCGGTGTTGGGGGACGATTCCGGACTCGACGTGCTGATGGACGCGGTGCGAGCCCACGAAACCTGGGATGAAGGATGGAATTACCGGGGCATGGGCCAGTTTGGATCGGCCCTCAGCCCGCTGGACAGGCTGATCGTGGCCTTGGGACGGGCGGGCAATCCGCGGGCAATCGGCGTCATTGTCGAGAAGGCCAAGCTGCTGACGGCCGAGAGTGAATTCTCGCACCATCGCGCAGTCGGGTTGGCGATCGAACTGATCGGGGATCGTCAGGGAGCCCAGCCGTTGGCTGAGCTGCTCACGAAGCCGAACATGTCGGGGTATGTGATCTACACCGTGGAGGACGCCCGCAGGGCCGATCAGATGAGTCCCGGCGGAACGAACGCGGTGCAGGCACGGCGCGACTCGCTCCGCGAACTGGCGTTGGCGAGAGCCCTGTTCCGCTGCGGCGACTATGGGAACATGGGCCGGCAGATTCTGAGCGAGTACACCAAGGACCTTCGCGGCCATTTTGCGAGGCACGCCAAGGCGGTGCTCGACGAGGGCAAGCCATAGCGCCGGGCGGATTCCCGGAGAAACGCGACGGTCACCTTTCTCCGGGAATCTCACGAGGTTCCGTGTCAGAGTTCCTTCGCTGCCGCTCCACTCGCGGTATCATGCTCGCGAAACTCGGTGAGCGAGATACTGTTGTCGCGGTCGCGATCGAGGGTTCGGAACACGAGGGCGTCATCGGTTACGGTGCGTCCCAGTTCGCTGTGTTCGAACTCATTCCGGCTGAGTCGGCCGTTGCCGTTGCTGTCGGCGTTCCAGAACGGTGCGTCGTCGGCACGGTAGCTATACTCCCGGAAGGAAAGCCCGCCGTTCTTGTCGGCGTCGCGCTCGGCGAATTCGGCCTTGCCCTTGGCGATATCAGCAGGGGTTTTCTTCCAGAACAAGAACTCGTGCATTTGGAGTTCGCCGCTGGCGTCCTCGTCGAGCATGCCGAAAACGGTCTCGACCGGCTTGCTCGAGAACTCCTCCAGGCTGAGCGCCCCGCTGCCGTCGCGATCCATGGCCGCGAAGATCTGCCGAACGGTTCCGTTGTTGACCAGCCGCGTGTTTCGAGCCGAGTATTCGGCCAGCGACATCTGCCCGTCTTCGTCGACGTCCAGCTTCACGAACCAGGATTCGTCGTTTCGCAGGGCGTACTCCTCGTAGGAAAGGGCGTCGTCGTTGTTCTGGTCCAGCACGGCGAAGACTTTCTCGACGTGGGAGGCAGGAGCGTCGGGCATCTCGCTCACGCTGAACTCCTCGACCGAGATCCGGCCGTCGAGGTCGTAGTCAGAAAGCCCGAACTCGGCGTACTTGGTTCGCGTGGAGAATTCGCTGTATTCGATGCGTTCATTCTCGTTGCGATCGAGCTTTTCAAAGATCTCAACGGCGCGCTTCTTGCCCTCGGGCGTGGGCCAATCGGCCTGGAATTCCGCCAACGTGAAGCCGCCATCCTGATCGCTGTCGATTCGATAGAAGCACTTCTGGCGCGATCCGGTGGACCGCCGTATGCCAGCCACCACCTCCGCGGGCGTCCGTCGAAGCTGAACGAGCAAAAGCCCCTTGCCGGCCTCCGCGTCCCAATCATCGGGCTCGGGTAACCTGTCGCCGCCGGGAAGGCAGATGGAAAGCGCGTCGCCTTCCAGGCGAAAGAACATGCGCGAACCTTCGCCGAAGACTCGGGATTCCATGAACAGTTCATTCACCCCGTCATGCACTTCCATGCGGTACGGGATCGTCACGGGCCTGCCGATCTCCGTAACCACAACCTCCGTCTCTGCGAAGGCAAAGCGAGCGGGCCGAATCTTCTCCGGCTTCTTGCCCTCGGCTTGCATCAGGGTGACGTCCCACATTCCTTGCAGTTCCCCGAGGGCGGCCAGGGCGGCCCTGTTCAGTTCGTCGGGCATGGGAGAGCGAATTTCAAAACTCTCGATCACCGCGTCGATCTCTTCGGTCGCCCGCGAGCTCTTCACGATGATCCCGACCAACTGGGGCGAGCCGTTGCCCCACTCCTTCCGGCCGATGAGCCTGAACTGGTCGCCGTCCGTACTGGCGGAGTATTGATAGAGTTTGCCGCACTTGGTGATCCGCAGCCAGACGCGATCTGAATCGGCCGCATCCCCGATGCTGTTCCAGTCGCCGATGTTTTCGCGAGCCGTCTCCTTCATCATCGTGAAGGACGGAGCATTGCGGGCATGTTCCAGGACCCACTTGAGGTAGTTGTCGTCATCGTCGTAGACCAGGAGCCCCGCCTGTTGGTACGGAACCTGCGGTCGGAAACCGACGAGGCATAGCGTTGCGACAAAATCGCCCCCTTTCGCCGCCGGGTTGGGGACCAGGAACATGTTCCTGGTGCGCACCCCCGGTCCATCCTTCATTTCGTCGCCGTAAATGCTCCCGGGCTGAGTGGCGATGGTCAGGCAGCCCGGGTTCTTTTCGAGCGAGAAATGCGACGGATCCGGGCGAATCTGCTTCCATGTCAAGGCGAACTTCTCGTCAAACGGATCGAACAGACGAAACGCGTCCTCCGCCTTCGGTTCGGCGGAGTCCGCCGCCGCTACGTCGGCAGATGCAGCTTCCGAGACCTGTGTCTTTTCGGCTTCGGGCGCGGGAGGACTCTCGGATGGCGACGGCGGCGTCTGGCCGAAAGCCAGGGGCAGGGAAATCGCCGATAGGAGGGCCAAGCCGGCAAATCCGAATCGACCGAGTTGCAACGGTTTCTCGCGCTGATAGATCATCGTCAATCTCCTTTCCATTATTTGAAAACCGCCCACCCCGCTGCCAAACGCCTGAAGCACCGGGCGACGCATCGAAGGATCGCCAAGGAGTTCGAGCGTTTTCAGCAATGCTGAAGCATAATCGCGATACGAACCCGGCAAGGAAGAGGTGACCCAGGCGTCGCAACATTCCTCTTCGGCGCGCCGAAGTCGACCGCGCACCCACCAAACAACCGGAAACCACCAGTAGAGCCCTGACGCCGCGAATTCAACGAACCGCACCCAGGTGTCGCGCCGCTTGATGTGGGCCAACTCGTGAGCCACAACGGTCCGGCGCTCTTCCGGTGCCAGGCGCTCGAGCAGCGCAGACGACATCAGGATCCGCGGCCGACACCCGACCGCCCAAACCATCGGCGAGACGGCGCCAGAGACGATCAGGAATTCCGGACACCGTGCCAGTCCCAAGCGCCGGCAAAGCGTCCTCAATTCGTCATGCAGTTCCTCCGATACCGGCCTCGCGTAGGCGATCAGCCGACGGATTTGCCACGCCCGGGTGATCGCCAGGCTGAACCAGACCAGAGATCCACCGAGCCACAGGCCGGCAACGACCGTGCGGAACGAAGGCATTTCAAGGGGGTTCGGCCTATCAATTGCAGAAAGCCCAAGTTCAAGAGCGGCGTCCGATACCGGCGGTTCCAGGGTCTTCTCGGCACCTGCGTCACCACGGGTCAAGGCGTGCGTTTGCCTGGAAGAGGACTCTACCCCGCTCTGCTCGGTGACGGGGCGCTCGGCGGGATCTGCGTCGGAGAACTGCCCATCGTCTGAACCGGCATCAGTCGACGCCAAATCGTCTGGAACCGAGAAGGTCTCGTGGCGATCGTGGGACGGCTGCGTCTCCGGCGGTTGGCAGGTCGAGAGAAGCGTGTTCGGGGCCGATACTGCGTTCACTGCGCGTCCAGCGAACGGCAAGGGTAGGAACACTAGCGGCGGCGTGAGCAGCTTGATGAACACCAGGAGGCAACTCAGGTGGATCAACGCCGGGTGGCACTTGCGCAGAGAGAAGGCAATTACAACCGCCGCCAACAACGCAGCCACGAAGGCATTGCTCAAGCCGATCTCAAGCATCCCACACTCCCTCGACGTTTTCCAATTCAACCAGGCTGACTGAGATCAGTCAGAGTCGCCGGCTGCTTCGGCACGTTCGATCGTATTCCGCTGGCGTTCCAGTTCGGCCACCAGGTTTTGCAGGGACGCGCGTTCCATGCTGGTCAACTGCACGGGTTTCACCAATTCGGCAAATAGTGACGCAATCGATCCACCGCTGAGACCGTTGGCCAACTCTTGGATTTCCCAGCCGATCAACTCATCGCGACCGATGATTGCCTGGAAGACATGGGCACGGTTACTCCGATCGCGTCGGACGTATCCTTTTTCTTCGAGCCGCTCGAGCAACTTCTGCACGGTTGCGTATTGGGCGATCGTTCCGTCGGCGTAGACAGCGTCGGTCACTTCGCGAATCGTTGTGGGGCCCTTGTCCCAGAGCGCATTCAGGACCCCGAGTTCCCCTTTTGTCACGTTTTGAACCAACCGCGCCATGGGCACCTCCACTAAGTCAGACCAACTGACTGACAATGATTCTAGCCGATTCGGGAGGGCTGTCAAGCAGGAAGGCGTCTCACTTTTATCACGGCAGTTCTCTGGTCTGTTCAAAGGACATGGTACCCACGCGGTGGCAGGGTGTCTCGTCGGCTATAATGCCCGGGATAACTACACAGCTCGCGGGGACAGGGGGCCCGTTCAAGATCCGGCGAATACTTGCCGATCGATACAGTAGTTGACTATCTTTGCAAACATGGTTATGATTAGTTTCTGAGCGACGAACCCATCGCAACCAGGTGGGATGGACACGAAGAACAGGGGACCTACTATGAGCGACCATTCAGGCCGGGGGATTTACAGCGATATTACCGCGTGCATCGGGAACACTCCGCTCGTCAAGCTCCGGCGAATGGCTGAGGGATGCGTGGCGACGGTTGTGGGCAAGGTCGAGAACATGAACCCGCTGTGGAGCGTGAAGGATCGCATCGCACGGGCCATGATCGACGCCGCCGAGCGGGACGGGAAGATCAGCGACGACACGGTCATCATCGAGCCGACCAGCGGGAACACGGGGATTGGCCTGGCCTACGTTTGTGCCGCTCGAGGTTACCGCTTGACGGTCACGATGCCCGAAAGCATGAGCCTGGAGCGACGCCGCATGCTGAAGGCGTTGGGGGCCGAGTTGGTGTTGACTCCGGCCGCGGAGGGGATGCCCGGCGCGGTTCGCAAGGCGGAAGAGTTGGTGGCGGAGCATCCCAACTACTTCATGCCCCAGCAATTCAAGAACCCGGCCAACGCTCAGGTTCATCGGGAGACGACGGCCGAGGAGATTTGGCGAGACACGGAGGGGAAGGTCGACATTTTCGTCGCCGGTGTAGGGACTGGGGGCACGATCACGGGCGTTGGAGAGGTGCTCAAGGAGCGGAAGCCGAGTGTCCAGGTGATTGCCGTCGAGCCGGCCAACAGTCCGGTGATCACCCAGCGTAAGGCCGGCCAGGAGTTGAAGCCCGGCAAGCACACGATTCAGGGGATCGGGGCGGGCTTCATTCCCGACGTGTTGAACGTCGACGTCATCGACGACGTGGTTCGCGTTCAGGACGAGGACGCCATGGAGACGGCGAGGCAGCTCGCCAAGCGTGAAGGGCTGATGTGCGGCATCAGTTGCGGCGCGGCCGCTTGGGCGGCATTGGAGGTGGCCCGGCGGGAGGAGAACCGCGGCAAACTGATCGTGGTCATTCTCCCCGATCTGGGCGAACGGTATCTATCGACCAGACTGTTCCCCGAATAGGGCGTGCGTCCTGACGCCTTGGTGTTCGGACGGTAGTTGCGGAATCGCGGCATTTGGGCCGGTTTTCAGAGTTTCCCGCTCTTGAGCAGCGGGAAGAACTGGCGGACCATCTGAACGGCGGCGGGGCCGACCAGCACGACGAAGATGCCTGGGAAGATGAACATGACCAGGGGGATGATCAGCTTCACGGCCGTCTTGGCGGCTTTTTCCTCCGCCAGTTGACGGCGTCGCGTTCGCATCGAGTCGCTCTGGACGCGGAGTGCCTGGGCGACGCTGGAGCCGAACTTGTCGGCTTGAATCAGCACGGCGGCCAGGGAGCGGAGGTCGGACACGCCGGTACGGGCCCCCAGCTCGTGAAGCACGTCGGAGCGCGACCGGCCCATCTGCAGTTGGAAGTTGGCGATTCCGAACTCCTCGGCGATGATGGGGTAGGAGTTCTCCATTTCTTCGGCGACTTTGCGCATGGCCTGATCGAGCCCGAGCCCCGCCTCGACGCAGACGACCATGAGGTCGAGAGCATCGGGAAGGCCCAGGAAGATCCCGCTCTTTCTCGACCTGGCAATGAACCCGACGACGATATCGGGCAGGTAGAAGAAGAGGCCGGCGCAGGCCACGGCCCCCATGAGGGTCTTCTGGCTCACGCCGCCCAGGCCGAGGATGGTCCCCCCGCCCAGGAACAAACCGAACAACAGGCCGGCGAACTTCAGGCCGAGGAAGACGCTTCCGGCCGTCTCACCTCGGAATCCGGCGGCCGTCAGGCGGCTGCGCAGTTTGCCGAGTTCCATTTCGGTTTTGGGCTGAAGGGGTTTGGCGAGGGCCGGACTGGCTTTCTCCAGGGCGCGGGTCATGCGTTCGCCGGCCCCCTGCGACTCAGGAGCGAGCCCACCCCGCGATCGCGGGTTTTTCAGTTCGTCGAGCCGTTCGACCGCTCGCGATTTATCGGCGGCGACGAGATTCATCACCCACCAGGCAACTGCGGCGCACATGCCGAACACGGCGAAGGGGAACAGGTCGGTGATGCTGAGCGATATGGCCAGGAGCGTCATGGCTGCATCCTCATACCTTGATGTTGACGATTTTGCGAATGCACAGCGCCCCGAGGACCTGCATGAACAGGGCTATCGCGAGCATCTTTCTGCCCATTTCATCCTCGAACAAGAGCATGACGTACTTGGGGTTGAGGTAATAGACCACGAGGAACAGCAGGAAGGGGAGGGCCATGAGGATAATGCCGGAGAGGCGTCCTTCTCCGGTCAGAGCCTGAATCTGGCCCCAGATCTGGAATCGTTCGCGAATCAGGTGTCCGATCTTGTCGAGGATTTCGGCCAGGTCGCCGCCCGTCTGCCGTTGCAGGACGACGGCCGTCACGAAGAACTTGAGGTCGGTGTTGGGGATTCTCTCGGCCAGCGACCTCAACGACTCCTCCATGGAGCATCCGAGGTTCTGCTCTTCGAACACCCTTCCGAATTCCTTGCTGATCGGGTCGCTCATTTCGGTGGAGACCATCTGGAATCCTGCCGGCAGGCTTTGCCCTGCCCGGAGGGCGCGGGCGACCAATTCCATGGCGTCCGGAAGCTGAGCGCCAAAAGCCTTGAGACGCCGGGAACGGCGCCAGAACAGCCAGAGGAAGGGCATACCGGCCATGAACATCGCTAGGAGCGGAAGCAGGCCAATGTGGACTCTCAATGCCGCTCCGATACCGGCCCCGCAAAGGGCAAAGACGCCGCAGATCAACAGCAACCGCGACAAGGTCAGGGTGGTGTCGGCCTGGGCGAAGATCCTCGAGAAATCACCGAAGCGGCTGAGGAGCTTGTCGGCGAAACTCGGGGCGGAGTCGAGGGGCTGAGCAAGGAGGCTCGATTCCTCCTTTTTCTCTTTCTTTTTGGCGGAGCCCCTTCCGGTGAACTGTTCGAGCCGGTCCTCGACCCGGGCGCTGGATTCGCCGCGGAGAGCAAAGGCGACGGCTCCCACCAGACACGACACGGCAAGGAAGGTGGCGACGGCAATGAAGATCATAATCATGGTTTTGTCAGTCCTCCAGCATGACACGTTGGCGGAAAGCGCTGGCAGGCAAGCGAACGCCGGCCGCTTCAAGCCGGGGCATGAATGTGGGGCGGATGCCGTGGGCGACGAAACGCCCGTAGGTTCGCCCATTCTCGTCAATTCCGTCCGGTTCGTAGCTGTAGATGTCCTGCATGACCACGGTGTCCTGCTCCATGCCGACCACCTCGGTGATATGCGTGATTTTTCTCGGTCCGCCCTGGAGGCGGTTGGCCTGAACGACCAGGTCGACGGCGCTGGCGATCTGAGTTCGCATGGCTTTGAGGGGTAGGTCGAAGCCGGCCATCATGATCATGGTTTCCATACGGGCGATGGCGTCGCGCGGCGTATTGGCGTGCAGGGTGGTCATCGACCCTTCGTGGCCCGTGTTCATGGCCTGGAGCATGTCGAGCGTTTCCGGTCCGCGGCACTCGCCGATGATGATTCGTTCCGGACGCATACGCAGGGAGTTGCGGACCAGGTCGGTGGCCGTGATGGCTCCCTTGCCTTCGATGTTCGGCGGCCGCGTTTCGAGCCGGACGACGTGGTCCTGCTGCAGTTGGAGTTCGGCGGCGTCTTCGATGGTCACGATTCGGTCGGAGTTGCCGATGAAACTCGAAAGGGTGTTCAGCAGCGTCGTTTTACCGGAACCGGTACCTCCCGAGATCACCACATTGAGACGGGCCTTGATGGCTCCCTCCAGGAGCATGACCATTTCGGGCGTGAAGGCCTTGAAATTCAGCAGGTCTTCGAGCTTGAGCGGATTGGAGCCGAATCGGCGGATGGAGACCGCCGCGCCGTCGAGGGCCAGGGGGGGAATGATGGCGTTGAATCGCGATCCGTCCTGCATGCGTGCATCGACCATGGGGCAGGTTTCGTCCACGCGTCGTCCCACCTTGGAGATGATCCGGTCGATGATCTGCAGCAAGTGGTCGTTGTTGCGAAAGACGACGTTGCTCTTCTCCATCTTGCCGCGGCGTTCGCAGTAGATATTCTTCGGGCCGTTGATGAGGATGTCGCTGATCGTGGGGTCTTTGAGCAGGACTTCGAGCGGCCCCAGGCCGAACGTCTCGTCGAGCACTTCGTCGATGAGCCGCTCGCGTTCGGTGCGATTCAGCAGCGTGCCTTCCGAGTCGCAGAGGTGCTCGACCACGAGGCGGATTTCGCGGCGGAGTTTGTCGCCTTCCAGGTCGCCGATGCGCGACAAGTCGAGCTTGTCGACGAGCTTGCTGTGGATGCGCTGCTTGAGTTCCTCAAAGCTCGCTTCTTTGTTCTCTGCGGGACGGCCGGGGTGTGTTGCGGGATTCATAACCTGTAACTCGATATTCCGTGTCGAGCGACGGCATACGCTAACGCGCGCAGCAGAAGCAACCTGATCGAAATGTTGCGCGTCGGCAGGACGCGTCAGTGGAAGCATAGCTTATGTGGAAACTGCGGCGGGCGAGGGAGGAGGATTTGCCTGTGACAACGCTTGCCGCGGTGATCGGGATGCTGACGATTATGAGGGGCGGTCGGCTGGGTGGGCGTGGAGGGTGAGTTTGGCCACCTCGGGACGGCAGTTCAGTCGCAGAGGAATTTCGCCGGACAGGCCCCGGCTGACGTGCATGATGGTGGGGTGCGAGTGGAACACACCGGAAGAGTAGCGGATACCGTGCCAACTGGGAGCAACGATCGGGCCAATCAGAGGGAGTCGGATTTGGCCGCCGTGCAGATGGCCGGCGAGAAGAAGGTCCACTTCGTTGCGTTGAGCCCAAGGGAATTGGTCGGGGCTGTGGCTGAGGGCGATTCGGATGGGGCCGCCGCACCGCGAGGGGGAAGGCGCCTCTCCGAAGTCCGCCGCCGGGGCGATCCAGGGGAGGACGTTGCCCCCCAGAACGATCCTCTCCCTTCCCGCCTCGATTTCGATGCACCGGCCGGCCACGTCGACGAAGCCCGCTTCGGCCATTTGAGCGAGCAGGGAGGGGACGTCGGTTTCGACGTCGTGGTTGCCCAGCACGAAGAAACGGCCGTATCGGCTCTTCAGGTTCCCCAAGGTGTCGGCGATCCAGCCGATGCAGTCGGAGCGATCCACCAAGTCCCCGGTAACGGCAACCAGATCCGGTTCCAATTCGTTACAGATCTGGACTGCTTCCTGGAAGTAGGCCTTGGCCACCCGGCCCGAGAAATGCAGATCGGACAAGTGGAGAATGGTGAGGCGATCGAGGGCCTGGGGCAGGCCGGGCAGGTCGATCGCGCGTTCGGCAACATCGAGTTCCAGGATCTGGTTGCCGGGAAGACGGACCAGAAAGTGGTGTTCGTGGTCGTCGGAATCGGGGGGCGTCGGATTCTGCAGGAGTCGGAGCGTGCGGCGTCTGTCGCTACGAAGCGAATCGGGCCTGGCACGATCGACGTGTTTCCGGCACCAGTGGAAGGTGGCGAGGCAGGCGGCGAGCCAACAGGTTGCCAGGTAGGGGACGGCGGCGAGCGGGACCGTGGAGAAGGTGAGGGTGGTTCCCGAATGGACGGTCCGGATCCAGAACCAGTAGGCGAAGAGGATCGGGACGGCGGGGACGATAACGGCCGCGGAGAGCCAGACCAGCTTGCCGATACGGGTCGGGATGGCCGTGGCGTGGACGCGATTGATCAAGGCCAGGCAGAGAACCGCATGGCCGAACAGGGCCCAGGCGAGGATCGCGGCTAGGAGGAAAGTCTGCATCAGGTAAGTGCCGGGGGCCCAAGCCCGTTTCGTCGAAGGGCGGCCGGGGTTGGCGTGCCGTTCACAGCGAGTTGAGGACCTGTTCGACCGTGCTGAGCAACTGATCGACCCGGAAAGGCTTGTAGAGGACGGCCTGAAGACCGGCCTGGCGAGCCTTCACGATGGAGTGCCCCGGATCGTATCCGAAACCCGTCATGAGAATCAGGGGGAGCGGTTCCACGTCCCAGACCTCACGGAGCTTGAGCATGAAGTCGTGGCCCGACATATCGGGGAGGCGAATATCGCTGATCACGACGTCGTAGCCGCTGTTGCGGACCATGAAGATCGCCTGGTTTCCGTCGGGAGCCGTTTCGACGGCACAGCCGAATCGTTCGAGGAGGTTGTGGGCCGCCTGCTGCACGGTGACGTCTTCATCGACCAGCAACACGCGCCGTCCGACCAGCGCCGGTCGTTGCGTCTCCGGCGGTTGGGGGTGGGCCTGGGCAGGCGTCATCTTCTGGCCGACTTTCTGGATGACCTGCTTGATATCGCGGGCGTTCTGCAGGATGCGCTGCAATCGCTCGACCACTTCGGGTTCGTGGCCGATGTACTTTTCCATCACGTTGACGGCATCGAGGAGGATTTCGTCGACGGGGAGGGCCACGGCGCTGTGGATTGCCTCGGCGCTGGCAGCGGCGGTGCTGGCCTTTTCGGCGACCAGCAACTCGAGGGTATTCAGGGCGGCCGCCACATCCCGAGTGAAAATCTCGAGGAATTGCAGATCGCTCTCGGTGAAGGCCCGGGGCTCGGGGCTTTCGACGTTGAAGGTGCCGAGGACCTCGTCGTGCAACACGATCGGCACGGTCAGCGAGCTCTTGGCGTCCTTGGCGCCGCTCAAATAGAGCGGGTCCTCGCTTGTATCCTCGCACAGGTAGCTCTTGCCGGTTGCGGCGACGAAGCCGGTCACCCCGTTGCCCTGGGGCCGGGCGTAGAGGACGCGATTCTCCGCCTCCGGTTCCATTCCCGAGGCGAGCAAGGTCTCCAGCCGTTCGGTTCTCGGATCGAGCAGGCGGATCTCGACGACGTCGAAGTTGAGGAGGTCCTTGGTGAAATGCAGAATGTTGGCCTTGAGGAGTTCGATCCGCTCTTCCACCGCCATCTGAAGCAGTTCGTCCGGCGTCAGATCGGCCAACTCCATGCCGGCCTGATGGATAGCAGCCAGTTTCTGCTGCTGGAGCATTTCGAGCGTTACGTCGCGAACGGTGACAATCAAGTGGCGCGCCGGGCCGCCGGCATTGCGGACGGGGGCGGCGTGCACGTGGAAATAACGGTGGTCGCTGCTGCGAAGGGTGGAACTGCTGGCCGTGCCGGTGGCGAGCGCGGTATGGAAGGGGCAGAAGTCGGGGCCGAGGATTTCGGGACTGTTCAAGACGACGTAGAAGTTCTCGCCGATGACCGATTCGCGGCTGCTCCAACGGCACAGTTGCCCGTTGCTCCACAGGATCACATTATCACTGTCGAGCAGGACCACGCCGTCGGGCATGCCTTCCAGGATCTGCTCGTTCTGCAGGAGCTTGCCCAACTCGTAGGCCTGCTTGAGATGATCGGAAGTGAAGCAGACGGCATCGAAGGATTCGCGAGAAAGGTAATCCAGGGCGCCGAGGGGCGAGGGCGCGTGGACGATCTGCCACGGGCTGGCGAATGCGTCGGGAAGAACGCAGTCTTCACCCAACTCGCCCACGATGAGGATTCTCAACGAGGGCGGCGTTTCGGCGAATTCATCTTGTGGGCGAATCTGGTCACTCACAGAATGGCCGGTGTCCGAACAGGTGTTTGATCGACTGGCCAACGCTTCAAAACCTCATGGTCTGGATGATCGGAAGGACTCGCGGCAATCAACGACGAGGCCTCGAATGGCCTGGACTGCGGCACCGATCGTCGTAAAGACCTGGGAGCAGGTCATTATAGGAACTCAGGCAGACTTGAACAACCGCGAGAGATCCGTGTTTCCTGCATCGGCCAAACCGGTCCGCTCGGTTCACGATGCGCTCGGCGCCAGTTCCAATATCTTCGGGTCGTTTGCAGAAAGAGGTACGTTGTTCGGCACGTTTGTCATATTCGGAAGGTCTGCGGATCAGCGAGGTTGTAGTGCCACACTAAGGGGGCCGCAGATCATATTGTGGAGATCTGCCGGCAACCTCCGTATGGCAAGTGCAATCGTGAAGAGGAACTCGCAGGCATCCTCGGTGCAATCGACGCAACCTGTCCCCGGGCCGCTGCAAGCTGTGCGAGCAGGCGGCCGAATCGTGCAGTTTATCTATCCAAGAGGACGATTCTCTATCAAGAGGTCTTCGTCGAGGCCAGTGCCGCACGGACACCGGTGCACGCACTCGGCTGGTCTGCCAGCAGGCCCAGAGAGAGGCCTATTGACTTCCGCGATGAGAGCGCGTCGGACGAATCGCTGCGGAACTTGGCAAGAGGTGTGAACGATGTGGCGGTCCTTCTTTCTGTCGATCGGGCTCTTCATGATGCTGCTGGGCAGCCAGTGCCTCGGTGTCCAGAAGTTCACGCTGAAACTTCATGAACAGCCCGTGGTAAGCGAGGGCGGTTTGCTGGACGGAACGAAAGTCAGCCCCGGCGCCAAGAGGGTCATCGTGCCGCCTGACTGGGTGCCGTGGAGCCTGATTTCGACGGGTGCGGTCGTCTGCCTCTATTCCTTCACCCTGCCTCGCCGATGGAAAGGGTGAGCACCAGGCCTGACCGCAGCATTGTGGACAGCCAGGTGAAGGCGGGAATTGCACTGGGCGTTGCTACTGGCCTGTGCGAAACGTCTCGAAGTACTGCCGCGTCTGTTCCTGGTGCTGCCGCGGCATCTGCTGTTCCGTGAGCGGGTCGGCCGATTCCGACTTGGCCGACTCGAGTTGCTCCTCGATCTGCTGGAGCACTGGCCCTGCGATATTGGGGCCGTCCACATAGCCTTCAATTGCCGCTCGCCCCTGCCCGATCTTCTGATCCACCTTGTCGTCGTAGAACCGGGTCGGAGTTTCTTCCTCAGGGCGGTTGCCGCGGCCCTGGCCTTCTCCCATCCCCATGCCGTCGCCCTGGCATGCTTCACACCCCTGCCCGCCACACTGGCCGCAATTCATCTGGTCGCGAGCCTGGCAGATCTGATCCATGGCGCCGTCGAGCAATTGCATCTCGTCAATCTGCTGCTGCAGATCGGACAAGTCGTTCTGCATTTGCTGGAGCATCTGGGCGGCATCCTGCATTTGTCCATTCTGCATGCACTGCGAGCACTGGCCCAACTTGTTCGCCATGTCCTGCAACTGCTGCATGTTGCCGTTCTGCTGCATGAGCTGGTTCAGTTGCTCCTGGAGCCGCTCGGCTTCGCCCTCCTCGCCTGCCTGTCTGGCCTGATTGATCTGGTTCTGCAGGTTCTGACACTGCTGTTGGTGATTCTGGACAGCCTGCTCGAGTTTCTTCTTCATCTCGTTGAGTTGCTTGGCCAACTGCTCCTTGTCTTCCTCGGAGAGTTTGTTGTCGGCCAGGTCTTTCTTGAGTTTGTCGAGTTCTTCAATGGCTTTGCGAAGGTCGCCGTCGGAGATTGCCTTCATGAAGTTCTCGGCCGGCCCGCGACTGCCGGCGTTCAACTGATCGAGTTTCTTGCGGATCTCTTCCGCCCCGCCGATCTGCTTCTGCCGGTTCTCCATCTGGCGTTTCAGGTCGTTGAGTTTGACCAGCGCATCCTTGCGGTCCCCGCTGTCGCTGCGGGTGAGTTCTTCTGTTTCTTCGGTGAGTCGGTTGAGGAGCGACTCGGCGTCCTTCAGGCCGGCTTTCTGCGCTTCCTTCCGCTGTTCGAGCAGCTTGTTCTTGAGACTGCCGGCGGCATTCGTCACCTGCTTTTTCACCGCGGCCGCATTGGCCTGCGGATCGTCCTGGATCACGGCCGGCGAGACCAGCCAAACGACCAGGACCGCGGCAACCAGGGGAAGCAGCGGCAACAGGAGTTGACGGCCGGGCTGCAAGTGAAAATGCTCGCCCACGTCGATGTTCTTCACGCGCCGGGCGGCGTCGGCGATCAAGGCCTGGCCGATTTCGGTCTGCTGCTCTTCGGGGGACAGACCGAGCGTGCTGGAAACGCGTTCCTTGAGTCCGAAGCGGCGATCGATCTCGATGGCCGCATCGATCGCGCCCCGGCCGCGGACGTAGGCGATCACAACCGCCAAGACACCGCCAAGGCCGAGGGCGGCGACCACGTAGATCCAGCCCTCGATTCCCAGGGGGCGAAACTTGTCGACCACGACGAAGGCCAAGGCCACCAGCAGGGTCGCGAAGCAACACCACCCAAGCGCCCGGACGAATCGCTGCAACCCCAACCAGCGGCGGGCACGATTGACTTGTCGTTTGAGTTCTTCCACCGTGTCACCTCATGACAGAACCCCTCATTCGGGCCGTCTATGAAGCGGCCCATTCCCACGATCATTACTCAAACTGAAAAGCCAGCATTGCTAGCAGGCTGGAAAATCCGATGAAAACGGGTCTATCCTACAGTGTTGTGTGTCCGAAAGGACGCCTTCCCGGCTGGGGCCGGGACGAGGCCATGGAGGAT
>JAAYAY010000381.1 GCA_012719125.1 Planctomycetaceae bacterium | reverse complement strand
TCGGCCTCCTTGCCGTTTGGCTGTCCTTCGGATGAAAGTACCCAATAAGGTAGCCGATTCAGGCACGGAGGCCGACATCATTTTGACGTCAACTTACCTCTCAAAATGTGCGAAACTTGAACTTAGACGCTGCCAACAAGCAGGCTGTGATACACAACGGCGTATGCGCAGGAACACTGGTTCGGTCAGACCTTGCTCAACGCCTGTTCCAGATCTCTGATCAGGGCATCGGGTTTTTCGATTCCCGCCGAGAGCCGGATCGTGTTCTGCTTGACGCCGAACGTCGTACGCCGCTCTTCGGGCAGATAGAGCATTGTTGTCAGATAGGGAATGCAGATCAGGCTTTCCGTAGCGCCCAAGCTGACCGCGTGGACGATCACCTCCAGAGCATCGATGAAGGCCTTGGCTTGGTCGATCGTCTCGCCCACGTCGAAGGCCAGGATGCCGCCGAATCCGCCGGCCATTTGTTTGCAGGCGACTTCGTGGCCCGAGTCACTGGTGAGGCCTGGGTAGAGAATTCGAGTGACCTTGGGGTGTCCCGCAAGGAACTCGGCCATGGCCAGCGCGTTGGCCGCCATCCGTTCCGCTCGTAGCTCGAAGCTCTTGAGTCCCCGTTCCAAGAGCGAGGCCGAATAAGCGTCGAGCGTGGTGCCGATGGCCTGGCGAGTGAACCACAACTTGTCGTAGTGCTCCTTCGAACCGGCCAGGGCCCCGGCCATGAGGTCGTTGTGGCCGCCCAGACCCTTGGTGGCACTGTGGAGCACGAGATCGGCGCCGAGCTGGAGCGGCTTCTGGTGATAGGGGGTGGCGAAAGTGTTGTCGACGACGAACAAGGCGCCGCTGTCGTGGGCGATCTCCGCCACGGCGGCGATGTCGACGGTCTTGCAGAGCGGATTGCTGGGCGTCTCGCAGAGGATCATCCTGGTGTTCGGCTTGACGTGCTGGCGGACGTCCTGGCCGACGCTGGCATCGAGCCAGGTGATTTCCACGCCCATCCGTTCCAGAATGAGCGAAACCTTGTAGTGGGCTCCGTAGATGTCGTGGAACAGGATCAGATGGTCGCCCTGGCTGAGATAGGTCAGGTAGACCATGGTGCCGGCCGCCATGCCCGTGGTGCAGATGATGCAATCCTCGGCGCCTTCCATGCGGGCGATCTGCCGTTCGACTTCGCGGACCGTGGGATTGTCGTCGCGATGGTAGGTGTAACCTTCGATTTCGCCGTCGGTGATCTGCCGCAGCACCTCGAAGGAGGCATATTCGTAGTTGACCGCATTGACGATCGGCGTCACCATGGGCCGATTGCCGTAGGGTGTGAGGGGATCTTTTGGCACTCCAGACTCCTTGGTAGATGACTCAGCGAAAGCTTGATCGGGCGCGTATCGCTAAACCCGAAACCCGAAACACGAAGCACGAAATCCGAAACAAATCCAAAGCACGAAGGTTCGAAACCGGTTGGGGCCGATGGGTGTTGCGGAAAGAAGGTGACAGGTACCTCTTGCGGGAAGGGCCCTTCGGGTGCTTCGCACAAAAGGTACCTGTCCCCTTTTTCCGTCTACTCGGTCTCTTGAATGAAACCGTGGTAGAGGCCCACATAGTAAGGTAACAGAAAGACGGTGCCGCTGGCTAGCTCCCGGCCGTTGCCCGGGTAATCGAGACGCCAGGGGTTGGTGTTCCAGTGATTGAAATGGCGGTTCTCCACGGGCAGGACCTTGCCGTCGACTCGATGCCCCGCGTCGGTCCTCGGCGGCTCGACGATCTCCCCGCTCTGCTGGCGGGGCAGCAGCACGACGTCGAGCCGGTGGCTGTTGCGGGCGGCCCAGTTGAGCCGGTCGAGCGGGAAACCCTTGAGGGTCGCCACCGAGTCTTCCAGCCAGCCGTCCCACGGCGCGAGGGGGAAGGTGCCCCATTGGCTGGCGTGCCTGGCGTCGAGCCCAAAGGCCGCGTAGGCGAAGTTGAAAAATGGATTCATCTCCGGTTGCTCGATCACCCACGCGCTGAAGAACGACAGTAGCATCTGCTCCCGCAACGACTCGTTCTTCGTGTATTTGACCAGGTTGTAGAACGACATGAAGGCCATTTCGTCGTCCGACTGATTGCCGGAGCCGATGCCCCGGTGGATCTTGTAGATCATGGCGTTCGTGTTGTAGGAGTGCTCCTTGACGAGCTTCTCCGTGTGTTCGGCATAGATCGGGTCGCCGGTAATGTGTTCGGCCACGGCCAGGTAGGAGAGCATGCTCAGCGATTTCAGCCCCCGTTCCTCGGCCCAGTTCGGATCGTGGTTCAGCGACTTCGGACTGTAGACGCCCCAACGGGTCGGCGTTCCGTCGTGATCGACCAGGTTGTAGTCGTGCTCGACCAGATGATTGGTGAGGTCTCGCACGACCTCGCGCACTCGCTCCTTTTCTTCCTCGGTGTCGGCCACCAGGTCGTAGTAGGCCGGATAGAAGAAGTAGTGGCCGTCGAGTTCGTCGGAACTGGTGTCGCTCTTCCAGTACCACTTGCCGTCGGCGCTCTTGGGCCAGCGGGGTTCATAGACCTTCCAGAGGGCGTCGCGCTCGGCCTTTTGCTGCCGGTCGCGTTCCACCCGGCCGACGTTCGGGTCCGGCAGCTCCGTCGAAATCACCGTCCGAGCCACGTATCCCTTCGGCGGGCTGTGTTCGCACCCCTGGGTTACTTTCTGCAGGAACCGCAGGGCCTCGAAGGCCCGCCTGGCCCGGTCCTTCGCCGTGGGGTCACCCGTGGCGGCATAGGCGAAGCACTCGCCGGCCCCATACATGCTGGTCCACAGCCCGTCGTTGTCGCTGTCGTGATACAGGATCTCGGACTTGTCGCCCGGCCTGGCCAGGCCGACCTCCGACACGTATCCCAGCGGTGTGCGGCGGATGTATCGCTCCATTTCGTCTTCATAGAACTCGGCCTTCTCCGCCAGCGTCATCATCCGCCGCTCGATCAGTCCCACGCCGCCGGCCGTGGCAAACCAGGCGTTGCCCTCGGCGTCGACGGCGATGTCGCGCACGTCGTCGTCCGGCAGCCATCGACGCCCTTGCCGATAGGTCCAGCCTTCGCCGTCAAAGCAAACGGCGCCAAGATGCGTGCCGAACCAGACGACGCCGTCCGGTCCGGCCACGATCGTGGTGAAGTCGTTGTACGGCAACCCGTCTCGGCCGGTGTAGAATCGCCATCCGTCGGAGGTCTGGCAGGCGGCGCCTGCCAACGTGGCGAACCAGAGTTGTCCTCGTGAGTCGACGGCCGTTCCGCGTACGCCGGAGGTACCCCACAGACGCCCCAGCCCGTCTTCGACGATCATCGGCTCGAAACCCCCGTCCACCTGAACGAGCAGGCCGTGATCGGTGGCGAGCACCAGCTTTCCATCTGCCGTGCGGGCGGCCTGATTGACGTGGCTGTCGGCCGCGGCATAGCCTTGGGGATCGACAACCCCGCACAGATCCTTGCTGGCGGGAGATCCCGCCGGGGTCCACGCGTTTCCCTGCCGAGTCGCCCAACCCTTCTCCGTATGAGCCCAGACGGCGCCGCTGCGATCGAGATGGACGGCTTTCACGTCGTTGGAGGGCAATCCGTCGTCGACGGTATAGACCGTCGCGACTTCCTGGGGAAAACGGCCGATCTTCACCTGCGGGACTTCGGCGGCCCGTGTGGCAAACACCGTCATCAGGAAGAGGATTGCCGCAACGAGCAAGAGACGTGCAGAACAAACGGGGCTCATATCGAAGGAACCTCTCTGTTGGGGCTCGCCCATGAATTGACCGGGCAGACAAGCCCTCTTCCGGCCGATTCTGCCGTCAAAACTCATTCTAGACCGGGCGGCACAGGCCTACAATGGTCTGGAAATCAGCGCGCCGTGTCGCTGGTGGAGCCGAAGAACCGGGGGCCGGGTTCCATTTTCGACGACCGGGTTTTTTGGTATCGTGGCATAGCTGAAGCCTGTCCTCACTCTCCTGCAGGAGTCAACAGAGAGCCGATGGCGGAGGATCGATCGCCAAAGTCGAACGATGTGGCTCCGGGTACGAGCGACCTGGCGCGGCAATTGATCGATCTGCGCGAGACGATCGGTTTGCTGCGCGAAAGCGAAATGCGCTGGCGGCAGATCTTCGATCTCGTCCCGCACATGATTTTTGCCAAAGACCGCGAAGGTCGCTTCTTGCAGGCAAACCGGGCGCTGGCCAGGGCTTACGGCAAGACCGCGGAGGAACTCATCGGCTGCCGCCAACAGGACATTCACCCGGTGCCGGACGAAGTCCGGCAGATGCTGGACTACGATCGGCAGGTGATCGACAACGACGTTTCCATGACGGTCGCGGAACTCACCTTCACCGACGCTCGCGGGCGCCGGCGAATCCTGCACGTCACCAAGGTTCCCTACACGGCCGCTGAAGGCGCCGAGCGTGCCGTGCTGGGCGTCGCCGTCGACGTCACCGACGTGAAGGTCGCCGAGGCGGTCCTGCGAGAATCGGAATCCCGCTACCGGGCACTGTTCGAGTCGACGGGCGACGCGATCATGTTGCTCGGCGCCGACGGGTTTCTCGAATGCAACCAGGCGACCTTGGATCTGTTCGGCTGCTCCTCACCCCAAGACTTCATTTCGAAACACCCCAGCGAGCTGTCGCCCCCGTACCAGCCGGACGGAATTGACTCCAGAACGGCGGCCGACGCGAGGATTGCCGCCGCCTATAAGACGGGAATGACCCGGTTTGATTGGCTCCACCGGCGCATGGACGGGCAGGAGTTCACCGCCGACGTTCTCCTGGTGCGGGTCGATCTTCCGGACCGAAGTTTTATCCAGGCCGTGGTGCGCGACATCACCGAGCGCAAGGCCGCGGAACAGGCGTTGAAGGAAGCCCACGAGAAACTGGAACAAAGGGTCCGCGAACGAACCGCCGAACTGGCCGAAGCCAAAGAGGCGGCTGAAACGGCCAACCGGGCCAAGAGCGACTTCCTGGCCAACATGAGTCACGAGATCCGCACGCCCATGAATGCCATCATCGGCATGACGGAACTGGTGCTCGACACCGATCTGGAGGATTCGCAACGCGACTACCTCCGCATCGTTCGCGATTCGGGCGACGCCCTGCTGGCCCTGATCAACGACATTCTCGATTTCTCGAAGATCGAGGCCGGCAAGTTCGATCTCGTCAAGGCGCCCTTCGACGTCCGCGAGAGCCTCGGTGATACGATGAAGTCGCTGGCCTTGCGGGCCCACAGCAAGGGCCTGGAACTGGCCTGCGAGATTCACTCCGACGTGCCGCAACGGCTCCTCGGCGACATGGGAAGACTCCGCCAGGTGATCGTCAATCTGGTGGGAAATGCCGTCAAGTTCACCGATCGGGGTGAGGTGGTGCTGCGCGTGGAACGCAACGACGATGTGGGAGAGGACGTGGTTCTGCACTTCTCGGTGAGCGACACGGGGATCGGCATTCCGCGCGAGCAGCAGACGATCATCTTCGAGGCCTTTGAACAGCTCGACCGTTCCACCACGCGACGCTATGCCGGAACCGGCCTGGGGCTGGCGATCTCGTCGCGGCTGGTAGAATTCATGGGCGGCCGAATCTGGGTCGACAGCCAGGTCGGTCTGGGGAGCACCTTTCATTTCACTGCGCAATTCGAGACCGTTACGGAGATCCCGCCGTCGCTCGGCGAGGGCGGGCTGCAGTTCGGCGGGCGCCGGGTCCTGATTGTCGACGACAACGCGACGAACCGGCAGATTTTGGAAGGCATCCTCGGGAGTTGGGGCATGACGTGGACCAGTGCCTCAGGGGCCGAGGAGGCGATTCGAATCCTGCAGAAGACACGCCAGGGCGCCGGGCCCTACGACCTGGTACTGACTGACGCGCACATGCCTCATGTCGACGGGTTCGAGTTGGCCCGCTTGATCAAGACCGATCCCCGCCTTTCGGGCACGGTCGTCATGATGCTCACTTCCGGCGATCGTCCGGGCGACCTTTCCCGCTGCGAAGAGTTGGGGATCAACGCGTATCTGGTCAAGCCGATCAAACAATCGGAGTTGTTCGATGCCGTCTGCGTCGCCCTGGGAGCGGAACGACAGGCACACGATCCTGGCGCCCGCCCTGCCGTGCCGGTCGCCCTGCCCCCGCTGAAGATCCTGCTCGCCGAAGACAGCCTCGTCAACCAGCAACTGGCCGTCGGCCTGCTGACAAAACGCGGACACACGGTCGTCGTGGCCAATCATGGACGCGAGGCACTTGCCGCGTTGGAGACCGATCAGTTCGATCTTGTTCTGATGGACGTGCAGATGCCGGAAATGGATGGCTACGAAGCCACGACCGCGATTCGCGCCGCCGAGGCGAAGACGGGGCGGCACGTGCCGATCATCGCCATGACGGCACGGGCGATGAAGGGCGACCGGGAGCGATGCCTGGAAGCGGGCATGGACGACTACATCTCGAAACCGGTCCGCGCCCGGCAACTCGATGAGACGATGGCCGCCGTGCTTGGTGTGCGAGTGAAGGAGAGCCCCATGGAAGATGCGGGAACCGCGAGGCAAAGCACCGTCGACTGGGAGGAAGCGTTGCGGTCGGTCGACGGTGACCGCGGGCTTCTGGCGGACGTGGTCGACGCCTATTTGACAGAATCGCCCACCTTGTTGAACAATGTCCGCCAGGCGGTCAACTCAGGCGTCGCCAAGCAAGTCGAGAGAACAGCCCACACGCTCAAGGGGCCCAGTCGCAGCCTTGGAGCCACGCGCTTGTTCGAACACTGCTGGCAACTCGAACAGATGGGGCGGGGGGGGAACCTGGCCGGCGCCCCCGAACTCCTGGCTCGGCTTGAGGCGGAGATGGACTTGGTCCTGCCGCTCTTGCAGGAATTCATCAGAACCGGCGAACTGCCCGGCCGGCGGGCACCGGAAGGATAGGTTCGGCGCTTTGATCCAGCCCCGTCGGTTCGGGGTCTGACGATTCCCCGCACACCCCCTCCGCAGCTTCACAGGCCGGAGGAGGTTGGGCCGATCGAGACCGGTCGGAATCTCGTTCTGCTCGACGCGCGAGCGACGGATCCGCCCACGCCACCGCGTCCATCGCCGCGCCGAAAAACGCCTCTCTCTTGTTCATCTTGGATACCCCATAATTCCGGCACAGAATCGGCACGATTGGACGGAGACCCATGTTGTGGCCTCAAAAACCCTCATGCCGAATGTGCCACCACAATGCCCGTCTCACGCCCCGAGGCACGCGACGAACCCCACTAGCCTTATCAACCACAAACGTTGCCAACAACTTCGACGACGAGTTCGGTTCTTCGTTTCACTACTTGACGACGCACAAGACGCAAGAGATGTTCGGAGAATCGGGCGCGAATATTGCGAACCCCCGCCAAAGACTCTCGAAATCCGTATTGCCGTGGGGTGAAGGTTATCGAATCACAGCATACTTCCCAGGCTGTTAATTTGCAGACGGTTCCACATAGCTTCGTACCGAACCGCAGGCCTTCTGTTACCTCGGTTGAGGGATGGGAAACACCCGCCCGGCCGCCCAAACCGTTTGGGTCTGCATCGACGGACCGAACCGACCGCCACTAACAATGTTGGGACCCGGGCTCCAGAAGAACGGTTTGCCGGCCTCGAGAACGAGAGTCTTGACGCCCACCGCCTGGTGGTAGCTTTCGATCGGCTCGGGGAAACCGTTCGGAAAGTAGCGGAACGGCTCTCCGCTGTACGGATCGAGCGGAACCTCGCTCAGGTATTCTCCCGTCAACTCTGCCAACTCCTTCGGAAGCGAGTCGTGTTCGATTTGCCATGCGGCCAGAGCCATCTGGATGCACGTCGATCGGCGATGCAGTTCGGTCGACACAAGTTCGCGAGGGGCCCAACCGAGTTCAAGCGTACGCGAGCCGAGCCACGCGTCCGGCGCCAATCGCCAGGGCGATCGGTCCAGCGACTCGGTTCTTCCAGCCGGCTGGAGGATGTATGGCGGGATCGGCTTGCCAGTGTTGAGAGCCGTTTGCGTCTCTTCGTAGGTATTCATTTCGCCCCATGCTATCATCCGGAGTACCCGGCGGGCTCGTTCCCGTTCCCAGGGCATCCAATAGATGATCGGTCCGGTTCCCGCTTCCGTCCCCAGGCGCTCGTACATCTCGTCGACGTCGCCGTCAATGACTTCGGTCATCTCCACATGGTACGCCTTGACGGCATTGTCGAACGGAACGCGACGCTCGCTCAGTGCCTCCAATTCGCGCGTTGCAGCCAGTATCCGGTCTTTGGTCTGGCCGGGTTGGGTGGTCCAATTCACCAAATCGGCAAGTACCCGTTGTTCGACATACGCGCCCATGAGCATGATTGCCGGGTCGAGATACACCTGGTTCGCCATCCGCAGCGTCGCCAGATAGCACTCCGCGGCACCGTCCAAATCGCCCTGCTCCTGAAGACGACGGCCCTGTTGCCGAACCGCTTCGGCGAGTTTCTCGGTCGCCTCGCCAGACCTCGTCGGCAAGTATTTGCTGAGTGCGTCGCATTCGGCTCGTTGGCTGGCCTTCACGATCAGATCGACGGCCTCTTGGTTTTCGGCGCCGCTTGCCTGGCTGGCGGTCAAGTCATAGGCCCGGCGATACAACTCCGCCGTTTCCTTTGCCTCCGGCGACGGTGCGGCGGTGAACGCCGCCACGTCGAATCCCGGGTCGACCAGCGGGACGGAGTAGACGCGATAGAGGCAGACTCCCGAGAGGATCGCCGCTGCTGGGAGGACCGTGACCAGCGCCGCGGGCAGCCAACTCTTCAGCGAGTTGCTCTCCAGCAGCCAGCCGTGAGTTCGCACGCGCGTGGCAATGAGCAAGACGATGGGGATCGGCAGGACCGACCAGAACAGGGGCACGTGGAGAACCAGCATGGCAAGGGTCCACTGCGCCAGCAGCAGAGAGCCCACGATGGCAACCGTTCCGCAGAGGATGCCGGAGCGGATCAGCATCGAACAGAACTGGCCGAAGCAGTAGGCGATCGGAATACTGAGGAAGGTTGTCAGGGCGGGAATCCACAGAGCGTAATAGGTATCGGAAGGGTTGTGGATACCCCAGCGAAACATGGTAACGGCGATGGGGATGCTGGCGACGGCCGTCCAACTCAAGACGGCCGCGATCCAGACCGAATGCCGGCTCCACCAGACGGACCGGGGTGAGAGGCCGCGATCGGTGAGGAAGCGGAACTGCAGTTGCCTCTGGTCGCCGGCGAACACATTAGCGCCGGCAAGCGGAATGATGGTCATCCCCGCCCAGATCGCCAACACAGAGCAACCTGACGCCAGATCGAGAAACCAACGCAGCGTCCCTCTGGGAAGTGATCGACGAAACGGATCTGCGACTCCGCTGTGCCAGATCAGTCCAAGCAGAGCTGCCGCAAAGATCATGCTGAGGATGAAGAGCATCCCCTTGGAGTGCCGCCACTGGAGCCAGACGAGATGGCCGAACCGGCTGATTCGTGCGGGTGTTGTCTCCATGACTCGAGCGTCCGTCTCGGCCAGTTCCTCACGACGTTCCTTGCGGCCTGTGGCAATCCGCCCCGTGGACGGTTCGCGGTACCAGCGGGCGCCGAGCCAGACGTCGACGGCAGCCACCACCGCAATCGCGGCCGCCAAGTGAACGGATCCGATCCAGCCCGAGGCATTAACCCGTACACCGACAACCGTTTCGAGGAACCACACGAGAAAGAACGTGCTCAAGGCCGCGGCACAGCCGCCGAGCAGGGCCGCCTTCACGGCCTGGCGCATCAGCAGCGAGAAGAACGCCGCCCAGACGAAGAGGAGCGTCGACCCGATCGCCCAGAACAACAGAGCCGCGCCGACGGTTTGAACTAGAACCCTTGCTGTCGGCACAAAGGAGGCCCACTGATCCATTCGCAACGTAAGGACTGCCGCCGATGCGCTCAAGGCGATCACCAGGAGCGGAGCGCTGACGACCGTGAAGGCGATCTTGCTGACAAACGTCTCGATGCCCTTGGTCGGCAGTGCTCGCAGGAAGTCGTAGGTCCCGTTTTCGTGCTCCAGGGCAAACGCCGTCGCGCCGCAACCCAATGCGTAGAGGATCGGGAAAGAGATCGCCAGACCATAGAGAGGAGGACTCGAATCAGAAGCCGGTATCGTGAAGCATAGGATCACCTGCAACATCAGAGTCAATCCGAACACGCCCAGCCAGAACCCGCGCATCTGGCGGTATTCTTTCCAGAAGATCTGGTAGGAAAAAAAGCGTCCGGTCATGGAGTCACCTCCCGGGCGTTGGGATCTTGCGTCCCTTCGGAGCGTTCCATATAGGCCACGAAGATCTCTTCCAGGCTGGGCGCTCGGATCTCGACGGCGTGGACGCCCGCCTGCTGGCGCAGCGACGTTTCGAGGCCTTCCGGCATGCCGTCGACCAGCGCCTGCCACTGCCGACCCCGCTGCCGTCGGCTTAGCAGCCGGCCGTTCAGCTCGGCCAGCGCCGGCGGCATGGCCGTATCCGTTTCGTCGCCCAGCGTTACCGTGACCTCGCGAATCCGGCCTTTCAGTTCGTCGAGCCGCTGGAGAGTCATGAGCTTGCCCTTGCGGATGATCGCCACGATGTCGGCCACTCGTTCCACCTCGACAATCTGGTGGCTCGACAGCAGGACCGTCTTGCCCGCGGCCGCCCGATCGACCATGCTCTCCAGAAACTCGCGCCGCACCAGGGCGTCGAGTCCGGAAGTCGGCTCGTCGAGAATCATCAACTCCGGATCGTGAGCCAAGGCCAGGGCCAGCGAAACCTTGGCGCGCTGGCCTTTCGACATGGCCTTCATCTTGCGATTGAGCGGCAACTCGAACTGCCCGACCTGCTGCAAGTAGCGCGTCAGGTATCCGTCGGGATAGAAGCCCGAGGCGAACCAGCCGATCTCGCGCACCGTCATCCAGTCGTAGAGCGTCGGACGTTCCGCCACGTAACCGACGCGGCGGCGGATCCGTTCTCCGTACGTTTCGCTATCCATTCCGAGGACCGTTGAGCGGCCATGATCGGCATTGGACAGCCCGAGCATGATGCGGATGGCGGTCGTCTTGCCGGCGCCGTTCTCGCCGAGCAGGGCGAAGACCGTGCCCGGCGGAACCTCGAACGAGACGCCCGCCAGGGCCACCTCCGACCCGTAGAGCTTGCAAACGTCGTTGAATTGAATGACCGCGCTCATGCTTGCTTCTCTCCCTTCTCGTGTTCGATGACGGCCAGTTCCTGCTCGACCAGTTCGCGCAGGTTCTCCCCGTTCAGACGGCTGTGCTTGGCTTCGAGCAGGACCTGGCGGAGACGATTGCGGATCAACGTCATCCGCACGGCCCGGCATTGCTCGGGCGCCCCTTGCGCCACGGCCAGGCCGGTCCCCCGGACCGATTCGAGGACGCCGTCGGCCTGGAGTTGGCGATAGGCTCGGGAGACCGTGTTGGGATTCACCGTCAGTTCCCGGGCGAGTTCGCGGACCGAGGGGACAAGCTCGCCCGCCTGGACGGCCTCGTCGGCCACGGCGAACTTGACCTGTCGGACGATCTGGTCGTAGATGGCCAGTTCGCTGCTTGGGTCGATATGAATGAACATAACTGTCCTCCGTACTAGCTAACTAGTACAGTAGCCATTCTTGCAGGTCTGTCAAGAGGTTTTCTGGAGAATAGCTGTTTGGGATGAGGCCGCTTTCGGGCTGCCGGGAAACCGAAGGCGTTGGGACAGAATCGTTTAACGCCCAGTCGCAGGCGCCGGCCGCTCCTTCCCCGGCCGGCGCCTGCGGCTGGACGTTAAACGAATACACCGCAAAGACTTGCACGGCGACTGGAAGATCCCAAGCCGTTCTGTTAGCGTGGGGAGACTATTGCTGCTCGCGACGTATCCGAGCGGAGCCCATACGGCATGTCCTGTTGGAATGGTTCTTCTTCGAGGCGATTGAGATGACGAAACGACGCAACCTGACAACGATCCTGATCCTGACAGCGGCTGCAGTGCTGTGCTGCGCATCGCTCAACCTTCGCGCCGAGACCGTGCGCGATCGGTTGTGGATCTGGGGACGGCCGGCGGGCATCTACAACAACACCCATTTCCGCCCGCTCGGATTCCGCTCGACCGTCGAGCCGGTCGACGGGGCGAAAGAGATGGGGATCCCGAACGTGATCTTCATTGCCACCGAGAATCTCGGGCCGCTCGACGAGTATTATCGTCCCTTCGAGAAGCTGGATCGCGTGTATTGGTCGCTGGTTGCTGCGGGGGGCGGAACGTCACAGCCTGCTCGCGATGCGGCCTTCGCTCTTGCCGAGAAGCACGAGAACGTGGTCGGTTTCATTCTCGACGATTTCTTTCACGAGCCCACCGTCGGCAATGCGGCGGATCCCGAACCTTCGGGGGCCTTTCGAGCGGCGCTGACTCCTGCCGAGCTTCGTGAGCTGCACCAACGGCCGCTTCGAGGCGGCCATGTACCGCTCATGGCGGTGATCTACACCGCCCAGGTGAAACCCGGAGCACTGGCCCATCTGGCGGAGGTCGATCAGGTCTGCCTATGGACCTGGCGGCCCGCCGACCTGGAGAATCTCGAGGCCAACTTCACGGCCTTGGAACAGTTGTCGCCGGACAAGCAGCTCTTTCTCGGCTGCTACATGTTCGACTTCCATAAGAACAAGCCCCTGCCCCAGCCGCTCATGGAGAAGCAAGTCGAACTGGGCCTGCAATGGTTGAAGTCGGGCCGCATTGCTGGGATCATCTTCCTGTCCACGGGAACCGTCGGCGCCGGGCTGGAGACGGTCGACTGGACCCGCCAATGGATCCGCACCCACGGTGACGATCCCCTTCCGAGCGACGCGTTCAAGCCGGCCAAACGCTGACTCTGACCGGCAACGTCGCTTGTCATGGGCTCGCACGTGCTCACCGAACCCCTCGAGTATGGAAGGAGTCTCTTTTTATGCTGCAGCAGGTCATGACGGCCCCGGGCGTCATCGAGTTCCGGGAGATTCCGGTGCCGGAGCCGGGCGAGAATCAGGTTCTCATCCGGATCATGAAGATCGGGGTCTGCGGCTCCGACATCCACGTCTATCACGGGGAGCATCCGTTCACGAAATACCCGGTGACGCAGGGGCACGAGGTCTCCGGCGTGATCGAGAAGCTGGGAAGCGGCGTGGAGGGGCTTTCCGCCGGCCGGAAGGTGACGATCCAGCCGCAGGTCGTCTGCGGCAAGTGCCACCCCTGCCGGCATGGAAAATACAACCTTTGCGAAGAGCTCAAAGTCATGGGCTTCCAGACGACCGGGACCGCGTCGCACTTCTTCGCCGTCGACGCCGCCAAGGTCACGCCGCTGCCGGACGTGATGACGTTCGACGAAGGGGCGATGATCGAGCCGCTCGCCGTCGCGGTCCACAGCGTGCGTCAGGCGGGCGACGTCTCGGGGCTGGACGTCATCGTGCTCGGCGCCGGACCGATCGGCAACCTGGTCGCGCAGACGGCCAAGGGGCTCGGGGCCAAACGCGTCATGATCACCGACGTGAGCGACTTCCGGCTCTCGAAGGCGGCGGAGTGCGGCATCGACGTCTGCGTCAATACGACGCAAGAAGACCTGGGTGAAGCCATCAACAGGACGTTCGGGCCGGACCGCGCCGATCTCATTTACGACTGCGCCGGCAACGACGCGACCATGGGCCAGGCGATCAAGTACGCCCGGAAGGGGAGCGTCATCATTCTGGTGGCCGTTTTCGCCAAAACGGCGAATATCGATCTGGCCGTGCTGAACGATCACGAACTCGATCTCAAAACGTCCATGATGTACCGCAACGACGACTATCTCGAGGCGATCCGGCTGGTCGGCGAGAAGAAGGTGAAGCTCGCGCCGCTCGTCTCGAAGCACTTCCCATTCAAGCAATACGTCGACGCCTACAAGTTTATCGACGGCGACAGGGAACGGGCGCTTAAGGTCATTATTGACGTGCAAGAGTGAGGTTCCGAATATGAAAATGGACGACCGGTGCCAGAGGCCGTATTGCCCTCGGAGGAGAGCTTCCATGCCGAATCTTCAATTCACCTTTTCTTTGATAGCCGCCACGGTTCTGTTCTGCGGCACGCAGGCGGTCGGACAGTCGCGGAGTGGCGAGACGATCGGCGACCGAATCTGGATCTGGGGGCACCCGGCAGGTGTGTACAACGAGAGCTACCTGGCCAAGCTGCCCAAAAAATCCGCCATGGAGCCGGTGGCCGCGGCCGACTCCATGGGCGTTCGCAACATGATCTTCGTGCGTTACGCCGGCAAACCGGCTCCTCCGTTCGACACGTACTACGTCCCCTTCCAGAAACTCGACCGCGTGTACTGGTCGCTTGTCGGAGCCAGCGGAGTCACTTCCACCCACGAACGCGAACAGGTGTTCCGGCTCGCCGAGACGCACGACAATGTCATGGGTTTCATCCTGGATGACTTCTTCCGTTCCAGTGCGACGGGGCCGAGCGCCGATCCGGAAACCGAAGCCGGCGACCTTCCGCCGTTCGAGGCCTCACTCACACCGCAAGAGTTGCACGCATTGGGACAACGAGAGGTGCGCGGCCGGAAGCTGCCGATTATGGCCGTAGTCTACACCGGCCAGATTTCGCGGCGTGCGAAGGCGCATGTCGCCGAGGTGGACCAGGTGTGCATGTGGACTTGGCGTCCTGCCGACCTAACGGATCTCGAGGGCAATCTGGCCAAGCTCGAGAAGCTCGTGCCCGACAAGCCAATCTATCTCGGCTGCTACATGTACGACTTCGCCGACAGTCGCCCCTTGCCCGTCGAACCGATGCAGCGTCAGACGGAGTTGGGCTACCGATGGCTCAAGGAGAGACGCATTCAGGGCATGATCTTCCTGGCTACCCCCAATGTGGACGTCGATCTGGAGGCCGTCGCTTGGACGCGGAACTGGATCGCCCGGGTCAGCAAGGAACCGTTCGACGGGCGCACGTCTGTCTCACAGCGTTGACGCCATCGGACCCCGCTGCATTCCATGCCGTCCAATCTCCTGGCACGGCCCGTTGACCAGTATCTTCCCATGCTTCTGGGGGGCTGTGTCCGAGCGTCGAATTCGTGACCTACCCTTATAATGCAGCGGGTCTTTTTGGTCGGATTTTGCCGCTCGCATGGTATTTCCGGGAGAGTCGCCGGTATGGCCAAGGAACTGAATCCATCGACCCCTGGCGGTCCCGATCCGGCGGTTTCCAGCGGTAACCAGCCGGAACCGGCCGGTGAGGTGGTTGAAGAACGCCTTCTGCCGGCCGCCAAAGGCAGGGGAAGTCTCCTGCAAGTGGCGACGGTCTGCGGTTTCCTGCTGCTGGCCGTGGGGCTGGTGTTCGGCCAGACCGCCGATTTCGAGTTCATCGTGTTGGACGATCTCTCCGACGTGACCATGAATCCGCACGTCAACGAGGGGCTGAAGGCCGACGAAGTCTGGTGGGTGTTTACCCACTGCTATGCGGCGGCCTGGATGCCGATGACCTGGATCTCCCACATGCTCGACTGCGAGCTGTTCGGCCTCAACGCGGGCGGACATCACCTGACCAACGTCGTCCTGCATGCCGCCACGGCGGTTCTTCTGTTTCTCGTGCTGCGGCAATGGACCGGTCGCCTGTGGCCCAGCGCGCTGGTGGCGGCGGTTTTCGCCATCCACCCTTTGCGAGTTGAGTCGGTGGCCTGGGTCACCGAGCGGAAAGACGTCCTCAGCGGGCTGTTCTTCATGCTCACCCTTTGGGCCTACGGGAGCTACGTGCGCCGTCGCTTCTCGATCTTCCGATATTCGCTTGTGCTCGCCTGCTTCGCGCTGGCCCTGATGTCCAAGCCGATGGTCGTGACCGTGCCGTTCCTGCTCCTGCTGCTCGACTATTGGCCGTTGGGCCGCTGGACGATCCCGGCTGCGGTGTCGCAGGCCGCCGGCGAAGAGGCTCCGGCGGCGAACCTGCCGCTCCGCGGGCGTCTGCGGATTGCTTCACTCCTGCTGCTCGAGAAGGTCCCGATGCTGGCGATGGTGGCCGGCTCCTCGATCGTGACCCTCCAGGCCTACGACGTCGAAGGCGTGGCCATTTTCGAGCAACGCTACGATCTGGCGTGGCGGGTCGGAAACGGACTGCTATCGTACGTCAGCTACCTGGGTATGTTCTTCTATCCGGTCGATCTGGCGACTCCCTATCCCCGTCCGGGGCTCGAATTGCCCTACGGGAGGATTGCCGGGGCCGCCGTCCTGCTCGTGTTCTTCACGCTGGCCGCGGTGGCGGCCCGGCGCAAGTACCCCTACGTGTTCGTCGGCTGGTTCTGGTACGTGGGCATGCTGGTTCCGGTGAGCGGAATCCTCCAGTTCGGCATGCAGGCGATGGCTGACCGTTTCACTTACCTGCCGCAGATCGGCATGTGCATGGCGCTCGTTTGGGCCTTGGCCGAGGCGTTCAAACGCTGGCGGCTGCGAAACACCGTCTACGCCCTGGGCGCCGCCGCGATTCTGGCGGTCCTGATGGTGCGGGCGTATCGCCAAACGTCGCTCTGGCGCAACGATCACATTTTCTGGAACCACGCGCTGGCCTGCAACCCGAGGAACTGGTGGGCCTATTACGGCCTGGGCAACGTGCACCAGGGCCAGGGCGAGTTCGACAAGGCCATCGACTACTACCGGAAAGCGATCGCGCTCCATGCCGACGATCCGCTGGTCCACTACAACTTCGGCGTCGCCCTGGCGTGCGTGGGCCGGCTCGATGAGGCGATCGAGGCGTACAAGAAGACGATTGAACTGCACCCCAACCACGCGGTGGCAAAGAACAACCTCGGCAACACCCTGTTACTCCGCGGCCATCCGGAGCAGGCGCTGGCCTATTGCCGCGAGGCGATCCGGCTCGACCCCGATTTCGCCGAGGCTCACTTCAATATCGGCACGATTCTGTTCCTTCGCGGCCGGGCCGACGAGGCGATCCGTGAATTTCAGCAGGCGGTCGCCATAAAGCCCGAATACCCTGAGGCTTACTACGCCCTGGGGGCCGTCCTGGCTCAGCACGGCCGGTTCGACGAGGCGATCGACGCGTTTCGCAAGGCGCTCGAATCGCCGTCTGCATTTGCCGCGGATATCCACTTCGCGCTGGGCAATGCGCTGGTCGCCCGCGACCGATCGGAAGAGGCGGCAACGCATTTTCGGAAAGCTCTGGAGTTGCGTCCGGTCTTTCCCGCGGCCGAGTATCAGTTGAAGCAGGTTCTGGCCGGTAAGAAGCGGGCGGATTAACCCAAATTGTCCATGGGTGGCACGCTCAGAGCGTAGCGATGGGCGTGGCGACCTGACCATCCACGCCCATCGCTACGCTCTGAGCGTGCCACCCAATACATAGTGCCTCTGCGGAGCCTGCCTTTGGCCTGCTTGCCTTCGCGGGAATGACGCGCCGGTCGCCGCGGCTCTTCCCCCGTTACGTCGTACGGCGGAAGTGCCGGCGGTATAACTCGAAGGCCCAGGCGGTGCGGCCGGGCAGGTAGGCCAGAATCGAATCCGGGTCGCGGCCCAGGTCTTCCACGAGCCTGAGGTTGTTCTCGTAGCCGAGATACTCGCCTCGCAGGTCGCAGAGCAGGTCGCGCGCGTGGCGGTCCTGAAAGACCGAGGGCTTATTGTAGACGACGCGGTATCCCTTGGCCTGCACCAGGTAACCCGGCCAAATATCGTCCATCCGCCCCACATGAGGCATCACGAAGTAGTCGGCGAGCACCTCGGGGCGAAGAAACGTGTTCTGCGAGTCGAAGGGGCCGATCTTGTTGGCGGCCATGGGGAACCGGTCCGGATCGAAATCGCACTTCGGGGCGTGCTCCAGGCGGCAGACCGCGTCAACGTCGGGATCGCCGTTCCACAGATCCGCCTGGATATCCACGCGGACCTTCTTTCGCGTCTTGCGGGCGTAGTCGCGCATCGCCACGAGCTCGAGCGGATAGCCGCGGTGCCAGAGGTGCCCGTGGTTGGTGGCGCCCAACGGGTCGAAGACAGGCAGATCGGTCTCGTAGTAGTCGACCTCCACCTCCTTGCCGACCAGCAGGTCCTGACCCCATCCCTCCAGCGGGATATTGTCGTCGTCGACGACGGCCACGACGTCGGCGCCCATGTCTTTCGCCCAGAGGAATCCGAAGTTGCGCCGCTGGATGCAGTTCCAGCCGATCGCCTTCGAAAGCTCCGGGTCGTACTTCTCTTGTTCGGCCGGGGAAACGTAGATGCCGCGAGTGAGGCGATAATCGGCCGGCGTCTTCAGGTCGCCGACGACGACCAGGTCCCAGTCCTTCATGGCCTGGAACTTCTCGACGGCCTCCGTCGGAGGATAGATGGTGGTCGTGACGATGACTTTCTTCATGAGCAGCCCGTGGGGTTAGCAGCGGTCGGTGTGCTCCGTTTGGAGTATCGACCGCCGGCTGGCCAGACGCGTCTTCAATCCGATTCGGAAATATTCCAGATTGCGAAAGAACGGGTTCTGCGATTCGCCTTCGACGCGGCACCGCCAGACCGTGGGAATCTCGCGGACGGGCACGCCGAGCCGGAGCGGTTTGACGGCCGTTTCCAGGTTGAACGGATGCCTCACTTCCTCCCAGCGGATCGCCTGGACCAGCCGCGTGGGCAGAATCCGGTAGCCATAGGTCATATCGGTCAGATGGGTGGCGTAAAGCAGCGAGAAGAATCGCTGAAACACCCAATTGCACACGAGTTTGACGGGCGAGTAGCCGTGGAACTCGCCCCCGCGGATCCACCGCGAGGTGCCCACCACTGCCGACGGGTCCTTCCGGGCCTCGGCAATCAACCGGACCACGTCGGCGGGGTCGGTTTCCAGGTCGCTGGCCATCATGATCACGTGGCTGCCTCGTGCCAGGGCGAAACCCTCGCGCAAGGCTCCGCCGAGGAAGGGGAGCGTCTGGTGATGGACCACGACCAGGGGCCCCAGTTCCCTCTGCAGCCGATCGACGACCGCCATCGATTCCGCCGTGGTCCGGGAACAGACGACGATCAGCAGCTCCTTGATATCGTCTCGGGCGTCGCGCAGGATGATCTTCACGGTCTCTTCGAGCGACGCCGTCTCGTTGATCACCGGAAGAAGGACGGTCGCCGATTCGAATCGTTCCACGCGCGGAAAGTCGGGCACCGGGTTTCTCCCCGAGAAACACTCCCGCGTCTTCTCGCACGGCACCTGTCCGCCGAGGAGGCAGGAAGTAGCGGTTCTCGCGTTTGTAACGGATGGGTAGCTTGTGAAGTGACCCCGGGAACGAGAGAATGGACACGACAAGTGTAGCCTACGAAACGTCTGCGGGGAGGTCGAGTGTTCGAACGATTCACTGGTCGTTTCTTGGCATTGGGGAGGACACGATGGGGAAGTGGACGGTCGTGTGTCTTGTGATGCTCACAGGCTGTCGTACGGAGGAACAACACGCGCCGGCGCCCCCGCTGGTTCCGCCGAGTGGTCCACCGTCGGCATCCAGTTCGGAGCAACCGCTGGATCCATCGCTATCGGTAAGCCCGGCGGCAGCGAGAACGGTTCCATCGACAGGCGGAACGCCTCTTCAGGGACCCTGGCATATGAGAGACCATCTCGCCAGTGCCAATGTATGGAAGGGTCCCGTGTTCTGGAGATTCAACGAAGACGGGACGTTTGTTATTTGGATCGAAGGTCCTCTCGACCAGGACTTGGATAGTCGCATTTCCATCCCCATTCCCGCGGGTGAAACTCGCTTGACAGGGAATTGGCAAGCCACGACCACCGAACTTCAGTTGAGCAACGTGACCACGGGGGCCGGCAAGCCTGTCAGGCCGTTCACACTCGACTTGGGATGGGTCGATGGGAAGCTGCACATCGACATTGGAGGCTTCCGCTATTCGCGATGGTCGCCAAAGTAGACTACTCCGGCAGGATTGGAATGGATGAGGCGCCGACAGAAACGGTGGTCCTGGGGTGGGCAGCGAAGGCCCTGGGAAGTTGGGGGCGGAGGTCAGAAAAGCTCATCGAAGATTGGGGGAAATGCAGATGCCGATTGCAGTGCAGTGCGGATCATGCCGGAAGCGATTTGCGGCCAAGGAAAAGCTGGCCGGGCACAAGGTCAAGTGTCCTCAGTGTGGCGCCGTGTTGACGATTCCCGTGCCTCGCCCGGAGCCCCAGGCGGCCCCGCCCGTAAGCGACCTGCTCGACGAGTACGAGACGGCGCCGCCCCCGTCCGGGGAAATAGGATTGGCGCCCTCCGGCTCAGCAGGCGGCAGCGAGATCGCCTCGTACACCGGACCCAAGTGCCCTTCCTGCGGAGCCTCCCTGCCGGCCGGCGCCGTGATTTGCACCGACTGCGGCTACAACCTGCGAACCGGCAAGAAACGCGAACTGGCCGGCCCGCAGAAGTCGGACGATTCCAAGCTTTCCTGGCTGCAGATCTCCATGATCGGCGGCATCGGCGTGGCTCTTCTCGTGGTGGTCTTCATCGGCTACGTCCTGTTCCAGCCCCGTGCCGCCGTGGGAGTCGGATCGTCCGGAATATCCGAAACACCGAAGGAGTTCGTCGAAGTCGAATTCGGCGAGAAGGAGTATCTCTGCAAGTACCCCAAGGGTTGGGAGGTGACCAGCGGGGGCGGCAAAGAAGGCGTTCCGCCGTGGACGAAATTCGAGAAGGGGGGCGCTTCCGTGCAGATCCGCGACAGCCTGTCGGGAACCCCAGGCGCGAAAGTCCAGCGCGCCTTGAAGATCGGAACCGCCATCGAACGAGGCGAAGCGCCCGTCGACCAGGTGCACGAACACCGGAAACAATTCGCGGCCGAGTCGATGCGAAACTACGAGGAAACTGCCCCAGAGAAACTCGACCACGGGTTGGGCGATGCGCTGATCGCCGAATTCACGGCAAAGCCGATGCTGGGCGAAGCGATCCACGGTTATCGCGCCACGATCCTCCATGGATACCACCAGTTCAATATCGTCTGCCGGTGTACGGAATCGGAATGGGAGATCCTCAAGCCGGCCTTCGAGCAGGTAATCTCGACGCTGGAGCCGGTCGAAAAAGACCTTTCGGAATTGCTGAAAGGTCAAGGCCCGCCGGAAGGCAGCATGGATTTCTGAGCGCTGCTGCATCGTGGGAGAGTCGGCCCAACGAATTTGCCGCAGAAGCGTCGCAGCCGCGCTTGCAGCCGAATTCGTCCGGCCAGCGCCGATTGCGATGGCTGGGTTTCCCGGTTACAGTAGGACCGGCGGACAAAAGTAACGACCACATGGCCCCACGAATCGGGAGGGATTGCCCGTGAGTAGTCTGCATCGGCGTGGTTTTCTTGGGCGAGTAGGGCGGTCGGGCATCGGCCTGGCTGCGGGACTGACGATCCTCTCCGATCCGCGCTCCGTGCGGGCCACCCCCGCCAACGATAAGGTGATCCTGGCGATCGTCGGCTGCGGCGGCCGGGGGAACATGGTGGCGACCGGGTTTGCCGGCCGCCCCGATTGCCAAATTACCCACTTCTGCGACGTGGACCGCAAGGCCTACGACACGCGGGCCAAGGGCATCGCCGCCTGCCAGGGCGGGAAGATGCCCGTCTATACGCCCGACTTCCGCAAGATGCTCGAAGACAAGTCGGTCGACGCTGCCATCCTCGCCCTGCCTCCCCATTGGCACGCCCTGGCGACCATCTGGTGCTGCCAGGCCGGCAAGGACGTCTATTGCGAAAAACCGCAGAGCCACAATTGCTGGGAAGGACGTAAGGCGATCGAGGCCGCCCGAAAGTACGAGCGCATCGTGCAGATCGGCACACAGAACCGCTCCGCGGCCTACAACCACGCCGCCCGCGAGTACATCGCCTCGGGAAAACTCGGCGAAATCCACCTGGTGCGCGTGATTAACCAGAAGGGCGAGGAAAACTTCCCCATGGAGCCCGACGCCGATCCGCCCGAAGGATTCAACTGGGACATGTGGAACGGGCCCGCACCCGAGCACAGGTACAACCCGACGCTGAGAGCCAAGTGGCGGTACTTGTGGCGCTATTGCGGCGGCGATCTGACCTATGACGGTATCCACCAGGTCGACCTGGCCCGCTGGCTGTGCGGCCTGAAGCATCCCAAGACAGTCTTTTCGAACGGTTCGCGCTACGATCGCGACGGCGCCGCCGAAACCCCCGACACCCAGTTGGCGGTCCTCGAGTTCGACGATCTGATGATGAGCATCGACGTCACCCTCAACACGCCCTACATGATCAAGGCCGACATGGGCGTGCGCGACGGCGACATCTATCCTTATTGGCCGCAGAACACCGAGCGCATCGAGATTTACGGCACGGAGGGTCTGATGTTCGTGGGCCGCATGGGCTCGGGCTGGCAGGTCTTCGTACGCCAGAAGAACCGCGAGCCCGTGATCCGCGACCAGATGCACGGGCGGTTTCCCGACAAGGAGCATCAGCAGAACTTCATCGACTGCGTCCGCAGCCGCCGGACGCCCAACGCCGACATCGCCGAGGGCCACCTGAGCATGCTCCTGGTCCACTACGCGATGATCAGCTACCGCCTGGGCGGCGAGAAGCTCACGATCGACCCAGCAACCGATCAGATCGTAGGCAACCCCCGTGCGATGGAGTACTTCACGCGTGAGTATCGAAAGCCCTGGGTGGTGGTGGAGGATGTGTAGCTGGGGCACGAAAGCCGTCGAGGTAGGTTGCGGAGGAGAGCTTCCGTGAAGACAGCGAGTTTTCGTCACTTCTGGCTATTGAGCACAGCCATGGGGCTGGCCGTCCTGGCGTCGTGTTCGGGGAAGCAGGAGCGCCGCACGAGTGCAGCAACCGTAAGGTGGGAATGGACGGACTCGGATGACATGCTCATCAAGGTTGAGGATGCCAGCGGCTCTGCCATTCCGAACGTCGAAGTCGATACGGTGAGTCACTCCGGAGGGGCCGGCAATGAGACATTGACCGATGCCCAAGGAGTGGTCTCCCTCAAGCCGGGAGCACAGGAGGTGGTGAACATCCGCGTTAACGGAGTTTCCCTGCTGAGCGAGGACGACTGCCTCTTTGACGACTACGGCGGTGTTGTGATAACCATCGTGGTAACCGACCCGGCCGCACTGGGCATCACCACGGGAGAGGAACAGGTTGAACATTGAAGTGCATGCGATAAAAGCATGATTCGTCACATGGCTTTCGTTAACCGTTTCGCTGTCCAATTCGATTCTGCCGACTGTGTCCCGTACCAACCAATTCAGATCCTACTTTCCCGTTGGGTGAACTCATGACAAACTCGGAATCCCCAGTATTCCACACGCCTGCTGAAGATCCGGAGATGGAGAAGGCCGCGGCGAGTGCGCGCCAGACGTTTCGCTTCTTCTGGCGCGAAATGTCGTGGGAACGGCGTCGGATCGTTCCAGGTCTTGAGCTGGCTGCCGTCAAAGCGTCCTTTTCCGATCCGCCCGCGATTCGAGCACAGAATCCCGATGGTCTCGACGTCGAGCACATGTGGCTCATGGAGGTTGATTTTGACGGCCGCCAACTTCAGGGATCTCTCATCAATAGCCCCGAGTCTCTGAGATCCGTCAAGGAAGGAGATCGCGTTGCCGTCGCCGGGAAGCAGATCTGCGACTGGATCTATGCGATTGCGGGCAACGTCTATGGCGGGTTCACGGTCGACTTGATGCGTTCAAGGATGGGAAAGGGAGAACGCAGACAGCACGATCAGGCCTGGGGATTTGATTTCGGTGAGGTCGGCATCGTGAACCTCGTTCCACCGGAATACATCGGAGAGGCGCCCGCGAAGAAGAAGGGTTTGCTGTCCTACTTCGGCGGATCGAAATCGGCACCTCAAGATTATGCCGCAGTCGCAGCAACCGAGCACCCCATGTCGGTCAACATGCGAGCGTCGCTCGACCGGACACTGACCGAGAAACCGGGGTTCGTTCACGACACGGATGATCGCGGCTTCAGCATTCTCCACCAACTGGCGCTCGCCGGTTCTCTGGACGGGGTCGACGTCTGCCTGAAGCACGGCGCGGATCCGAAGAAGCCTGCCCAGAACGGAATGACGCCGCTGGCGTTGGCAAAGAGCTTGGGCTGGCAGAAGGTCATGGCAAGACTGCAGCAGGCGGGTGGGTAGGAGGATTTCAGGACAGGCACGTGTGGCCGACAGAAGGCATGTCCCGTGGAAATCTGCCCTTCGGCATTGGAGCGGCTACATCGACGGAGCGGAGAGTCTCCTCTGCGGCCGATCCACGGGCCGTTTGCAGAGCGCCCGCCGTCCTTGCCTTCCACAACCACCACAAGGAGCCCCGTTGATGAACGCCTCACACAAACCGGCCGCCGATCGTCACGAGGATCTAAGCGTGGCTGGATGCACGCGATCAACACGAGTTACCCCGGTCTACGCTCCGCGCCGGTGTCAATTACCTCCGCAACCGCTGGGAAGCCTTCGAGCGATTTCTCGAAGACGGCCGGATCTCCATAGACAGCAATCGAACCGAGGCCGCCATCAAAGGCCCGGTTATGGGCAAGAAGACCTGGCTGTTTCTTGCAAGTGAACAGGCGGGCGAGACGGCTGCCATCTTCTATACGCTGACGATGAGCTGCAAGCGGCACTGCATCGACGTGCAAGCGTACTTCCGGGACGTCTTCCGCCGCATCCGCACGGCCACCTCAGCC
>JAAYAY010000380.1 GCA_012719125.1 Planctomycetaceae bacterium | reverse complement strand
TCGGCCTCCTTGCCGTTTGGCTGTCCTTCGGATGAAAGTACCCAATAAGGTAGCCGATTCAGGCACGGAGGCCGACATCATTTTGACGTCAACTTACCTCTCAAAATGTGCGAAACTTGAACTTAGAGTGTCCATTTGGAGACATGAGCCATGAAAGCGACTTTTGTCGAACTGCGCACGAAATCCAGCGAGATTATTCGGGCTCTGGAACGCAACGAATCGGTCACCGTCTTCTACCGCGGCAAGCCTGTGGCGGTCATGCAGCCGATCGTTGCCGACAGGAGCGTTGAGCCCCAAACCAAGGCTGCCAACCATGCTGCCTTTGGAATCTGGCGGGATCGCCAAGAGATGACCGACCCCGTTACCCACGTCCGTAATCTGCGCCGGGGACGCTTCCATGATCGTTGACACCGACGTCCTGATCTGGGTCTTGCGCGGTAATGCCAAGGCGGCCGAGGCCGTCGACCGGATCTCGGCCCGCAGGATTTCTATCGTCACCTACATGGAATTGCTGCAAGGCGCCGCCGACAAACGGGAGATGAAAGCAATCAAGAGCTTCCTTGCAGCACTTCAGTTCCGGACGCTGCCGCTGACGGAAAGCGTTGGTTTCCGTGCCCTGGGCTACATCGAGGAATACTCGCTGGCATCGTCGGTCAACATGGCAGATGCGCTCATCGCCGCCACCGCGATCGAGGCCGGTGAACCGATTCTTACAGGCAACGACAAGCACTACCGAGCGATCGACCAACTCGAAATCAAGCGGTTTCGGCCCTGAGATGGCGAGCATCAACGAGCTGATAGAACACATTGCGGCGACGCGCCCGATAACCGGCCCCTTCGATGGTGCGGCGAATCTCCTCCTCATTCGTGCGGAAACACGTGCCGGCCGCCGCCACCACGTTCTCTTCGATCATCAGGCTTCCCATGTCGTTGGCCCCGAAATGCAGCGCCATCTGCCCGACCGTCAGACCCTGCGTAACCCAACTCGCCTGCAAGTTTGCGAAATTGTCGAGATACAATCGCGCCACCGCCAACGTCTTCAGATACTCCCAAGCCCCGACCTTCCGCCGATCGGCCAACTGGGTGTTGCCGGGCTGGAACGTCCAGCCAATGAAGGCGGTGAACCCGCCCGTGTCGTCCTGAACTCGTCGTAACCTCTCCAGATGCTCGATCCGCTCGGCCAGGGTCTCGATGTGGCCGAACATCATGGTCGCCGAGCCGCGCCCCCCCAGTTCGTGCCATTGGCGGCAGATGTCCAGCCAGCCATCGGCCGAGACCTTGCAGGGGCTCAGGCTGTTGCGCACCCGATCGGCGAGGATCTCGGCTCCCCCGCCCGGCAGGCTCCCGAGCCCCGCCGATTGAAGACGCTGGAGCACGGTCCGCGTCGTGAGCTTCGAGACCTGGGCGATATGGTCGATCTCGGTCGGGCTGAAGCCGTGAACGTTGACGTGGGGAAAGCGCTCGCGGATATCGCGAACGAGGTCCTCATACCAATCGATCGACAGGTCGGGATGCATGCCGCCCTGCAACAGAATCTGGTCGCCGCCGAGTGCGAGGGTCTCTTCGATCTTCCGATACAACTCGCTCCGCTCGATCACGTAGCCGCTATCGGCGCCCGGCTTGCAGTGAAAGGCGCAGAACCGGCAACCGCTCACGCAGATATTCGTGTAGTTGATGTTCCTGTCGATGTTGTAGGTCCGGTAGTCCTCAGGATGCAGGCGCCGCGTCACGGCGTCGGCCGCACCGGCCAGGGCCGCCAGGTCGTGCGACTGGAGCAGGCAGAGCCCTTCTTCGGGCGTAAGACGCCGGCCGTCCGCCGCGCGTTTCAACAGGTCGTCAATCGTCGAAGACAAAACGTGCCTCCTGGGGGGCCAGACCGTGCGCAATCGCCAGGCGGCCGAACCGCTGCAATCCTTCGCGCTGTCTCGGGCCCAGGCGAAAGACAAGGGCTTCCTGCAGGTAGGAGAGGCAATCCTCTTCGGTAATGCCGACGGCCGGCGCCTCGCGGCAGGCGATTTGCCGGATGCGTTCGATGCCGCGATCCCGCGCTTCCGCAAACCGTGCCCGCAGGCCCTCCACCGCGACTTGGGGACCGGTCGTCCACATGGCGAACACGAACGACAATCCGGTCCAGTCGACCCATTCGGCCCCCAGATCCCATACAAAGGCGAAGTCGCCGTCAACCGGCGGGATGGCCCGGTCGCCGATCACGACGGCCGCATCGGCGTCGAACCGGGCAACCGCCGATCCGATCGGCAGGGGACGCAGTTGCGGCTCCACGCTGAAACGTTCCTGGAGGAGAATGCGAGCCAGGGCCGCACTGGTACGCGAACCTTCGTCCAGTGCCAACGTCGTGATTCGCTCCGGCGCGACGCGCCCGAAGAGCTTCACGCTCCGCACCGGCCCGTTGCAGGCGACGCAAGCGTCGGAAACGACCCGTGCCCCGGCCAGGCGAAAGGTCTCCACCGACGGAATCAAGGCCACGTCGAAACGCCCCGCCGACAATCCCTCGGCCAGACGACTGGGCAGATCCGTGACGATCTCGGCCTCCGGAAACAAGTCGGGCAGGCACTCGATCAGGGGCTTCGAGTTCAGGTATTGAACGGCGCCGATTCTCAAATTGTCCCGCATCTCACTCACAAAAGGTACTTCTGTTGCCGGTTCAAAGAACTTGGAGGTGCTCACATAACCGCGGATTATGTCAATTTACAGGGCGGTGCCGACTGCGACAATCCTCCGGCCTTCCGTTGCGACCGGCCGACCTGAACGCTCCCCGCAAGCTAGGCTTTATTCTGAAGATCCCCCCTCGAACGACTCAAACGGTGCACGCGATCGATGGCCCCCACTTCCAACGAGAATCTCCTGGCGAAACTGGCCCGCGGTGAATCCGACGGGAGTGATCCGTTCTTCTCTCTTGCTGCCTCGGAACCGGAGCACGAAGAGCAGGAAGACGAGAAGCTCAACGCTTTGCTGGCCAAGATCAATCAGAAGATGGCTGCTCCGGACGCCGCCGCGGCGGCCCCCGACGCACCGGAAGAACCCGACCTCGAGGACGCCTTCGTCCCGATCGAACCGGAGTCGCTGCGAGAAGCCGGTCTCACCGACACCGAGGTCGAGGCGTTGATCCTCAAGTACCTGATGGCGCGGGGCGACGCCTCGGGCCACGAAGTGGCCGATCAGATCCGTCTGCCGTTCGTCCTGATCGACGAGATCCTGCGCCAATTGAAGACCGACCAACTCGTCGTTCACAAGGGCGCCGCCCTCATGAACGACTATCAATACCAGCTCAGCGACATGGGCCGCGAGCGAGCACGACGTTACTACGAGCAGTGCAGCTATTTCGGTTCCGCGCCCGTCACGCTCAAAGACTACATCGCCGGCGTCACGGCCCAATCCCTGGCCGGCCAGCGTCCTACGGCCGAAGCCCTCCATGCCGCGTTTGAGGACCTGCTGCTCAACAAGAAAATGCTCGATAAGCTCGGGCCGGCGGTGAACTCCGGACGCGGCCTCTTCCTGTTCGGCCCCCCGGGCAACGGCAAGACGAGCATCGCCGAGCGCGTTACGGCCGTCTTCGGAAAACACATCTGGATTCCCAGGTGCATCGGTGTGGAAGGAACGCTCATCCGAGTGTTCGATCCAATCAGCCACGTCGAGGTTCCCGTCGGCGAACACTCGGGGCTGCTCGACCATCGCAAGATCGACAAACGCTGGGTGCGCGTCCAGCGCCCCACGATCATCGCCGGCGGCGAGTTGACTATGTCGTCCCTCGAAGTCACGACGAACCGTTCCACGGGCATCTGCGAAGCGCCCCTGCAGATGAAGAGCAACTGCGGCACTCTGGTGATCGACGACTTCGGCCGGCAACGGATGCCCGTCGACGAACTGCTCAATCGCTGGATCGTGCCGCTGGAAAAGCGGTTCGACTTCCTCAGCCTTCCCGGCGGAAGGAAGATCTGCGTCCCCTTCGATCAACTGATCGTCTTCTCGACGAACCTGGAACCACGCGACCTGGTCGACGAAGCCTTCCTGCGGCGCATTCCTTACAAGATCGAGGCCATCGATCCAAGCGAAGAGGAGTTCCGCGAACTCTTCCGCATGTTCACTCCCAAACTGGGCCTGGAACACGACGAGGCCGCGGTCGACTACCTGATCGCAACTCACTACCGGGCCAAAGGCCGCCCCTTCCGCTTCTGCCATCCTCGCGACCTGCTCCTCCAGGTCTACAACTACTGCACCTACCAGCAATGCCCCCTGGCCCTCTCGCCCGAACGCTTCGACGAGGCCTGCGAGAACTACTTCTCGGTCATGTAGTCTGCCTTGCCGAAATCAGGGGCAACCGAACTCGGACGAGTGTCCCCTGTCCGGGCGTGCTCTTGATCTTCGCTTCCCCGCCGAGGATTCGTGCCCGCTCCCGAATCCCCTCCAACCCGAAGCGATTGTCGCCCACCGACGACAACTCGAATCCGTTGCCCCAGTCTCTGACGCTCAATCTGATCCTCCCGCTTCGCTGCCGCAGGGTGATCCGGACTCGATCGCTCCGGCTGTGGCGGGCTGCGTTGTTCAGAGCTTCCTGCACCATGCGAAACAAGCCGTTTTCCAGCAACGGGTCAAGGCGGGTGAACCGGGTGTCGCAAACGAATTCCACCTTGGGAGGAGTATTACTATCGCGCTGACGAATCAGTTCCTGGATCGCGCTGACGATTCCCGACTCTTCCAGAACCGGGGGGCGCAGATCCGAAATCAACCGCCGAGTCTCGACAATGGCCCGGTCTAGCAGATCACGGCCGAGCCGATGAGCCTTCTTGGCACCGTCGTCGTCTTCCATCGCGTCGAACGCCTGAAGCTGCATGGCTGCCGCGGTGAGCAACTGGGCCAACCCGTCGTGAATCTCGTAGGCCACGAGATTCAGTTCGTATTGCTGCCACTCCAACAGATGCCTGAGTCTTGCCTGTTCGCTGCGAAGCACTTCCTCGACTTCTTTCCGATCCGTGATATCATTGCCGATGCAGACAATCTCCTTGGGGCGGCCTGAAGCATCGCGGATCCCCTTGTTCGTCCATGCCATCCATCTTCGCGTGCCGTCCTGCTGCACGTTCTCATTCTCGTTGTCCTGGTAGCGCTCCGGATGTTCGCAGATGTCGTGAATCAGTTCCGCCAGATCACGTCCCGATCGCTCCACCAGCGGAACAATCGTACCCACCACGTGTTTGCCCAACAGCTCGTCTTGACCGAAGCCGAAGAACGACAAGGCGTGGCGGTTCGCATAGGTGACGTTGCCTTCGCTGTCCATGCAGAGCACAACACTGCAGGACTCCTCCACCAGTTCCCGGTACTTCGCTTCGCCTTGCTGAAGTTCGGCCAGCCTGGCCTGATTTTGAGTCGCATCCGCCCGGAGCCGGCAGACCTCTTCACGCAAGGCCGCACATTCATCGGCCGATGATTCGATTGAAGCCGCAACATGTTCTGCACCGGTCATTGCGGTTCGTTGGTCCTCGCCTTTGACCGTCTCAACCTGCTTCGGGTCGTTCATTTCCGCGCCCCCCGAAAAGGAATAATCCACGAAGAACGGAATTCCGCCCACAACATAACATCCCAGGAAATTATCGAGAACAAGACCGGCCCCCTCCCCCAGGGGAACTGCAAAGTAGCAGGCACGCTCCGCCGTGCCGTCCGCAGAACTGCCAGAAGTCCCGATTTCCCGCGGACGACGCTCGGAGAGTGCGTGCTACTTTTCCTGCCACAATAGGACTCTGCAGCTCTCCTGGAGGTTCCTTGCGTCCCCTCCCCCGAGCGGTTTCAGCAGGTTATAATCGTCTGCGGTGGCCTGTTCTTGACGCCTGCCGATGGGCTGAACGAGTGAGCCGGCAATGCCCCCACGGCCTCGGCCTTCCGTTGCCGGCCCTTGCTCTCCAAGGGCGCAAGCTCCGATGGGACTCTGGATGGGACATTGAATTGATGCGGTGCGAGACTTGTGGGGCCCAGATGCCCCGGGGACAAACAACCTGCGAGTACTGCGGATCGATCTGCGATCGGGTCGTTCCCAGAGCGGTCGCAGCACGAAGTGTTTCCGGCGACGTATTCAATGAAATCCGGCGGTCGGCCGCGTGGGCAAACCGCGATTCGTCCCGTCGCCAGGTCAGCCTGCCCCAGATGCCCCCGTTGGCCGCAGTAGCCCCCTTCCTCTTCTTCGCCGTATTCATTGCCGTTTCAGGTTTCATCGCCCTCATGGCCCTCGCTATGTCGGGGGTCTTCGGTTTTGCCGGCATGCGGATGGGCGGGCCGCTGGGAGGTGGAATCGCCTTAGTCCCGGCCTTGATGGCCCTGGTGCCGGCGGGCTTCGTCGCATTAGGCGTCGTCATGTTCCGGAAGCACCGCAGAACGCTGAATGACTTCCGCAACGCCCCCATCGAATCGCACCCCGCCCTGATCGCCGCCAAACGCACCCAGGTCTCCGGCGGCGGCGAAAACTCCTCCGCGTCGACGTCCTACTTCCTCACCGCCCAATTCGAAGACGGCAGCCGCAAAGAATTCGCCCTCATGACCCCCGATCTCTACTCCCGCCTTAGCGAAGGCGACGCCGGGGTCCTCTTCGTGCGAGGCAGGTTCGCACTGGATTTTGATCGGGTGGTTTGAGCGATCGATGTCTCGCGGCCGGATAACCGCCCATACCCTGTCGCATCACCGCCGCGGATGGCGTGGGTCCGGATCGCTCGGTTGGTCGTCGCCCTCCCAGTACCCTTGCTGAAACACGAAGTCGGTCCCCGCGGCGTGCTCCTTACGATTCGTCCCAAAGTTCCTTCCCAGCCCGCCGTTGAATCCGTACCCGCCCACCTGGTCGAACGCCAGAACCTCGTACAGGAGCCGGCTTGGCGACGACATCGTCGACCGCGTCCTTCCTTGATCGTAGCCCGCTGTCCAGATGTCGACGCCCGCCTCGCCTGAATCGTAGAGCTTGGCCACGTCGCCCGCTCCGCCCTGGTCGGCGACCGCCAGCACGTTGCGGAACCCTCTCGCACAGATCTCGTATTCCTCGCCCCGTTCAACGCCCTCCCCTCCCCTCGGCCCATTCATCATCGCCGCCTTGTGCGGCCTGGCAATGAAGACGTCGTTGAGCGCCGAGTCGTGCAACTCGACCCAATCGTCGCCGCCGCGAGCTCGCGCAATGAGTTGTTCGCAGCCGAGAATCACCACATCATAGCTCGTGCCCTCCGCGGTCGGACTCGCCTCCGTCGGCGGAGCGACGTCGTAGGCCACCCGGGCCTCGCCTGCCGTGGCCCAGAAGACGTCCACTCCGTCCGAGCCGCTCACAACCCCCGAATCCTTGTCCGAAGACATCTCGACTGTCGTCGTCTCAAAGAACTTGACTCGCCCGTAATAGCCCGCCCCCATCAGCTTCACATGGTCGGGATAGACCTTGGCCCGCCCGCGCTCGGCGGTACGCATGATCGCCGTGTCGCTCCCCCCGGCCCTCGCATAACCCTGCACGACTCCAAAACCGCCCGCCTCGACCGAATACGGGCGCCCGCCGACCGGCGCGCCCGTCATCTCGACCTTCGTCGGGGTGACGATCAGTTGATCGTCGCCGCTGGAATCGGTTATCTCCAGCGTGTCATTCCCGCCTCCACCGTCAATCGCAATATGCGAGCCACCCGACACGGTGACATAGAACCCGCTCGCCGCATCGACCATCGATGCCTGCTCGGCCGACAGCCACGCATTCTCGTCCCCCGGCGAACCGGAAAGCGTCACGTCGTCGTTCCCGGCGCCGCCGTAGAAGCGAACCTCATGGATGTCGTCCAGATCGAAGCTGTAGGGTATTGAGTTGATCGTCACCAGATGCAGCGGACCATAGTGCAACGGCTCGCGCCACTCGTAACGGAACTCGTCGGCCGACGCCGTGTCATGCACCGTGATGATACCGTCAATACTCTCGACCAGGTTGCAGATCTGCACATCAACTTCCGGATGGTTCCCGCTCACCTGGAGGATGTACTCCGTGCCGCCAACGGCATTCACGAGGTCGATTCTCGCGTATCCGTCGACACCAATCTGTTCGTCGATGAAGTTGCCTGCTTCGTCATACAAGCGGAGCATCACGTCACCCAACGACGGATCATAGCTTGCCGCCACGCTCAGGACGCCGGCTCGGGCGGTGGTGAAGGAATAGACCACCTCGCCCCCCAATAAGTCCAAATCGGGCACCTTGCGGTACTCGATCTGTCCCAATTCAACGGGCTCGGGGTCCGTGTGTTCGTACCATACGATCCGACCGTCATAGGGTCCGAGCACATCCAGATCACCGTCCCCGTCCACGTCCTCGGCGACAACCGAGCGTCCCCAAGGACCACCGGTCATGATCGTGTGTGTCTCAAAATCTCCTGTCCCGTCGTTCTCATACCAGTGGACCGTAGCCTCTTCCAGCCACGTTTCAACGACCGAAAGCACATCCATATCGCCGTCCCCGTCCACGTCGGCCGCAACCACGGAGTGGGCAAACCTGTTGTAGGAAGCGGCAATGACATGGGGAGTGAACTGCTGGTTTCCGTCGTTCTCGTACCAGACGACTTGACCGTCGTGCCAGGAGGACGAAAGGATGTCCATGTCGCCGTCGCCGTCCACGTCCACGGCCGCGAGCGAATGGATGCTTTGCGAGGGTGTGGCGATCGCACGGAACGTGAATTCTCCGTCGCCGTTGTTCTCGTACCAGGCGAACTCGCCGCTGCCCGCCCCCGTGGCCAGCAGGTCCACGTCGCCGTCCCGATCCATGTCGGCGGCAGACACGTAGTCCGCTTGAACGGCGGCAGGGCTATCGACTATGTGAACGGCAAACCCTTCTTCTCCTCGATTCTCGTACCACGCCAGTCGGTGGTCCCCCACGGCAAACGCTGCTGCAACGTCCAGGTCCCCGTCGCCGTCCACATCGACCGCAAACACGGAGACTGCCCCGTCCGCTGAGTCTGCGAGGGGCCGATCCACGAAGTTCCCGTTTCCGTCGTTCTCGTGCCAGACGATTCGGTTGTCGATCGCCGAGGCCGAAACCAAATCCACGTCGCCGTCGCCGTCCAGGTCCGCGGCAAACACGGAGGAAGCACCGCTGGCCGACGTGGCAATAGTGTGGTGGGCAAATCTTCCTCCGCCGTCATTCTCGTGCCACGCGATTCTGCGATCGTCGTGTGAAGCGGAGACGACATCCGTATCGCCGTCCCCGTCGATGTCGGCCGCGATCATCGCATTCGGCGCCATCTGGCCGTTCAGCGGCTCCCGCGGCACAAAGAACCCGCTCCCGGCCGCCGCCGGCTCGACGCTGACCCGGTAGTCCTCCACCTCGCCGTCGGCCGCCGGCCCCGCCGGCGACGACACCCCGTCCGTGCTCAGGCGAAACCGAGCGTATGTCTCGCCCGGAACCGCCCAACTCGGCACGTCGAACCGGATCGTATTCTCGCCCTCAGAAACGGCAACCCCTTCCGCAATCCGCTCGCCCGCCCCGCCCCACGAACCGTCCCCGTTGAAATCGATCCACGCATCCAGCTTCGCCCCGCTCGGGGCATCGGCAACCGTCACCGTCACCGACGAACCCAGCCGGCCCACCTGAATCGTGCCGAATGCCACGCCGTCCTCATCGTCCGGCTGGCCCGCGTTGTCGTCGCCGTCGGCGCCGGTCGACGCAGCGCCGCCCGACTCGAAATCCCGCACGCTGCCCAACATCGGCCCCACCGCCAAATGGCGAGCTCCGTTGCTGAGCCAGTCCGTCGCGTAGGGCGCCGGCGCGTCGCCGAAATCAAACTCGCTCGCCGCCGCAAACGGGTTCGCCATAACAAACAGGTCCATCGAATCCGGCTCCGGCCCCGGTGCCAGATTCGTCGCGTCCGACAAGAACACGATCGATCCGCCGTCGCCGCTGATCGAGGCGTAAGCACTCGTCGCGCCGGATCGGGAACCGTCCGGCTGAAGCGTCGCGCACCGCGTTTCGCCGCTCACACGATCGTAAACGTAGACTTCGGCGATCGTCTCCCCTACGGTTTCCGAATCCGCCGAACTCGATCCGTGATAGACCACGTAGCGCCCGTCGCCGCTGATGTCCGGACGCACGGCCGCCGCCGCGCCGCTCGGGAAGCCGTCGCCGGCAATCGAAACCAGTTCGTTCGTGGCCCGATCGAGCAGATACACGTTCTCAATACCGTCCCCGTTCGGCGCCGCAAGATCCGTCGCCGACGACTGGAACGTCACGTATCGCCCGTCGCCGCTGATGCGGACGGAACGGCTCGCGCCGCCGGCCGGATCGCCCGCCGCGTTCACACTCAAACACTCCAGCGTGTCGGCAGCCACGTCGTAGAGAAATACATCCCACGTGTCGGGTAGATCGTTCGCAACAAGGTTGCTGGAGGTCGACTGAAAGACGACAAACCCGCCGTCATGGCTGATGTGCGGCCGCCAGGAAATGCCGTTGCCGGCCCCTCCGTCCAGCCCCTGCGTTACGAGACGCCGTTCGCCGGTCGAACGGTCCAGCAGCATGATGTCCTTCGTCCCGGCACTTGGAGCGGACGGGGCCGCGTCATCCAACTCAAACTCGTAGACGATCTTCGCCCCGTCGCCGCTGAACCTCGCGGAGAGCGCGTCGCCATCCTGGTCCAACGTGATGCAATCCAGGGCACCGGCCTCACGATCGAAAACGAAAAGGTCGATCGAAGGATCCTGATCCGCGGCCAGCAGATTGTTGGCACGCGACATGAACGCCACATAACGTCCGTCCGGGCTGATCTCGGGCTTCCACGAACCATCCTCGGGCTGACCGCCGTCAACCGGCCTCGACACCCACGTCACCTCGCTGGTCTCGAGATCCAACAGATAGACGTCGTCCACGTCGTTGACGTCCTCTGGCACCAGGCCTGCTGCGGCCGAAAAGGCAACGTAGCGACCGTCGTCCGAAATGTGCGGCTCGTACCAATCGGGTTGATTGTAGGGCAACTCGAGCGAGACCTGAGTCATATCCTCCGACGCAAACAGCCACGGCCCGCCGGCCGACAACAGCGTTCGCCGTTCCAACGCCTCCAACCGCAGTCGCTTCGCATTCCGACGTCCCCTGCCTCTGCTCCTGCTTGCCATTTGCTCCGCCTTTCTCAAACCGCTTCCCAACAGACCAGCCGCCAAACCGCACGCCGCCCCCCCTTGCCTCGACCGTCCCGACCACGGGCACACTCACCACCTTCGGTGTATCCTGCATTGTAACCCTAATGCGATCGCACCGCAACCCACCGCACCACCCGCCCGCGGGGCTCCGTGCCGCCACACAAACAAGGCTTCAGAAACGCCCCCCCGGATACCCTGACAATCCCAGGAATTTCAGGAACATCGTACGCGATACAATCTCTGCAACCGCCTCGTCCGCCGCCGCATCGACGCCGGCGGACGCCGCACGCGCGAAATCCAGACCTACAGCGGCACCGGGGTCCAGCAGATGGTCACCCAGTTCGCCTACCTCTGTCCGTGTCAACTGGGCGGCTCGGATCTTTTGAGCGGGCGGTCGTTACCATCGTTCGATCCAGGGCACCTCCACCCCGGTTTGCCTACACAGGTCGATCGCGGCCGCGGCGACTTCGAGCGGTGGACCGGGCAGGGGCAGTGAAGCTGGTCTCCGCCAATCCCTCGCGGCACGAAGCGCACCATCCGAAGCACCGTCACCATCGGCACCATCGCTTGCACCTGAACGAAATCGATTCCCGGCATGGTTGGTCTCCCGCTTGAAAACCAATCCTCCGCTCCGGCCGTCGCGGCGGGCAGCGACCAGGCCCCGCGCCGCGGGCGAGCCGGAACAGAGAAGAGGCTTCATACTCCCTCGAACTTAGGGTGCCGTTTTCCGAGATCTGGGTCTTCTCGGCGAGCACGATCCTGGGGACGCATCAACCGGTCTTCCGCGGCTGCTTCGCGGCACGATCTGTGCCCGGGCGAGCTGAGCCACAAACGGAGCACAGCCGGTTTCTTCCACCACGCGGCGTTCGCCCTCGGAAAGCTTGGCGGGCGCCGGCAAGCCTTCCACGCGGCAGACGTCGGCCAACGCTTTGATCGTGCGGCTGCCGCCCGGCAGCTTGGCCGTGCACTTCGTGCCCTTGGCCCGGCCACCCAGGTCGTCGAGCATTCCTACGACTACCTCAACCGCTGGATCGCCCGCGCCGTCGATACCGACGGCGCCGGCCCCAACGGCTTCGACGACACCTACTTCGTCTACGACGGCACGCCCGAAGATGTCTCGCTCACCGACCGTGCCGCCGTCACCGAGGACAACATCGGCCAGATCGTCCTCCAGTTCGATGACGACGCCCAGGGCGACCCCCAACTCAGCCACCGCTATCTGTGGGGCGACGCCGTCGACCAGGTTCTCGCCGACGAGCAGGTCGACGACGTCCAGGTCGAGGGCGACGTCCTCTGGCCCCTCACCGACCACCTCGGCACCGTCCGCGATCTGGCCGAGTACGACGACTCCACCGGCGTTACCACGGTTGCCAACCACCGCACCTACGATGCCTTTGGGCGACTTGTCTCCGAAACAAATGCCGCCGTCGATCACTTGTTTGGTTTCACGGGCCGCGCCACGGACGAGTTCACGGGCCTTCAGAACAATCTCAATCGGTGGTACGGTCCAGTCTCTGGTCGATGGATCAACTTGGACCCGATCGGCTTCAACGCGGGAGATGCCAATCTCTATCGATATGTCGGGAACTCTCCTACTCTTCTCGTCGATCCGAGCGGACTGTGGGCATGGGAGGGTATTAAGGGGATTGGTCAAGGTGTACTCAACATCGCAAACGGCCTACAGGACACAGTGATTGCGATTGCCAACATCCCGGCAATGGCCATCAATGGTATCGCCTGGACGGAGGACAAATTGGGAATTCTTGACTCGAATGACCCCATGCGAGTTCCTTATATCCCCTCTCCCGACTGGAGTCGTGGCATGCTCACGCACGAGTCCGGAGAGGCGGGTAGTTGGTCCGACTCCCACGGCTGGAGCAAGTTTCTCGGTGCGACAGGCGTGGAAATACTGACTGGAGCGTGGTTGGCGAAACTCAAGGCTGCAGCAGAAGCGAAAATGGCACGACTTACAAAGGCGGGCCAGGAGTTGTGTGAAGAAATGATGAAGGAGGTTCGGTCGGCGTTAGAAATCGACGACATGATAAGACAATGCGATGATCTTTTGCGGCAAATCAGACGCAATGAGATTACCTCTCCAATGCCTTCTAACCGCCCGCCGTTACCTCCTTCAAATCCGCCGTCGCCTCGTCCGTTTATGGATGGGCCTGACTACCTGCCTCCGTCTTCGCTGAATTGACACGAGTTGACAATTCTGGCACAATTGGAATGCCTATGTGCTCTATTCGCCCTGCGAGATTCGTCTTGAGCATTCGCACAACGCACGCGTGACAAGCGGTGTTTTGTATCCTCCAGCGAGGAGGTTGATTGATTGAACGGCCAAGAGTGTACTTTTCCCGAATGTTCACGCCCTGCAAAGTGGCATTTCACAATGATTGATGGCCGCGTGCCGGTAGCTGTCTGGCACCTGTGCACGGAACACGGGAAGAGACGATTGCTCGATTGGCATCAGCCTAGGGCGAGACGCGATGTAGTTTCCCAGGCAAGTGATTTCGGCATCGTTTTCGATATCGCTTTTCTGTTCTGGGAGCTAGAAGATGATTCTGCCGACGCAACGTGCTACGTCCAATTGAGCGAAACTAATGGAGATCACACAATCCGCATCAGAACCGGGCCATTTGAGTTTTCACACTTGGACCGGGAATTGCGCCAGACCGCGTCCCCTCGTCCGCCAACACATCATGCGATGGCTTCCATTATTACTGCGCTTGGTGGTTCATTACGCGGTGTTTCGATTCATAGGTATGACCCAGACACGGGAGCCTACTTCGCGAACTTGCTGATTAGAACGTCTGGGGAAGCAGTCGCTGTTGACGTCCGTCCGAGTGATGCACTTGTGTTGGCAGTTATCTGTGACGTGCCAATACTCGTGTCGAAGACTTTGCTTGCGTGTCAAGGAATGGGTGATTTCGCGAAAGATTGGGGGTTGGGATCGGGGCGATTCGGATCGGGCTAGGTGGCCCCGGGTGATTGCTTACCCAGGTTTTTTGAAAGAGGATGCGGGGTCAAGATGCGACGGATTCGGGGGGATCCGGGGTCAACTCCGGATATCGTACACGAATAGCCTCACTCCATCCATCCGATCAAGAATCGCTCGCTTCAAATCCCGGAAACCACCCCACTCTTCACCATTCCTTCGTCATTTGAATCTCCTCATTCGTCATTCCGCCCACCGCGCGCCCATTGGACTCCCTCGCCCCCATCGTGTATAACGGGCAGCATCTTCCCGGGGCGGCAGACCCCCTGCAACTCTTCTCCACGACGGGCGGACCATGAAGCGACAGATCATTCTCGGAATGGGCGCCGGACAGTGCGGCGGTAACCTGTTGGCCAGCGGCTTCGTCCCTTAGGCGTGCGATTCGGTCCTCCCGCCGGACAAATTAG
>JAAYAY010000379.1 GCA_012719125.1 Planctomycetaceae bacterium | reverse complement strand
CTACGCAGCAAACTCTGGGACGACATGATCAACGCCATGGAAACAGGCTCGCGGAACCGCCGCGTCGGCAAGAAGCTCAAGGAGATTATTCAAATGTAGCAGTGCTAGCATTTTCACTATGAGTTATCACTTTCCCAGCCGTAATACACAATCGCTATGTCGCCGGTGCTATTGAAACCCGGCCGCGACAACTCGACCCATAGCAGATTCGTTAGTACAGATTCTTGAACGAGACGTTGACCCTCTTCCACTGTCGTCAACTGGTATTTGAACTGCGAGTCGAATCGTCGCGAGAACGCGTAGAATCTTTCATTTGCTGCATAGAAGTTGTCGAGGACGACTGTATCCACTTCAGCGACGTCGCGCAGCACGTGGCACAAGACATCCCGGTCTGGAAGAGGCAGAGAATCTGATGGAGGTGAATCTGATAGAGGTTCTGGAAGAGATACTGTCTTGCGGTTCAGTAGAAACGGTGTTGTTCTTTGGGTATGCCCCATATCGGTAAATAGTGCATTCAGGACAGCGTATTCACTTCGCGGCACTTGCGGCGTCGAATCACGGAACCACAGCCACATGCCAAGAGCCAGCAGCAAAGGTAAAATCAGAACAGAACGAAGACTGAATTGGAACCAGTGCCGCCGCGGGGCAGATCCTTCCCGAGGTTCACTCACTCTTTCGTGACGCATCACTGTTCCTCTCGAGCCTCCGCACAACCTCCGCCGGTGGCTGCCAGCCGTACTGGCGCTGTACGTCCGGAGCGTACGCGCAGGTGACGATGAACAGCGACATCTGGGCCGTTTTCTCCGGCGGAATGTGGATCTGCACCTGGGTATAGCCGTTGGCGAACCACGACTGGTAGCCATCCGACGGGCTCGCCTGGAGGCGTTGCCCGTTGAGGCGAATGTCGAGCAACTTCGGATTGCGATAAGGCAGGCGAAGGCGAAGACCGACTCCGTGCTTCAACCTGACGCGGTCCGTCCCGGCCGCCCCGGGAGCGACCGCCAGTTGAACCTCCGGCCCGGCATGGACGAACGTCTCGATCACCTCGGTATCGATGCCTGGAACCTCCCGGATCCGATCGAGAAACACGTTGGGATCCCGATCGAGCACTCCGGCCGTTTCACTGTCGAGGGCAACGATGTACGTATCGCGGCCGTCGGTCTGCGGGTAGAGGATGGCTTGGGCAAACCCGGCTTGGGCGTTCCAAAGCTCCACGCGGCTGTCGCGCCGCTCCGCCGCATTGCCTCCCCAGGCGGTGATGAAGTGACCGACGAACGACTTCAGCCGGTCGACGGGGTATCCCCGGCCTGGTTCGTCTTGCCAGGGCCTGTTGCCCATTTCCAGCAGACCGCGAACGCGGGCCAGTCCACTTTCTTCCCAGCCGATTTCCAGGGTCGACAAGAGCGTGTGGTACTTCGCGTAGGCGTATTGGGCCGTATAGAAGTTAGGGCGCCCCAACCAGAACCGGTCTGCCTGGGCCTGGACGGCCGGCCCCCAGAACAGGCGTTGGGCATCTGCCTCGAAGCGATCCGAGGGATAGCCTGCCTGGAGCCCCGCCTCGATCATGGCCTCGGTGATTCGCCAATCCCAAGGCCGCAGGGCGTAGTTCGAGTAGGCCGATCCGGTGATCTCGAACATCGTCTGCCCCTGGTAGCGGCAGCGGTCGCCGAGTTGCTCCGGCGCGTACTCCTGCAAGCCGGTTCCATGCAGATCGATATGAGCCTCCGGCCGGTAACGGTCCACGACAGCCAGAAACGCTGCGATCTCGGGAGCCTTGTCGGTTTCCTTGAACGTCAGGGCGGTCATGTCCCAGTTCTGCGGGCCGCCGCCCGTGTAGGGATCGATGCCGGCCACATTGCCGAAGCGATCGGTCACGAAGAACGCGTAGGGATTCACGATCGGCATGAGCAGGACCACCTGGCGGCGCCGGATTTCGGCCGCCTTAGGCGAATCGCCCAGGAGCCATTCGGCCAGATGCAGGATCGTGGTCGTGCCCGTGCGCTCCGGGCCCCCGTGCAAGGCGGTAACCAGACAAACCTGCTTGTCGGCGTCGGGGACCTTCGGGTCGCTGACCCGCAGCAGGAAGATCGGCAGGTTCTCGCCGCCCTTGCCGAGTTCTTCGACCGTCAGGACCTCCGGGTGCTGCTCGGCCCAGTATCGGACGGTTTCGGCATATTCGTCCGGCGTGATGCGGTGAACCTCGCGTTGCCACGGCCGAGGCATTGCCTTCAGGACGTCGGCCAGGTCGGCTTCCTGACCCGCCAGACTCGACGCAATCAGTAGCAGGGTGAACATGCTCATTGCCTTGACAACTGGATTTCGGTACGCGCGCATGTTCCGTATCGCCTCGCCAATAGCTTGTCAGCTCTCGGTAACGGGGACAGCCGGGTTGAGAAGTGGCGATCCTCCGGACAGTCAGGCTACCGGACGCACGGTACACACTCAAGAGTTCACCGCTTTTCTGGGGAAACAAGCAGGTGCCGGCCAAAACGAAGACTGGGCAATCTCGGCAACTGTCAGGAGACTACTCATTTCCACCGATCGCCTCGATGGTCGATTCTACAACCGTCTCGATGGTTGCGTGCACCAGGCCATGCCCGCGGGGGAGGAGTTGGCGATAGTACTCCCCGGGCTTGGGATCGGCCGCAACGACGGTGAGCGCAAGACTGTGGATTCCCGGACCGATTTGCCAGAGGTGCAGGTCGGTCACGGTCGTCTGCGGCTCGGCCTCGATCGCCTTGCGGATTTCCTCGCGGAGTCCGGCCGGCCCCTGGTGGTCGAGCAGGACCCGCGAGGTCGTCGCCAGCAGGCCGAGAGACCAGCGAGTCACGAGAATCGCACCGACGACGCCCATCACCGGGTCCAGCCAGTTGAGCCCGAGGTACTTTCCGGACAACAGGGCCCCGATGGCAAGCAACGAGGTCAACGCGTCGGCAAGAACGTGCAGATAGGCTGCTCGCAGGTTGTGATCGTCTTTGTGTCCGTGCGAACGCCCATGATCGTGGTCGAGGTGCTGTTGGTCGTGCTCGTCCTCATGCCCCAGGACGAAGACCGAGATGCCGTTGACGATCAATCCGAGTACGGCCACGATCAGGGCCTGATCGAACTGGATCGAAACCGGGGAAATGAGCCGCTCGACGCTTTCCCATACCATCACCAGGGCAAACAGCGCCAGCAGAATCGCACCTGTGAAGCCGGCCAGCGAGTTGACTTTGCCGGTGCCGAAGCAGAACCGCTGATCGCGTGCATGGCGGCGGGCGTAGACGTAGGCAAGCACCGAGATGCTCAGCGCCACGGCATGAGAGGCCATGTGCAGTCCGTCGGCCAACAAGGCCATGGAGCCGTACACCATTCCGGCGGCAATCTCCACCGCCATGGTGGCGGCCGTGAGTCCGACGACGATCAGTGTTCGCAACTCGCCGGGACGTTTGCCATCCTGGCCGAACGTGTGATCGTGTTGGCGGGGGAGGGGACGAACTGATTCGCGTTTCATGCCGGCGGTCTGTGGGGATGGTGCGGGCTGCTACGAAAGCATACCATTCTACCCAGCGTGATGGAGACGGTCAGAATTGGCGTGAGACCTGCCCGCAACAAGAAGAACGACAGTTTCGAGACGGAGTCCACCCGCCCTACAGGTCGTACTTCTGGAGTTTCCGGTCGAGGGTCGAGCGGTTGATGCCGAGGACTCGGGCGGTCTCCCGCTTGTTCCCGTTGGTCGTTTCCAGGGTGCGCAGGATGTGGCGCCGCTCCAATTCGTCGAGCGAGACGGGGCCGTCTTCGGCACTCGCGGGTTCCACCTTGGCTGCCGCCGGTCCGATCTGCGGGGTGAACAGGAGTTCGGCGGCGGTAATCAGGTCTCCCTGATGGAGAACGGCTGCACGCTCGACGACGTTCCGCAGTTCGCGAACATTGCCCGGCCACGGATAGGCACGGAGCTTGTCGATCGCGTCCTCGGTCAGTTCCATGGCCGGACGCCCCAGACGCCGGCAGGCCCGGTCGAGGAGATGCCGGGCCAGAAGCGGCACGTCTTCGGCGTGTTCCGCCAGTTGCGGCACGTGGATCTCGATGACTTGAAGCCGGTAAAGTAGATCGCGGCGAAAATCGCCCTTCTCCACGGCGGCCTCCAGGTTACGGTTGGTGGCGGCGACGATGCGGACGTCGACGTGGATGCTCGTATGTCCGCCCACGCGCTCGAAACAATGGCCTTCGAGCACTCGCAGGAACTTGGTCTGGATCGAAGGCGACATCTCGCCGACTTCGTCGAGGAACAGGGTCCCGCAGTCGGCTTGCTCGAACTTGCCGGCCTTGCGTTCCGTGGCGCCGGTGAAAGCCCCCTTCTCATGACCGAAAAGCTCACTCTCCAGGAGCGTCTCGGTCAACGCGGCACAGTTGACGCACACGAACGGACCTTCGCGGCGCTTGCTGTTGAAATGAACGGCGCGGCTTACGAGTTCCTTGCCCACGCCGCTCTCGCCGCGAATGAGCACGGTGGCGTCGGAAACCGCAACGCGCGCAATCGAATCCCGCAGTTCCCGCATCCGCCGGCTGTCGCCGACCAGGTCGCTCTCGATTTCCAACAACTGGGAAAGCGATTTATTCTGGTCTTCCGCTCGGCGAAGGCTTGCCGTCAACGATTCCTTCTGCTTGAGCGTGTCGAGAATCGTTGCCAGGTGATCGCCCACGGCCAGCGTGAGTTCCAGGGCGTCGGCGTCCAGTTGGCGATTCGCTTGACGTGAGTAAATGTGAAGCACGCCGTGGACGTGTCCTTCGCGTCGCACGGGGGCGCAGATGACGCTGGTCGCCTCGATCTCGCGAAGCGAGCCGTATTCCGTCGGACTACCCGAGTTGGAAAGATCGCGGGCAAGAATCGCCTGGCCTTCACGGAGCACTGCGGTGGAGAGCTTGGTCGAGACACGGCGATAAGGCGACTGTTCCGGCGCTCGATAGGCAACGATCCGCAGATTGCCTGGGTGCGTCCGCTCTTGGATGTCTTCGGGGAACAGCAACACGGCGCCGATGTCGGCCCCAATGGCGGGCAGGAGCCCTCCGAGAAGGGTCTCGCATACCTGCTTGGTGTCGCCCGCCGACATCATACCGACGATCAGCCGGTAGAGCGTGGCGAACGTCTCGCGCAACGAGACACTCCCGCCAGCCTCGTCCGCCAGAGCGCTCTCTGAGATGAACCGCGGTCTCGACTTGCGATCGAGGATCACCGGATTCGTCGTGCTGTCGGTATCGGCGGCGAGTTCCGCCGACGTGGCCTCCCGCGTGGGAGAATTGCTTCCGTTTGGGACTACGTCCATGGGCCGGGATAGTTCGCCGGTGAAAAGCAGTTCCGTCGCACCGAGGCGAATGACCACTCCCTCTGCAAGCGGGGTAGAGCCGTTGACCAGGACTCCGTTGACGGTTGTGCCGTTCCGGCTGCCCAAATCCCGAATGAGCCAGGCGGGTTGCTCGTAAAAGATGGCACAGTGGGTCCGGCTGCATCGGTCGTCGGAGAGAACGATGCGGTTGCCCGGATCGCGTCCCAACGTGATCAATTCACCGTTGGACGGGAGCCGATAGATCTCTCGCCAGCTCGCTCCCTCGCGCAATACGAGGTAGGACTCGGGAACCAGTGGCGGCAAGGTTTCGTCAGGTTTGCGTGCGACGTCCGTCATTGCCCAGCGATACGCTTCTGTTCCCACCCCAGGTTGCGGAGGTTCTTATCACTCTATTGAGAAGCCTACCGCAAGCACGCCCCGGTTACCAGATCTCGCCGTTGCGGGCGATCAGACGGACTCTTCACAAGACGAGCCCCAGAAATGGAAAACGCTCGGCAGCGGCCAACCGAGCGTTTTCATAAACAGTTCCCTTTCCGGATGATCTATTTCGGAAATGATGCCGCTGGAATGAGCAATGGCTTTCCGGCGAGGGAAACTGGTAAAAGCGAGAAAGGCCGGGTTCCTGCCCCTCGATCTGCTGCCCCAAAGTCGCGAAAATCGGGAAATGAATCCCCACGCGTCGCAGTCACACTCCCAGATCGATCGGGCCCCGGCCTTTCTCGGGTAAGCCAAACGCGGACCACGCAATGATGTCCATCCTCAGGCCGTTCTTCGGCGGTTTGAGCCCCGCGGAAAGGCATTGCCGGCCACCTGTGCCCCATTCTCGCTCCGGCTGTTCGGATAGGGTGCAAACGGCGTGCCGAGAGGTTTATTTTCGGGCAAACATCGGCGATGTCCCGGCATCCCGCGGCCTTTCGGCCTCATGCCCGCAATCGCCCGGTCAGTCGCCGTCTCTGAACAGGGTCGCAATCCGCAGCCAGTGCCGGGCCAGGGGTGGCAGAATGCGGCCCTGACCACCAAGGACCGTTGAATCAATAACTGTCGTATTGTCGCCTTTCGCTCCGCGAAAGCAGCGCCACTTTCGCGGCGCGAAAGGCGACACACCACGCCGTTGCCCCATTTCCTGTCTGACTCCGGGCCGGAGAGAACGTGGCCCACGGTGCACCAGTCGGTCCACAGCGGCCTCCCGTGGCGATTTCGGCAAGCGGGGGGGATACCCTCTCAAGCGAAACTCGCGTTCGGGGGGCAATAGAGACACAGAAGAAACCGCAGTCTGGCATGAGATGTGCTCCCATGAGCGGCCAAACAGGCCGCCACTGGTATCAGGAGGACCAGAAAGTGCTCGTGCTCAGCAGGAAGGCTGGTGAGGAGATCGTCATCGGCGACAAAGTTCGTCTTGTTATCTACCGCATTCAAGGAAGCCGCGTTCGACTGGGAATTGCGGCGCCCGACGGCATCTCGGTCTTTCGCGGCGAATTGCTGGCAGGCGGACCGCCACCGCGGAAGTCCGCTGCCGCGCCGGCCAGTTGCGGATACCCTCGGAGAAATTCGCTGTAAAGGCCGCCGGTTGCCGGCCTCCACGGGCCAGGAGCCATCGACGCTTCCGTCTCGATTGGACAGTCGGTTCCACATTCATGCTGGGCACCAGGCATCGGCCGCCGGCTCGCTGCTCATTGATGGGCAAACCTCAATAGGCGAGCGGACGACGAATCGCCACCAGTTAGGTCCCAATCTGCACCCGGTTCTTCTCGCTTTCGAAGGATCTAACTGGTGGCTTTTTCGTCCGGATGACCCACTTCTCTTGCCTTGCCCGATCTGCCACAATCGTGCTGTTGTGGGAGTTACATGATCCAGCGCGAGGGATAGGTATGCAACGACGCTTCATCGCAGTAGTCCTCGTGGCCGGCCTTGCCCTGTCCAGCAGAGCCGTTGCCACGCCGCCCGAGTACGCCCCGGTTACTGCCCGGGAGGTCCAGTTCCGCGACGGGCTAGGCAACGTGCTCGCCAAGCTCGACGCCGGTGGAGACGTGAAAGTCGCCTATTTCGGCGGCTCGATCACCGCGGCCGCGGGTTGGCGAGTGCAAACGCTCGAATGGTTCCGGCAGGCCTATCCCAATGCCAACGTGAGCGAGATCAACGCAGCCATCGGCGGCACGGGCAGCGACCTGGGCGTGTTTCGTCTGGGGCACGATGTGCTCAGCCACGAGCCCGATCTGGTGTTCGTCGAATTCGCCGTGAACGACGGCGGCGCGTCCCCCGAGCGGATCTGGCAGGCCATGGAAGGGATCGTCCAGCAGATCTGGACCGCCGATCCGCACACCGATATCTGCTATGTCTACACCTTCCGCACGGGCTACGAGAACGACCTCAACCAAGGCCTGTGCCCCCGCGCGGCTTCGGCCATGGAGATGCTCGCCCAGCACTACGGCATCCCCTCGGTCAACGTGGCCATGCCCGTCTGCGCCATGCAGCGCGAAGGCAAGCTGATTTTCAAGTCCGACGAACCCACGCCTGAGGGCGTGCTGCGGTTCTCCAGCGACGGCGTTCACCCGCTCACCGAAGGTCACCAACTCTACACCGACCTCATCGCTCAGGCGGTGACCGAGATGAGAAAGACGTCGAAGCCCACGGACCACAGGCCAAAACTCGCCACAATCTTCGTCGAGGACAATTGGCAGGCGGCCAAAATGGTTCCCATTACTGAGAAAATGCTCAGCGGAGATTGGAAGAGACTGCCGGACGGCGACCCCCTCGCCCGCAGTTTCGGCGGCCGCATGGGTCCGCTCTGGTATTCGGGCACCCCCGGCAGCCGTATCACGTTCAAGTTCCGCGGCTCCCTGGCCAAGCTCTACGATCTGCTGGGTCCCGATGGCGGGCAGGTCGTGGTTACGGTTGACGGAAAGAACTGTGACAAACCGGTCCCCCGGTTCGACAGCTATTGCACCTACCACCGCATCGCCACGCTGAGCATTGTCGACGGTCTCGATCCGTCGGAAACACACACGGTTGTCGTTGAGATTCACCCCGATCAGCCCGACCGGAGCCCGGTTGCCTTCCGGCTCAAGGATCCGGATACGGAATTGAAGGCTCCGAAGTTCCAAGGCACGAAAGTCCGCGTCAGCCAGATCCTGCTGCTCGGCGATCTGGTTGAATAGCGCGCAGGGTGCGTTTTGGCGCACCACAGATCGTCAGGCGACTCAACGTCACTCCCTGGTGCGTCAAGACGTACCCTACTCTCTGCGAAAACAGAACCGAATCCATGACACGCCAATCCATCCCCGTCGAGAGTCTCACTGTCCGTCCCCATCACTTGTGGTGCGAGCAGTGGATGCTGCTCGCGGCCGGCGACTTCGCCCAGAACCGCTTCAACGCGATGACCGTGGCCTGGGGCAGCTTGGGCACTATGTGGCAGAAACCCTTCGTCCAGATCGTCGTCCGCCCCAGCCGCTACACCCGCGAATTCACCGAGGAGTTCGAAACGTTTACCCTCAGTGCCCTGCCCGAGAAGTATCGCAAGGCCGTCATGCTCATGGGTTCGAAGTCGGGACGCGACGGCGACAAGATCGCCGAGGCCGGCCTGACTCCGATCGCTTCTTCAGTAGTTGCCGCTCCGGCCTTCGACGAGGCCGAACTTATTATCGAGTGCCGCAAGGTCTACAGGCAGATCATGGATCCGGCCGGTTTCCTGGATGCCGAAATCGACACGAATTATCCGGCGAAGGACTATCACACGATCTATTTCGGCGAGATCGTTGCGGTCCAGGGAACCGAGTGGTTCGCACGGTCGTAGGGTACGTATCGACGTATCCAGAAGAAAAGCCGGCCCCAGACAATCCGCCTGAGGCCGGCTCATGTGATCTCACATTTGACGAAGCTGCCGCCTACTTGTCGTCCAGCAGCTCAACGGCCGCGAACTTCTGCCCTTTGAGCATCTCCAGGCTGGCCCCGCCGCCGGTGCTCACGTGGGAGACCTTGTCGGCGAACCCCATCTTGCCGATGGCCGCGGCGCTGTCGCCGCCGCCGATGATGCTGATCGCGTCGCTGTCGGCGATGGCCTGGGCGACGGCCTTGGTGCCGGCGTCAAAAGGCGGCGTCTCGAAGACGCCCATCGGGCCGTTCCACACGACCGTGCCGGCACCCTTCACCAGTTCGGCGTACATTTCGGCCGTTTTCGGGCCGACGTCCAGGCCCTCGAAGCCGTCGGGGATTTCGCCCGAATCGACCGTTTTCTTCTCCGCCGCGGCAGCTTCTTCGGCCGTCTTGGGAAACCGGTCGGCACACACCGTATCAACCGGCAGAACGAGCTTGTCGCCGCCCTCTTCGAGCAGGCCCTTGGCCAAAGCGACCTTGTCGGGCTCGACCAGGCTGCCGCCCACCTTGCCGCCTTCGGCCAGCGAGAAGGTGTAGGCCATGGCGCCGCCGATCAGCACCTTGTCGCAAATGCCCAGCAAGTTCTTGATCACTTCGATCTTGTCCGAGACCTTGGCCCCGCCGAGGATCGCCACAAAAGGCCGCTTGGGGGCACTGATCGCGTCGGTCAGATACTCGATTTCCTTGGCCACCAGGAAACCCGAAACCTTCGGCTTGCCGGCCATGGCCTGGGGGACGGCCACCATCGAGGCGTCGGTCCGGTGGCAGGTGCCGAAAGCGTCGTTGCAGTAAACGTCGGCCATGGCCGCCAACTTGGCCGCGAATTCGGGGTCGCCCTTCTTTTCGCCCTTGCTGAAACGGAGGTTCTCCAGGACGAGCACCTCGCCGTCCTTGAGAGCGGCCGCCTTGGCCTTGGCGTCGTCTCCCACGGTGTCCTTGGCGAAGGCCACGTCCTTGCCAAGCAGCTCGGCCAGCTTCGCCGCGGCCGGTTTCATGCTGTATTTCTCGTCGCCGGGGCCGCCTTCCGGGCGTCCCAGATGGCTCATCAGGATCAGCTTGCCGCCCCGATCGATCACCGACTTGATCGACGGCAGGGCCATCCGCACGCGGCGATCGTCGGTCACGTTCAGATCGGCGTCGAGCGGCACGTTGAAATCGACCCGCATCAGAACGGTCTTTCCGGCCACGTCAACGTCGGCAATGGTTTTCTTCGCCATGGGTCTCTCAGCTCCTGTCAAGGCTTGGGCTGTTGCATCTCGTGAAATGGAATCTTTGAGTTTACCGCCTTGCCGCCGGACCGAAAAGCCACACCGGCCTGGCAGCCTGCCTGTTCCCTCACGATTGGATTAACTCGTTGCATCAGAACCACTTGTGTTCTACGATCGTTGCAGAAGACGCGACAGCTCTGAACCCCACGCCGGAAGGCTTTCTCGAAAGGTTTGCCCCCATGCGAGTCCCTGCTGCTTTGTGCCTCCTGTTGGTGATTCCCGCCGCCGTCCAGTCGGCCGAACCGGTCGACGTCTACACGAAGAACGGAATCGTCCGGCGGATGTGGGCGGTCCGCGACTATCAACTTGCCCATCCGTGGAAGGAAACCGACCGCAACTGGATCCGCGCCACCTACTACACGGGCGTGATGGGCCTCTACCGCACCACCGGCGACCCCGAGATCCTCCGGCAAGCCCTCGCCTGGGCCGAGAAACACGAGTGGGCCGAGGGAGATGAACGGGAGCGGGCCAATAAGAAGACCTGCGGCCAGACCTATCTGGAACTCTATTTCCTTGATCCCGACCCGAAAAAGATCGAGAAGATCAAGGCCTACGTCGATTCCCGGATCGAGACCATCCACGGCGGCGAGCCGCCCACCAAAGGTTGGTACTATTGCGACACCCTCTACGTCGGCCCACCCACCCTCGCCATGCTCGGCAAGGCCACGGGCGATCCGAAGTACTTCGACTACCTGAACGAGGTCTACTGGGCGGTAACCGATCTGCTCTACGACAAGGAGTACAAGCTCTTCTATCGCGACGCCAAGTACTTCGATGCCGCCAGCCCCAACGGCCGAAAGGTCTTCTGGTCTCGCGGCAACGGCTGGGTGCTGGGCGGCTTGCCCCGCATTCTTCAGTACCTGCCGAAAGACAACGATCATTACGAGCGCTACGTCGATCTGTTCCGGGAGATGTCGGCCTCCATCGCCGAACGTCAGGGGCCGGACGGTCTGTGGCGGGCCAATCTCGACGATCCCAACGACTGCCCCAATCCCGAGACCAGCGGCACGGCCTTCTTCTGCTACGCCATGGCCTGGGGCGTCAACACCGGCCTGCTCGATCGGGAGAAGTACCTGCCCATCGTCATGCGAGCCTGGGGCGGACTCTGCCGCCACCTGCACGCCGATGGCAAACTCGGCTTCGTCCAACCCGTCGGAGCTTCGCCCAATCCGGCTACCGCCGAGATGACCCACGAGTACGCCATGGGGTTGTTCTTGTTGTCTGGTGAAGAAATGGTCAAGCTGCTCGAATCGGGCGTCGTAAGCAGCGAGCAACTGAAGCAATACGAGAAGGAGTATCCTGTACGGGAGGTACTGTCGTATGTGGAAAAGGACGATTGTTCGGACTTCCCTCGCCTTGGCAACTCTATTCGTGGCCTTCCTCCTCTACCTCGCTGTCCGAATTTACATTAATGACAAGCGTCTGAACCGGGAACTGGCAAACATTCAGTCAGCGGGAGATCCGATCTTCATTGCAGATCTGGCTCCTCCTCCCCTCCCACAAGATCGAGACGCCGCTATCGTCATGCGCACTATTCGTGACGACGTTCGCGCCTTCAATCGCGAGGTGGATCGCGTGTGCGACGACGAAGACGACGCGATCGAGAACCTGACCGACGTCCAACTTGAAGGGATGGGAGCCGCTTTCGCCGCCCATCCCGACATCCTCCCGATCATCCAAGAGGCCGTTGCCCTCGACGGCTACGATTGGAACGTGGACTACTCGAAGTCACCTCCATCACTCATGGAGAAACTGGGTGACGACTTTGCGGCACACCGGGAGGTTGTCCACGTCCTGGTGCTCCATGCCGCGGTGCAACGTGCTCACAATCGCTGGGATGAGGCCGCCCGAGTCGCTATTCCGATTCTGAAGTTGGGTTCGCACTTCAATCGCGACCGGGCATTGGTCTTCTTTCTCGGGTCTCTGGGACTCCGCTCCACCGCAGTTGACGTGGCAAATCGCGGGCTTCGTGGCAATCCCGTTTCGGAAGAGACTCAACGTCTGCTGCACGAGGAGTTTGCGCGGGCCGATTTGGTTGGCGAATACGTAGACGCCCTCAAAGGGGAGCGGGCCTACGGTATCGCATGCATCCGGCAGGGCCCTCGGCCGATTGGCATACCGCTGCTTCGACGTGCCCCAAATTTACTCAATTATCTTGAACTTATCGAAGCCAACATTCGAACAGCTCCCGCACCGTATTCTGCTCATCAGGGGACGTTGATCCCGCCTCAATCAAACGCGCCGGATTATCGATTCGCCATGTTGGTCCAACCCACGTTGGAGGCCACACGCGACGCTTTCGAGCGCACCCGTGCGAGAATGCGAGCCATTCGCGTTCTTATGGCAATCGTCACTCGCGACGACCCCGACGCTCCGGCTCCTGCGGACCTGACCGATTTCGGACTGCCGAAGGACGCAACCATCGACCCCTTCAATTCACAACCCCTGCGTGTCAAACCGACCTCGCAAGGCTGGGTCGTCTATTCCGTCGGCCGCGACCTGGTCGACAACGGCGGCAAACTGGACGACCTCTCCGACATCGGCGTCGCACCTTGATCCGAAAGCCCAATTTGCTTCAACAGGCTACACCCGCGCCCTCGACATGTAGGCGAACTCGGCCACGATCGGGTGGACCAGGTTCTCGAAATCCTCGAAGGCCATCTGGATCAACTCGGCGTGGGAACCGGCGTTGAAGGCGATCTGGTCATCGAGGGTCAGGCTGCGGTCGACGTAAACGGGAATCTGATAGAGGTTCCCGAAAGGCGGCATGGCGCCCGCTTCGCAATCGGGAAAACGATCCTTGAACTGGTTCTCGGTGGCCAGGGTGACCGACTCGGCATCGACCTGATGGCGCAGCAGTTCCAGGTCGAGCATGCGGGTTGAGGGGAGGACGGCCATGGCCATTTCCCCGTCGACGAAAAGCATGACCGTCTTGGCCAGTTCTCGCCCCGGGATGTGGGCCGAGGCGGCCGTCTCCTGGGCCGTGTAGGCCGGCGAATGGCGAATGGAGACGTAACGGACGTGGTTCTCGTCCAGGAACCGTTTGAGCTTCTTGGCCGGCATGACAACCTCCTTCGCAACTGAGTTCTTTGGTTTGCGGAAGTCGTTGCAGTTGAGACAATCCCGACGCGACGGATCAAACCGATCTGAAACAGAGACGTACACTGGCTCAACGCCAAGCTGCGAACGCCGCGGCGGCCGAGATCGTGGTAGAGGTGTGTCACCGATGCTAAAAGCGCGACTCGTCCGAAGTGGCAACGCCCGCCAGCGACAGTATAGAAGGACGTCCAGAGAGTGACCACCCACTGATCGAGCGAGTTCTGCCCCGGCAGAGGGAAAGCCGCAATGCCTCGCAAGTCCATCATCTTGTGATGTTTCAGGTCGACGAATTCGACGCCTTGGTCCAGACAATCAGCAGATTGCGCAGGGTGGTTTCCGCGGAACCCTCCCCCACCATTGCAGTTGGCCCAGGAAGAGGCCCGTTCCAGAAAAGGGGGCTTCGTGAGAGGCCGGGCGACAAGACGCCGACGGCGGAAGACCGAAGATCGCTCCTTGCTCGATTGATTCGTGTGGCGAGGGCGAATTGCCGGTCCCCCAACACGACTCTACGCGTCGAGCGTCGCGTTCATTTCACGCTCCAGTTCGTCGGCACGCTCCAGGACCGCGTCGATCTGATCGGCTGCACCGACGAGGGCTTTCAGCCAGCCCACGTAGGTCCCAAGCAACTGCTGAAGAGGAGTGCCGTCAGTGGAACGCCACTTCTCAACCAGGCTTTCCGCCACGTGGGTGCAACGAGTGACGGGATCGAGGGGAACCACCATGGAGGCCGACTTGACGGTGTGGAGAACCCGAGCCAACTGGCGTGCCTGTTCATCGCGACGTTCCTGGGACGACGCTTGGCGGAGGAGGTCGGCAAGCGTACGAGTCCGTTCGGTCAACTCGTGATGAAAGGTGCGCCAGAGGCTCGCGTCCACGTTCCTCGGGGGGAGGGCCTCATCTGTAAGAAGCTCGGCCGCCGGCACCGTGGGCGGTTCCGGTTCGCACTGATCCACGAGCGGCCCTGCGACCGAGCTGGTAGTCTGAGAGTTGGACGGTTTCTTCGGAGACGTTGGAGAAGGTGGTTTCTTGACGGAGGCTGCCGGGGCGGCGGCGCGGGCACCGGCGGTCCGGTTCGGGGCGGGCGGGGCGGCTACCGGCGCTTGGGTGACCGCCGCGATTTCTTTCAGGGCCGATGCGCGGACCTCGCGTTGGGCGGCCGTGATCAATTCGTCGGCCAACCGAACCACTTCGGTCAGTTCGGGTTTTGCCACCTGGGCGTCGGCACCGACGGCGTTGCCCTTCTTGCGATTGTCGGGGGTGATGATCGAGGAATAGAGCAGCACGGGAATCTGCTTCAGGACCGGATGCTGCTTCATCTGCCTGGTGAGGTGGAAGCCGTCGACCTGCGGCATCTCGACGTCGCAGATCAGCAGGTCGCCCACGTCTTCCACGCGTCCGGTCTCTTCAATCCTCCGGGAGATCCAGCCCCAGGCGTCGGCGCCGTTTTCGAAGAACGTCACGTTGCGGTAACCGCTGGCTGAAAGGGTCGACCCGATCGCCTGGCGGACAGTGGGAGAATCTTCGGCCAGCAGGAGATGGAGCTTCTCGCGGGGCAGGCCCATCGGGTTGGCGACTTCGTCCGTGCGGAAGAACTGCTCGGTCACGTCGTCCAGAATCTTCTCGAAATCGAGCATGACGATCAGACGTTCGTCGCAACGAGCCAGGGCCGTCACGGGCGTACCGGCCAGGTCGTCCAGGGCCGGCACCGCCAGGATGTTCTTCCAACTCAACCGGTGAATTCGTTCGACTTCGTCGACCAGGAAGGCCGTCTGCTGCTGGTTCAAGTCGGTCAGAATCATCGTCGACTCGCTCAAGTCGGAATTGGGGGTGATTCCGAGGTGGTCGACCAGCGAGACACAGGGGATCACCTGATTGCGCAACTTGAACACGCCGCGTATCGAGGGATGTGCTTTCGGCAGGGAAGTGATCGCGGCGGTGGGCAGCACTTCGCGGACCTTGGCAACGTTGATACCGAAGGTGAAGTTTGCCACCTTGAAGACGAGCACTTCCAGTTCGTTGGTGCCGCTCTCGAGGAGGATCTCTTTGTCTAGCAGTATGTTGCTCAAGGTTGACATGACTCACCTCGCCCAGATTGTCCCGACGCCAAGGCACGGCCTTGCACGTGAACTTCCATCGGAATTCCCGATTGGGCAATCTGAGGAAGTTCTGCCTTGCAGGCATAATCGTTGCGTGGGGCAAAATGAGACGCTTACTGGAAGCGTACCAAAGGGGTTCAACTTAACGATTGGGACGATCTTGAGGGGTGATGATTGTGGCCGGGTCTTCGTGCTGGTAGGATGCCTGTCCAGAGCTGCCCCAACCGAGCGGCGGTTGGAGCCCGCCGCCTCTCCGGTACCAACCCATGAACCGACCAGCCCTCCAGTTCAGTCTTGCGGCCCTGTTCATCCTGACCACGGTATTCGCGCTCGCTTTGTCGGTCTTTCTCGGCATCAGCCGGTTCCTGGGTATATCCGCGTGGGAACTATTGTCGGCGAGTGCGCGTCTCTTCATTTACTCGGTACCACGAGTGGTCGTCTGGAGCATTGGTCTGAGTATGGCGGTGCGCCGGCTGCGTAGTTATCGGAAACCGGCCATTCTAGCCACGGCGGCGATGTCGGGCTTCATCGTGACAATGCTCCTCGCACAAACCGTCCAAATGACCGTGATCGCCGGTATGAACTCCGGACGATTCGCGATAAGTTCTGTCGGTTGGCTGTTCACGTTCATTGGACTCATCTCTACATGTGTCGACGTCGTCTGCTGGATTCTGATCTTGATGGCGATCTTCTCCGGTCGACCGGTTGCTTGCAGCCCGTTTGCCGCCCAAACGGAAATCGTGGACCCGTTTTCTCAGGAGGAGCCCATCGTCGCCGATAGGAACGAGACGGGCGTCTCTGGTGAAGGGAGGTATACCGATGACGTTCCAGATCCGCAGTAGCGCGTTCGAATCGGGGCAAGCGATCCCGAAAAAGCACTCGGGCGACGGGGCCGACGTTTCGCCGCCGCTGGAGTGGTTGGCGCCGCCGGCGGGCACGGCCGAGCTGGCGTTGATTTGCGACGATCCCGACGCCCCGACGGCCGAGCCGTGGGTGCACTGGGTGATCTACAAGATTCCCGCCGATCAAGCCGGCTTGCCGGAGAATGTGGAGCCGGTGCAGACTCCTCAGGCCATCCCCGGCGTCCTGCAAGGGGCGAACTCCTGGCCTTCCGGGCGGACGATCGGTTACCGCGGTCCGGCCCCTCCGCCCGGCCACGGCACGCACCATTACCACTTCACGCTCTACGCCCTCGACGGGCCGCTCAAGGTCAAACCGGGCCTGACCAAGGCGGCTCTGCTGCAGGCCATGGCCGGGCACATCCTGGCAGAGACGGAACTGGTAGGCACGTACCGGCGGTAGCTTTCTATGCCCGATCGCCGAACACATCGCGGCCCTCATCCTGAAGATGCCGTGCTGTTTGCGCCAGTGGCGGTGGGAAGGCTCCGTGCGGCCGCGAGCGACCTCGCCTGGCTGCTGGATCGCGGCTATGCGCCGACCTCGTCGTTCAAACTGGTCGGAGATCGCTACCAGTTGGCCGCCAGGCAGCGAACCGCGGTGGCTCGATGCGTTTGCTCGGCCGAGCAGGCCGCCAACCGGCAAGCACGGCGAGTGGAACTGCAGACGGTGAAGGGGCGCACGCTCTGGCTCGACGGTTACAATGTGCTCACCACGGTGGAGGCCGCCCTGGCGGGCGCGGTTCTGCTGGCGGCGTCGGACGGGACGCTGCGCGACATGGCCAGCATGCACGGCAGCTATCGAAAGGTGGCGGAAACGCGGCCCGCCCTCGGGCACATCGGCGAAGTGATTGAGCAACTTGCGCCGTCGCAGGTCCGCTGGCTGCTCGATCGTCCCGTTTCGAACAGCGGGCGGCTCAAGCAGATCATCGAGGAGGTGGCTGCCGAACACGGCTGGCCGTGGACGGCGGAGTTGGTGGCCGATCCGGATCCGCTGCTGGCGGGCGCGACCGAGATCGTTGCCACGGCCGACAGTGCGATCCTGGATCGTTGCGGGCGGTGGCTCAATCTGGTACGGCTGGTGATTGAGGGCCGAGTTCCGGACGCCCACATTCTCGACCTACAACCACATGGCTGATTTCACACCTGGTGCCGTCCCGTCGCTCGTTCCCCCGAAGGCGGGAATCCAGAGACCCTGCAAACGGCACTGGATTCCCGCCTGCGTGGGAATGACGGTTGAGGGATTCCTCCGACTGTTTGCAGACAAAGGCCTACTCCGGAATGGCCGCTCGGCTCACAGATTCTCTCCCGGTGACAAGCCACTTGCCGTCCGGCGAAAACATCCATCCGCCAGGGCCGTGGCTCCACGTGGACAGGAGTTCCTTTCTCGTCTCGATATCCCGCACGGAAACCCGTTGATGCGTATCAATGGCGACGCGCCGGCCATCGGGCGATAGGGCGATGGGATCTCCCTGAAGGCAGTCCCACAGGGCGCGATAACGGCGTGTGCGATAGTCCCAGGCGATCAGGGCGTGACTCACCGGTTCTGCACAGAGCGTCTCCCCGCCGGGCAGGAAACCGCACACGCCAGTCGGCGTCGTGCTCCAGTGAATCCTCCGGTCGTCGATAGTCGGCTCTGCCGGGAGTATGATGCGAGCGTACCTGGTTGCCCACGGAGTACCAAACAGGATCGTTGCATTGTCGGGGGATATCATCATCCAGTGCAACTGGTCCTGCACCTTCATCGCTCGGATCTCATCCCAGTTCGACGTATTCCAGATGCGAATGTGCCCCTGCCCGCCTCTCTGCCGCGTGTAACGCCACACAGCCAGTATCGAGTCGTCTCCCGAGAATGCGATCTCGGCAAGGTGCGTCGTGCTGCCCGGCAGACGCCGCACGACCTGCTTGCTGACGGTCGACCAGACGATCAAGAGGTCGTCGCCGACCACGGCGAAGTACTTCCCCGCGGGACTGAATCGGGCTCTCAAAGCACCCGGCGGATGATCCAGCAGGTCTGCCACGTGGTTGCCGCTCACGGCCTCCCATAGTCGCACGCTACGCTTGGGAGTTTCATGGGTGGTGGCCACGAACTGTCCGTCCGGCGAGTAGTGGAGGTCCGTGACATTTGCGGGCCCAAATCCACGCCAAACGTTTCCCATGAACAGTTGGCTGGACGAGTCGGAAGAATCGGGGCGACCAAACGGATGGAGCAAGGTCTCCGATTCGGGGGGCGCAATCGGCAATAGAAAGGCGTCCTCGGGCGGCATTCCCGAACCATCGAAGACGACCTCGGAAAGAAAGCGGTCATAGGAGTCGCACCCGCTGATCTTGACCTGGCAGGAAACGATCAAGCCATGGAGATTGGTCATCCCGATGGTCTGCAAACGCGGTTCTCTCGTGGGCGGTTCACCCGGCTCGGGGAACCGAATGTTGCCGCCTGCTTCCCATGGGGTGTCGCCAAACGACTGTGTCTGCCCGGTGGAAAGACTGCCACTTGTCCACTGGAGTCCGGCGACGTGAAACGTATCACCGTCGATCACCAACTCACCGCTGTGAATCGGGGAAACGATCCGTCGAGGAGTCTGCTGCGGATCATCTTGGTGGACGAGTTCAAATGTGTCTCCGTCGGGCCGAAGATAATAGCCCCCGACGCGCCGAGCGGGTTCCCAGTTTCTTTCCACAACGGAGACCGACAGGTTGGCGGGATCCACGACCAGCGGATGCCGGGTGAGCGGCTCGTTCAAGTCGCGTAGAACGACGATCTGCCTTTCAGCCGAGCCGAGAATCGCCCACCCGTCGCGTCCCCAGCAGGTAAACCGCTGGTGCGGGTCCCGCCACGACTCGTCCGGCCCCGTTTCTCCGCGACCCCGAGGCTTGCGCCGGTTGCGAGCCGTGTGAAACACGTTGACCTTGTGATCTCCGCCCGGGTCGAACCGGACATGAGCCAACCACGTGTCGCCCTGGCTGGCGACCACGATGACCTGCTTCCGGCCGAGGGGAATGACGCGCATGAGCGGCATGCCATCATCACTGGGTCTGGTGGTATGGATGATCGACGGCAGTCCGTGCTGTTCCGAGATCAGCCACGAGCGGCCCGACGACGGTTCGACAACGTGAAGCTCCGTGCAATCCCCGTCAATCGTATGCACTATCCAGAGGTAGTGTCCGTCACTCTCCACGTGATGTTGCGTGTATGCCTGCCGGCCGGTGCGCCGGCTCGTGACCTGCCTCCGATCCCAGAGGACTTCCACGTGCCCCGGCCGTGTGACATGGCAAACGGGTCCGAACTGAGTCCACAGGACGTCCGTTCCGTCGTCCAGCATGATTGGCTGGACGAGAACATGCTGTTCTTCAAGCTTCTCACCTGTGTCGTCGCGAATGAGCCTAATGGGTTTGAAGGAAAGACGCGAAGCGAGTAGTCGGCCGTTCGCAGCAGAGGCGTGCGGAGCCGGTATCTCTGGATCGACCCGCACGCATTCCAGGTCCCAATGGGCAGCCGCCGCCTGGTACTTCTCGATGATCCCCTCAACCACCGGGTCGAGGTTTTCCAACGCCAGCGTCCGGTTCCAGAACCGACGGACCTCCTCGGGCGGCGAGGCGTACTGGCAGTGAAGTAGCCGGGCCTTGAATTGCCGATCCATCCTGTCTCGAAAACCCCTGTAGAACGCGAGTTTCTCATCCACCGCCTCGTCACGAGGCGTGTGTTCCAGCGCGCCGAACAGGCAAACCTCGCTGCGCCGCCAGTCGTCTGCCTCGGCAAACCGGCGGGCCAGCTTGAATGCCGTGCGGCGGACCTCTCGCCGATATTCAAGCAGATCCGGAATGAGCTCCCTGGGCACGGTGCGCAATGAGTCGATTAATTGAATCGAGGCAAGGGCGATCTCGAAGACCTCCGGAGGAAGCTCGCCGGCCGTACCGGCTTCGCTCGCCTGGAAAACGTGCTGGAGGGCACGCCGGCGAAGCCGAAGCATCTCTGCCGGGCTTCCGGGCTCGCCCATCTTCAAGCCACGGACGAGTTGAATCGCAGTGCGAATCGCCAGTTCTCTCGCCTCGGCCCGATCGGGAGCCAGCAGAACGGCCAGTTCGGCCATCGCATGGGCTTCGCGCAAATCGCCAAACGCCAGGTAGTCGCGACTCCGCCGGACGACGTCGCGAAACTCCGTCTCCATATCCATGCGGGCCGGGATGGTCTTCTCGCTCTGACGCAACACCTGCATCGCCGTGCCCTGAAGCCACGCCGGGACCTCAGCCGGCGGCACCTCCGCCGAGATTTCGGCAATGACGGCCTGGCCCCGTTTGAGGCGAACCGAGATCGCCACGCGGCGAGAATCTCCGTGGCCCTGATGGCGGAACTCGCCCAGAACGTAAACCGGCAGAGGCCGCCGCACTCGATCCGCCGGGCTTGCCAGCTCATACTCGCGGGCGATCGCTTCCGCCTCGGCCATCTCCACAACGAGCACCCCCGGCTGAGCCGCCAAGTAGCGCTCGATCCATTCGGCATAGACGGCCATCAGGTGATCCTTCGCGTAGCCCGGATCGTGGCACATGAATGGAGGAACCGCGTAAAGATCTCGGACCGATTCACCGTGCTTGGCGATCGCCCTATGAATCACGGCGACCAGGCTGGCCGCGTCAGATTCGAAATCACCGGACAACGCCATGCTTCGGGCCGCAAGCCGCAGCCCCATGGTTGTCTCGGCGACGACAAGATCAATGCGAACCGCTTTCGTACTCTGATCCCGATCGGCGTGCACCAGGATATCCTGCGAACGCATCAGTACCAAGAGATCGGCTCGGAGGAGTTGCCCCATGGCCATTCGCTGCTGCGTGGCCGTCACGTCAAACGAGGCAGCCAGGTTCCGTTCTGCAAGGATGCGATCGATCTCGTTGCGTTCCAGCCAATCGACCGTTTCGGTTTCAAGCAGCTTTGTCTCGACCAGGGCCGAGATCGTCGGAGGGGCCGTCGTGACGAACGCGCAGCGGCGTCTGCCTTGATCGGGATCGTTCGCAAAGGCGTTGGAAGTGAGAAGTGCCGGCAGGAGGCAGAGTAGCAGCCAGGGCCTTTTCCTGCCAAACTGAAATCCAGCCGAATTCATCGCACACCTCGCAGCAGAAACAGGGTCTCCCGTTCCCTATATGACCCTACCTTTCCGCAAATCTTGGCAGAATTCCCGAAAAAAGGGCCGGCTGAGTGGAGTTGGTTCTGGATTCCCGCCTGCGTGGGAATGACGGATGGGGGGGCGGGAATGACGGTTAAAGGAGTTCATTGAACAGCTCGTGTAAATCCTCCTCGTTGACTTTCCGCGGATTCAGCGTGATCGGCACTGGTGCGCAGTCATAGGCATTGCGGACGAGCTTCTCGAGGAGATCGTCCGGAACGTCGGCCGGGACGGATAGCGTTCTCGGCAGGTTACAGCGGTCCAGGAGGTCGTTGACGGTTTCGACGAAACGGTCGGCAAGGGTCTCCTCGTCATCGCCGCTGAGCCGGCAGGCCCGGGCAAGCTCGGCGTATTGGGTGGTGCAGGCGGAGCGATTGAAGGCGAGGCCTGCGCGGGTGGCGTGGGCGACGCTAAGGCCGTGGGGAAGGTGGAGGACGGCGCCGAGGGCCTGGGCGACGGCATGGGGCACAACGACGCCGGCCGCGCTGAAGGCCGCACCGGCCATGGCGGCTGCCAGGGCCAGGGGCTCGCGCGGTTCGGGATCGGCAGGGTCGGCCACGGCGGCGGGCAGGTTGTCGAGGATCAACTGCACGGCGCGGCAGGCCAGGGCGGAGGCGATCGGCGTCGCCCGGCGGCTCAGACACGACTCGATCGCATGCCCCAGGGCGTCGGCCCCGCAGGCGGCGGTGAGCGCCGGCGGGCAGCCGGCCGTCAGGTCGGGATCGACCAGCGCCAACTTGGCACACAGGCCGGGGCCGAAGATGGCGTCCTTGATCGGCACGCCCTCGACGGAGCCACCCCGCTGGTGGGTGAAGACGGCCACGTTGCTCACCTCGCTGCCGGTGCCGGCGGTGGTGGGTACGGCGATCACCGGGAGGCTGTCGAGAATCGGTTTGGACTGGGGGTTGGCTCCGGTATGGTCCCAGAGCGTGCCGCCGAGTCGAGTGAGGGCGGCGATTCCTTTGGCGACATCGATCACGCTCCCACCGCCCAGCCCGACGACGAGTTCGGCGCCGGCCTGGCGAGCCAGCTCGGTGCCCTGTTCGACCAGTTCGGCGGCCGGATCGGGGGGGATTGTGTAGAGGGTTGTGCTCTTCACGCCGGCCTTTTCGAGGAGCTTCTCGGCCTTGGCGTAGGCGTCTTCCAGCCCGGTTTGGTCTTGGTAGCCGACGAGGAAGGCGGAGGAACCGAGGTCGGCGGCGAACTGGCCGATGCGGCGGAGGCCGCCGCGTCCGAATTGGATCTGCGTGGGCAGAGAGAAGTCCCAGAAGCGAGGCATGGTTGGGCCGGGTTCTTTCAGGGGGTGGAATGGTTGCGTACGGGTTGAGTTTACATGTGTAGCGGGGGGCCTGTGGAGGTTCGGAGCACCCGGTTATGAAAAAGTGCTGCAAAAAAGTTGCGGGCAGGGTTGGCGGTTGGTGCACTTGTCGATCGATTGCTCCATCGAACAGCGATCGTTATCGTGTTGTTTCGTAATGGTTTACGGCGTCGTCGGCTGCGTAGAATCATTTTGACTACCATACAGAATGGGGGTGTGAGCGTTCGGCGGTTTTTTCGTTAAGTGTTTGTGGTTATGGGAGTTGGGACGATTGTCTGAGTGGTCGGCTTGAGGTGGTGAGAAATGACGGTGAAAACCTGGCCGGATCGGTGGAGGTTCCGACGCGGAAAAAGGGAAGGGGAACACTGATCGACACTGATAGGCGCTCATCTTGGGTCGTGAGGAGTTGGTCAACGAGTGGGCGGTTTTGCCAATATCTTGGGTTGAGTCAAGGTCTATAGAGGGGGTAAGTCTGTCCAGATTCGCTGCTTCATAGTTATCATTGTTGGCATTGTTGCGCGAGAATTCATTTTCGTGTACTCTTGGCCCATAAGGGGGTGCGGTCGATTGGGGCTGGTGCAGTGTCCCTGAGGGGACGATTTTATTAGTATACGTATTTACAGTATTCTGTCAAGAGGAAAAATGAACACCCACGAAGAGGGGTGGTTCGAATTCGGGAAACGCGAACCGATATGGCTCACGGGGGAAGCGTCCGCAGATGCGCGACATGGCCCAATAGCGGGGAGCGGTTTGTTGTCGAGCAGGGGCGTCTGCCCGGGACTGGAGGCACGGGCGGCACGCCCGTGGCACGCAGGTCGGTGGAGGTGGGGCGGTTTAGCATCGTTCGAGAAATAACTGTCGCAGGATGGACTGGCAACATGCCTTGGACAGGTTGCAGGAACTGCAAACCTATCCTACAGTGCGACACTCAATCCTCGAACGATGCTTAGTGTCTTTGTGCTGGACTTGTGCGCATGGTGCGCGCATG